>NZ_JBHTHB010000002.1:0-423436 GCF_042675505.1 Paenibacillus sp. GCM10027627
TGCAACTCTCCTGCTCTGTACCAGCGTAGCCACGTTTCCACTTGAGTTCGGTTTCGAATGCCTAATTGCTCTAATACTTCTCTCTTCGTAGCACCGGCTAACTTCATTTCAATAGCTTTCATTTTGATTTCTAACGGATAACTAACTCTCGTTGCCAAAACAAAAACACCTCCAAAGTTGTCCTCCACATCTTACGATGTCTCGGCATTTTCTTGAAGGTGTTTTGATTTGTCTCACACTATGGGGTCAGTTCCCCTCCTTCTCGGAGGCTGCATAGGCTTTTTTTTGTGAAACAAAAACCGGCAAGCCTCTTAGCGAGGTTTGCCGGTTCCCTTATATGTCGATATAGGATTGCAATAATCTTAATCTTCGATTGTAGACAAGTCGCCTGTCGGCAAGTTCAATTCCCAAGCCTTCAGCACCCGTCTCATAATTTTGCCGCTGCGCGTTTTAGGGAGCTTATCCTTAAACTCAATTTCTCTAGGCGCCGCATGTGCGGACAAACCTATTTTCACAAATTGAGCGATCTCCTTCTTGAGCTCTTCGGACGGCTCGAACCCTTCGCGAAGCGCAATAAAAGCTTTAATAATTTCCCCGCGCATTGGATCCGGCTTGCCGATAACTCCCGCCTCCGCAACAGCAGGATGCTCAACCAGCTTGCTCTCGACTTCAAACGGGCCTACCCGCTCGCCAGCCGTATTAATAACGTCGTCGATACGGCCTTGGAACCAGAAATAGCCGTCTTCGTCCATATAAGCGGAGTCGCCGGATACATACCAGCCTTCCAAACGGAAGTACTCTTCGTATTTGGACGGATTGTTCCAAACTTTGCGCATCATGGACGGCCAAGGGGTGCGAACCGCCAAATTGCCCATACGGTAAGGCGGAACCTCATTGCCGTTGTCGTCGATAATGGCCGCTTTTACGCCTGGCAACGGCTTGCCCATGGAACCTGGCTTAATATCCATGCTAGGATAGTTGCAGATTAATTGACCGCCCGTCTCCGTCATCCACCAAGTATCGTGAATGCGCTGGTTGTATACTTTCATGCCCCATCTTACAACTTCGGGATTGAGCGGCTCGCCAACGCTTAGCACATGGCGAAGGCTGGACAAATCAAATTGCTTGGACAAGTCGTCGCCCGCTCCCATCAGCATGCGGAAGGCGGTAGGCGCACTGTACCATACCGTTACATTATATTTTTGAATGACGTTGTACCAGTCGCTTGGACTGAAGCGTCCACCACGCACGACATTGGTAGCGCCATTAAGCCATGGAGCAAAAATACCATATGAAGTGCCCGTTACCCAGCCTGGGTCAGCCGTACACCAGTAAATATCATTCTCTTTCAAATCCAATACAGCCTGGCCTGTAAAAAGATGTTGAACCATCGCGTTCTGTACATGGTAAACACCTTTTGGCTTGCCCGTGGAACCGGAAGTGTAATGCAAAATAAGGCCGTCCTCACGGTCCAGCCACTGGATTTCGGCTTCTTCGGACGCTTTGCCCATTTCTTCCTTGTAATTCACGATGCCTTCTTCGCTTGGAACCTCATCGCCAAAAACAATAACATGTTTTAAGCCAGGCAGCTCATCGCGTTTAATCCGGTGCAAAAGAGCAGGAGTCGTAACGATCGCAATCGCTTCGCTGTCTTGCAATCTGTCTTTCACGGCCGTTTCCATAAACGCTTCAAACAAAGGTCCTACAACCGCACCGATCTTAAGAGCGCCAAGGACGCTGAAATAAAGCTCAGGCGTACGAGGCATAAATATGAATACACGTTCGCCTTTGCCAATGCCGAGCCCGCGCAAAACATTGGCGAAGCGGTTGGATTGTTTGCTTAGCTGCTCGAACGTGTACGACTCATCACGCTCGTTGTCGCTGTAATACAGAGCTGTCTTGTTGCCTTTGCCTAGCTCCAAATGGCGGTCAATTGCTTCATACGCCATGTTTACTTTTCCAGTTTGGTGCCAGCTGAACTGTTTCTCCACTTGTTCCCATTGGAATGAAGAAGCGGCTTCTTCGTAATTGATTAAGTTTGGATTTGTTGCTGTTGCCGGTACACGCTCTTGATGCAAGTTGATCATACTATCACTCTCCCATCAAATCTGTAAATCTTTAGTATAGGTATGCGCTTTCAATTGACCACAATCATTATACCACAATTTGTTTACTTCCGACTACGCTTTTCATTTTCTTGATTGTTTGTTATAAAGAATAGTAGGAAATAATCATTTTGTGGAAGATTTAATCAGTTTTCTCGACAGTTGAGACGAAAGGGGACCCTACGGATGGAGCACCGCAAGCGGCTGCAGAGAGAAATGATTACAATTGATTCAATCGATCACTACCGGGAGCTAGTTATTGAAGGACCGGTTCCAGCGAGCCGATTGTCAGAATACGTTATGCATCCCAAGCTCGACGCCTTCCGAAGGCCTGCCGAACAGCATGGAGCGCTAGTGGAAATAGCGGATTTGGAAGAAGGAAGAATTATTTTGGCTAGAGACGGCGATCTCATTGTCGGCTACGTCACTTTCCACTATCCCGATGAGCTTGAACGTTGGTCGGAAGGCGGAATGAACGACTTGATCGAGCTCGGCGCTATCGAGGTGGCCGACAACTATCGCGCTTTTGGACTCGGAAAAAAAATGATTGAGATGGCTTTCGTCGAAGAGCAGCTCGAAAACATGATCGTTTATACGACAGAATATTATTGGCATTGGGATTTGGAAGGAACGGGCTTAAGTGTGTGGGATTATCGCAACATGATGGAAAACTTGATGAAATCGGTAGGCATGATTTGGTACGCTACCGATGATCCGGAAATATGCTCCCATCCTGCCAATTGCCTCATGGTTCGTATTGGCAAAGAAGTACCTCTTAGTTCGATCGAAAAGTTCGACCGGGTGCGCTTCCGAGGACGATTCATGTACTAAGCCGTACATATATTAGGGAAAGGAAATGAGCTTAGAATGATATCCAACGCTGTTTTCATTCATCATTCCGATTCAACCGGCTATAAATTTCATGAAGACCATCCCTTCGATCCTATTCGCCTATCCTTGACGATGGATTTATTGAAGGAATCGCAAGCGCTTACCGATGAAGACATTTATTATCCTGAGGAGCTTATCGGCGATCATATGCTGGAGCTCGTCCATCGCCCCGACTACGTACAAGCCGTCAAGGCTCTGGATACGGAAGACGACCCGCGCCGCAAGTCCGTCCTTGCGGATCAATTTGGACTTCAAACGGAGGACACTCCTTTTTTTCCAGGGCTGCATAAAGCAGCTTCGGCTATTGTGACGGGTTCTGTAGCCGCTGCCGAAGCCGTGATGAGCGGACGCCACCTGCATGCGTTCCATTTGGCGGGCGGCCTGCATCACGCTTTTCCGGATCGTGCGGCTGGGTTTTGCGTCTATAACGACGCCGCAATCGCCATCAAACATATCCGCCAGCATTACAAGGCGAGAGTGCTCTATATCGATACTGACGTCCATCATGGCGATGGCGTGCAGTGGAGCTTCTACGACGACCCTGATGTTTGCACCTATTCCATTCATGAGACGGGTAAATATTTGTTCCCTGGGACAGGTTTTGCCTACGAAAAAGGCGTCGATAAAGGATACGGCAGCTGCTTTAACGTCCCTCTCGAACCTTATACCGAAGATGAGTCTTGGCTTGAAAGCTTTAACGTGACGCTCCGCAAAGTCATTGAATTTTATAAACCGGATGTGATTCTCAGCCAACATGGCTGCGACGCGCATGCCTTCGATCCGCTCTCCCACATTCATTGCAGCATGCGGATTTATCGTGAAATTCCAGCTATTATACACGAGCTGGCCCACTCCTACACCGGCGGGAAATGGATTGCGGTGGGCGGGGGCGGCTACGACATTTGGCGTGTTGTGCCGCGCGCATGGGCGCTTGTTTGGCTCGAGATGACGGAGCATCCTCTCGTTGCCTCTATATCATCAGAGGGCTCCTCCCCGCTGCCGGAGGCTTGGCTGAAACGATGGGGCAACGAAAGCCCCGTCCCCCTGCCGGATTGCTGGCTTGACGACTTGACGAATGTTCAGGCTATTCCTAGAAGAGAAGTGATTACGGAGCAAAATCGCAACGTTCAAACCATTGTTATTCAGGACTTATAACTTTTGTACCCGCAAAAAAAGAACCTTCACTCCGCGACAAAGCGGATAGTGAAGGTTCTTCCTTTTAAAAAGGCTATTGCATATGTTTAACCATCTCGTTGATGATTTGATAGGAGTTCTTTGAAGCTTCTACCGTAAACTCAGGAAAATTAACATGAGCCGAACCGTCCGCCTTATCGGACATGGACCGGATGATGACAAATGGAATGCCGTTCATCTCACATACTTGGGCGACTGAAGCGCCTTCCATCTCAGCGCAGGCGCCTTGGAAAGCTACGTGAAGAGCTTCAACCGTTTCGCGGCTGGCAATAAACTGATCGCCCGAGAGCACCTTCCCCTTCAAGCTGCGGCCAGAGAACAGCTTCTCGCTTGCGCTTGACGCTAGCTGCACCAAAACTTCATCCGCTTTAAACTCCCAATTCGGGTGGAATGGGATTTCGCCTTTGGCAAACCCAAGCGGCGTACAATCCATATCATGCTGAATGCAAGAAGTGGACACGACAATGTCGCCGATATTGAGCCTTGGATCAAGCGCGCCGGCTACACCGGTAAACAGGACACTTCCAGCGCCCGCATCCAGCAGAAGCTGCGTGCAAACCGCCGCATTGACTTTGCCGACGCCCGATTTGCAATAAATGACGGACTTCCCATGAAGCGTTCCTTCGTAATAAGTAATTCCTGCTTTCGTAAAGCTGGACGCTACGTCCACATGCTCATGAAGCAGCTTGATTTCTTCTGCCATAGCACCAATGATTCCAATTTTCCCGGTAGACATATATGCTATTTTCCTCCAACCGATTGACGGACAACGATTTCATGGGGCAAAACGACTTTGGACTGCTCGACATTTTCCTTTTTCATCAGCTTGGTCAGCAAACGCATAGATACGGCGCCGATATCGTACATCGGCTGGGCAACCGCCGTTAATTGCGGCCGCACCATTGACGCCATCCGGCTGTTGTCGACACTGATGACGGAAATATCGGACGGAACTTGCAAGCCGGAATCCTGAATGCAATGGATGGCGCCAATCGCCATTTCATCCGTCGCCGAAAATACGGCCGTTGGTCTTTCATCCAACCCGATAAAATATTTCATCGCTTCCGCACCGGACTCATACCGGTAATTGCCTATGCGAACCAAAGTGTCGTCATATGTAATGCCGGAAGCATCCAAAGCGCGCTTGTAGCCTTGGAATCTCGCATAACCGTTCGAAGGATCCTGAAGCGTCCCGCTAATCATCGCAATCCGTTTGTGGCCTTCGGCAACGAGCAGTTTGACTGCGTCGTAAGCCGCTTCTTCATGATTGATATCGACCGACGGAATTTGGTTGTTGTCATCGCTCGTCGCGCAAAGCACGATTGGCACGTTAGCGGTGCGGAACGCTTGAAGATGCTCTTCCGTTACCGCGCCTCCCATAAACAGAAGACCGTCCACTTGCTTCTCCAGCAGCGTATTGATGACGCGGATTTCTTTATCCTTCTTCTTGTCGGCGTTGCATAAAATAATATTATAATGATACATATTAGCGATGTCTTCAATTCCGCGCGCCACTTCCGCAAAAATGGCATTGGAGATGTCGGGAATAACCACGCCAACTGTTGTCGTTTTTTTGCTTGCTAGACCGCGGGCAACCGCATTTGGACGATAGCCCAGACGCTCGATCGCCTCGTAAACCTTTTTCCTAGTGGCTGGCTTCACGTTGGGGTTATTGTTTACAACCCGGGAAACCGTAGCCATGGACACTCCTGCTTCTCTTGCTACATCATAAATGGTTACCGTCACGGATTCTCTCTCCATTTGCTCAGAATTTTATTTGTTCGTACGCCGCATGATTAACGTAATGATACGACAAATTATTACTTTTCGCAATGTGAAGCCGGAATCGCCAAGTACGGATATCCTCTAAAGGGGCCTTGCTTATGTATGCAGCGTTCTTCTGCTAATTTGCTCCAGCCTTTTGTTCAGATCGGCTATCCATGCTTCGTCATTCAGCGATTGGGCCATTAAATACAAGTCGAGCAGCGTATTGATTCTTTGCTGCGTCAATGCTTCTACTTCATGGACTTCCGTATGTCCGCGATTCACTTTCGCTTCTACTAACAAATCTGCCCACTCGTTACATTCGTTAAACAAAAAAGTGCTCTTATCGGGTGTAGCGCCAAGCTGGGCGATCAATCCCGTCAAGTCGGGCTTCACTTCCGGAATGACTTCGCTTCGGTTGCAAAACGCGCATGAAAAGATCGGAACATTGTCAATCTCTACTTTTCCCGAATAGATGACGGTCCGAAGCTTCATCGTCATCATCTCGCCGCAAAGGCATTTCTTACGCAAAATGGTCATCTCCCTCTCATAACGGCGGGTGCCGCTATCATTCCTGCCTTATTCATAATGAGAACGAGTAAATTATTCGACCTTTTTTGTCAAAACTCCTGCTAATGCGGCTTTGTAATTTTTACTACGTGCATAAAATATGCGAAAAAACTACATTAAGTCGATATTTTTCGCCAAATGCGCAAAACCGGAGGAATCGAAACGAACAAAACCCATACGGTCGCCCCAATAATATCGTTGCGAACATCCATAATGTCCATCATTCTTCCGCCTACATAATATTGATGAATTTCATCGGTAACCCCGTACAGGCCACACAACAAAACGATAATAGCCTTCATCCTTATCCGTTCGGAACGTTTCCCAAACCCGTAATCGAACGCTGCGGCAAGAATAAAATAAGAAACATAATGACCCCAATCAAAGCTGGTCATGCCGGGAAAAAGCTTTTGAAAAAAGGGCAGGGCGGAATTAACTTCGTCGCCCGTTCGAGAGGACAATGCAAAAATAACGGCCATCCAAACGATCGCGGGTACGAATCGGAGCAGCCTGCGCGCTTTGGAGGTCTCTTTTTGTCCGGTCATTTGATTCATGCGATCTCCTTCGATAAAATAGAGTTGAAATGATAAGTTATCCATCACAATGGAGGAATGGAAAATGTCCTTGCAAAACAAAACGGTCATCTGCTTGCTGGATGACGAGTTTGAAGATTTGGAACTATGGTATCCTGTCTATCGCGTTCGCGAAGCGGGCGCTACGGTTCTGTACGCCGGTCCCGAAAAGGGTAAAACCCATATTGGCAAATATGGCGTGCCGGCCGTTGCCGACTTGTCCTTCGACGAGGTGAACGGCGACGACATTATCGGCCTTCTAGTGCCGGGCGGTTGGGCGCCGGATAAGCTGAGACGTTACCCGAAAGTATTGCAGCTAGTAAAGGAACTGGATGCCGCGAACAAGCCGATCGGCCAAATTTGCCATGCCGGGTGGGTGCTCATCTCGGCCAAAATTTTGGAAGGACGCAAAGTCACCTCTACTCCTGGCATTAGAGACGATATGGAAAATGCCGGAGCGACATGGTTTGACGAGCCGGTTGTAGTAGACGGAAATCTCATTTCGGCCCGCCGTCCGCCAGACCTTCCTCCTTACGCAAAAGCATTTGTGGACGCATTAGAACAGCGAATGGGTTAACCATTCGCTGTTTCTTCGTCTCTGCGCTCCGAAAACGCCTCAAGCATAGCGATAACTTCACCGCTCGTCCGGCAGCTTTTTAATTGTTCGAACAGCACTCTGCCCTCTGTCTGGCTAGAGCCGAGCAGCCGTTCTTTCACTTGAAGAATGGAATGCGCGGACATGCTCAGTCCGTCAACGTCCAAACTTAGCCAAATTGGCAACGCTCTTAAATCTCCCGCCAATTCTCCGCATACGCCAACCGTAATGCCGCATCGCTTGGCCGCTTCGACCGTATGGGTCAGCATTCGGAGCAGCGCAGGATGGAATGGCTCATACAAGTGAGAAATCTCTTCGTTCATCCGATCCACCGCAAGTGTAAACTGCACCAGATCATTTGTCCCTATGCTAAAAAAGTCGACCTCCTGCGCAAGCAAATCCGCGATCATGACGGCAGCCGGCACTTCGATCATTATGCCTACTTTCATCCCGTCATCGTAAGGAAGCCCCTCGCGATCAAGCTCCGCTTTTGCCTCATTCAAAATCGCATTGGCCGCCCTCACCTCTTCCACCGATGAAATAAGCGGGTACATGAGTTTGACTTGACCGTATACGCTTGCTCGCAAAATGGCGCGCAGCTGCGTTTTAAACAAATCTTTGCGGTCGAGCGAAATACGGATGGCCCGATATCCGAGAAACGGATTATCCTCCTCCGGCAAGTCGAAATAATCGAGCTGCTTGTCGCCTCCGATATCCAGCGTTCGAATCACTAGCGGATCTCCGGCCAGCTTCTCCGCTACCCCCCGGTAAACATCGAATTGCTCCTCTTCCCGCGGAAACCGATTGCGGTCCATATACAAAAATTCGGTCCGGAACAATCCGACTCCATTCGCTCCGCTCGTAAGCGCAATTTCAAGCTCTTTAATTGAGCTGATATTCGCCTCTAGTCTAAGCGGTTTGCCGTCTAGCGTAACAGAGCGCTGGCCCGCAAAATGCTGCAGCTTTATTTTGGCTTCGTTTTGTTTGTCCTGCAATTCGTTGTACTGCTCAATGACGGTGGGCCCCGGCTCAATAAACACAGCGCCTTCCCCGCCATCGATAATGATCGTTTGGCCCGTCAGTATCGTTTCCTCAAGCCCTTGTTCCACGCCGACCACGAGCGGAATGCCTAGTGCGCGGGCCATGATGGAGGAGTGTGAAGTTGTGCTCCCGGCCAGCGTAACGATGCCAAGCACATGATCCGGATTAATATGGGCGAGCTGGGACGGAGACAGCTCCTTCGCTATTAAAATAAAGGGCTGCGTATCTGCCGGCAGCTGAATTTCCGGAACGCCGAGCAGATGCTTCAATAACCGGTTGCCTACATCTTTAATGTCCAGCGCCCGCTCCTTCATATAATCGTCATCCAGCAAATCAAACATCGTCACAAAATGGTCGATCGCTTCCTTAACTGCTACTTCCGCCGCTTTGTATTGCCTTTGGATAATGCCTTGAATTTCGTTCATAAAGACAGGATCGTCCAAAATGGCGATATGCGCGTCGAATATATGAGTTTCTTCAGAGCCAACCACTTCGCGGAGCTCATCTTTAATTTGTTCAATTTCATGCTTCGACGTCCGAATGCCCTCGTACACTCTTTCGAACTCCCGGGCAAAATCGGCAACGTCAACTTTCTGATCCGGCACTTCCCATTCCCAATTGGGCAGCACAAACGCTTTCCCGATGGCGATGCCCATAGATGCGCCAATACCTTGAATCATTGTGTTTCCCCTCCACCGTTGCTCTCTTTAAGTACAACTGACATAACCGAGCTTTGTCCCTTCTTTACAGCTTTAAACGGCGCAAAACGCCAAGAATGAACGACATCGGAATTGGTGATGACCATTGGCGTCGCAAGCGATTTGCTCTCTTTGCGCACCCGCTGCAGGTTGAACCGGATAAGCAGCATTCCCGGCAGCACGTCGTCCCCTTCCTTTACGAACGCTTGGAAATAAGATTTGCCCGCAAGCCGCGAGGTGTCGATTCCGATATGCAGAAGCACTTCCAGCCCTTCCGGCGTTTTGATGCCGATGGCGTGCATGGTAGGGTAAATATGAATGACCTTTCCTTTTACAGGCGAAACAAGCTCCCCTTTGTCAGGGAAAAAAGCTACCCCTTGGCCCACCAGCTTGCCCGCAAAAATAGGATCGGGCACTTCTTCCAGCGGAATCATCCGCCCTTGCATCGGAGAATGGAACAATACTTGAGCTTGATCCCGCCTGATTGCTTTCAGCATTTCCTCGCGAATCAGCTCCGAATAAGTGCCGAAGACGACCTGGACATGGCCTCCGCCTAAACGGATGACTCCAGCAGCGCCGAGATTGCGCAGCGCGTTCGAGTCAATGACTTTTTCGTTTGAAACTTTAAGCCGCAGCCGCGTTATACATGACTCCATCTGAACAATGTTGTCTTTGCCGCCGATCGCTTGCAAAATAAGCGGAGCCCGGTATGGGATATCTCCCGCCCACTCGTCAAGCTGCGATCCTTCTTCGCGACCCGGTGTCGGAATGCGGAATTTTCGAATCGCAAAGCGGAACAACACGTAATAAACGATTCCTACGACGATGCCAATCGGAATAATGAGCCAGCCTCTGGTCGCCAAATGCTCGTTAATAATAAAGTCAATCGCCCCCGCCGAAAACGAGAAGCCGTGTAAAATACCAAGCTCATAAGTAATCCACATAATGATGCCAGACAAGATGGCATGTATCACGTACAAAAAAGGAGCAACAAACAAAAAGGCGAATTCGACCGGCTCGGTCACTCCAGTTAAAAAGGAAGCTAAAGCCGCATACACAAACGTTTTGCGTATTTTAGGCTTCAAGTCTTCTCGCGCTTCATGAATAATAGCAAAAGCAATGGCCGGCAAAGCAAACATCATGGTAGGATACAGACCGGCCATAAAGGCGCCCGCCGTTGGATCGCCTGCAAAAAAGCGCGGCAAATCGCCGTAAACGATATTTCCGGCTTCCGTCTCATACCCGCCAATCTGAAACCAGAACACATGGCTAACCAAATGGTGCAGCCCGAACACGACCAAAATTCTAAGCACGAAACCATAAAGAAAAACGCCGAAACCGCCCCCGGATGCTACAATCTCACCCAAATCAAACAAAAAGCGATGCAGGTACGGGGCGACATTGACCATCCCGATCGCAAAGATAAACGAAATGAAGCTGACGAATAACGGGACAAAACGCGGTCCTCCAAAAAACTGTATGTATTCCGGCAGCCGTAAATCTTTAAACCGTTCGTGGCTAAAGCCCGCCGTTATGCCAATGATGGCGCCAATGAGTACGGTCGGCTCGATTTGCAGGCTGGAGGCTCCCGTTATGCCCGTATAAATAATCATTCCGACCAAAGCCGCCATGCCAGCCGCCAGCGCATTGCCCGTTAATCCAAGCGCTACGCCTACCGCAAACAAATACGGCAAATATAAAAAGATCATTTCGCTGGCCGCCCGCAAATGATCGGGCATGCCAGGCAATCCTATGTAATCCCAAGGCAGCTGGCTCAAGCTAAGAAACACAGCCGCGCCAGGAAGAACGATCATCGGCAGCATGAAAGCTCTGCCAAGCTGCTGCAGGCTTCCTAAAAACGTCATCGCAAACCTCCTCTACCCGCTTCTTAAGCAAAGCAGTCCTAAAATCAACATGTAAAGAACATGCTTCATTCCAGCTTTTCTTCTTCAATGTTAGGCGCTCGCCTTGTATTTGTCAAAAGAAACGGCGGGTCCCTGAAGGGGCCCGCCCTGTTGATGATTCTTTCCTTAAATCAAAAGACTTTCTTATTGTGGAGAACACGCTCTTAAATTATGAGCGTCAGGTTTTGGCTTTGCCTCCTGGAAGCAAAATGGAATCCTCCACTTTAATGCAGCGGTCCATAATGACGTTCAGACCGCCTTCGGATGCGATGTTGGCGGCTTCATCACTCGCAACGCCGAGCTGAAGCCATAATGTCTTCGCGCCAATGGCGACCGCCTCTTCGGCAACGGGAGGCGTAAATTCGCTGCGGCGAAACACGTTGACAATATCGACAGGCACGGGAATATCCGCAAGCTTTCCGTAACTCTTTTGCCCCAGTATCGTTTCCGCATTGGGATTGACAGGGATAATGGTGTAGCCTTTAGCTTGCATAGCCTCGGACACCATATAAGAAACTCGTTCCGGATTGTCGGACAATCCAACGACTGCAACCGTCTGGCTGCCGCTCAAAATTTCTTTAATTTGTTCCCGTTCCGGGTTTTGAAAAGCCATGCCGACACCTCATTTCGTGGTTTAATGGGAAGAGCCGGGCGCTCCGTCCACCCATTCTACATTTGCGCCCAGCGCTTTCAAATGGTCAAAATAAATCGGATACGACTTGGCGACATGATGAGCGTCGTGAATGCGAAGCGGCTGTTTGGCACGAAGGCCAACAATCGTCAGCGCCATAATAACACGGTGGTCGTAGTGCGCATTAATATCTACGCCGCCTTCCACTCCTTCCGGACGTCCATGAACGATAATTTCGCTTTGGCGCTCTTCCACATTTGCCCCTGCCTTGCGAAGCTCGTTCAAATAATCGGTAATCCGGTCACATTCCTTGTAACGCAAATTTTCTACGTTGTAAAAACGGGAAGTACCCTCTGCAAATACGGCAGCCGCTACCATGGCAAGAACGGCATCCGTCGCATGGTCGCCGTCGAACTCCACCGCTTTTAGCTTGCCGTTTCCTTGTACATGCACAACTCCGTTTTCATGCGTAAGCGGAACTTCCATCATCCGCAAAACGTCAACGACAGCGCGTTCGCCTTGCTTGCTGTTTTCCATCAGGCGGTTGATCGTCACATCGGATTCCGTTACGGCAGCCGCGGCCAGAATCGCTGCGGAACCAGGGTAGTCTCCTTGTACGGTGTACGTTTTGGCCTCATAGCTCTGGCGTCCAGGCACGCGGAATCTCATATAATCTTCGTCCGCATGAATGATGATGCCCGCTTGCTCCAGCACTTCAAGAGTTTGGCCGACAACCACTTTCGATTTCAAATCGTGAAGCACTTCGATTTCGCTGTCTTCCTCCAGGAGCGGGGTAAGGAACAGCAGCGCGCTCAAAAACTGGGAGCTGATATTGCCGGAAACTTGAATATGCCCGCCCTTTGGCTGACCGCCTTTGATCGAAATCGGCAGCTTTCCGTTATTATGTTCAATTTGCACGTTCATTTTGCTTAAGGATTCGATCAAATCGTCATGCGGACGTTTGCCAAGGGAATCCGGGTAACGGTTAATAAACGTAACGTCCGGGCACAAAGCCGCAATCGCCATCAAAAACCGCAAGACGGCTCCTGCATTGCCAACGTCGAGTTGCTCAACCGGCTTCGGATTCCGGCCAAATCCGGTAATGACGATTTTTTCGTCATCTTCTTCCACGATAGCGCCAAGATCACGGATACAACGGCGCATCGCGTCGC
Organism: Paenibacillus sp. GCM10027627; assembly: GCF_042675505.1. Classification (NCBI taxonomy): domain Bacteria; kingdom Bacillati; phylum Bacillota; class Bacilli; order Caryophanales; family Paenibacillaceae; genus Paenibacillus; species Paenibacillus sp. GCM10027627. The sequence goes on from NZ_JBHTHB010000002.1 coordinate 13,138, forward strand.
TATCTTCGCTATGTGCGGGGAAATAGATAGTGCTTGTACCTTCCGCAAGCGCTGCAACGAGCAAATAGCGGGTCGTATAATTTTTGGAGGATAATGCCTCTAGTTTTCCAGTTAGCTTCGGTGTCGGCGTTACGATTACGTCCATTTTTAGGTAGGTCCCCTTCTATATGGTTTTATTGGATAACGGAATAGGAATTCCATTCTCTTAAAATGGCTGATACAACATCATCGACGGACAGTTCCGTCGTATCTATGGAATAATGCGCAAAATCGTAAGCGCCCCGGCGCTCCTCAAGCAGACGATGCACCCGCTCGGAGACGCCCCCCGCAAGCAAAGGACGCGAACTATCCGTCATCACTCGGGATATAATCATTTCAGGGCTGGCCTGAAGCGCGACAACAAAACCGTTTGTTTTCATGCAATCGCGATTTTCACTGCTCAACACAGCTCCGCCGCCAGTAGCTACAACGGCAGGACGATCGTCTTCCGCAATGGTACGCAGCATGCTTGATTCTATAGTGCGAAAAGCCTCTTCGCCGGCATCCGAAAAAATAGAAGCAATCGTGCGGCCTTCGGCCTTCTCAATCTCTTCGTCCACATCGACGCGTTCCCAGCCGAGCCGCTCCGCCAGCCCGCGGCTGACGCTTGATTTGCCGGTTCCCATGAACCCAATCAATATCAGTTTGTCGCGCATTTCGGATTCCATGTAAAAATCCATCCTTTTACGTATGATTTCTTCCATATCATATCATTTTTTTGCAAGCGGAGGGTATAAAAAAGTTGATAAAGCCGTATGGATGATAATGATGCATAATAGATGCATATCCCATGATAGGAGTGACTCTGCCTATGACTAGCGAGCCCTATCCGCAAACTCCAAATGCGGCCAAGCTCAGAATCGGCCAAATTTTGGACCCCGAGCATCCTCTATGCCGGGACGACGTCGTTTGGATGCTCGGTTATATCAAAAAAAAGGTGGCTGACGAAGACCCGTTGTTACTTGGTCTATCGCAGCCACGCCTAATGCAAAACTTTTTAAATTTCGCCGAAGCTTCCATGGCGCTCATCGGGCGCAGACATTACTGCGATCAAGAGGCCAGCCGGCTCAGACATTGGCTGAAGGAAGCGGCCCACGGGCTGATCCCGGAGAAATAATCGTTAGGACTGCAGCCAGTTGAAGTGGAAGCTACCTTCTTTGTCCACACGTTTGAACGTATGAGCGCCAAAATAGTCACGCTGCGCTTGCAGCAGGTTGGCAGGCAAACGCTCTGTACGGTAGCTGTCGAAGTAAGCCAGTGCGCTTGCGAATGCTGGGACCGGCACGCCGTTTGTAACGGCCACAGATACCACTTCGCGCCATGCGCCTTGGTACGACTCCACGATCTCTTGGAAGTAAGGATCAAGAAGCAAGTTGCGCAGCTCCGGATCGCGGTCGTAAGCTTCCTTGATGTTTTGCAGGAAACGCGCGCGGATGATGCAGCCGCCGCGGAATATCATCGCGATATCGCCGTAGCGTAGATCCCAGCCGTATTCTTCAGAAGCAGCGCGCATTTGCGCGAAGCCTTGCGCGTACGAGCAAATTTTGCTGGCGAACAGCGCCTTGCGAACCGCTTCGATAAATGCGGCCTTGTCGCCTTGGAACGGCGCTTTTGCAGGCCCTTTCAGCACTTTGCTTGCCGCAACGCGCTCTTCCTTCATCGCGGACAGGAAGCGGGTAAATACGGATTCCGTAATAATGGAAAGCGGGACGCCAAGATCAAGCGAGCTTTGGCTTGTCCATTTGCCTGTGCCCTTCTGGCCGGCGGAATCCAAAATAACGTCCACCATCGGCTTGCCCGTTTCCGGGTCGTATTTGGAGAAAATATCGCGTGTAATTTCAATCAGGTAGCTGTCCAGCTCGCCTTTATTCCACTCTGTAAAAATTTCGTGCAGCTCTTCCGTGCTGACGCCGAGAACGTTTTGGAGCAGGTCGTACGCTTCGCAAATTAGCTGCATATCGCCGTATTCGATGCCGTTGTGAACCATCTTCACATAATGGCCAGCGCCGTCCGGTCCGATATACGTACAGCAAGCGTCTTCGCCTACTTTAGCGGAAATCGCCGTCAAAATCGGCTCTACAAGCTCATATGCGGACTTTTGGCCGCCCGGCATAATGGACGGTCCTTTCAGCGCGCCTTCTTCGCCGCCGGAGACGCCAGTTCCGATAAATCGGAAGCCTTTTACCTCAAGATCCTTGCTGCGGCGCTGCGTATCAGGGAAATAGGCGTTGCCTCCGTCGATAATGATATCGCCTTGATCCAAATGCGGCACAAGAGAGTCGATCGTTGCATCCGTACCGGCTCCTGCTTGAACCATGATCAAAATTTTGCGAGGCACTTCTAGAGATTGAACAAACTCCTCTATTGTATATGCGGGAACAAGATTTTTGCCTGCGGCTTCCTTCACCAGCTCGTCCGTTTTTTCGCGGGAGCGGTTAAATACGGAAACCGTAAAACCTCTGCTTTCAATATTAAGGGCCAAATTTTTGCCCATGACTGCCAGACCGATTACGCCGATTTGTTGTTTTGACATCTGGTTTTTCCATCCTTCGTCTATATATTTAATCGCAATAGCTATATTCTACTCCTTTTGAATCGATATGAAAACCGTTTGAATGGAAAAATGTCGCATCCATCGCATCAGATTTATTGAGAAGTAGGCAAAGTTTTTCTTATAGAAGATAGGCGAAAGAGGCATACCCCTTATATGAACGCAAAAAAACGACTCTACACCTTTAGCCTGCCAGCTATAGGCATACAGTCGTTTAAAAAAGGACGGCACCCGCTTGAATCATCCGTTACAGCTCCAATTGCAGCATTTCCGACCGTAGTGAGAGCAGTCGCTCTTTGGACAATGCAACCGCTTCCTCATCTTTAGCCTCTAAAGCATCGTGCAAAACGGAGAGCTCATAGTCCAGCTCATAACGGAGTACGGCCGCTCGTTCTTCGCCGCGTTTTGATTGGAACGCCTTGATCATTTCCTCTATCGTGACGAAAGGTTTCTTCTGATAGATGATGCGATGCTCCATCCCCGACACCTCCACAAGTCGTATAATCTCGCCGAACATAATGTTTTCGATGACGATTTGACGATCCTTGATCCGCTTCACGACCGCATGTCCACGTGTGTCATTAATCAGCTTTTCCAGCAGCTCAGACAACTTTTCATCCTTGATAATATAATCGCCTACAATTTTGTACCGGTTTTTCATACGTTGGAAATGCAGCTTCACGAGCTTGCGCCCTGTTCGAATCGATACGAGAAACTGACCCTCCGTTTCGCTCCAATACAAGGAGTACCCTTCCTGAATAAGATCACGGATGAGATTTTGGATTTGCCGACGTTCGAATCGCAGCTCCAAATTGCAATATTCGACTTCATAGCTTTTGTTCACGGCAATCCCTCCCTTTGTCAATTAGTTGACGAAATGTTCTGATAATTTGTTCTTATCCATATCTTATACTCCATCTTATGTTATGGCAACTTGGATTATTGACTAATTTTACAAAGAAAGCTCCCATTTTTGAAAATAAACGCTTTTGCCCCGCTGGTCGCTTGTGTTCCACAGGACAATCTCAAAGGAGCTTCGTCCAAACGGTTGCCATCCGAAGCTGTATTTTTTATAATTAAAATGATTCTTATTTTATAATTGATCTTTGTTTAGGGAGAACACTTATGACAAACACGATATCCGCCGGTCTAACCGGCTTTGCCCCATCCGATTTTGATGTGTTTCAGCTTCAAGGTTTGGAAGAGAGGATGACCGGCATCCAAACTCTTATTCAGCCCAAGTTTCGTGCAATCGGCGAGCGGCTTGCCGGGGAGCTGGCCGTATACGCCGGCAACGAGATGCACCTCCATATCGCGAGGCACGCCAGACGCAAGGTCAATCCGCCGAAAGACACTTGGCTGGCGATTTGCAGCAATAAACGCGGCTACAAAGCCCACCCCCATTTCCAGCTTGGCCTGTTCGACGATCACTTGTTTTTATGGCTGGCCATGATTTACGAATTGCCGAATAAAAAAGGGATCGCGTCACATTTGCTGAACCGGATCGATGAAGTGCAGTCTATGGTGCCTGACGACTACGTGTTTTCTATGGATCATATGAAAAAGGATTGTACAGCCGTCTCGCAAATGTCGGACGAAGAATGGCGTGCTGCCCTTGTCCGCTTCCGCGACGTGCAGAAAGCGGAATTGCTCATCGGGCGTCACGTGAAAGCAGACGATAAGCTGCTGCAAGACGGGGAAGCATTACTGGATTTCGCATCGTCGACCTACCGTCAGCTTATGCCTCTTTATCAGATAGCTTGCTCGGTGTAGACCTGCTTCCCATTAGCAGCATAAAAAAGGCGATGCAGGAATGAAATTCTGCACCGCCTTTTTGAGATTCATTTTTTCCGGTTATAAGTTAATGCTCCAAAGTGGAAGCCGCTTCCGCCGTGCTGACCACTCGAGCCGACTTTCTTTCCTTGCGCGATTTGCGGAAGAACATCAGCTCATATACGCACGGCACGATAATCAGCGTCAGCAGCGTTGCTGCGGTCAGTCCGCCGATAACGACGATTGCGAGGCTTTGCGATACGATGCTGCCGGATTCGTGATTGCCGAATACAAGCGGCAGCATCGCGCATACCGTCGCAAGAGCGGTCATCACAATTGGACGCATTCTCGTGGTTGCGGCTTCGATCAAGGAATCGCGGATCGACATCGTTTTTTCATTTTGCTTCACGCGGTCAATAAGCACGATGGCATTGGTGACGACGATGCCGATCAGCATCAATGCGCCGAACATGGCCGTAAAGTCCGGAGTTACGCCGGATACGAGCAGCCCGACAACCGCGCCGATCGCGGCAAGCGGCAACGAGAACATGATCGCCAGCGGAGCGCGAAGCGTTTTGAACGTCAAAACCATAATGAGATAGACGATACCGATAGAGATAAGAGCTGTAGAGCCAATATCGGCGAAATCGCTGGACTGTTCGGCGGAAGCTCCGCCAACCGAAACGTTTACGCCCTCCGGCAGTTTCAAATCCGCAATCACTTTGTTGACTTCCGTTCCGACAACCGAAAGCTCTTTTGGCTCGACACTGGCGGAGATGCGGATATACGTTTTGCCGTCTTTATGGTAATACGAGCTCGGTTGTTCCGCTTTCTCCAGAACGGCCACTTCCGATACCGCTTTTGGCCCGCTTTCCGTCATGACGGTCAATGCCTTTAAATCCGCTTCCGTCGAAGGGTTGGCAATCGGCTGAAGCATGACGGGCGTGTCTGCTCCGTCCACTTTAATGACGCCAATCGGCATCGGATTAATCAGGCTGTGCAGCTGCATAGCCACCTCTTCGCCTTTTGCCTCGCCCGGCTTCATTTTATACGTATAAACCGACTTCTTCTCTTCTTGGTTGCTCTCGACCTTCAGGACACCTTTTATAGAGGAGACAGCTTTCATCGTTTGGTCTGCCGTACCCGCTAGTTGCGATGCGTCATCTCCAGTTACGTCCATGTAAATAACGGAGGAACCGCCGCCCATCATCAAATCGGCTGCATCGGCCTGAAGATCGGCATTCGCGAACTGCCCCTTCTGCCCCCGAACCTCTTCCAAAAAGGCTTCGGCATCGACATGATCTTTAAAATCAACCATATAAGAAACTAGAGTAGGCGACGATACGGAGCCGAAACGGGCATTGTCCGCGCTGTTGCCGAACGTCATCATGACCCATTCTACAGATTCATGCTTCGTTAAATATTCGTCAAGCTGTTCTCCCGCTTCAAGCACTTTTTCATACGGCGTATCGCTTGGAAATTGCAGCTGTACGTTGGCATTTTGCGCGGAGGAGGAGTCAAGCGCCCCCTTTGGCATTGAAACGTAAGCTCCTACCGAACCTACCAGCAGCAGCACAGAAAGCAAAAGCGGTATCCATTTATGCTTCAAATTCCATGCAATAAACGCAGCGAACCGCGGGGAGCCTTTATGCTCCTTCTCTTTGGTCCCTTTCAGCATGACGGCGCTAAGCAGCGGCACGACGGTAAGCGCAACGACAAGCGAAGCAAGCAGGGAGTACGTAACGGTAAGCGCAAACGGCAGCAGAAACGCTTGCAGAGAGCCGCGAAGCAATCCCATCGGCAGAAATACGGCGACTGTAACGATTGTGGACGACGTAATCGCCAGAGCGACTTCTTTTGTCGAATCGATAATCAGCTTGACGGAGAACGACTCGCGCTGAAGTCTGCGGTAAATATTTTCTATAACGACTATACTGTCGTCTACGAGCCTGCCGACGGCGACCGCTACGCCTCCAAGCGTAATAATATTGAGAGAAACGCCGGACAATTGCAGCAAATAAAGCGTGATGGCCAGCGACAGAGGGATCGAGACGATGGTGACAATCGTCGCTTTAAAATTGCGCATAAACAAAAGGATTACGATGGTGGCGAACAAAGCGCCAAGCAGCACTTCGCGAAGCATGCTGTTGACCGAGGTCACCACGGAATCGGCGCTGCTGAGCAACAGGCTTGCTTCAATGGCGGAATCCGCTTTGTTCAGCTCGGCAATTTTCTCTTCGACCAGCTTCCCTACTGCAACAGCATTGGCATTACCCGATTTGGCTATTGTGAACATGATGGCATCTTTGCCGTTCATCCGGTTAACGGACTCCTGCTTATCCGAAAGCTCTACTTTCGCCACATCACTTAATTTCAGCTCTGGTGTGACAGGCAGCGATTGAAGCGTTGCCACATCGGAAATTTCGGCCGTCAAATGAACATTGATCGCCGATCCGTCCACTACTTTTTCCCCGAGTGAAACGGAAGCCCCTCTTCCTTGAAGCACATTCATTAACGATTGAACCGGAAGTCCGGCTTCTTCCAATCGTTCTTTTGAAGGCGTAACCGTCACGACGGAGCTCGCTCTGCCGGAGACGGTAATTTGTCCCGTACCTTCGATGTTTTTAAACTCGCTTTCGATTTTATCCAACTTTTTATTTTTTTCCTGCTGGCTAAGTCCTTCATCAAATGAAACTGTAACCCAGCTAATCGGAATCATCGTTGTATCTAAATGGAGAACAAAAGGTTTCATGACGTTCGCCGGCAAGCTTACCCCTTCGATCGATCCTTCGATCTCCGCTTTCGCCGCTTTCATATTCGTTTTGGAATCGAAATGAACCGTAATTTGCGAATAACCGTCTCCGGTAGTAGAAAATACAGAAGTTTTTCCTTTCGTATACATAACCGCTTCCTCAAGCGGATTCGTCACTTGCTCTTCCATTGATTTTGCACTGTTTCCTTGCCCGATTGCCGTAATCATCACTTGCGGCTGATCGGCCGCAGGCAAAAACTCCATTGGCAGACGGAAATAGCTGAACGCTCCCATGACGAGCGCCATCACAACTAACAATCCAATTGCCGCTTTGTTTCGAAAAGACCATTCTGTTATCTTGTTCATCCTACTGCTCATTCTCCCTCTCCAACATGGATAACTTTTTTTGTCTTTCTTATCGTAGCGTTTGGTAAAAGGTTGGAAAAACGTCTGCGGTCTAAATTCAAGCCCCATCATTGGTCGCAGCTCGTCTACATCCCTAGAAGGAGAAGGGCCGTAAACCGCTTGCCGCCCATTTTGTGAAAACGATCCCTCTTCCCCCTTTCTTCCACTGAGGATCTGATCCCATTAGGTTTACGGTTTTAGTTTATATACAAAAAGAATGAAGCCCCACTGTCTTCCGTCATCGGTTTGCTTCAAAACCATGACTCCAGTCATAACAAAAAGGACCAGCCGCAACATCTGGCTGGTCCTTTGTCCGGCAAGCCGGTCCATTTTATTTTATCCCGATACGGACGGTTCATTTTGCTCGCGAGCGTCAAGCTGCCGGAAGCGAACGATCAACAATAGCGCCGCCAAGCACAAAATGCCTCCGATTAAATAAGGCAACCCCATTTGGATCGTAAACAGCATCGATCCCAGCAAAGGACCGGCAATGCGTCCAAGACTGTCCATTGAGGAGCTGAGTCCGGATGCGACGCCTTGCCCAACTGTCGTCTTCTGCGTAATAAGCGAAGTGACGCAAGGACGGATAAGGGCGTTGCCGATGCCGAATACGGCAAGCGACAAGATGGCCCATGCCAGCGAGTGAGCGAAGAGCAGCAGGAAAAACCCAAGCGCGGACACGACAAGACCGATCGCGATGTATTTCGGCTCTTCTCCCTTTTTGATACGGCGACGTACGACGCCTCCTTGCACAAGCGCGCCGACGAGACCGCAAACAAAAAAGAGAATCCCTACTTGAAGCGGAGTCACATCGAAACGTCTCATCCCGAAAAACTGCAACGTGGCTTCCATTCCGGCAAGCGTAAACGTAACAAAAAACGCCAGCACATAAAGATGCTTCAAAGGACCGCGGAAAGCTGTCCAGCGCGATACCCGTTTTTCATTCTTGCTTTTTCTCTTATCCGGGTCCAGCGATTCCTTAAGCATAGAAGCCGCCAGCAAAAACGTAATAAACGACAATGCAGCAGCGGCAAAAAACGGCATCGGCATGGAAACGACGCTAAGCAATCCGCCAATGCCCGGCCCAAGCGTAAAACCGAGTCCGATGGACATGCCGACGAGCCCCATCCCTTTTGTCCGCTGATCCGGCGGGGTGATGTCCGCAACGTAAGCGACAATAACGGATGCAACCGCTCCCGAAAACAAGCCGCCCAAAGCACGGGACACATACATAAGCGTTAAATTGTCAGCTGCCAAGCCAAACAGCAAAAAGCTAGCCGAAAATCCGATCAGTCCCGTCAAAATGATGGGTCTTCTGCCGATTCTGTCCGACCAAGTCCCCCATAGCGGCGACAACAGCAGCGAAATAAGCGAATACAGCGCCAGCATTCTGCCCGTATGCAGCTCCGCCGCTTTCGGGTCCACATCTTGGATAATTTCCGGCATGACCGGAATGATAATGCCGAAGCCGATAAAAGTAATCATAAGAACAGCCATAACTATTAGCAATCGTTTATCCTTCATGATGCAATCCCTCCATCAAACTATCGTAACATAACTATAAAGAGACGATGTATGAACAATTTTTAAACAATTTCCATGCAATCCCTTTGTAAGCGCGTCCCCGGCCCTTTTTTACTTGCATTCACCCCTGTTTTTGTTATACTCAACCTTGTTTGTACAACTTACGAAAGGCAGGGATGACAGCGATGGATCATAATAAAACCCCGCTCTTCACTGCGCTTCGCCATCATGCGGAGCAAAACCCGGTTCAGTTCCATATTCCGGGACACAAAAAAGGGGTAGGAAGCGATTCGGAATTCCGAGAGTTTATCGGCGACAACGCTTTGTCGATCGATCTTATCAATATAGCCCCGCTCGATGATTTGCATCAGCCAACCGGCGTCATTGAAGAAGCGCAAAAGCTGGCGGCCGACGCATTCGGCGCCGACTATACGTATTTCTCCGTGCAGGGGACGAGCAACGCGATCATCACGATGATTATGTCCGTTTGCGTTCCAGGAGACAAAATCATTGTGCCGCGCAACGTTCATAAATCGATTATGGCCGCTATTATTTTTGCCGGCGCAAGACCGGTATTTATCTCGCCGGCCAGAGACGGCAAACTGGGCATCGATCATGGCATTACAACCCGTTCCGTGAAGCGGGCGCTTGAAAAACATCCCGACGCCAAAGCCGTTCTTGTCATTAATCCGACTTACTTTGGCATTTGCGCCAACCTGAAGGAAATCGTCGACCTCGTGCATAGCTACGATATCCCTGTGCTCGTCGATGAAGCCCATGGCGTGTTGATTCATTTTCATGACAAGCTGCCGATGTCCGCCATGCAGGCGGGAGCCGATATGGCTGCCACTAGCGTGCACAAGCTGGGAGGCTCCATGACGCAAAGCTCCGTGCTTAACATTCGGAGAGGCCGCGTCAATCCGCATCGGGTGCAAACGATCATCAGCATGCTGACGACTACCTCCACATCCTATATCCTGCTCGCCTCGCTGGATACTTCAAGGCGGAACCTTGCTTTGAACGGACGGAATATTGCGGACAAAGCGATCGAGCTAGCACAAGACACCCGCAAAAAAATTAACGAAATTCCAGGGCTGTATTCCTTTGGCGAAGAAATTCTGGGTGACGAGGCTACCTATGATTACGATCCGACAAAGCTTACGGTCCATGTCCGTCATCTCGGCATTACGGGCTACGAGACGGAAAACTGGCTAAGAGACAACTATAATTTAGAAATTGAACTAAGCGATATGTATAACATTCTTTGCCTAGTTACGCCGGGAGATACGTCAGAAACGGTAGCAAAATTGCTTGAAGCGCTTCAAGGCTTATCGGATGCGTTCCATGATGGAGCAGAATCCCGCGAGCTGGTCGTCAAAATTCCCGATATCCCTCAGCTTTCGCTTTCGCCGCGCGACGCCTTCTATGGGGAGACGGAAGTCATTCCGTTTAAAGAGTCCGCCGGACGGATTATCGCCGAATTTATTTATGTGTATCCGCCGGGCATTCCTATTTTGCTGCCGGGTGAAGTCATCTCGCAAAAAAACATCGACTACATTGTCGACCACGTTGAAGTCGGTCTTCCCGTGAAAGGTCCAGAGGATCGCAGCATCGAGTTTGTCAAAGTCATTGTCGAAGAAACTGCTATCTCTTAAGGGCAATGGGACTTATTGTCAGCCTGCCAGACCCGTGCTATGATGGGCTTGAGGTGATGGTTGATGAGTCAGAGTGCTTTCATTAAGCTTGTGCAAGGCTCGACGGACCAAGACATTACGCTTCAAGACATTCAAAACCGGCTGCATCGGTACAGGGATCAAACCGCCTTAACCGGCACGCAGCTCGGATGGGATTACGCCGGAGCCGCATTTCCTTACACGATTGAAACAAAAGGAGATGACCGGTGGTTTTATTTAAAAGGCGTAAGCTCCCACTACAAACATATCATTATCGGGCCAAGCGAAACGGCAAGCGCAAGCGGCCAGCAAGTGAAATGCATTCAAGTGGTGCTGCCGGACGAAGCGACTCATGGAGACAAAGCGAAAGCAAATGAGCTTTGCAAGTACATGGCCAAAGGACTCCAAGCGGAGTTAACCATGTTCAACGGCAGAACGGTCTATTACAATCCTAGAAAATAAATGACAAAAAAGGGGCATCCACTCTGGCCAACGCCTGATGAGGAGCCCCTTTGTCATGTCGCGTTCCTAAAAACAAAAAGAGATTATTCCTCTTCGTTCTCGGTACGTGCGATCTCTTCGTAGATAGCTGTAACGCGCTCCCACTCGGCGTCGTCGTCGATGCCAACAAGGAAAGATTCTTCGCCTTCTTCTTCAATGCGGAAAATAACGCCGTCTTGTTCAGGATCTTGACGGTCCAGCAAAACAGCATATACGTTTTCTTCCGATTCAAAAGTATAGACCATAACCATTTCGCGCTCTTCGCCTTCATCGTTTGTTACGATAAAGACATGCTCGTCGTGATCGTGATCATGTCCGCAGCCGCAATCTTCCCCGTGCTCGTGATCATGCTTGTGCTCGCTCATGATTGTTACCCCATTTCACAAAATTAATCATACTTTCTCATCGTACCATGCCGAGCGCAAGCGGGTCAAACGAAAAGCCCCTCAAATACGAGGGGCCCGGCGAATTACGGATTTCTGGACGTTACCACTTTTTCAGAGACGGCCGACCAGTCATCGGAACCGTCCAGCTGCACATAAAAACGGACGGTATATTGTCCTGCCGAATCAAATTTGTAATCGAACTCTTCCGATACAAACCAAAAAATGTCTTTGGTGCCGCGAGGCACTTTTTTGCTTTCAATGCTTCTTTCTTTGCCCCCTGGGTCTGCAATCGATACTTTTACAGCTTCGATGTTCGTTTGCAAATTGTCCACCTGGGCGAACACTTTAATTTTCCCTTGAAACCCTTTGTCGACAACGCCAAATGGGCTGTTTCCTTTATAAAGGAACATGTGGACATTCGGCTTGTATATGGTTGCCCGCTTGCTTGCGTTATCCCAGTTTACAATCGCCAGCAAAGAATCGGCAACTTGCCTTAGCGGCAAATAAGTTTTCCCGTCGAAAACAATGCCGCCGTCGTCCTGCTCCGCCCCGTTAATCAGCACTCGCACCTTTTGTACGGCGGCATTAGCAAAAATAACTGTACTGCCGCACAGGGAGAGCAGCAAAATCAAAGCCGCTACTTTCCGCCATTTCATCAATGTATAACCTCCGTCCGAATATGTTGGATGTATGGTTATACTCGTCTCCCTGTACAAAGTTGCGCCGCTGCCGGAACAATTTCTGTTCATGGAGCGTGGAAAGACGGGCAGCTGTCAAAACTTGTTGAAAACTGCGCTTCCCCGGGAAATGAAAGGGCTACACGTACGTTTTGGTTAAAATGCAAGGAACGCCTTTGCCTACCGCCCCCGGCTCACTCAGGCGAGCCAAATAGTTTAGGCCTCGCGCGCAAGGCGTTTTGCACACCGCACACGTATCCGACAGCACAAGCTTATAGGACACATGCTTCCGATCACTCGCCTGCTGCTTCTTTTTCGTCACTTTCCCTTTGCCTTTGCTCATACCGCCATCCCCTTCACTTATCCTTTAGCATTGACATTGTATGTCGGCATAAGCTGAGGTGGTTCCTCTAATTGGCAAGGGTCGATTAATTTGTTACAGTTAACTTGAATGGTATTGGGGAGGGGACAATCCGGATGCAGGTGACGATGATCGGAACAGGCAGTGCATTTGCCAAAAAGTATGACAATAACAACGCCTTAATAGAAGTAGACGGCTACCGCCTGCTCGTGGATTGCGGCATTACTTTGCCGAAAGCTCTGCATGAGGCGGGACTCGATTTCTCGCAGCTGGATGCCGTGCTGATCAGCCATATCCATGGGGATCATGTTGGGGGGCTTGAAGAGTATGCTTTTCAAATGATGTTTAAATATAATCGGAAACCCGTGCTGTACATCGCGGAACAACTGGTTGAACCGATTTGGGAGACGACGCTTCGGGGAGGGCTGACGCAAGGACCTTTAAACGCGTTGTCCGACTTTTTCGAAGTTCGGCCGCTAGCGCCTGGTATCCAGCATGAGCTTGCTCCAGGGCTTTCGGTGGAGCTCATTCAAACGAAACACATTGAAGGGAAAGCGAGCTTTTCCTTCCGTTTCAACCGGAAATGGTTTTACTCCGCAGATATGAAATTTGACCAAAAGCTGCTGGAGGCTCTTATCGAAGACGGAGTAGAGACGATTTATCACGACTGCCAGTTAGAGCCGCCAGGGGTCGTTCACGCTTCATTGGACGAGCTGTTAACGTTGCCTGAGGAGATTCAAAAGCGGGTATGGCTCATGCATTATGGCGATGCCTTGGACCAATTCAGAGGCAAAACGGGTGCGATGACCATTGTCGAGCAGCGAAAAACTTATCTTTTATAAAAGCTAACAGATGAATATATGTAAAAAACGGCCGCCTGCCTCCATATCGGAGACGCAGTGCAGCCGTTTTTTTCAAGCGAAATGAACTTGTTTGAGTGTTAAACTCCTTAAAATAACGGAAGCTGATCCAGGTTGTTGGTTGGATCTCCGTCGGCATCGCCACGAATATACGTTTCTCCGTCTCTTCCTTTAAACGCGTTAACGCCTGCAAGACGTCCCGCTTGAACCTCTTGAAGTGCTGCTGCATAATCCAGTTCGCGGCCAGAGGACGTTTTGAATGCGGTCAAGTCTCCATCGCCGTTTTTCTGTACGGCTACGATGGATTCGCGGCTCTCTGCTGCCTCGTTATTCACTTGGTCCATGTTGCTTTCCTCCTTCATCATGGGAGTTGCATCCATTCAAGAGGTAGCATGCCCCAAGCGCCCTTCCCGCTATTCCTTTATTTTTCTTTGCCAAATAAACGTTTCGTCGTATTCCCATGTATCTCTTTGGATTAACCGGGCCAGCAAGCCAATAAGTATTCCTACAATGCCAAACAATCCTATAAGCCAGATCACTAAATAAGCAGCCTGTTCCGCCATCCCGATCGCCCCCTATGCCGTTTCTATCACCATATGCGGCAATAAGGAGCAATAGTCTGGGCAATAACTTTGCCATTTCCCGTTTATTTGGCGGGTTCATCCAAAAATCCATCCACCATTCGTTCCACTTGCTTGAATTGCTCCTGATCGGGCCCAATCATAAAATAAACAATCATCACATTGTTAATAAAATAATATTGAGGCAAAAAGCTGAGATGAACCGTCTGAGCCTTTATCGCCTTAAATCCGTGCACCAATTGTTCCTCAGAATCAAAGCAATAAACATAAAGCTTCTCATCCCCAGCAAGCAGATAAGCGCTTTGCGTTTTCAGCCCTTCTGTTTGAAGCTGGTAATCATCCAGCAGCGTGCCCGGCTTAACGTCGAGTCGGTATTCCTCCAATTTCTGTTCAGTCCATTGCTGATCCATTAAATGAAGCTCTTTCAAGTGCTCGTTGGAGCAGCCGGCAAGGATGAACACCGCGATGAGTAGAGTAAAAAAGCTTCTTCTTACATGCCTTTTCTTCATTTTACAGCCCCCTTGTTCCGCTTGGCGGCGATGAAGCTTCTTATAAGCATATAAACAGCTGTTGTTCCAATAAAAAGGATACCTTGTACGATCCATCCATAATGATCTACTACGCCAAATTCCACTTGGCTTTGCAAATGATCTACATTTTCGTAACTTTCCAAAATGGCCGGGCTGTAGTTTTTAGTCAAAATAAAACCTTGAATTATCGCCCAAAGTACATAACCGGCTTGCAGCACTGCACTAAGCAGCAATCCTTCCCATAAAAACCTCCATCTCAAGTTGCTTAACCTCCTAATGCCATATGTATTTTTATATTTCCTATCTAACTTACTTACGCCTAGTCATGGCAAAAAGTTAATAAACCAGTGCAGACCATTTAAACAAACGATGGTTCATATGTAATAAGTTATGTTAGGATGAAAGTGGGATTGCAGGATAAAGGAGGTTCTACACATGGTCGGTACTATTATTATTATATTCATCTGCTTGGTCGTCTTCTGTATTTCGGTAAGTGTACTAGGGATTCAATTGGCCTCAAAACATCGGCGCAACAAGTACGACAGGCGCGGCAATCATTCTAGAAATGTAGAAAACATACAATACAATTTTACTATTTCCCACACCGTTAAAAAAAGAAAACATGGAAAAGCCGACGATGATGGTGATGATTACATTCATTCGACCAGCACCTGGTCCAGCAGCGAACACAACGGCAGCAGCCGATCTGGCGGCGGCTGGTTCGGCGGCGGAGACAGCGGCAACAGCCGATCTGGAAGTGGTTCGTTCAGCAATGAAGACAGCGGCAACAGCCGATCTGGAAACGACTCGTTCAGCAACGAAGACAGCGGCAACAGCCGATCTGGCGGCGGCTGGTTCGGCAGCGAAGACAGCGGCAGCAGCAAATCTGGCGGCGGCTGGTTCGGCGGCGGAGACAGCGGTGGCAGCAGCGGATCTGGCGGCTGGTCGGGTGGAGACAGCGGCAGCAGTGGCGGGTCAAGCGGCAGTGATGGCGGCGGTGGCGGTGGCGGCGGGGATTAAACCATCCCCGTCCCCTATTTTTGCAAAAAGTTTTTTATGGTTTGAAAAAGGAGTTCTTTTTCCACGCTTCTAATGTCATGGGCGGAATGTTCAAAACCTACAACGGTGGCATTAGAGGCTCGTTTTATGTATCGATCCACGTCAAGCTCGCTTAGCAAGCTTCCCTCTTGCAAACCTCGCAAAAGAAGCATTTTCTTGTCCATTGTAAAATCAAAATGAATTTGTTCGGATTCCCGCTGAATTCCCCATACCGCTTCTGAACGAATATGTCCTGTTCTTTTATTAGGAATAAGATAATTGCCGATATAATTTTCGGCCCAATCCTCTGTCATGGCTTTATGTTCGGGCGGATAGTCCTGCAGCAGTATTGAAGCCACCTTTTCCGAATTTTGCTGTAAGTACCCTAGTGCATAAGATACGCCCCTTGAATAGGCGTATAGATGAAATAGATGCAGCCCCGCAGCTTGCGCCACACTATCCAAATCCGAAACATGCTCTTTTAACCCATAGCCGGCAAATGGCGTTTCACTTTTCCCCCTGCCCCTGTATGACAAAACAACACATCTTCTGGGAGCCAAATAAGCGATAAGCTCCTCATATTCCTCTGCCCTCTCCGAAAGGCCCGGACTAATGAAAAGGGGCACTTCAGAGCTTGTTCCTTCCGAATCCAAATAATGAAGGCGAACGCCATTGTTATCCACAAACTTTGATTGCAGCGTCATCCCTTTTCCTCCCACTACTGCTTTTTTTAACAACTATACCCTTTTTCGGGTTTGCGGGATAGAAAAAAATGCGCAGGCCAAAATAAAAAGCCCCTCGGCTCAAAAGAACCGAAGGGCTTAAGTGTTACTTAGAAGTTGCGTTGGCCACCGCTAAGTTGTTGCTCAGCAATTTGAACCAATTTTTGCGTGATGTAGCCACCGATGGAACCCGCTTCACGAGTCGACAGGTTACCATTGTAACCGTCAGGTTGAAGCGCAACGCCCAGTTGGGAAGCTGCTTCTGCTTTCAGTTGGTTAATTGCTGCTTTTGCTTGAGGTACGATCAATTGGTTTGAACTGTTTCTGCTCATGTGTGTGTCACTCCTTAGTTGGATGTGACTATATTTTGTGACGTTTTTGAAAATATATGCGGCCTTGTAGAAATTTTTTTTAAAGCAACTGGATTGGGGTTGTTTTTGCCGTAAATACGGGAGAAATTTGGCTTAGAAACACTTGAACAATTCATCCCTTCATTCGGACGTTGTTGAAAATGCTGTTCCAATTGTCAGCCGTTTAAAAGAACTGTGTGAGAAGAAGCTGACCATTTTATTGAACATGTCCTAATGGTCAAACGCATATATTTCTAAAGGGAAACGCCCTGACGTTTAAGAGCATGCATTATAAGTAACTATGCCCCTTATAAAAGGAGTGGGATTTAAATGGATCAGAATAAGCAAAGCGAGCAGCAAGCCCGTTTAAGGGATATACATATAGCGCGAATTTCCTTTATTGGGGTTTCCATCGTAACCATCGGCGACGGCATAAGCACTTTAGCCGCAGGACTTGCTCTAGAAGCCCTTGAACATGATTTTGAGCAAAGAAGCCATCGTCCTCCCCGCGACTTGAACCAATTTGCAATGGCCAAAAAAAATCTGGATCATTATATTCATGAGTTAATTCAGTTTAGAAAGATGATTCCTTAGGTAGGGAGACATTTTTTGTAGCTAAATGATAAGGATTTAACTAGTCCGTGCTCCCTTGTGGTCAACGGGCTTTTTGGATTGGCTTTTTAAACATGAAACTTTTACCTGCGGGAAGTTTTTAATTCTGGTAAAGTAAAGGGGATTTTGTATTTCGAAAAGGTAATTGAATCACGCCTGAAACCTTTTGGCTTACGGGCTTTAGGTTTCCATATCATTTTTGAAGCACTATTTGAAGAAGGAGACCTACTAGCATGAAGGCTAGAATACTAGAAGTTGAAGATGAAATAAATGATTTAGTCACTGAAGTTGTGGTGCCGTTACGTCATAAAGAGATTAACGAAGAAGGTTTCAGGAAGCTGTTTACCGGCACTAGTATTTCATTTTGAGATCATGTAGATGACAGTTTTATTTTTGAAGGAGGAAGAATGACAATTAAAAATGTCTTAAAAATCCCCTTATTATTGGTGTTAATTTTGCTACTTGTAAGTTGCTCAAACACTCAAAAAAGTCTAGACGTAAAGGACATACTGATTGATAAAGGCATGGATATACAAATTACTGATAATAGGACGAATATTGAATGGCTTGCAAACAATGAATGGGAAACTCAATATTTCACAATATCCAATAATCCAGGTAGATTAGCCGTTCTTCATTTTAAAAACGAGGAGCATCAAAAAAAATCCTTCCTTGGGCTTAAAAAAGAGCACTCTGAAAAAATTGCACAAGATTTCTATGCGTTTTACCAGGCTAATGACTATCTAATCGTTTATTACTCCGATACTATCATTGATCAAGAACCAGGTATTTCTTTCGTTGATGGAAAAATCAATGCAGCAGTTCAAAAGTACAGGGCCGTTTTTCAAAAAGAAAAGAAATAAAAAAAGCCCGCTAACTATTACGGGTGAACGTAACCTGATTTGTAGACAGTTTATAAAAGGACCTTGTGGACTAAGCCGTCAAAAGATGACTTCTGAATTCATCAGTAGTCATCTTTTTTAATGTCCATTGGCAGCGATCTGAATTGTAATACCCGATGTATTCATTTACTCGCAAATGCTGCCCATTAACTAATCCCACTTAATCAAGAATAATGACGCAAAGTAAAACAAGCTCGCACTCCATATTTTACAAACTCACCCTAATTGCATATATTGATTTCCTTATTTTTATAAAAAATCAATTAATTATCATATTACATCATAATTAGTAATAGTAGTACAATAAGCAAGCGTCAACTATGCGATCCTTTTTAGTAGAAAGGAGTTAAAAATCCTCCACTAGCGGGGATAAACTGGAATAATAAACGATTTCCCAAAAATACCGAGGAGGATAAGTATGAAAAACAAACTTAGAATTATTGGACTTACTTTGCTTATATGGTTAGTTGGGTCAAGTGCTGTTTCAGCGAACAGTGACGTCTTATCCTTATATGTTACTGCCTACAATCAGGGTACTGCTAGCGGCACAATTCAAGGACATGGTCAGTTTGGTCAAGTGACAGTAAGCTCGCATGGTAATGGCACTGCTTATTTAGTTGTACACCAAACATGCCCCGCTGAAGGTCCCCTTGCTGGTACCCATGGAATTGCATTTGAAAAAGTGGGGAACGGTTCTGCAACATACAACATAAAACTGCATTCAAATTGTTCTTACCAACTGTCCATTAAAGCCGAAAGCAACAATTCTTCTCACGCGGCAACAGGTGTATTACGTAAATACCCACTGTAATAAGTGATTCATATCGTAAAATTAAAAACACCTTTATCAGGTGTTTTTTTATTTCTTATTGTCGCTTCAGGTACTTTATTAATAATCAGCTCCAGCATTTTGGAGGGACATAATATCCATAAAAGGAACTTTTGTAATTTCGCCATGTTGCTCAACATGAACAAGTTTTGTACGGGAATCCATATGCACGATTCGACCTTGAACCGGCTCCTCCCAGTTCCAGACATCCATCCGAACCGTCGCTTCCTCTTGGTGAGCTTCGACTAGCCGTTCGCCTAATTCTTCCAGTACATATTCGTCCCTCGTCGGCCGTTTCGGTTTTGCGGTTCCCTTTGCCATAGTCTAGTTATCTCCTCATTGTTTTTTCAGCTGCATTCCGATTTCTTTCGTATACTGGGTCATACGAACGACGATCTCGTTTCGCAATGCTTCTCGTACAATACCGAATCTTTCTTCATATCCCCGACAAAAATATCGGTAATACAAAATTCCCTCTTCGGTCTCCTCACCAGCCACCTTTATGTTTTTACCTTTGAGCTCGCGTTTTACAGCATAATAATCATCCGTTACTCTTCGCCTTAAATACTCCATGCATCGTACCATTACACTCTTTAAAGCTACCTGTATAACGGCCATCTCATGTAAACTTTTTTCGATCATTTCGAGCATGTACGGATACATGATATAATCTCTAATCTGAGTCATTTCCTCTAGAGTTGGCCGCCCCGTCAGCTTTGGCTCATGACGTTTATCATACTGCTCTTTATGCTCGGTAAGCAACATTTTCGTTTTCCATCTCTCGTTGCCGTCTAATTTGCTCATTTAAAGTGACCTCCGATCTGTTCCGCACGCTCACGAGCCACTCCCGCATCCAACAACGACGATGCCCGCATAATGGCCGCATCTCCAAAACGATCCTTTATTCCGTCCGCTGTCCGCTCCAGGTTATAAATTTTGGCCCGATCGTCAAATAGGTCGAGCTGCTGCACTTCGTCGCTCGATAGTTGGGTTAGCGCAATCATGACATGGCTCGTCGGCAGCCCTTGCCAATGCTCGTCAAAGAGGCGCAGTACGGCAGCCGTCACCTCATGTGTTAAATTAGTCGGATGCGGCAGCGTACATTGTCGGTTGAACACGTTTGCCCGATGTCCGTCCGATTCACCGATCCCTAAAGACACGACACGTCCTTGCACGCCCATATCGCGGGCTCGGCGACACACCTCCATGCATATTTCCAAAATAACGACCTCCACGTCTTCTTTACGGGTATAGAGCGATGCGCGCAAAGTTTTACCGTTATTTACGGATTTTAATGCCCCTCTAATCGACGGTACGACCGGGCTGGGGTCTATGCCGCGTGCAGTTTGCCAATAATACTCCGCTTGGATATCCGATTGTTTGCCCATCATGCGCCGCATTAATTGTTTAAAATCCGCCAGCTCCATCCGGGCGATATCGCCAATCGTATGAATTCCACGCAGAACAAAGCGCTGGGTCATCCGGTTAGCCACCATGAACATTTTATGGACAGGCAGCGGCCACAAATCCCGTTCGATGTTATGTTGATTTAAGCTATAAATACCGTCAGGCCGCTTTTTGGAAAAGTTGTCGGTCGCCGTTTTGGCGAGAATTTTGGTTGGTCCGATGCCGACCCGCGACCATACTCCGGTCGATAAAAGTACGCGCTGCTGTATTTGACGAGCAATGTCTTCCGCCGATCCGTAAATTCCAACCGAGCCGGTCACATCCAAAAACTGCTCATCAATGGAGTACGGTTCAACTAAGTCGGTAAATGATTCAAATATTTCCGTTATTAAAAGAGAAACGGTAATGTAATGCTGCATCCGCGGCTTGATCACGATTAAATCGGGACATAGCGCAAGTGCCTCCCCAACCCTGCTTGCTGTCGTCACGCCTCGCTCTTTGGCTATGGAGCAAGCCGCAAGAATGATTCCGCTTCTACGAGACGGATCGGCGACCGCAACAGGTTTATCCTTATATTCCGGGTGAGCTGCTTTTTCTATTGATGCATAAAACGCCTGACCATCTACGAGCAAAATTGAGCGGTCCTGTTGCATAAGCAAACCCTGCCTTTCGAACATACGTTCTGTATCCGTATTTATTATACACAGAACATACGTTCTTGATGCAAGGAATATTTATATCCTATTTCTTACAAAGCAAAAAAAGCAGCGGATTAGACTTCACTGCTCCTCCATTTTAAAGCCTGGATTATTTTAAGCCTACTTCAGACTTTTTTATTTTGATAGGCATATTTGGAAGGTTGTAGTAATATATAGGATAAATTACCCACTTGGAGGCACACGATGAAAAAACTTCTTATAACAGTCACAGCAACTTTGACCCTGCTCTTATCTGCATGCGGGGCTTCGGAGTCAAAAGATCCAGCAAGAAATGAAACCCAGGATGTCGGGGAAACAGTATCTGAAGCAGCGAATCCAGCCACGACAAATAGAAAATATATGGAAGTAAACAAAGGGCTGTTTAGTAACAAGATCACGATACCGGCAAGTATGCTTGAAGGTCAGGATTTTGACCAAGTTACTGCTGAGGCCAAAAAAAATGGAGCCGACGAGGTTACAAAAAATGAAGATGGATCAATCACTTACAAAATATCAAAATCCGCGTATAAAAGCATACTGAAAGAATATGAGAAAATCGTGCTTGATTATGTAAAAAAATTGAAGACTGGCGAACTATTTGAGTCTATCAAAGACGTGAATCATAATAAATCTTTTTCCGAGTTTACCCTGATCGTAGACCGAACAACATATGATAGTGAAATAGATGGTATGGCATCTGAAGCTATTGCATATGCCGCATCGCCTTACCAAGTCTACAGCGGCGTATCGTCAGAGAAAATGAAGATTACGGTTAGCATCCAAGATGAAGCGACCAAAGAGATTTTTGAAACGAGGGTTTTTCCTGAAGCGTCTGAGCAGTAAGGCTGCCTCCGGGCAGTTTATGCAACTTGTTTGATTGCCTCGAATAAAATCTATGTTGCGTATCCGCACATCCCCTCATTTTGGAAAAGGGGCTGTCCTGCGAGACAGCCCTAACCACAATAAATATAACTTCAATTTTACACTGACTATCCTTACAATACGATTATTCAGCCTTCATAAGATTAAGTAATCTTAATGCAATGACAATAGCTTCAGCTCTCGTAGCCTCGCCATTCGGAATATATTTGTTGCCGCCCCGTCCGTTCACAATGCCAAGCTCTTTAAGCGCATCAATCGCTCCTTTGGCCCATGACGGAATATCCCCATCATCCGCAAAACCGTTTGCATGGCTGGAATCAGTCCCTAGTCCGATGGCTCTAGCAATCATGGCTGCCATTTCGGCACGGGTAATGGCTCTTCCTGGTTGGAAGGTACCATCCGAATAGCCGTTAATAATTCCCGCTTCCACAGCTGCCGCTATACTTTCTTTGGCCCACAAGCCAATTTTACTTTCATCCTTGAACTCAAATGAAGTTCCGTTGCTCCGAAGATTGAACACTCTAGCCAAAATAACGGCAAATTCCGCTCTTGTCATCCCTTTGTCCGGCCTGAATGTTTCATCCTCGTAACCTTTAATAATTCCTTTCTCAACAGCCCGGCGTATATCTTTCTCAGCCCAGTGCTTCTGAATATCTTTAAACTGTGGAAGCTCCTGCTCTGACGGATTTTTAGGCTCTTCGCTCGGATCTTTCGGCGTCACCGATCCGCCTGTTGAGGAAGTTGTGACCAGCCTCATATTGCTCGACTTCGACGCGTTGCCTGCCGCATCGTATGCCATCACTACATAAGCATATTGCTTACTGGCCGATAACCCGGTATCGCGGTATTCCAACTTATTTGTCGTTGCAATTAATTTTCCGTCCCGGTACACTTCATATTTGGCAACTCCCAAATTATCCGTCGCAGCCAGCCACTTCAAATCGATCGCCGAACTGGAAGCGGCATTGGCATAATGGACAACCGGCGCAGACGGCGCCTCCGTATCGACAAATGTCGGCGACCACCAGTTGCCTGACACAACGATCGCACTGAGCATACGAATGTTGTTGCCGAAGTAGATTTCTTCTTCCGTGTCAATGGCTGCGCTGTAGTCCCACAGATCGTTTAGCCATTGCTGATTGGAAGCATCGATTGCCGCACTGACCATAAATGGAGCTATAAACGTAATATCCTGCCACTCGTCTGCCTGGGATGGCTGCAATCCCGATGAACCGTCCAGCTTATATCCCGAGAAAATACGGCTCGGATCGTTGCCTGCCTTCTCGCGAATCCATTTATTCATCGTCGTCAATTGATCCTTGGCCCGTTTGTCTCCCGTTACCAAATAATCGGTCGCGATTCTCCACGGCACCCGGGAAGAATTGTAGTAGTAGTCGCCGTCATGGTCCGACTCCAGCCAGTTCGGCGTCGCCGGAACAAAGCTGTTTCCGTTTTTGATAACAAAATCCGGAAGCAAACCTGCATTCGGGCTATACGTTTTATACATATGGTTAATCAAATTGTACGTTCCGGCAACGGTGGAATCCCAACCGCCGTCTCCCGTTACCGTTCCGAAATCCTTCATATGCTGCAGCATAAAGTCGGACGGTCTAGTCGCTCCCGCATATTTGCCGGAGGTAGCCCAGTCGGCAATTCTTAATGTCCAGTCGGTTTTGTACACCTCGCTGTACATAATGGCTTCGATCATTTGTTTCGCCTCTGCCAAATAATTAATTTCTCCTTGGCTTCCCCATTGCTGATCAGCCAGCAGCAGAGAATAAGCAATGTCCAAATCGCCATCCGTAGCCGAATCTACCCCGCTGACGCTCTTAATTTCGTTACCTGTATCGCCTTGACGCCAAGCCATAAGCTGGGGATTAATCTCACTTGGAAACGCTCTGAAATAACGATACAAAGCGTCGTAATCCGCTTGTGTCTCCGGATCATGGCCCGCCATTAATGCGGTGATCAACATCCCGTAGCCATGTGCTTCCGAAGCGGTAATCGGGAAAAAGGTGAGTCCGTTCTCCGTTTCCCAATCATTCGGATCGTTGATGTCAAGATCGTCCGTATACCATACATACTTTTGCGAAGCATTATATGGGTTGGACTTTAAATATTTTGCTTTCCATTCTTTGTACAGACGAATGACCGTAGCGTCCATTTCCGCTTGCGTAATATGATTAGGTTTAATGGATCCTCCCGCATAAGCAGGATGCTGCGGGAATGGCTTATGCGGCCCCTCGCCCGCTACCGGGTCCTTCGTCTTGACATGAGCCGTATTGCTCGCAAGCGATTCGATGCCGACGGAATTGATCGCCTTGACATAATAGTTGTACGTAGCGCCCGCTTTCAGTCCGCTGTCCGTAAAGGAGGTGACTGACGGCGGCGTATGCCCGATTTTCATATTATTGCGGTATACATCATATCCGGAGACGACAACATTGCCTGCGGATGCCGTCCAGCTTACTTGTACTTGGAAGGAAGATGCCGCTTTGGCGGTCATATTCGTTGGCGCGGATGGCGGCTCATTCTCGTTGGGCCCCTCCATCGTCGTGACTTCAACCGGATCTGAATTAATCCTTGCGCCAACCGCCTTCACAATAAAATCATATTTTTTAGCCGGATTTAGTCCCTCAATCGTGTAGCTGTACGCTGTCTTTCCTTGCGCAACTGGAACATAGATGCTCCAATGCGTCGATACTTTATCGTTTTTCTCATAAACTCTGAAGCCTCTTACCGGCTCCTTGCTGTCGGAAGGGGCTTGCCATGTAAGAACAGCCTTATCCCCCTGCATCTCTACTTTGACTTGCTCGGCTTTATCCGGTTTAACGTCCGTTCGTTTAATGCCATATTGATCGTATTTGAACAATCCGTTGCCGACTGTGCCAGGCTGGCCTTCGTCAGCAGCCGCAGCCGTATAAGATTTTATCCCCAGCACCTGCTCCGTAACCGATACATCTGTAAACATTTTTTTGCCAGGCTGTTCGTTTACGTCCGCGAAGAAATGATCATAAGGAATCGGATTTCCGTGCTCATCTTTTTTGATAACGGGATTCCAATTCTCATCAAATTCATGCAGCCACTGCTGCTTTTGGTAGAACTTATTGCCCATGGCGTTAGGCATGAGATATACGGTTCCTTTTGGATTGACCGCATTGCCGTCCGCATCAAACTCAATGTCAGACTTTGAAACGACCTTATTGCCGTACATTTGGAACGATCTCATATACATATGATCGTGAGCTTCGAACACCATGTCGATGCCCATTTCATCAAACACAGGTGTCAAATGCTGTCTGTAAAATTGTACTCGCGAGTCTTCATACAATGCAGAATTGTCGCCTGATGCGTAAGGACTCTTGTGGAACGTAACGAATTTCCACTTCTTATCCGTCTTGGCTACCGTATTCCGCATCCAATCGACTTGCGCCCGAAACTCCGGGTCTTCCCAATCGATGTCCTTGCCATTGGCGGCAAGCCCGCCTTGATATTGTGAATTGAACACCATATATAACGCATCGCCGTATTCAAAAGAATAGACGGACCCTGGATGCGTACCCGCAACAACTTGCTTAGGCACATTGAAGTGATAATAGAAATTATCGTTGTCCGTTGTGACATCGCCATCGTAATCGTTCACTTCATGTCCGCCAAGAACCGGAACATAGGGAACCTTCAGGAACGAGTCCTCCGCGACATTGAACATCCATTGCCATTGGCTCTCCAGATCGCCGTTATCAACGAGATCACCTGCTACAATTAGAAACTTGGGATCTCCTATGAAATCAGCAGCTTTTCTAAATGTGTCTCCCCATGGCTCAAAGCCGGATAAGCTCGACGATTGCGAATCGGCCCCGACAATAAACCGATAGTCCTGATGCTCTGCCATATCGGTCGTGAACGAGCCGATCGGGCTCCACGATCCCGCTTCCCCGTTTCCAAGCCGGAATTTGTAGGTTGTGCCCGGCTCCAGTCCAGAAGCAATTACTTTATGGCTGAAAAATGTAGATTTATTTTGAGTGCTCCTGTCGTTAGGCACCATAAAGGTTTTAACCTCTTCTTCGAAGCCAGTAAAAACCATCGCTCCGGTTTCAGGGAATACGTTTCCGGATACCGCGGAAGCTTCGACGACTTCTGCAACCGAGCCCGTCTTTTTGTCGGTATACCAAGCGAAGCCCATATTTGTTCTCGGATCTCCATTAAAGGTCATGTTGAACAGTTTAGGTTTCACAGGCGATTCATTGATCTTGAAACTCCACGAGATGTCGCGAATAAGAGGTGAGTTATCCATGCCGCTAACCTTTTCCTTAGGAATCGTTACAGTGTACGTATGGTCATAAGTAAAATGAGGATGGCTGAGCTGCAATTGGTTTCCTCCAACAACCTGGGCCTCCACATTTGCCATAGCCTTATTGTTCTGATCGATAATCGTAATTGGATAACCGGCGCCCAGCTTAACCGCTTTGTTGAACTTCACCGTTACAGGCGCATCGTTCATCACTTGAACAGCGTTATGTTTGGGACTTTTCACGAGATCAAGCGTCGGCACGACAATTTCCGATCCCGGGATCATTTCCCCTGAAATGCGGATATCTCTAATTCTGCTGGAGCCTGCTCCGCCAATTCCACCCGCGACGCCGTTCGTATTTACATTGGAGCTGACGATCCAGCGCAAATACAACAGATCGGATTGATTCGCTTCGGACGGCAGCGGAACATCTTTCAATTTACATGCTTGATTAGCGCAATTAAAGTTAGAAACGGACATTTTCAAATTCGTATTTGGCACATCCGTCCATTCCGCATTGTTCGTACTCATCTGCAGCTTGAAGTCACGCGGACCGGAGCCGGATGAATTTTGCTCGGACGATACGATAATATTTTGAAAACCTTTGGTCGGCACAGTGACCTGCCAATATTTTTTGTTCTCTCCGTTATCCCAGCCCTGATAGCTGATCGCCGATTCGCCTGTATTTACCGCTTCGAATATGCCTCCCACGTTTTGAAGCGCGGCCGCTTCTTTATAGACGCCATTCGTCGCAGCGATAACGCCGTCTTCGCCATTATTCGCAATCTGCCACGAGGCCAGCACAGCTTGGGCCGTACTTTTCGTTGTGGCCTGAATCTCGTTGCTCCTATCCGATTCATTATTTGCGGCATCGAAAGCGGTCACATAATAATTGTACGTTGTGCCGATTGCTAGCCCTGTATCCGTGTAGGAAGGAGTCTGGGATGCCCCTACCTTCGCATTATTGCGATAAATGTTATAGCCTTTAACCGCAATATTGTCTGTCGATGCCGTCCATGTTAGACCGGCTGTCGTATCCGTCAGCCCATTGCCGACAAGATTGGCTGGCGCTGCCGGCTTCTCTGTATCTACCGGAGGTTCCACTCCGTCGATGGGTACACCTTTGATAACAATGTCCCGTATGTAGCTGGACCCAAATTCGCCTACTCCGCCGGGGTTTGCCACGGCATTAACAGCGGTGTTCGTAGCAACCACCCAGCGAATAAACAATTGTGTCTTGTTATCGGCCGCGGCTGGAAGCGGAAGCTCGTTTAAAACACATGGCGCGCAGGCGTAGCTGTTCGCTACCTCTACGGCGCTGTTTGCCACATCCATCCACGACGCCTGATTGTCGACGCTGATCTGCACCTTAAAATCCTTTGGCCCGGAGTTCGAGGATCTTTGCTGTGACGATATCGTTATTTGCTCAAAAGCTTCCGTTGAGAGCGAAGCCAGCCAATATTTCGTATTCACACCGTTATGCCAGCCCTGATATTTGAGATGCCTGTCTGTTGCAGACGCTTCCTCAAAGGATGGCCCGCCCGCTACCTGAAGAGAGGCGAATGGACTGTTCGTCCCTCCTGTTGCAGCTACGGCGCCAGCCGTGTGCGAAGTATTGAATGTCCACTCGGCCACCGTTCCGGTTGCCCCTGCGGCGCTTGCCGTTCCCTCAGGCGTGAACGGCGGGAAACTGGACACCATCATCATAAATGCCAACAAAACGTACATGGGGCGTGTCAGCTGTTGCTTGAGCTTTTTGCGAATTTTCATTTCCATCCCCTCACTTTTCCGTTTTTGTAAAAAGTATAAACGCTTAAACTTTCGTTATGAGTCTAACCCGATATATGTGCCTTGTCAATCGCGAAATACAGTCTTCATTTTTAAAAATTAGTAAATGGATCCCCTTATTCGCTCACCTATGTTTTTGTTTACAAATTTCGGAGGGAGAGCTTATAATCATAATTGTTTAAGCGCTTTAACTTAAATTTCGAAATGGAGGTTTGAATGATGCTGTTACACCGCAAACAAGCAACCTTGCTCCGCTGCTTTGCCGCAATCCTTTTGTCGTTATCCTTGCTGTCAGGTCCTTTGGCCCTGCCAAAAGATTCTGTACAAGCGGCAACGAAGGTCGTGCTGTCCGAATGGAAATTTGCAAATGTAAGTGAAAGCGCAACCAAATCTACTGTGAATGGCGTTGTTCAATACAAAGCGACAGGAGGCGCACTTTATACGAGCTCTGTCTTAAAAGGCATCGGCACTTCCGGAAGCTACACCTATGAAATGGCCGAAGGCAGCGTCCGCACAGCGGGATGGGACAACGGCTCGGGCAGCAAGTATTGGCTTGCGTCACTGTCAACAACCGGCTATGAAAACATCGTTTTATCATCCAAGCAATTTTCATCCAGTACAGGTCCTAAAAACTTCAAAGCACAAATCAGCACGGATATGCAAAGTTGGACGGATGTAAGCAGCAGCAATCTGGTGCTGGAAAGCACATTCTCTTGCGCCGGCAGCTCCTGTATGCTGAACGGGCTTGCTTTGCCGTCTTTGGCGAGCAATCAAACTCAGCTCTATATTCGCTGGCTGATGGATTCCAATACGAGCGTCAGCGGTTCCTCCGTCGGCAGCTCCGGCTCTAGCCGCATTAAAGATATTGTTGTCGAGGGCGAGGCTCTCTCGTCCCAATCTTCTGAAAAAGTTGCGGAATGGATTTTCGCGGGCACAGGCTCGAACGGTCTTTTCTGGGCAACCGACGGTTCGTACAAAGCCGCCTCTGCGCTCCGCGGCATCGGCAATAACCACGCCACGTATACGTATACTTCAGGCGAAAATAGCATCCGTAGCGAAGGCTGGAGCAGCGGCGCCAATCACAAATATTGGATGATCGCTCTGTCTACTAAACATTATGAAAACTTGACTCTTTCTTCCCAGCAAACTTCGTCCTCCTCCGGTCCTCGCGATTTCAAGGTTCAATACAGTACGGACCGGCTATCGTGGAACGATATTCCGAATGGCCAAGTAACGCTGAGCAATTCCAGCTTTACTTGCAGCGGCAACGCTTGCAAGCTGACCAATTTGCCTCTGCCTAATGGGGCCAGCAATCAGGACTTGCTCTATATTCGCTGGGTGATGTCCTCCAACACAAGCGTATCCGGCGGTGAAATCAACAACAGCAGCTCCAGCAGAATGAAGGATATTGTTGTGCGCGGCGTTCGAAGCAGCGGCGCAATCATCGTTAATCCTACCGTGCCGGTGCTGGAGGCTCCCGCCATGGGCGAGCAGGAAGTCGTCTCGAACGCGCCTGTTACCGTCACCTTCAACAAGTCCATTTCTCTAGTGGGCGGATATAAAGCCACCATTCAAGATCAAAGCGGCGCATCGGTAAGCGGGGTGACGGCTCAAATCGTAAACGGCAACACGTTGAAGCTTAACCATGCCAGCTTCAGCCACGGCAAAACGTACACCGTTACCATTCCAAAGCAAATGGTGAAAGGCGCCGACAATGTCTCGCCGGCCGGATCGATTATATGGAATTTCATGACGACCCCAGTAACGCCGACGCTGCTAAATATGACGTTTAATGGCGATCCCAGAACAAGCATGGCTTTCAGTTGGTATACGCCGGAAGCAGTAACGGGTACCGTTCTACAAGTTGTCCCGGCTTCCCTTGTAACCGGATCAACATTCCCTGAAGCTTCAGCCACAACGTTTATCGGCACCGCGACCATAATCGACACACTTATGACGAGTGCCGACCGCAGTTCCAATCGTACCCAAAAATTTGCGAGCCATAAAGTCATTGCCACTCATTTGACGCCGGACACAGAATATAAGTATCGCGCAGGCAACGGCGATGCGAACAACTGGGGGCCTATCGGCTCTTTCAAAACAGATTCCGCTAACAACCAAAATTTCAACTTTATTTATACGACGGACACTCAAGGCTCCTCCAAAACAAACTTTGAGCTTTGGCAAGATACGTTAAGCAGAGCTATTACTCATATCGGCAATCCGAAATTCACTATCATTACGGGAGATTTGATCGATGACGGAGATTTGGAGCAGCAATGGCAATGGTTTCTGGGAACTCCTGCGAATGAGTTGGCCAATCTTCCTATTGCTCCGGTCGTTGGCAACCACGAGGTAGAAGATTATCCGAACAACAATTTTTACAACCACTTCAATCTGCCTCAAGATGTTGGTACAGGTGCGCTCGACGGTTCGGTCTATTCCTTTGAATACGGGGACGCGCTGTTCATGACGATCAATACCCAGTACAAGGGCAGAGTTTCGCCATACAAAATCGACAGTCAGCTTCAGGCGCAAATGGATTGGCTCAGGTACACTGCGGCAAAAAGCGATAAAAAATGGAAAGTTGTCGCTATGCATAAAGGCCCGTATTCCACTGGTGCCAATACGGTAGCCGAATTTGATCGTGTCCAATTTTATCGTCAATATCTCATTCCCGTCTTTGATGAAATCGGTGTGGATCTCGTGCTGGAAGGCCATGATCATCTCTATATGAGATCGAAGCAAATGTATAATGACGCGCCCGTTACCAATGTTTCGTACGACAGCCAGGGCAACGCCGTCAATCCGAAAGGCTCTGTCTATTTGATGGGCAATACTGGGGCGGGCAAATTTTACAATATCGATCCGCAAGTGAACGACTACTTCTCTCAAGTGAATTCGCAGCCGAACAAAAAAATGTTCATCGATGTAGCCGTGACAGACAGTATTCTGACCTTCACCTCCTACACGGCTGCCAAAGGGGAGGCCATAAGCCAATACGACAAGTACAGCATTAAACGAACGGACACGAAACCGAACAAGGTAACAAACGCCAGCGCTTCCGTATCCGGCACAAACGCAACCCTTGTATGGAATGCCCCTTCAGGCGGCGCCGAATCAGCCAGAGGCTACCGGATTTACGAGGCCGACAACAAAATCGGAACGAACTGGAGCGCCTATATTGCTGCGGTCAACGGCCAATCCGCTTACAGCTACACAGTCGGTGGCGTCAATTCCTCAACCAGCTACAAGTTCATTATTAAAGCGGTAGGCGTAAGAAACAACTCGGAAGCAACCGAAGTGGTTCCCGGCAATCAAAGTTCTACCGACATAGCTGCCGTATGGAATTGGAGTGGCGTCAGCGAAAGCTCCACTCGCAAAACGGTAGGCGGAGTTATCGTATATGAAGCCACCGGCGGCATTTACAAGTCGCAATCGAACATACAGGGAATCGGAACCTCTTCCAGCTACACCTATGATAATACGGAGGGCAGTCTCCGCACCTCCGGCTGGGATAATGGATCGAATTCAAAGTATTGGCTGGCCAAAATTTCAACGGAAAATAAGAGCAACTTAACCTTGTCATCGGAGCAAATGTCTTCCAGCACCGGCCCAAGAAATTTTAAAGTACAAATAAGTACGGACACCTCCACTTGGACCGATGTGGCGGGCACCGATTTGACACTGAGCTCCAGCTTCTCTTGCTCCGGTAATGCATGCAAACTGACCGATATTCCGCTGCCTGCCTTGGCAAACAACCAAAGCACGTTATACATTCGCTGGGTGCCAACCTCCAACACAAGTGTAAGCGGCAGCGCTATCGGCAGCTCCGGCTCCAGCAGAATCCGCAACATTGTCGTTAAGGCCGGCAACAGCGCTGTCAATCCGGCACTCTCGCAGTAGTTCTACTTGCGGCAAGGTAATCGGACCATCAGACTTTATGCTGAAGCAAAAATAGCATTCCCTACGTTGTGTTCGACGACTTGTGAATCTCTTCATCATTAGCACTCATCAAAAAAGGCGTTCAATGAAGCTGAATACGCTTCGTTGAACGCCTTTTGTTAGAATTGAGCATCTGGCGGCTAACTGGCCGGTCGCCCGGTTGACTCTCTGATAATCAACTGCGGGTCCAATTCCACCGTCACATTCCGCTTCGTCGGGTCCTTAATCAGCTTCATTAAAATATCAACGCCCTGCCGGCCGATTTGTTCGAAAGGAAGTTGAATGGTCGTTAAGCTGGGATGAAACTCCGAAGCATAAATCTGGTCATCAAATCCGACAACCGAGACGTCGCGGGGAATACGGATACCTTCATTTTTGAAGGCGTCCATAACGCCAAGCGCCATAAAGTCGTCCGCCGCAAAAACAGCGCTAGGCAGCCGCCCCTCATCGATCCACCTCCGTGCAATACGATAACCCGAAGGAATATCGAATCCTCCCATGACAATATCGAAAGGCGCCAGGCCAGCTTCCTTCAGAGCGGCTAAGTAGCCCCTCTCCCTTTCCCTGCTGCTGAAAAACTTCTCCGGACCGCTCACATGCGCAATATTTGTATGACCGAGATCAATCAAATGTTTCGTCGCATCGTATCCGCCCTTGAAATTGTTCACTAGAACGGAAGGAGCCGACGGATTGCGCTGCTGATTGTCGAGAACAACAAACGGAACCTTCCGTTTCTTCAGTTCCATTATGTATACATCCGCATTGCTTGGCGAAAGCAAAATGACTCCGTCCACCCGATCCTCTTGAAACATGGAACGATGGAAGGAGTCTTCTTCCCCCTCGGTAATCGAAAGCGCTAAAAAGTATTTTTGCTCCGCCAAGCAATCATTAATTTCCTGTACGACCGCATCCAAAACCGTATCATGCAGCGTAGCCAAAGTGAGTCCAATAATGCCGGTTCTTCCGCTTGCCAGACTACGCGCCGAAGCGTTCGGCTGGTAATTCAGCTCCTTCATGGCTTGAAGAACCTTTTCCTTATTTTTCTGTCGCACAGAGGTTGAATGATTGAGAACCCTCGATACCGTTACAACCGATAACCCCGATTTTTTTGCAACATCAAAAATGCTTACCTTCATCAACAAAACGCTCCCGTGAACACTATTTTTACTAAACTAACATATTTTCCGCTAAAATACTACTTACGTTCATAAGGTTTATGGAGGAGCGTCAGCCTTCAATAATAGCTTGTTATTTTCTATAAAAAACAAGTGGGTGATGCCTGCAACTTCGTATCGGTGAGAGCAATTATTGGAGTTGGAATTCACAAAAAAAGTTGACCCATTATGAGTCAACCTTAAGTACGAATTATCGAATATTTCCTATGGAATTTTTAGCGGTATCATGTCTAGTCTTCAAAACATTAGATTCTGCGAATGCAGATCCAGCGAAAACAGCAATTGATAGTGTTAAAACAAAGACAGAACAAGCAATCTTCTTCAAACTACTCACCCCCCTTGAGGGATATTATACCATGAGTGGATCAGGTTAACATTAATGCTCTGACGCAGGCATCGTACCGATTAGCCGCCACAATGGATTCATAGCCTTAACACCGCCAGCAGAGCCGCTTTACAAATGGCCTCAGGGGCAGATTTCGCTTCTGCAATAAACTTATCAACAATGTGGATTTTACCCTCTTCATCAGCCTCAAAGATACTAATTTCAACTATCCAAACGTCATCGTAATAAGGAGACTTTGAGACGCTGATACCTCTCTTTCCTTCATCGATTTTCTCTACCACTTCCCATGCAGCGGATATGTCCTTTGAATATTCATTTACCGCACGGTAAGTTCCATCTGTATCTTTAAACCATGGATAATCGTATAGCCAGTCCACCTCTGTAATTTCCATTACATGTGTGGCTACTAGTCCATTTAACTCTTTCCCCGGTTTCATTGTGTTTAACATGTCTCTAGTAAGCATCTAAGACCCCCTAAACTCGCCTAGTAAAATATCAATTACATTATAAGGGAAATTGATTCATATTACAGCATGTAGCGAAACTTGTTCGCACTGATATTGCGATTGTTTGCAAAAACAGATTGAATGAGCACTCTCCGTTTCCACATCGCAGGGACCATACCGAAGGAACTCGACGACATCCGCATTCTGCTCAATTTTTCCGGGGATCTGCTACTCCTTCACTTTGGTGGAGTTGTAAGTGGTGGGCAAGGTCGAGTTAAACTAGTTAACAGATTTGAGAAATGGAGGTAGATGAAAAACACCAGCTTGCTTGTGAATCAGAACATGTTAATAGTTTTGTCATTAGAACCGAAGAAACATTACTATTCTTTAGAATTAATCCGACTGGTAATAAACAAGAATTTTCAAATGACCACCACATGTGTTGTTACTGAGATTACAAGCCGGAAACGAGTCGCTTGCTGCGGCTCTTTTTCTTTTTTATTCCGTCTTCAATCAACAATAGCTCATGCTATAATTCACACCCCTTTATCCATTCCAAGTGCTGCTTTATTCTAAACTGCTTATGCACGCTTTCCCGGCGCTGCCCGCTATGCCCGCATTTGTAGACGGCATCCACCGTCGGACTTTTCGGCGCCGGCCTATTATTCTTTTGTATCTCTTTTCTGCTACATTTCATATTTGCATCGTCCCTTTGGGGTTTAAGGGTATATTAAAAAAAGCCACCCTATTAAAGTTCACTTGTTCATTCCATCTATTTAGAGCACGTATGAACATACGGCGGATATTAAAGACGTATGAGGAAAAGCACAGAGTCGCGTTAAATCAACGACGCTAAGCACTGACGAAACAGTTACGTATAAGGGGCTCATTTAGCCCTCCCCTCTGCCGATCGGTATTCCCCCTGCTTAGGCACTCGCCTATCGGACTCGCACCCGTGGTTTTTAAATTCTCTCTTTTTAACAAATTCGACCGCTTTTATTGAACGTTTGTTCTAACTCGTGTTATTCCTCCATCCTGCTTAGTTTGTTGAGCTTTCCTGTTGTCGGCGGACAAGAACATGTATCCTTAAAACAAAAAATCCGCGTTTTACGCGACGCCTAACTATCCAAGCTAAAAACGCAGCTTCTCTTTAAGAGAGCTGCGTTTTTATGAAATTGATTAATTACACATCGCATGACAATATGAGTCTTGTCAAACTGTCCGATTTGATCTTATTACCAGTGATAAGGAGTTACGGTTATATTACTCCATGTGCTGCCCGCAGGAAATTCAATAGTGATTTTATAAATTCCTGACTTGAGCGTTTGTTGTCTATAATCAACCCGCAAATCATTCAGACCAAAAGCTTGGCTTTGACCATTTGCAATGACATATGCCTGATCCCCTAGAACGTTATACCACTGTCCATTATAGAGCTGCCAAACTAGCACAGTTACTGGTTGATATGTGCCATATGGCGAAGGTGGGATAGTAGCAATTCCACCCACTGCGAAATCCATGCCACGGTAACTGGTGAAGACATATCCCAAATTTTCTTCATGAATGAGTCCGGACGCAGAAGTCGTAGAGCTGAACGAGAACAGGAGCATCATCGTGGCCATCAGCACCAAAGTCAGTTTTTTCATCGATCTTTTCATTAAAAATCACCATTCCTTAAATTGAATTTTGATTGTTTGCATTATCCATGGAGTCATTAAATTTTCAATACTTCTAAGCCGCTGACCTAACCTCTCCGTTCCTTTCCGGAGGTCGAATCGTTCTCTCGAACAGCAATTAATCAGCATTCTGGTAAGCCTTAGAACCCTCCCCCTTTCAATAGCGATCAACTTGTTAATCCCAATTAAAAAAGGTTGCAAACTGAGCATAGCGTAAACAATGGCAGGAGATAAGTACCAAAAAACATGGTACCTCGTTAACGGTAAGGTCGTTGATTTCCAAAGTATTTTCCATAACACGATTTCGACTGCCTTTAACTCAGAAACGCAAAACCAAGATCCGCTTTGTTTAATAAAGTTGCAGAGCTTTTTGATGTATCGACCGACTACTTGCTTGGTAATGGCGAATGCTCGTCGTAAGGCGATGCACCTATTATGTTTGATGGCGTTCCATTGGATGATGAGGACAAAGAAAAGGTCTTAAGGGTGCCTGAAACTGTTTTTTTGGGATGCTAAGAAAAAGAATAAAAGAAAGCCTATCGATGAATAAGCCGGAGGGGACTTGATGGACGGAATTATTCGCAAACTAACACGTAAACATAAAACGAATGATCCATTTAAAATAGCAAAAGAATTAAAAATTACAATATGTTATCGAGACCTAGGCGATTCAAAAACGTGGTATCTATATAAAAAAGCTTCGCAGAATATATGTAAGAATACATGAAATTGGACATGTACAAATGGACAAAATCACAACAATGCGGATAGTTACTTATTTCAATGATTTAGAAAAGCCAGAAGCACAATGTACTCCTAAAAACGTATAAAAACCATTAACAGAGAAACAGATGCTCATGCAAAAATGATTGAATCAAAAGGAAACCCACGATTTTACGACGAAGAGTCTCAACAAGTGGTTGATGCACTATACAAGGAAACACGTAAATGGCGGCTGCTGATTTTAGGAGCAATGATCGGGGCTTGTAGGAGGGGGAAGCAACTGGTTTGGAGTGGCACAAATGTATACTTTCTTTTCTGTCCCCATTCCGTCCCCAATATTATTTCCAAGGCCTTTGCATGGGGTAATAAAAAGGAAAAAAGCCCTGATTTCTCAGGACTTTTAGGTATGATCTGTAGTGGGCTCGAACCACTGACCCCTACCCTGTCAAGATAGTGCTCTCCCAGCTGAGCTAACAGATCGTGTATGGCGACAAACATTACTTTATCAAAAAACTGGAGCTGAGTCAACCATTATTTCAATAACAATTGAGACATTTATCCAATCATTTGTTTCTGCTCATCTTCTTTTTTGGGCGTACGTCCCCATGTCATGCATTGCTCATAATGCGGGCATTTTCTATATTGGACTAAAGCGTCATCAAGAGCCTGACTAGCCAACAATACCGAGGGATCCGAAAATGAGAGGAATTCGTCAAAGGTAAGCTCCATAATCGTTCTCAGCTTATCAATTTGGTCTCTGCATCGACATTTCAACGTAGCTCCTCCTCTATAAGTCATTTTTGCGGCACCATTCATTTTACTACAAAAAGGGTGCAACAGGAAAACCCACAAATGTAGCTAGAGTGAACATTGAACTCGACCATCCTCTTATGATAGCTCTTATCCTATATATTATTATATTTTTCCAATAATCGCTATCCTGATTTATTTTTTACTGCAAATAAGATTTCTTATGGTTGGCTTATTCCTATAAAGCCCCAGATGAAAACTACTCACTTTAGCGGTTCATTCCGCATAAAATGATGATTATGGTTGCGGAGGATGAAGAGGGCCCATGGAAAACAAAGAAAGCATTTTAAGGGAAATAGAAATCGCTAAGCTTGAATTTATCGGTGCATCCATTGCTACTCTTGGGGATGGCATCATCGCACTCTCTGCCGGCCTAGCGCTAGAATTATTGGAGCATGAATATAACTCCTCCAGCCGGAGCCAAGGGCCCGTTCAACTAGATGCCGCACAAAAGCAGCTTGATTATTTTATTCACGAATTAATAAAACTAAGAAAAAATATAACTTGAAAAAAATTTTCCTCACTTGGAATACCCTGCAACCTATTTGCACACCCTTTCGTCAGAATCATTGCAGCTGCAAAAAAACGAATGAGGTGAGCATAGTGAAAAGAAAATCTTGGTTAACGATAGCTTTATCGATCATCCTTTTATTCACACTGGGCCAATCGGCGATGGCATTTTCCGATGTTTCCGGAAATCCGCATGCCGACAAAATTAATGCTCTGAAAGAAAAAGGCATTCTTGGCGGTTATGCAGGCGACAAGTTTAAACCAGGAGATTCGCTGACTTACGCTTCTGGCATTTCTATCATTGTAAAAGGCCTCGATCTGAACCTGAATCATGTTCGTTTTGTTAAACAGCCAAAAGCTACCGACCACCACCCTAACCTGAAGGACGATGCTTGGTATTCCCAAGCTTTTGTCATCGCTGATTTTTACGGATTGGACATCCCTACAAACGTGAAAGCCAACGACAAACTGACTAAAGAGCAATTTGCCCAACACTTGTTCAAAGCGATCTCGGCTAAAGGCGACTACGCGTTTATCAAAATCTACGTTCCTTTCCAAGATGAGAAGGAAGTAAACGGCGCTTACATGGACAGCATTCAAAAGCTGCTCATCAGCAAAATCGCTGCTTTGGACAGCAAAAACTATTTCTACCCTAAAAAAGCAATCACACGCGGCGAAGCAGCAGCTTGGCTGCATGACGCGATTGAGTTTGTAGAAACAACAAAGCCAATCGAGCCTCAACCGGAATTTCCGTACGAGCAAAAGCTGACGGTTGAAGCCGTCAATAAAGATATTAACAAAGTGACGATTTCGGCTACAGTGCCTCATCCAGGTTACGGCTTGCGTATCGTATCCGTTCAATTCGATGGGACTCAAGCCATTATTCATACGGAACCTGTCCTTCCAGACCCGGACAAAATGTACCCGCAAGTTATTACCGAAATTAAAGTATCTACTTATGTAGATTCTGCCTTTAAACCGGTATTGGCTAAAAGCAGCGACACATCCGTCAGCAGCGAAGGATTCCCTATCAACAATTAACAGCATTCAACAAAAAAAGAGCTCTCCAGTTTTGCACAGCGCTTGGGTTTCTCCCGGGCTATGCGACTGGAGCGGCTCTTTTATTTTGAAGAGAAGCTTCTTATATATTAAAGAAGTACGCCGCCTTTTTCATCAATGGAATGCCACTGAATAGGGGACAGCCCTTGTTGCATCAAAAATTCATTCGATTTCGAAAACGGCTTGCTGCCAAAAAAGCCTTTTCTCGCGGCAAACGGACTAGGATGCGCCGATGCGATGACCAAATGTTTGTTCCGATCAATGCGGCCCGCTTTCTCTTGCGCATAGTTCCCCCATAAAATAAAAACGATCGGCGTTTCTCTTTCGTTAAGCAGCTCGATGATTTTATCGGTAAACCTTTCCCATCCTAACTTCTGATGCGAAGCTGGCTTGCCCTTTTCGACGGTCAATACCGCGTTTAGAAGCAATACCCCTTGCGAGGCCCATGATTCCAAAAAGCCGTGCTCTGGAGAGGAAACGCCGGCATCCTCCTCAAGTTCCTTGTAAATGTTGCGCAGCGAAGGCGGCAGCTTCACTCCTTTTTGCACAGAAAAGCTAAGCCCGTGAGCTTGTCCCTCACCATGGTAAGGGTCCTGCCCCAAAATAACCACTTTGGCATCCTCGTATGCCGTCAGATGAAGCGCATGAAACAGCAGCTCCTTAGGAGGATAAACAGCCTCATGCTCGTATTTTTCATTTAGAAACTTCATTAATTGCTGCATATAGGGCTGCTCGAATTCATCTCGAAGCTTGTCCCGCCAATCATTTTCCGGCAATCTAATCACGTATTATAATCCCCCTTTGAATCTTTGCATTCCTCCCAAATTATATTTTTGATTTGTGAAATGCGCAATGTTCATCCCCGATAAAAAAGAAAACTGCCCTCTTATATCGTTTCGGGCAGTCTATCTCTAGTTTGGAATGCGGCACCGAGCCTACCTCATTTGTCAATATAAATAGTCCGAGTAGACGCATCCCACCGCACGGTGGC
Source organism: Paenibacillus sp. GCM10027627 (assembly GCF_042675505.1). NCBI lineage: Bacteria > Bacillati > Bacillota > Bacilli > Caryophanales > Paenibacillaceae > Paenibacillus > Paenibacillus sp. GCM10027627. The sequence goes on from NZ_JBHTHB010000002.1 coordinate 52,951, forward strand.
GCCAAGCATTTCCGCTAGAGCTCTAACAGGCGCGTAAGCGCTTCCATCTGTTATAAAAGCTCCCTGCAGTTCCTTCCCGTTTACCCACATGTTAACGGAAGCGGCTGTCTTATCCGTAGCGTCACCTGATGGATGGGGATCCTCCGTTTGTTCCTGGGCGTTCTTTGCTCTTAGCCCGCAAACGTCCGCGAGCCCTCGTACAACCGCAGCCGCAACCGTTTTACGATAATCGGTCGATTTAAGCAGGGCCGCTTCCTCGCGGTTCGTCATAAATCCCGCTTCCACCAAAATGGCGGGCATATCCGTTTTGGCGATGACGGTAAAATCCTCCCGTTTGACACCACGATCCTTACGTCCGGTTGCCTCCACCAGCCTCTTTTGCACCGCTTTGGCAAGCACGGACGACGTATCGGAGCATGTTTTTGCAGTAAACGTCTCAATGCCGTTTGCGTCATTCCAACCCGTTCCGGCAGCATTAGCATGGATGGATACATAAATATCCGCTTTCCATTCATTCGCGGATTTTACCCGTTCGTGAAGAGGCACATCACGGGCACCGTCTTCCGCGTGTATATAACACACTTGAACAGCGCCCCCTTCAACCGTCGTATAGACCTTTATTTCTTCATAAATAAGCCGTGCCACTTCACAGTTAAATTGAAACTCACGCATGGAATCGTCGGGACAACGCTTTCCCGCCGTATGTAATCCATGTCCTGCGTCAATCGCTATTTTCACCTTTATTCCCCTTTCGTTTCTGTGGTTCTGATCTCTTCAATACTTCTATCCCCTCGCGAAGCTTATCGGGAAGAGGCAAGCCGCTCCTCCCCAGGTTTTCTATAATGCTTACCAACTCATTGACAATATAGAAATAAACGGAAGATGTCATAATAATAGCATCTAGACCTAGCAAGATGTCTACCCTATGCGCGAGAATAATGACAAGCAGCATGAGGCCTTTTTTGGCATAGCCGACCGAAGCAATAGAAGAACTAAGCCCTCGCCCTTCCGCAAAGGAAGCATGAACCCCTGTGACAATATCTGCACCGATAGCAATCAGCAAAAACGTCAAAGCCTCTGTCCAATGACCGAATGCAAAAGCGACGAACGCACCCACACCTCCTGCGACAACTCCAGCCTCGACATTAATGGAAAACAAGCTCATTCGAACTCCTCCTTTTTTAATTCTGTTAGGAGCCTTTGCTATAATTATCTCAATGAGAAGGGTAACAATAAACCTCTTTTATCCCGTTTAAAAGCAGCAAAGTAGATTCGATTTGCTTAAAAAAAGAGCTCGCTAGTCGTTAAGATTTCCCCTGATCGTTACAGAAGGAAAATCTCAAACTAAAGCGGCTCTCCTTGGAGCATCTATTCTATTGGAACTTTAACTTATCGAATATCTGGATAAATATTTTTGCAATATTTTTGGCATCGTCAATCCCTCTGTGATGAGTCCCTTCGAGAGGCAGCCCCAGCAACCGAAGAGCCTGGTTCATCCCGATGCCGCGCTCGTTACCAATTATTTTCCCATGCTGATGTTTGATGCTGATATGATGCTTTAGCCACTCCGATCCGATCTCATGCAAGGCGCAATCCTTTTTCAATTGCGATTTATCGTAAAAGCCCCATGAACAAAGGAAGTAGCTCCCTTCACCAATCCAATTCCGAAATTCATTGCATGCTTGCGGAAAAGAAGGGGCCTTATCTGTGTCGCTTTGCGTGATGGAGGTTAGTTTTTTGCAAAAGTCGGATAACGCTGGGTTAAGCGTTGGCTTAATAAACGTTTGAAACTCATCTACAATTTCAAGACTGTCGTTTATTTTTAACGCGCCAATCTCAATGATTTCATTTGGTTTAGAGCGATCATTTTCCCAGCAGGTGGCTTCCAGATCAAAAACAATATAGTTCACTTTTACTCCTCCTCCCACTAAAGATTATCCATTTTCGTGACGACAAATTGGTCATTTAATATCGTTATTATTCGACCTTTTGAGGATAAACGAATTGGTTTAATCTCGATTTTGCGAGAAGATGGGAATGTCTAGATCAACATCCCACTTTGACCGCAACGCCTCGCCTTTGTAATAGGTTTGTTTAGTTATACAAGCGCCTCGTTTCTGCTAAGTAGGGAGATTGTTCCAATTTATTCCCTGCTCTGTAAAGAGCTTATCTTGAAGCTTTTTCCCGTTTAGTCCTTGCAATTGATGATGCGGGAAGTTAGCATGGGCAACCATTGAAATGCTGTTTTTAGTTGCATCCTGCTGCCTCCACAAAAAGTAGTTGGCCACTTCATCATGCGGCAATACCCACGCCCTGCTGTCGAATACAGCTAAGTTGTCAGCTTGTCATCATTCGTAAGCAATAACGAAATTTCGTCGCTTTGATGGTAGACCAGCTTGCAACCCATAATGTTTTCCGCGAGATACTTCGACGTCTCCTATAGAGCATGAGTTAACCCTTCATCAAAAGGTTTCTGAAGCCCTTGCGTAAAAGTGTGAAAATGGCAGCCGTCGATTCTAATCATAACGGACCTTCATCCTATTTCCAAAATCGTCGTTTTTCATATGCATCCCCTCACTCGCCATAGTTGTTATAGTGATTTATTTTCTAAAGGTTCTTTCGTAATCCTCGAAACGAATCTTTCTAATTTGCCTTCTATCCACTGTGCGCACAATGACGCCCTCCGACTTGCCATTTGCGTCGATTCCAACTTTCGTGCGCTCGAACTGCTTTAAAAAGTTGAAAGTGTCTTCTAATGTTCTAGGGAAATCGGCTCCGCTGATTTCATGTAGAAGAGGAGCGTACTCAAGCTCATTGTCCTGTACAAATTTTAGCTTCGCTTCCTCGTTGTAAAATGGCTGCTTCCCATGTTCTCTCCATTCCGCAATCTTTTCGGCTGGCAAAGAGAGCAGCTCGTCTAGCTCAGACTCCGATAAGGAAAAAACATCAAAAACTCTGTAGGATTGAATTTTGTTGTCGGTATAGTTTTTTGCGGCTTTTGTTTTCCCGCCATACGACTCTTGGTATACAACGGTTAAAGCCCAATCGCCTGCCGGGAAGTTATTTTCGACAAACTTTTCTGCAATTGGCTTTAAAAACTCGGCGATATTCCCGTATGGATTCCCAATCCGGTCACCTTTGGCATATAACAATTCTTCTCGCGAGCCCATTACGTAATCGATTTCGCCAGATTCATTTTTGAAAAAGACAATACGCGCATTTTCTCCATCCACTTTTTCATAAACATATAATTGATCAGATTCCTTAAAGTACCCACGATCTTCTGCCAGCTCCTCCGTCAGTCTGCCTCTTTCCCCCAGCTTGTGGTAGGTCAAAATGCTAGGGTACTTCGTTAGTGAGTTTAGTTTTTTGAGATCCATATTTGTTCCTCCTCTATGATGAATGCTATACATTTTCATTGCAGGTTGAAAATATTTAAAGTTTTGAAACCATCCTTGAACTTTAGAAAATAATTCGATAGCGAACGAGAAGCTTTTTTAAACCCTTGTAAAAGAATAGTTTAATATTAAGTCCTATGGATTAATTTTACAATTGATAATTTAGATATTAATTGATTTAAAGAAAAAATTACTTCCTTTTTTCATGAAATGATTAAATTGATATTATTAAACTAAAAAAGCCTCCATTCACGCATTAATCGTAATGAAACGATACAACGCGAATGTGAGGCGATGAACATTAAGGAGCTTCATTTCAGAGCTTTATTTCAAATCTCTATAGATTTTTCAATTCCCCTTTCTTACTTCATTTGTTCCGACAATGACTTTAACTTCTCTATGTAAATTTCATAGTTTTCACGATCAAAGCAAACAAATTGTATTCTACTAATGGCAGCCGCGTTTTTCTCTACAAAGTCTGCAACAGCAGCCACTGCCACTTCAGCCGCCTTGTCCTTTGGGTAGCCATAGATGCCCGTGCTGATATTGGGAAAAGCTATCGTTTGAATTCCATTTTCAACAGCGAGATGAAGTGTGTTTCTATAACAGTTGCTTAATTTCTCGGGCTCATCCTTATTTCCGCCGTTCCATACCGGCCCAACAGTGTGAATGACATACTTGGCATGAAGTTTTCCGCCAGTTGTGATTACTGCGTTCCCTATCTTGCAGTTGCCTTGGGCGTTTCTAATCCGAATGCACTGATCCAGGATTTCCTTCCCTCCCGCCCGGTGAATAGCTCCATCGACGCCACCCCCTCCAAGCAAACTTGTGTTGGCCGCGTTCACGATACATTCTAATTGCGATTTTGTTATATCTCCTTGGATTACTTCGATTGTTGTTGTATTTAATATCATTTCCATAAAATAAAGAACTCCTTCCGCAGCTTTCGTGACTTCCGTGTACCTTTTTATTGCGAATTTCTTGTCCCTCGTGATGAGAACAACTTACTCATAGCTAGTTAGCAGCATAATTCTCTTCTCAAATCCACCTCGTTCAACACGCTTGCTTAAACGAATCTTTTCTAAATCCTCAACTGCTACTCCTTTGCTTTCGGCAATACTATATACCACCTCTAATAGATCCGCTAATTCTTCCATCTGCTCATTTACGTTTTTTGCCTCAAAAAACTCCTTTAGTTCTTCTTGCAACTTCGAGTTTAATGCAGCTCCGTATTCTGCCTCATCAAGAATTCTAATGTCACATTGCTTTCCATTTCTCTCTATAATCTGTGGGATCTTATCACGTACAAGCTTGTTATATATCTTCAAACCTTATCCCCCTTATTACTTTTGTTACTTATGACCTCTCAAAAAGGAATGCTTTCGAAGTGCCGCTTAAAAGATGTACTAATCTATTTGAAGTGCCTGAGCTTGGAATTGCTATCAAATTTTTAACAAGAATACAACTGACATCGAAAATAGACGAGAAACACATGCTTACTTTTTCAATTTCGAAAATCAGACAATTAATCCCACTCCATCTTACAAGCATCTCCATAAATAGGTATAATGATCTATGTAGTGCAATCTTATGGAGGTGTATTAATGGAGGCGCTAACTTCACTTTTATCAATCATTGGAGTACCAGCAAGTATTATCTCACTGCTTTTATTTTTATTGAAATTTAAACCTGTAACTCTCTACTCATCAAGTCCAATTGAAAAGGTGATAATGACAAAAGAAAGGAGACTTACAGTAAGAGCATTACAATATTTTGTACACGTATTTATATCTACATTAATGCTTGCATTTATGACTCTCGCATTTCATTACTCAAAGATAAATTATAACAAACTAATAGCGGTCATCTGTTTAATTATTCTTTCACTTTTCTTCTTATTTTTCACAATAAGTAATTTAATCGATAAAAGTTATACTACTTCTAATCTCGTATCTAAAAATATTCTTATCTACTTATCTTTAATATATATAACAAGTTGCTATATTTTAATTTCTTATTATTCGGGTACTACAATTTCAAAAGTAATTTTAAATAATTCCACTGTTTATATACTAACATCAATCGTTTTATCATTAATCTTTTCAGTAAGTATACTAATTCCAGCTACATATCATGTAATCAAGTTCTTTAACTCCAGATTCGGTGAACTTCCTGCACTATACGTGGCTGATGGAGTAAAGAAATGGTTCTTATATCATCCAATTGAAAACGATTTGATACTTTTAGGTGACTCCCCTTCAATCGATGATTGTAAAGAGTACATCATTAAAAATAGAATTGACATATTAAACTCCAGCATTTGTGTTTTTAATAACGAAAAATAAATTACCCTCCGCGTAATTAAAATATAGGGTATAAAGGGGACGTCTGTAAAAACTTCTTAATAATACATCTCCCCCCTTTGCTATTATATAATTTTTTTGTTTATTAGTTACGATAAAAAAAGACCATATAATTCGTAATATTCGGATCAAATTGAATATTACGAATTATATGGTCTTTTTTATGCTTCCATTACTTCTCGATCGCAGAAGATTTTTCATTTCACTGAATATATATCGCCCACTTATTTTTAACTTTCTTTAATGAACTATGGGCTTATAGAAAATAGTACATAGGATGAGAATCGATCAGGTTCACCGCAGAATTTTAAGTTCTTTAGCGTCTTGCCAGCCCCGCAAAAACCGCGTGGATACTAGATTTCGCACAATCTATACTGCTTTAACTTTAAAGGATTCGTAACTACCAATGAATCTAGAATCCTGTGTAGCTACATTAATTATATCCAACAATGAACAAGAACGAAAGTTCGCTTTTAATGCCTGTCCGAGGATCACGCTACGTGTCTTTCTACGGGTACATTAGCACCTGCGGGAGTAGTCATAGCGACCATTAATTCTGTAAATCGATTTGACCAATATCAGTTAATTGAATTCAGGTTGCACTTCTTCTAAAATAGTATCTAGCTTATTATCCATCTACTCTCCCTACGCATTATTGTTTTTAAATGCTCTACATCGTGCTCAAAAGTCTTGTGTAGCTCTGATAAGTCATATTGATCTAGATATGAAACTATGCTTTCTAGCGTTGCAATTCGCATCATATGCGAAATATCTCCAATAGCACCAATATCAGATAACACCCTTCGTTGCTTTTCCAACTCCACCATTCTTTCAATAACTTCCTTAAAACCTCTTAAAGATTTTTCAATTTTATATTCGAATGGCCTTTTAAGATCAACATTAACCAGCTCTTCTTTATATTCTTGATGTGTTTTATTTCGCATTTGCTCGGCTAAATCCGCTCTCCTTTGATCAGGACCAAGGCGAAACTTAGTTCTCCAGACTATGAATGTTTCTTTGGGTACTCCGAGTTTAGTTGAGCCATCCCATTGATCCATGCCGCATTCTACAATGAGTTCATGCATTATAACTTTAAGGGGCTTCCCATATTTCTTTTCTACTTCTACTTGATATTCTTTATTTGTCTTCATACACATTCATCCTTTCACGAGTTTTTGTAGTTTATATAAGGCTGACTTCGTACAGTTAGCAACAAATGCTTCCACATCTGCTACTGCCTCCTTATTAAACTCCAATGTTTGTAATGCAATGACTGCGTTCCCCTTTCGGACATCAGCTAGCTCAATACTCCCCCTCATAATCCTATGATATTCGGTTCTACCATCTTCATAAAGCAATACTCGATGAACAAAGTCGCCTGGATAGTATGTCAAACATTGATGATACATCGTTCGAATGTTATTTTCTGTAATCGTGCTTTGTAGCGCCTTACTGGCTGCTGAAGCATAAAAAACCATCCTGTCCTCTCCTTAAACCGGCTTCCTGTCATTAACTAAATGAGAACTCCTCAACGCGCACAACACCGCTACTAATAAGCGCTAACTCCAGCTTTTCTCTATCCTGAATAGGTAACGCAACTTTCATTCTATTGCTCTGTCCTGGATATCCCAAGATACCCTCAAACTGATTTTTCACTTCCTTATTCTGAAAGATATAAATGCAATCGTATCCATTAAGATAAGGAAACGAATCCGATAACATTGTAGGAAGCCTCTCCCAGTGGTAAGAAGCAGCCCTAAACCCTCTTGCAGGTTTAGGCGCGATGGAGGGAATAAGCCAGTCCCTACCTACTTTTTTTGCTGTCCGTAGTTTTCCCCTGCGAATCCATTGACGAACCGTTATATCAGATACATTGTTAATCTTAGCAAACTGTTCTACTTTCAAATAATCACATTTCACACTTAACAAGGTAAACTCCTCTGTAGATGTAGAAGACTCTAGCTCCCCATTATCATCTAGGTTAAACTCATCACAGTAATAAAGCCTAAGATCTATACCATCATTGGTCTGTGCGTAGTCATAATACCACCAATCATCCGTTAATTTTGGGAGACTGCAGCTATCAAGTGCCCGTTGAAACCTTTCACATAAGTCATACATTATTTTGCTATATGACTCTTCAGTGTCTGATGCATATTGCTCAATGTACTTTTGAAAATCTCTTTGAACATCCGCTTTGTTATGACAATACCATTCCTTAAATAGCTCTAAACTCCCTCTCATCCACTCACCTCAAAATTGTATTGTTTCTATACATTATCTTATTCACAACAATAATGTATTGCATTAATACAATTGAGTCAAGAGGATATCTCTCTTAAACAACAACAGCCGTGAACTTACCTCTACGCCACCTTCCACCCTCGTTACTTTCTTTTGGTTACAAACAGTGATGAGAAGTACTCTTTGAGTAGTATCTGATGCTCCTGCAAAAATAAAGTACAAAAAGGATTCTTTTCTTCAAATGGAGTTCCTTTCATGACAGCAACAGAAAAGCAATCTGCAAAAACCTCAACTAACACTTCCTCTGGACAAGATTTAAACATCCCTCTCGTGACTTTCTTGAAGGAGTCTGGTACGGCTGTTAAATTCCTTGTTGTATAAAGTTGAAATACATGACCCAGCTCGTGCATGAATACATATTCTGGGTGTTCTCCGTTATTTATATCGCACTTATAAATAACTACCAAATTAAGATGTGGAAAGTAGCCCGCATTCATGCTTGTGTTTCCATATGGTACAAAATAGAATCTTAGTGGTATGCCATTATGATTACGGGCTAGGAACCTGCTAGCTTCCAACTGTTGAAGTACCTGAAGCAAATTCTGAGCAACAGTCATTTTTAACATCGGTCTCTTTGAATGACTGAGATCAGCTAAATCTTGCAAGAGATCTTTCAATAATGCTGCCTGCTCCTCATAATCACGAACAGTTACATATAAAGATAGAAATTCTGAAACAAAACAAGACAATCCCCTTTTTGGGCCCACCATCATAAATGGAGTTGCTACGCTAATCTTAAAATCAATCAGATATTGTCGAAATATTCTGTAATACGAGATGTTACTCTGCTTATTTTCTGATCTGTTAATAAGAAGTGAGATGAGTTCCATCTGGGATTGTAGTGTACCCTCCCGCAACAGATCATGAATTTTGTTATCCATCAGAGACTCCAGTTTAATTTATTATAATTCTCATAGATATTCCCCAGGTCAGTTTAGCTTTTCTGTGCTTTCTTTCGATCCCACTCCATCCCTGGAATAGCTGCTGTTAGGATAGACACCACCCAGAGCAGTTCGCAAGTATCCATTATAAGCTGAGATAGAGGCAACTTAACAAACTGCCGTTGCCGTGCAGCTAGTACTCCCACGTAGTTCTCTCCAACAAATTCACCTAACTCTGGGATCCCTGATAACAATTTAGCAGTCAGAATAGTATTAATCCGTTCACGTTCCCCATATGCCTCTTCTAACGTTAGATGAAACTCTCTCCAATCGATATCTACCCCTGAAATATAGAGTGTATCTGCCTCACGCTTCGCTACCCATTGTTCTCCGTGTTCATTCTCAAAATACCAAAAACTATGATCCTGTTCTCCAAGTGCCCACAATGGAACGTTATCCTTTTGTAGCCTGAGTTTTACATTGGATGCTGTCATTTTAAACCCTCCTCTTTTATTATAGTGAATCATTTATAACCATAGTTATGCAGACTCCGTATCCTCAAACAAAACCTCTTGATAGGGTTCATTCAGCACCTTTGAAACGATCGTAAAGTCGGTATAACCCTTATACCGATCGTCAGTTACTCCCTGACTCGCATCAATAGCTGATTGGCTGTATTTACCAACTGACCGAAGGTAGTCGCCTCAATGCGCCCCCTCTCAGGATTGCCTCCAACCTTACGGATCCAAGTTATTTTGGGATCAATCTCATGCCCCACAACAAACGCGTTAATGCTTGGCGTACCGCTTAAATATCAAGAATTCAAGAAGATATTCCACATAGAGTCCTACTTGATCCATCTCACTACGCCCTGCAAAGCCTCATCGCTTCAGTTCGATAATTAGTATTCGCTTCATCTTCAACAAAGGGCTGTCATCATCGAACTCTTCTGAACAAATAGCAGATAGTGTGGCATTCTTCACGATGATAATGTCAGGACGATTACGCGCATTGTAACCAATTACTCAGACACGCGCTCATATATATCATCGAGTGTACCATGACCACCAATTTCTTTCATTACATCTATAATCTCAGCTAAACAAGGTCTAGGTTGCGGCAAAAAAATTACCCCCATAATACAAAAAAAGCTCTTACGAATAATTGCAAAGAGTCTGTTTCGACCGATACTTTCCGATTTGCAGTTTTATCATAACAAATCAACTTATTGTCGTCATCCAAATTTTTACTCATACTACAAACAGTAATTCTCACATTACTTTCATTTTTTTAGCTAAACATAGTTAGTCCTCTCTAGCCGTAACGTGATTTGATCACAAATTCCGTAGTCGTTTTGTTTCCAGCGTCAGTCTATTGATCGGACTTGATACTGAATGTTCTCTTTTTATATCATTGTTTGTCAAAGCTACATAGTGCTTAGTCATAGTTAAATCACTATATCCAAGTGTCTTTTGAAGTGTTAAAGCATTCGCACCATTTATAATATATTCAAGTGCGCACGAATGTCTCAAATCATTAGGACGAATATGATATCCTAACGCTTCAATGTATTTTCAAGCCTATCCGCATTGCTTTTACTATTGGAAGAGATATCGTTAAAGATCTCGTTACTCTCGTTTTCGCCTTTTCACTGGTAATGTAGATTTCTTGTGAATTTGAATAAAATCTTGAAGAAATAAAAATAGCGCTTCTTTAGGCCGAACTCCTGTATCAAACGTTAAAAGTATTAACGCAAAATCGCGTAGCTCAGCAAAAGTTTTTTGATCTGGAAGTTCAAGCAACCGTCTAAGTACTTGATGATCTATATTGACAATAAGCCCTTCATCTTTACGTTTCTTTATTGCAATGGGAATGGGTTAGCTTCAATAATTGTTTGATCAAAACACCAGTTCAAAAATGTTCGGAGGTAAATTAATCGATTATTGAATGTACACGGTTTGATATTGTCTTGACCAAGATAGTGGAATAAATTATTCTTCAAATTCTCTGGCTCCTCAAACGAGTCAGGATACCTCTTGAAGAATTGGCTTACTTGTTGCTTATAATCCTTCTGTGGCTGTTAGCTAATCCCTTACGTCTTCTTCCAAAATAAAAATTGTTCTAAAGCTTCAACCCAATTCACAGATAGAACATTCGTTATTTTCGTAATTTTTGCCATGAAAAAACTCCCTTCATCACTTGTTTTCTGCAAGTGTTGAAAGGGAGTTTGTCTTCACTTTTTTAAGTCCTGTATACTCTAAATCCTGAATCTTTAGATACCCAGAACATTTGGTATTTATTAACTGATTATAGTTTCTAGGTTTTCTAAAAACCCTTATAGACTAAGAAGTGCCGAGGACGGGAATCGAACCCGTACGGTGGTCACCCCACCGCAGGTCTTAAACCCTATATTTATTAATGCCATTTATAAATTTGTTAATTCCAACGATTTACAGTATAAGTTTATATTAAGCTTAACTAAACTTGAATAGATTATTAATACTCAAGACGTGCCTAGAAAATAATACAAACATCAATATATAATTAGTTAACAATTCTCTGGCTCTCATTCTGCATTACAAATTTGTCTGTTTGGATATTCTGTATAAGAACAAAGTCAATTTCTCTTGAATCAACCGTAAACTCTTTTACATGAATAGGTATTAATGTAAATGAATTCTTAACCAAAGTTAGAGAACATATAACACGGGTAATAATCTGATTATTTGTATCATAATACCTGTATTCTGCACTTGAACCCACGTACAGTAAACGATAAACTTTTCCAGTCAGTTCAGATGTTACATGATATCTAACGCTTTCACCCAAATAATTAACATCACCACAAACACCAAAAATTCTTAAGACTAAATTCTTATCTTTATCTAATATTCTAATAACTACCTTTATATTTTTAAACTTTACTGGGAAGAAAACCTCTACATCATTATTATCTTCTGTATTATTTTGATAAAATCTTATTTCAGGGGATATCACCCTCAAGAACTCGTTAGTATCTATATTTTGATTATTAATAAAATCAAAATCAGACAACTTTTCTAGAGTTGGAAGCATTCCCTTTTCAAGCGGGTCTTTATTTAGTCTAATATTGTTCAATAAGTATGTTAAACTTACAAGAAGTATAGTTAGAATACCCCAAAAAATTAATATAAGAGTATTTGTAATAGCTGCGAGATCAGAAAATCCTAGTTTATAATCACTATCCATGTACAACATAACAACTAAGCCCCAAGAAAAAATAGAACAAAATGTGATTAACAGAAGATTGTAAAATATAACATTGACGTTATGACCTCTAACAATATCCCTTTGATAATCCGTAATTCTTTGTTTAAATTCATCAGTATTAAGCGCAATTGGATTGTATATTATTCGCAAGTTTCTTGAACCTGACAACAGTTTATTTTCATATACAAATCCGATGAATAATGCGAAAATAGAAACAATAGAAAGTATGCCTGCAAACATCCAACTAAAAATTTCCACTTTATTATGTATTTCATCAGTTATGAAAAAGTCTACCACTTGATACTTACAGTTCAAATACAGCAATAGCAACGGAGACAATACTAAAAAAATATATGGATAAAATCTATTGATGATGCTTATAATTTTCATTATTAATTCCCTCTACAATGATAAGTATTTCTTCAAAAGTATCTGTATCATGAAATGAAATTACTGAATTACAATCAATCGAGAAATATATTCCTGAAAAGAAGTAATTCAAACTACAAACCTCATATCTAGATATAAGATTTAACTTTTTTTCTCTACTTAACTGGTTTACAGAAATCGTCAATAGCTTTTCAACGTCACCTATTTGTCGCTTTATTACAACTGATATTAACTCGGAAAAAAAGGAGCTATTGCTAAAAACTGCATCAAGCCGATTTTGAAATTGCAATTTTTTGTGTAATATCCATTTACATTTCTGTACAAGCTTTGATGTCACATAGTAAAGATCACTCTCTGAATTAGCAAAAAAACAAAGAGTATTTTCTTCATGAAACCATAAAAATTTGATTTTCTTTGTGTTCTTTGAAATTACTTTATCATTAAATCTAATCGGATCTTGCCAACAATAGATATATATCGAAAATTTAGAATGACGCTCTTCCAAGGTTAATTCATCAAACGAATTTATCTTTCCATCAATTAGCATTTCATCTGAAACAACAACGGAGTATAGCGTACAATCTCTATCGGATATTTCCAAGAGTTTTGCCACTCCCTATCTCTTATGTTATTACTGAATTAATAAGGGGTGTTCTTTTCGACAAATTTACGATATATCTGTTGTAACCTATCTTGTATATTTTTAAGGTTTTTAATTCCTTCGTTACACATCTCAATGTATTCTTTCTGTAAAAATTCTATTACTTTTTGTTTCACTTTATCATCTTGCAGATCGTTTACGACTATTTTTAAAACATCTAAATTTTTCCCCTTTAATGAAAAGTAACACGAGAAATTTTCTTTTTCGTAACTTGCATTTATTTTAAATTGCAATATGTCTTTACCCAATGAGATATATTCACAAGCAAGTTCATAATTAATTAAGTTATTTCCATTGCCACTTATAGTGACGTCTTCTGCATCACTGTTGTCAATTTTAAATTTCAACTTACTGAAGCTGGATGAAAGCCCCGCATCCTTGAGTCTGTTATAAATAAAATCTAAAAATAATGTTGTCTTATAACTAGCATTGTCATTCCACGTCAAAGCACTAGTTTTCTCCATTATTCTATAAACTTGAATAGGTAATTTCATAATTTCCCCAATATACCTATCTATTAATCCGTGTATGGTGTCATCACCAGAAAAAATAGTAAGTACTTTTGAATTCATGTTTATAACTACAGGACAATTATATATTGCAGATAAGTTCCCAAGATTACGCTCTCCAGTTTTCCAAAATTCAGCGTATTCCTTAATTCTAAACGTAAGTGTGAGTACCGAATCCTGTAAAGAATCCACAGTCAGCGTAAATGTATATATGTCGGTGAAAGGATGATCCTTTTTTTGAAAGTCTTTCATCAGCTTGGAGATATCCTGCTTGTCTATTCCATTTAAGCTCACTAATTTGTGGGTATATGCTGATAACCCTTTTGTTTTTTTAAGTACTGCCATTTCGACTAAGTCCTTAACCTCTTCAGGCTCAATAATATTTGATAAAGCTAGAAAGTAATTTTCGAGCTCTTTCTTTTTTTTATATTTATTTGGCAACATACTTCTCTCATTTAAAATCGAGGCTACTTCATCTTTTGTAAGTTTACGGAACAATTGTCTAAGTATCGTGAGTGCATTCATGAGAAAGTCCTCCTATATTTGGTGAATATGGAACTCCTAAACTTAGTTCCATAGTACTATAAATTCCATTTACAATAAAGACCTAATTATCGAAATTGACTTTTTAAATTCCATTCAAAATTGTAGATACAACTTCAATAAAAGAGAAAATTCAATACTAAACAAATCATAACTGCAAAGCAATCCTACACAAGAAAAGACAATATCTATTACCCAAAAACATTGGCTGAATTGAATAATAATACTTTATGGGACAGTTATAAAACAGAAATCGTTACTACTCAAGATAAATACCCCCTCCATCTGAGAACTAAGTGCTTCTCATCCCCTCCGCAAAAATTTTAGAAGATCCCATATATGAACCTTTAACCTAGGGATCTAAAACATTGAATTTGTATTTTGAAATAGCAATTAAGGATAAAACATCATTTCAAGTGTAAAACATTTCCTTACCAAGCAAGAACACAATAATAATTTTATCAAGAAACCGCTTAGAAAAGAGGTTAAAATGAGTTGGATAATCGAGGATTGTTCGCCCGATAAGATTATTCACTTTCATTCAATTAATAAATGGAAAAAATGTTTCTTTCAAGGAGCAGGGATAGCTCCTTTAACTTTCGTTAGTCGGGATCATATCATTGAACTTTTTGTATAATACGCTCATCTTCTGACCTCCCTAATCGGAATAGGTTTCCATTTTATTTCAGGTTTGTTATTAGTGCAAGAGGGTTTTGATAATTCATCAGAACTACTGTCAAAAAAACAAAGCTCCTATCGGATGAGAGCATTTATCCGAAAAGAGCTTGGAGTTTACCTATTTAATATCAGCGCCATAACGACCATTAGTAAGGGAGAATTTCACCTTAGCAGGCAGCACTTTTCTACCCATCATGCTATTTGCACGCAGAGTGTCAATCCAAGAGGAATAATCATTAGGAATTAAATATACAATAGTTTCCTTGCCTTCTTGGATTGTTGCAATGGCTTGTGGATCTCCATTCCATTGATGAATGCCAGCAGACAATACTTCATACGTGTTACCTTGCTCCGTAATCTCAAGTTGCTTGTGCTTGCACAGATCCTTATAAATCTTACCACCTCGAGCGTTAACAATAAACTCTCCATTCCCTGTTGTAACCACGGTATCTAGGCCACCAATTTTACCTACGACATTTTTTTGGTATTCCTTATTAGACATTCGCTAATCCCCTTAAATTTATTTATTGAAGATTGGTGTAAGCATCGCTGAAACGATGTCAGTTACCGTTTTAAAGAAAGATGTAATGAAATTTGCAATTGCTGCACTCGCGACATCTTGGTTATTTAATCCTCACAGAATCACTAGAAGTACACCAACTAAAACAGCAATTTTCAGGACATCAGAAGCAGCAAATCCTCTCATATTCTGTGACTGCCTCTGGAAATATAGTATATTTGTACCAATAGAATATCATAGAGAATTAGGAAAATACAAATTTGCTTATCGCTTAATGAATACTAAGCTGGAAGCTCTAAAAAAGCTCTCCTCAGATACTAACCGAGGGAGCTTTGTTAAGTTTAGTCATATGCTTCAACTTGAGAATACTTACGGAAGTAACTCTTCTTGCCTGAGGTAGCTCTATGATATTGATCATGAGTTATACCTAATGTAGCTGTTAAATATTCCCCTGCTACACCCTCTTCCCATTCATCAGAATTGTTTGATTCAATCTTTGCATTAAGTTGGTCTTCCCCAATCGCCTTAGACAATTCCGTTATTATTTTCTCATATCTTGAGTCGAAGTAATGATCTTCTATTCGAATCTAGCTTCTTTAGTCTCGAACAAAAATAGAGTAGTCTGGCTTATCTTCAATAGGATACTTTATTTCGCCCTCATGCTTCCAACCTAAAGTGAAAACTGTATCTTGATGACGTTCAACCGGATGTCCATAGTCAGTAAGATGCAGACTAAATCAAAACCCATCCCAATTCAAGAAAATCATTCGCTTCTTTTACATAACTAGTCTGATGCAGTTTTCTGATTCCTTCTAAATTAATTTGATTCAATTCCATTAAAAGTTCCATCCCCTTAGAAGTCATTTGAAAAAATACATTTCATTAACGAAACGTTGCATCCAACAATCTCTTATTGTCTTTTGCCCAAAAGCCGACTTCGTAAGTGGATACTTCATGATCGCCCAATGGTTGTATCGTATCTAGTTTCTCATCGAGTGCCTTCTCTTCTGGAGTGTCAACTTGCACATCGAAAATCACCTGATAGCAAGTTTTGCTAGTGCAGTTCATTTCACCATTTGCCGTGGGCATCTTATCGTTTTCTTTGTAAGTGTTAACTGTATATTCAGGCAAGTCCTTAAGTCCATCTAACCCTAATTCTTTTAACGTTGGTTCAGTAGTTGGAGTTGGAGTAGGCAAATCTTTAGTTGTCTCTTTAGGTGTTCCTTTAGGCTTCTGTGTCGCTTCAGGCGCTGCGATTTCCTGTGCGTTATCCGTTGTACCTCGGTCTAATTCTACTGCCATACCCATGCATCCTATCAAAAAGGAAGCAACCGCTATTAGCATCAGCGATTTCCTAGATGACTTCTCCATTTTTCTCCTACTGTATCCTAATGCCATAATGCCTAATCCTACTAAAATCAAAAACACTGCCAGCGCCATTGCTTGTTCCCCCAATTGCATTCATCTGACATCTAAGACCTATTGTAAACTATACAACACCACGATTAATTTGTCTCGACTTTGGATGAGATCTCACTCATCATTTCTGGCACTCTCAATATCCCTAATATCAAACCACTCCCCATCGACCATGAACCTTCCCTTCAACGAATCTACAATGTCTACAACACCCTCTACAGTCAATTCCTCCAGAGGAAATTCTAATGGTTATCTTCCTACGATGGCTCAGAGAGTCGTTTACGGCTTGGAGATAAGTTCCCACTCCTGGTCATCCAGAGTGATTCGTGGACGCTTCTTTTGTTCGTGTGCGAGTTGGTTTAATCTTATTTTGTGCTCCGGCAGCATCATACGGCTGAATTCCCACATACCGTTGTTGGTTAGTTTCTTGGACATTGAATTGGCACCATCCCTGTTGAGTGATGGATTTATTATTTAGGAACATTTGTTCTGCTATGAATGACAATTCATTAAACTAATAAAACCGACTTCAGCTCCGGGTCAGAGTGAAATCGGCTTTATTAGTTTAATGAATTTAGTCTTCTAGGTAAAGATTCTCTAGCAGTGAATGGCGTTCATGTTTTTTAGAGATGTCTGACGAGAAGAGATTTACATAGGTTCGAACCATATCTAGAGTTGCATGACCCAGAATTATTTGTAGCTACAATGGATCTCCTCCATTCATCACATACATCTTGGCCATCGTATGTCGAAAAGTATGAGGACTTACCCTTACTCCCGTGACTCCTGCTGCAACACCTATTTCTGAAATTATCTCCCGTATTGTGCGCTTCTTAATTGGAGAATTATCGATGTTAATGAAAAGAAAATCATGATCTAATAAACCCCGAATCGAAATGTACTCCTTCAGGTGTCTTTCAAGAGTCCTTTGAAATGGAACGAATCGTTCTTTTCGTCCTTTCCCATAAACATTGATCCGTTTTTCTTTCCAATTGATGTTTGGAATTAAAATCCCTTCACATTCAGAAATTCGAACACCAGTGTCAAATAGAAGAAGCATGATTACAAAGTTACGATATCCAGTGAATGTCTGCTTATTCGGTGTTTCAAGAAGTTGTTTAATTTGTGGTTTACTAAATGTCTCAATAATTCGACGCTCAGATTTGATTTTAGCCACTTTGTCGAACGGATTACTTTAGATAGCCCTCAATGTTTAAAAAGTTAAAAAACGCTCTCCAGCCTCTTAAGTACTTATCAATAGTAGTATCTACAGCGCCTTCTTGTCGTTTTAACAAAATACATTTATGGATAGCATCTGCGTCAACATCCATGGGACGCTTAATCCATTTTGATTCCATCATACGTGTAAGCGCACATCTTGTAATAAGTAATTGTGCCATCAGAAAGATTGCGTATGTGACAGTGACGAATGAATGTACTTGAAGCTGTCTGGAATTCTTCTGCCTCGACTGAGTTGTTTACTGCATCGTACCCACTGACTGCAATCGTATTCTTTCGTCTAACTGGTTTTGGCTTTTCAGGCATAGAAAAAGCACCCCTTCACGTTTTATTCGTTTTGCAACGAAAAAAGCGCGATTATAAGGTGCTAATTTTACCCTATAGATCATATTGATCACACAGGATTATGTACTTTACGTATCGTATTATACTGACATTTTCTAATGGTTACATCTCAGTCAAACCAACTAGAAAACCGTATAACTACGAGGAATGTCATTAAAAGTGCCGAGGACGGGAATCGAACCCGTACGGTGGTCACCCACCGCAGGATTTTAAGTCCTGTGCGTCTGCCAGTTCCGCCACCCCGGCATGGTAATGGATGCTTGCTTTTTGAAAATGGTGGGCCCTGAGGGACTCGAACCCCCGACCAATCGGTTATGAGCCGACCGCTCTAACCAACTGAGCTAAGGGCCCTCTCGAATAACGTATATTTCAACGTATTGATCGACAAGTTTGGTTGCGGGGGCAGGATTTGAACCTGCGGCCTTCGGGTTATGAGCCCGACGAGCTACCGAGCTGCTCCACCCCGCGACGTTAACCATTTCGGCAAGTGCATCTTTAATGGCGACATGAATTAATATACTATAGATCATTCTATACAGTCAAGCAATTTTTTCTAATTTATGCTACGGTAAAAAACGTACACCGTATCTGCCCTTCCGAGACTGAAAAACCTCGATTTCCTGCGGACAATCGTATCCGTATATCCACCAGTCGTTTTCCATTCTTCTTACCAAACAACCCGCTTGAAACTTGGTTTCGTACAAACGCAGCCAATAAACCCATTTAATCATAGCTTTTACCTCCCGTATTCTCCTGTTGTTTCCTTTAGATTACCCAAAAATTCAGAAAACAAGCGTATAAAGTTCTTAGTCTCTTCAAAAATAGGGTATACTATAGAATAAGCGATCAATGGTAAAGGAGATGATTGGAATGTTATATGGAGTCGCCCTATTTCCGGAAAAGGAAGTGCAAGACGCGGCCAATGATTGGAGAATTCGGCATGATCCGCATTACAACAACATTCCGCCCCACATGACGCTTCGCGATGCAGAGGAATGGGATGAGACGAAACTCAAGCTTGCTGTCGATCATTTGCAAAAAATTTCTGCCTCAACCGCACCTTTCACCGTCATATTTAATCGCGTATCAACCTTTTTTCCCGTCACTCCTACACTCTATTTTGCGCTGGAAGACCCCTCGCCCGTTGAGAGGCTTCACGAGGCCATATGCAGTGGCCCTCTCGCAATCCCAATGTCTAACCAAGTATTTACTCCGCACGTCACAATAGGCCGCAATATGCCACCAGACGAGCTTCATGATCTTTACGGCAACCTTCGAATGAAAGAAATCCGATACACGAATGCTGTAGATAGACTGCACTTGGTCTATCAAACCGATCAAGGCGGCTGGACCGCATATCAATCCTTTCAGTTAACCGGTTCGAATTAAGACCATCTAACCGTGAACATTTAAGAAAATGTATTATAGCCAAAAGAATGCAAAAAAGCCGTCCCATCCGCGTTTTGTCGCAGATGGAACGGCTTTTCTTTGCTTGCTGTCAATGGACAAAGTACCGTCGACAGACAATCGTATAATTCCATTAGCTGCAAGCTTGCAGCTTCATTCTGTTAGCCTCTTGGCATTGGCATTGGGAACGGCTGTCCCGTCCCGCCGTTTTCCGATTGGCCTTTCAAAATCGCGTTGCCTCTTGTTTCCCATTCAGCGAGCGCTGCTTTTGTTTCCTTTTTACCTTCAATAACTTCCTGGAACAATTGGCTGCCAACGCTCTGAACTTCCCAAACGCCCGGCTTGTCGCGGAAAATTTGCTCTTCGTTAGCATTGCTAGGCGGAAGCGGCTTCAGCAGCGTAAACGCATCGATGTTGTACGTCATATCGCCAACCGGCTTAAGGAACTCTTTGCGGGCAACGAGCTCGTAATTGCTTCTGGATTTTAGCTTAGCCCACTCTTTGCTGTTGGAGAACTTAATAAATTCCCAAGCGTCGTCCGGATTTTGAGCTTTTGAGTTAATGCCCATCAACTGGCTAAGACCGATATTGCCGCCGGCATCCGGGCTGTTTGCGCTGACTGGTACCGTGACAACGTCCCAATCCACCATTTCAAACCCTTCTACTTTGCCTGCGTTGTCTTTCGCTCTTCTCAAATCGTTAATATAATACGACTCGCCGATCATCATGGCTACATTTCCTTGCAGGAACAGGTCGCCGAAAAACGGATCGTTGTTTGGCTCGCCCGAAGCGTTCATTTTTTCATAAAGCTTATTCATAAACTCTTGGTTTGGAACGATTTTTTCTTTATGCAGCGCTCCAATTGTATCCCAAGCCTGAGCCCATTGATCGTTGTTCACGACCATGTTTTCACCTTTATCGTCCCAAATACGAAGCCCCTGAGCTTTGCTGTATGTTTGGGAATCGGTGAACGCATCGTTTACCCAACGGTTGAAAGAGAAGCCGAATACGCGGTCTGCGTCTTCGCCGCTTGATACTTGACGAGCTTTGCTGAATATTTCTTCCCATTGCATTTTGTCTGTTGGCGGCTCGATATTTTTTTCGGCAAAAATTTTCTTATTATAGTACAAGGCCGCAGAAGTAAATGTCGGCGTCAGGGCATAAATATTGTTGTCGCCCGCCGCTTTGATGCCGTCGATAACGGTAGGAACATAATCGCTAAGATCGAACTTATCCTTTTGAATCATCGGATCCAGCGGGGAAAGCAAATTGTCTTGCGTGAAACGGCGCAGCATGTTGTAGTCGAGAACAACAACGTCAACCGGATTTTGGCCCGTCAACATTTCCTTCATTTTTTCGTACGGATCCGGCTGCTCTTGCTCTTTGCCCGGCTCTGTCGTTTCAAATCGCTGATCGTCGGAATTGATGGCGCCTACGATTTCAAACTGAATGTTTGGATGCTGCATTTCGAACATATCCGTGTATTGCTGGCGGAAATAAGGCTCGTTATCCGTACCGCCGTACAATACGCCAATCCGAAGCACCCGATTTTCCGAATCTGCAGGCCCGGAGCCTCCGCTACATGCGGACAGAAGGCCTGCAAGCAGCGTTAGAGACAAGCTGAGCATAACCCATTTGCCAAAACGAGATTTCATAATGCCCTTGTTATTCATCGTTTTTACCCCCTAATGATTTTGGCGATGAAATGATAATTTTTTCGCCGTCGAATTCCATGGACGCTTTGTCTTTGATGCCCAGAGCGGTTAAATATTCCTTCGGAACCTGGAGGCGGCCTACCCGGTCGACGACGACATACGCTTCGTGTACGTTGTTCAGACCTTTGCCCACAGGCTGCTCCACCTCACCCCCATCTGAAATGTTGGGATTGCGCTTAATAAACTCTGTGCTGGTCAAGCCGTCTCGTATCGCTACAACTCTGTCTACTTTGCTAGCTAGCGACATATCATGCGTAACAATGACAATGGTAATTCCGATCTCGCGGTTAAGCCTTCGGAAAATGTTCATAATCAAATCGGAAGTTGCCGTATCGACTGAGCCGGTCGGTTCATCCGCTAGCAGAAGCTTCGGACGGTTGGACAGCGAAATCGCAATCGCGACGCGCTGCTGCTCGCCTCCGGAGAGTTGATGCAGCTTGTTGTACATTCTTTCTTTAAGCCCCACCCATTCCAGCAGTTGCTTGGCGTAAGCGCGGTCGACTTTGCCAGACAGCATCATCGGCATCTCCACATTTTCCAAGGCTGTTAAATAAGGAAGCAAGTTGCGCGCATTGTTTTGCCAAATGAAGCCTACGGTTTCGCGCTTATATTTGACTAGCTCTTCCTCCGTAATTTTGAGCAAATCCCAAGGCCCTACCTTGACAGCGCCGGCCGAAGGGCGGTCAAGCCCTCCGAGCGTGTTCAAAAGGGTCGACTTGCCGCTGCCGCTGTTGCCGATAATCGCCATCAGCTCGCCGTCTTCCACCGTTAAATTAAGGCCTTGGAGCGCGACAACCTCTAAGTCATCGGTTTTGTATATTTTGACTAAACCTTCGCAATCAATCATTGGCCGTTAACGCTCCTCTCCCATTTTCACGGCTTGATGCACCTTCAGCCTGCGGATATGCAGGAATAGAATGGCTGCGCCGACTAACATCATAAATCCTACGACGATAAATAGTTGATTCGTATCTTTGGCTTCGAATACGACCCGGAAAGGCGGCACCGTTTCTGCCACATTTTCCGCGGTTTGCAGAAATGGCAGGAACAGAATACTAACAACCTTGCCGATGAGGACGCCGAGGCCAATCGCAAGCCCCGCCGTAAAGAGCTGCTCCAACAGCAGCATGCCTGTAAGCTGCCTGCGCGACAAGCCCATGGCGCGAAGCACGCCGAATTGGACGACGCGGCCGGACAAATTGAAAAACCAATATAAAATATAGCCGGCGAGCGTAATGACTACCGAAACGAGGAAACCAAGGCTCAATATGCCGAATACGCCGCCTCTTGTCGGATGTTTGGACTCGGTAATCAGCTCCGTCCGTACATCTTTAACTGAAACAAGCTCAATGCCTTCTTTTTGAAGCTTTTCCACGATTGGCTTAACGAGGGCATCCGGCTTCATCTTCAGCCAAACCTCGTAAGGAATCATTGGCACCTGATCGTAAATGTAATCCAAATTCGCGATAACAAACGGCGCTTTGTCCGGGTATTGGGTTGGCCAATACGGCAAAATGCCCACGATGTAGAAATCGATCATCCCATCCTGGAAGCCAACGGAAACAGTGTCTCCAGCCTTTAGCTGATACTTTTCCGCGACGCCCGATGGAATGATAGCGGCATTCTCGACTTTTCCGAGATTCGCTAAATAATGCACCGGATTAACCGGGTACAAATCATCCCTGAACCAAGCCACTTTGTTGAAATCGACGTTGTCGATCCCCATAATATTGCCTTGGCCAACCGATTTGCCGGAGACGACTACATTGCCCTTCGTCGTGAGAACGCGGGCTGCCGCCTCAACGCCCTCCAATTTTCGGAACAGTTCAAATGGTGGTTCGTTATATAGAATTCGCGACGGTACCCCGCCGTTTCCTCCATTGCCGCCTCCGCCATTTCCGCCACCGTTTCCTCCGCCGTTGCCGCCTCCATTGCCCCCGCCGTTTCCTCCGCTAGGAGGCTTCGTCACTTCGGGAGTTCCATGCCATACGGTCTGAATAATGACATCCGATCCGTATTTATATAGAGTGCGCTCCGTAGAGTTGAGATCGATGGTCCGTGCCGCCGAAGCGTTGTAAACACCAAGACCCAACGTCAGCACCAACAAAATCATAAGCGGATAATAGCCTTTCGATGACCGCGATAGTTGGGTCAAGGTCAAATAAAGCGGTACCGGCAAAAACTTTTTCCCGAGCCAGTTGAAGAAACGCAGCAACCACGGGAACAACCGCAGGAAAAAAAGTCCCAATGCAAAAATCGCCAGTGCCGGCACAAAAAATAGAAACGGCTGCACATTAAGCTGATCTGTCGTCATGCCTGTCTGGAACGTAAGCATTTGGCGCTCGTTAAACATGTACCAGCCGTAGCCCGCTCCGCCGAGCAGCAAAACGTCGAGAAACCAGCGCTGCCAAACCGGCTTGCGATCGGAGCGTGCCAGCTCTTGCTTGTAGCTGACGATCGATGACCGTGCATAAATGACGGCCGGAATAACGGTAGCCAAAATCGCAAGCAATACCGCGCTTCCGCCAGCAATAATCGCTTCCGTAGAGAAACCTATCGGAATCGATTTGCGGTTGACGAAGGATAGAAAGCCGTCGGCCGAACCGATGCTCTTCGCCATAAACCAGCCAATAAACGGACCGCTGGCAAGCGCGATCGAGCCAAGCAGCAACCCTTCCAATAAATAAATCCAAATAATTTGCCGCGTTCCTGCTCCCCGGCTTCGGAGAACTGCGATATCGCTGCGCTGCTTATCCAGCGACTGGCGGGCGTTCATCGCAATGAAGAAAAAGACCATGGCGATCATAGGCGCAGCCAGCGTAAACAAAAGCGTTTGCAATTGCAGGCTTTGCTTCTTAAATTCCGTCAGCATGGAAGCGAATGAAATTTCCACCCGCGTTTCCTTTAACCGCTGATACAGCTCGATGTTAAGACGCTCCAGCGTTTTGCCAAGCGGCGAAAGCTGGCTTGTTTTGACTTGGGAAAGATCAAATGCATAATACCATCCGGCGTTTTGAAGAGGGATTTTCAACTGCTCAAGCAGTACCTTTTGGAATGCCTCTTCACTAATTTGCAAGGTGCCGAGCATGCTGTCCAGCCCTTGATACCAATAGGAATCCGCAGCGTCTTTCGGATTGACTGCGCCGACAATTTTTACTTTCAGCGTCAAGTTCAAACCGCCGTATACCGGATATTCAAACACATCGCCGATATGAATGTCGTTGCGGAACATCGCTTCCTCCAGCATGACGGCTTCAATCAACTTGGAATCGCCTGCTCCTTTGGCAAACCAGCGCCCTTGCGCAAGCTCGGAATGTCCCTCGAGTTCAGACATCGTCATGAGCGTAAGCTGCCTGTTGCGGCCCGCATCTACTTTTGTTGGATCTTCGGGCACAACGTCGCCGCTTCGGATAGCATAACTTTTTAAATAAGTGTCGTATGTAAATCCGATGTCTTTAGGCACTACTGTTTTAATATATTGTTCTAGCTCGGCGAGAGATTTCAAATCTGTATTTTGTCCTGGCGTAGACTGATACCTCATTAACAAGGAGCCAGCCGGCATGCCCTCGCTCTTCTCCTGCAGCGACTTCGCAACGACTCGTTTGAGCGCTCCGTCGGCATACATCGGAATGCTGGTTGCAAAGGCGACGGCAAGCGTCAATCCCGCCAGCGTACTTAACGTCAGCCAACGCGTATTCCACATTTTGCGGAATAGAAATCGAAACAGCGGAATACCCATTGCTATTTACCTACAACTTTCTGTCCGGGCTCTAGTCCGCTAATAATTTCTACGGCCGTCGCCGTTTGCTGACCGACCTCGACGTCTACTTCGCGTTTGCCGTCTTTATCGATGACTTGTACGTAATAACGAGCTCCGATATTGCGCAGTGTCGAAGGAGGAATGACAATTGCATTTTCCGTCCGCTTTGTAATGACATTAATCGAAATCGGCGTACCGCGATTCAAATTTTTAGGCAGTCCAGTCAGCTCTAAAATCATAAAGTCTTCTGGCCTCTCCGGCTTCACTTCTCCGCCCGGAATACCGCCGTTTCCATTGTCCTGCTCTGTCGATTTCACTGGCAACTGCTTAATTTTCCCTTTAAAATCGCCGACATTGCTAATGCTTACAGCTACTTCCATGCCAATGGATACTTTTTCCAAGTCCGTTTTGGTCAGCTTTGCGGCAGCCGTAATTTGCGCCGTATCTGCTACGATCGCGATCGGAGCATATTTTTTCACCTGATCGCCCTTCTGCACGCTGACCGAAACGATCGTTCCGTCAAATGGCGCAGTAAGCGTCGCTTTTGCGATTTCTTCTTCCATATCGCTAATTTTTTGCCGCTTCTCTTCAAAAGCGATTTGTTTCATTTCAAAATCAAGCGGTTCCATTTCGTCGCGGTTACGAAGGGTATCCTTCATTTCCACCTCGTCCTTGCGGAATGCCAGCCGCGCATCTCTAAGCGCTTTTTGCATGTCTTCCACGTCCAGCACCGCGATCATGTCGCCCGCTTTTACTTTATCGCCAGTCTTCACGTAAATCTCTTTGACAAAAGGCGAGTTCTCCATCGTAAAATAAAGCGTTTCTTCCTTCAAGGAAATGAGCTTTCCGATAACCGGAACTTTGGATTCAAGCGTCTTAGTTGTCACCACATGCTCCGGCTTTTTGGAAATTTGCGGCGGAACGATTTCCGGCAGCACTTCCTCAGCCTTCTCATCAGGCAATAGCGAGCATCCGCTAGTAAATACAATTGTCGTGCTCATCGCAACGATCAAAGATTTTTTAAATAAACTTCCCGTCCACCATTTCATAGACATGGTCGGCAACCTCCAAAATTGTAGGATCATGTGTAGTCATACAGATTGAGACGTTTTCAGTGCGAATAATATTTTGGAAAACCGCCATGACCTGCGCGGACATGTTCGTATCCAGCTCGGCAGTCGGCTCGTCGGCCAGCAGCAAAATCGGGCGATGCGCAATCGCTTTTGCGATGGCTACACGCTGCTGTTCGCCGCCGGACAGCTCAAAGGGACGATGATGCATCCGCTTCTCCAGTCCAACCAGCTCTAGGCATTCCGCTACCCTATCCTTCCACTCGGTACGCGGCGTACCCGCCATGCGAAGCGACAGCTCCACATTTTCCCAAGCGGACAGAAGCGGCATCAGGGCAAAAGCCTGAAAAATAAACCCCATGCTTTTGCGACGCACCAGCGTTCTTTCGTCGTCGCTCATCGTGCTGAAAGGCCCGCCGTTAAAGCGAATTTCCCCTTTGCTCGGCGTATCGAGGCCGCCCAGGCAATTGAGCAGCGTCGTCTTCCCCGAGCCCGATCTCCCTTTCAACATAACTAATTGGCGCCTCTTCACTTCCATTTGAATTCCCTTCAATACATGGAGAGCGTTGCCGCCTACTTGAAAAGTTCTCTCAACAGCTTGAACGGTCAACAGCGTTTCAGCCCTTTCGGCGGAATGCGAATGGGCCTCCTGATCGGCCGGTCCTTCTTCTATCGCCGGCGCCTGTTCGTTCTTTAACTCTTCATTTTGAGTTATGGCCATAGGCGTTTCTACTCCCCCCTATCCTCTCTATACCTCTTCATAATTCTAATCTAACTACTTAGACGGTAATAAGTATAAGAAAGTTACGATTAATGAAAACTTCTGTCAAACATTTTTTCCGCATCCTTTATACGCCAAAAAAGAAGCTGTCCGTGGCGAGGAAAAGCGGCCGGGGACAGCTTCGGGCATTAGGTGCGAACTTTGAAATGAGCGACTTCCTTGCTGAGCTGGCGCACGATTTCATCCAGGCTGCCGGAGGCCGCCGAAATATTTTCCATCAGCGCCAGCTGCTCTTCCGTCGCAGCCGCTACGCTTTCCGTCTTCGTTAAATTCGCTTGCGCCGCATGGGCGCTTTGCTCCATCGTAGCGCTGACCTCCTCGGAGCTTGCGGACATCTGCTCGGTTATGGCGGAGTTTTCATGCAATTGCTCCGTCATCTCATGGACGGCGGCCGCAATCAAATTCAAATTGTGGCTAACATCCTTCATCTTTTCGCTTCCCTGCTCCACGACTTGCGTCGTTTGCTGCATATACGCGGAAGCGCCGGCAATCTCTTTTTGCGTGAAGGCGACCAAATCGTTAATGCTTCCCGCAGATTCAAGCGAGCTGGCGGCAAGCTTGCGAATTTCGCCAGCGACTACGGCAAAACCTTTTCCGTGCTCGCCAGCGCGGGCAGCTTCAATCGAAGCATTAAGCGACAAAATGTTCGTTTGATTGGAAAACGCCGTAATATTTTCAGCAATCGCCCCAATTTGTTTCGAACGCTCCTCCAGAGACGAAATGGTAGACGATAGCCGGCCAACGACATCGTTCACCTCGTTCATTTGTTCGGCAAGCCGCTCAAGAGCCGCTCGTCCATCTGCCGTTTGATTAACGGTAGAAACGGATCTATCCGCAATAACCGACGTATTTTCCGCAATTTTGCCAACGCCGACGGCCATTTCTTCAATTGCTCTCGACGTTTCTTCCGCACCACGCGCCCCAATTTCCGATCCTTCGGCTACTTCCTGAATGATGAGGGCGACATGCTGCGAAGCTGCAGCCGATTCATTCGCCGACAGGGACAACTCTCCGGAAGCAACGCTTACCTTCTCGGCGCTCGCTTTGATGCCCGCGATAAGCCCGTTGACGTTGTCAATCATCTCGTCTACCGACTGCGAGATTTGGCCAAGCTCGTCTTTCGAATACTTTGCATCCTTAGGCGAAGTTAGGTCGCCTTCACTAACTAGCTTGGACTTTTGCACAACAAGCCTGATCGTCGTCATCAAACGTTTGATCATAAAGTAGCAGAAAGCAGCAAGAGCGATGGCGACCGCTATCATCCCCATCATGACGTTCCTTTGTGTCTTCGTTAAATGGTCGCCGATCTCTTTAATTTTACGATTCGCATATTCGTCTATGCTGACGGCAACCTCGTCAATTCCGGTACGGCTTGTTAAAAAACCGGCGTCAAGCTCCTGATTAATCGGTTTGGCCACTCCGTCCTTTACAGCCGCCAGCGCGGCATCGTACCAACTGCCGAAGCTTGCTTCGAACGAGTCCAAAATATCGCCCGCCTGCCGGCCGGACTCCCCGTATGCCAAGTGCAGCAGATCGGAAGATGCCATAATCGATTTGGCGTTTGCGATACGCTCAATCGCTTGATCCCGATTTTCCGCCATCTCCTTCTCCGCCGTTTCATAGACGGCGCCCTCTGCCTTGCCCGTTTCAAGGCGCAAGTAAGCCGAATACGTTTGATATAAATCGCGGTCTGCATTTAACACCAGCGTATCCACTTGGTTGACTTTTTCGTAAAGCTCTTTGGACATCACTTCGTATACCGCTTTTTCCTCTCCTATTAGATATAGCCCCGTCCCTACATAAAAAATAAGAGGAATGACCGCCAACAAAGAAAGTTTCAAACGCAACGACAATTTCATAACAACCCGCTCCTTATCTTAAAAGCACTTATATCGATATATCGGGTAACCATAGCCGAAATAAAAGCAAAATTTCAAATTTACAAAGAAAAAACGTGTGGTAATATGTGGGGTTTGAAAATGAAACAAAAAAAGCACAGCCCGCCATTAGGGGGCCATGCTTTGTTCTCGTGCTTCGTATGCTGCAATGCCTAACGGAACGCTGTTATTTTCCGAACGATTGCGGATCTTCTCTCCACGCTTGCAAAGCCGCCACATCCGACTCCGCCACTTTGCCAAGCTGTACCGCTGTTTCAATCAAGGCGGAATAATCGGACAACGTCTCCAGCTTAAAGCCACCAGCCTCAAACGCTTGTGTCGCACTTTGGAATTGATACGTAAAGATTGCGAGTACAGCTACAACTTCCGCACCGGCTTCTACAACCGCTTGCGCCGCTTTAATGGAGCTGCCTCCTGTCGATATCAAATCCTCGATCACAACTACTTTTTGGCCAGGCGCTATACGGCCTTCAATTTGATTCTGTTTGCCATGGCCTTTCGCCTTGTCGCGAATATACGCCATCGGCAAGTTCAGCTTTTGCGAAACCCATGCCGCATGCGGAATGCCCGCTGTCGCGGTGCCAGCAATAACGTCCGCGTCCGGATAACGCTCGCGGATGACGGCCGCGAAACCTTCCGCTACCAGCTCGCGAATTTCCGGATAGGCCATCGTTAACCGGTTGTCGCAATAAATCGGCGATTTCAGGCCGGACGTCCATGTAAACGGCTCGTTTGGACTAAGCGCAACCGCTCCGATTTCCAGCAAATGTTTTGCAATTTCGTTCGGTAAAGCTTCCAGTGTAACGTTACTCAACTGAGATCAGCTCCTCAATAATAGATTCCAATGAAGCACGCGGGCTTGCCGCCGCAGTAATCGGACGGCCGATGACCATAAAGTTTGTTCCTTGACGAAGCGCCTCTCCAGGCGTCATGATGCGTGATTGATCGTTAAGATCGGCACCGGCTGGGCGAATGCCAGGGGTTACCGTCTGGAATGCTGCGCCGCAAGCTTCTTTAATGGAAACGACCTCGGAAGGCGAAGCTACGACGCCGTCGAGTCCTGCCGCTTTTGCCAGCTTGGCGTAACGAATGACGGCATCCTCGACGGAACCTGCGATGCCGATTTGCTCATTCAAAACCGACTGGCTCGTGCTCGTTAATTGAGTAACGGCGATAACGGAAGGTTTTTTCGCACCGCTTGCGAGAGCGGAATCCACGCCTTCCAAAGCCGCTTCCATCATGGCGCTGCCTCCGCCCGCATGAACGTTGAACATGTCCACGCCAAGACGGGTGACGCTGTTCGCGCCTCCTTTGACCGTATTCGGAATATCATGCATTTTTACATCTAAAAACACATAATAGCCCCGCTCCTTCAAGCTTGCCACAAAGGACGGTCCGGCCGCGTAAAAAAGCTGCATTCCAACTTTCATATAACAGGGAATGCCCTTCAGTTCCTCCATGAGTTTCTCTGCCGCAGCGGCATCCGGATAATCGAGCGCAACCATAATCCGCCCGGCGGCTTGTTCTCTTGTCAGCCCCATCGTCATTCCCCTCTCTATATAGTTTTGAAGCTTCTGAAGCACCGATGGGCTCCAGAAGCTTCAGCTTATCTTTTTACTTCTGAATGACCACCGGCATCGCATGGGAGGAGAAGTTGATCGTCTCCATCATGTTCAGCAACGCGCGTACCGTATCAAGCGATGTCATGCAGACAACGCCGTTTTCAACCGCTTCGCGGCGGATACGGAAGCCGTCGCGCTCAGGCGTTTTGCCTTTGGTCAGCGTGTTGACGACAAAGTGCGCTTTGCCTTCGCGTACCAAGTCCAGAATGTTCGGCGAACCTTCGCTCAGCTTGTTGACGCGAGTGACATAAAGGCCTGCCGCCTCAAGCGCATCCGCAGTACCGCCCGTTGCGAAAATTTTGTAGCCGATATTGTAGAAGCCGCGCAATAGTTCGACTGCTTCCGCTTTGTCCTTATCCGCTACCGTCGCCACGATTGCGCCGGAAGTCGGAATTTTCATGCCAGCGCCGATCAAACCTTTGTAAAGCGCCTTTGCATATTGAACGTCGCGGCCCATTACTTCACCCGTCGATTTCATCTCAGGCGTCAAGGTCGGGTCAACGCGGCGCAGCTTGGCGAAGGAGAATACCGGAACCTTTACGGATACGTATTCGTCTTCCGGCCACAAGCCGTCGGTGTAGCCTAGCTCAGCAAGCTTTGTTCCAAGAATCGCTTTTGTCGCCAGGTTCGCCATTGGCAAATTCGTCACTTTGCTTAAGAAAGGAACCGTACGCGAGGAGCGCGGGTTTACTTCGATGACGTAAACCTGTTCTTGATGAATAACGAACTGGATATTGACAAGGCCGATGACTTTCAGCTCTTTTGCAATTTTGATCGTAATTTCGATAATTTGGTTTTTGATGTCGTCCGAGAGCGATTGCGGAGGATATACCGCAATCGAGTCGCCGGAGTGAACGCCTGCGCGCTCAACATGCTCCATAATGCCCGGGATCAGAACCGTCTCGCCGTCGCAGATCGCGTCAACTTCGGCTTCTTTGCCCAGCATGTAACGGTCGATCAGAACCGGATGCTCCGGATTGATTTTGACCGCTACTTCCATATAGCTCAGCAATTCTTCGTCGGAGTATACAATTTCCATCGCCCGTCCGCCGAGGACGTAAGATGGACGAACCAATACCGGATAACCCAGCTTCTGTGCCGTTACAACTGCTTCATCTACGGAAGTAACCGTGTTGCCTTCCGGCTGAGCGATGTTCAGGCTGCGAAGCAAAGCTTCGAATTTTTTGCGGTCTTCCGCAGCATCGATGCTCTCCAGGCTGGAGCCCAGAATGCGTACGCCCGCTTTCGCCAGCGGCGCCGCCAAGTTGATTGCCGTTTGGCCGCCAAACTGAACGATAACGCCGATTGGATTTTCTTGCTCAATGACGTTCATAACGTCTTCGAAGAACAATGGCTCAAAGTACAAGCGGTCGGACGTGCTGAAGTCCGTCGATACCGTCTCCGGGTTGTTATTGATAATAACCGCTTCGTAGCCGGCTTTTTGAATCGCCCATACCGCATGAACGGTCGAGTAGTCGAACTCGATGCCTTGGCCGATCCGGATCGGGCCGGAACCAAGTACAAGCACTTTTTGCTTGTCGCTTTCCGTTACTTCGTTTTCCACTTCATAAGTGGAGTAATAGTAAGGAGTGGTCGCTTCAAACTCAGCTGCGCAAGTGTCAACCATCTTGTAAACGGGCTTCAAGTTGTTTTGCAGACGGAATGCGCGAACATCCGCTTCTGTTGTATGGCTGCCGCTTGGGAAACCTTCTTTGCGGATTTCTGCAATAGAACGGTCGGAGAAACCTTTGCGCTTCGCTTCGTACAATGATTGCAGCGACAAAGTTGCCTCTTTGCGCAAACGGTCTTCAAACGCTACGATCGACTGAATTTTGTCGAGGAACCACCAGTCGATTTTCGTAATGTCTTGCAGCTCTTGCAGGGAGAAGCCGCGGCGGAACGCTTCCGCTACCAAGAACATGCGCTCGTCGTCCGGCTTGGCAAGACGGTTCCGAAGCACTTCTTCTTCAAGTAAATGAGCTTCTTTCAAATGAATCCTGTGCGCGCCGATTTCAAGCGAGCGAACCGCTTTATGAATCGACTCTTCGAACGTGCGGCCGATGGCCATCACTTCGCCCGTCGCCTTCATTTGCGTGCCGAGCTTGCGGTTCGCATCAACGAACTTGTCGAACGGCCAGCGCGGAATTTTTGATACGATATAGTCAAGAGTAGGCTCGAAGCAAGCGTAAGTTTGGCCGGTAACCGGGTTAACCAACTCGTCAAGCGTGTAGCCGATTGCAATTTTTGCCGCCATTTTCGCAATTGGGTATCCCGTCGCTTTAGAAGCAAGCGCCGACGAACGGCTTACACGAGGGTTTACTTCAATGACATAATATTGGTAGCTGTGCGGATCGAGGGCAAACTGTACGTTGCAGCCGCCTTCGATGTTCAGCGCTCTAATAATTTTCAAAGATGCGGAACGAAGCATTTGATATTCGCGGTCGGACAACGTTTGGGAAGGCGCTACGACGATACTGTCGCCTGTATGCACGCCAACCGGGTCGAAGTTTTCCATGTTGCAGACTACGATACAGTTGTCGTTCGCATCGCGCATAACTTCGTATTCAACTTCCTTCATGCCCGCAATCGATTTTTCAATCAAGCACTGGTTGATTGGAGAGTAGCGAATACCCGAAGCTACGATTTCGCGCAGCTCTTCTTCATTCGCGCAAATGCCGCCGCCCGTTCCGCCAAGCGTATAAGCAGGACGAACGATAATCGGATAATCGATGCTGTTCGCAAATGCTACCGCGTCTTCTACCGTAGTCACAATTTCACTCTCAGGAACCGGCTGCTCCAGCTCGCGCATCAATTCGCGGAACAGGTCGCGGTCCTCCGCTTTTTCAATCGCTATTAATTGCGTGCCAAGCAGCTTCACGTTTTCGCGTTCCAGAACGCCTGCACGCGCCAGCTCAACCGCCATGTTCAAACCTGTTTGTCCGCCGAGCGTTGGCAGCAATCCGTCCGGACGCTCCTGGCGAATGATTTGGGAAACAAAGTCAAGCGTAATCGGCTCGATATACACTTTGTCGGCCATGTTAGTATCTGTCATAATGGTCGCCGGGTTGCTGTTGATCAATACAACTTCGTAGCCTTCTTCTTTCAACGCTTGGCAAGCTTGAGTGCCGGCATAGTCGAACTCCGCCGCTTGTCCGATGACAATCGGGCCGGACCCGATTACGAGAATTTTTTTGAGTTCATTATTTTTGGGCATAGTGAAGCTCTCCTTTCAACGTCTCCGACAGCACAGCCTGACGAGGTTTTGGTGGGTTGTTTTTTTTGTGCGTGCGAATCATATCCAGGAACTCATCAAACAGGTAGCTGGAATCAAACGGACCAGGAGCCGCTTCGGGATGGTACTGTACCGAAAACGCCGGGAACTTGTTATGTTTAAGACCTTCAATCGTTTTGTCGTTGTTGTTGATATGCGTCACTTCCAGCTCCGTTCCTTCAACGGACGATTCCACTACCGTGTACCCGTGGTTTTGGGAAGTGATGTAGCAGCGGTTCGTTGCCAGTTCTTTCACCGGATGGTTGCCGCCGCGATGACCGAATTTCAGCTTGCCCGTATCCGCTCCGCATGCAAGAGCGAACAATTGATGCCCAAGGCAGATGCCGAAGATCGGGAATTCGCCGAGCAGTTCGGAAATCATTTGTACCGCATAAGGAACGTCTTTCGGGTCCCCAGGGCCGTTGGACAGCTGAATGCCGTCCGGCGCCAATCGGCGGATTTGTTCTGCTGTCGTGTCATGAGGCACAACAACGACGTCGCAACCACGCTGCGTAAGCTCCTTCAAAATGCCGCTTTTTGCGCCAAAGTCAACCAGAACGATACGCTCGCGCGTGCCTGGGCTGGAGAAAACATGCTTTGTGGAAGTGCGGGCTACTTGATCCGTCATCAGGTTCGACAGGTTCAGGCGCTCTGCCAATTCTTCTACGCGCTCGTTGCCTGTTGTGATCAGGCCTTTCATCGTGCCGTAGTGGCGAAGCTTACGGGTAAGCATGCGAGTGTCGATGTCGCTGATGCCCGGAATGCCGTATTCTTTAAGAAGCTGGCCCAGCGAGTATTGAGCGCGCCAGTTGCTTGGCACAGGCTCGTGGCGGCGTACGACAAAGCCATGGATGTAAGGGCGGACAGCTTCAAAGTCGTCGCGCGTAATGCCGTAATTTCCGATCAGCGGGTAAGTCATCGTGACGATTTGACCGCAGTAGGATGGGTCCGACAAAACCTCTTGATATCCCGTAATGCCCGTATTGAAAACAACCTCGCCCATCATTTGCGCTTCCGCTCCGAAGGACAAACCGGTAAACAACGTTCCGTCTTCCAACAATAGTCTTGCTTGCATCCGTATCACTCCTCTGGTGTTCTTAATGATTCAAATTAAATTCCTTCTATTTCAAACCGAGAGTCTTATTCGCTCCAGACGATTTTGCCGTCCACAATCGTGGCTACCGGCCATCCTTTAAGCTGCCATCCTCCAAACGGAGTGTTGTTGCTCTTCGACAGGAATGTCGTTGGGTCCACTGCTCGTTCGCTTTCGAGGTCTACAATCGTCAAGTCGGCAGGAGCTCCCGGCTCCAGTTTCCCTGTTTCCAGACGGAAGACGCGGGAAGGGTCGGAGGACATTCTTTGCAAAAGGAAGCCGAGCGTCCACTTGCCTGTCTCTACAAACTTCGTGTAAAGAAGCGGGAATGCCGTTTCGAATCCGACGATGCCAAATGGTGCAAGATCAACGCCGCGCCCTTTCTCTTCAGCGCTATGCGGTGCGTGATCCGTCACGACCATGTCGATCGTTCCGTCTTCAAGAGCCTCGATAACCGCCTTTACATCTCGCGGCGTGCGCAGCGGCGGGTTCATTTTCCAATTGGCGTCGTCCAGACCCGGAATGTCTTCGTCCGACAGCAGCAGGTGATGCGGGCAAACTTCCGCCGTCACCGACACGCCGATTGACTTGGCCAATCTAATCAATCTGACCGATTGCTCCGTGCTCACATGGCATACATGGTAATGCACTCCTGTTGCCTCTGCCAGCAGAACGTCCCGGCCGACATGAATCGCTTCCGATTCATTCGGAATCCCTTTGATGCCGTGCTTGCGGGAAAATTCGCCTTCCGACGCCCAAGCGCCTTCGACCAGCGTATCGTCTTCGCAATGTGCGATAACCGGCATATCGAGCGACTTCGCAAGCGCCATTGCGTTTTTCATCATTTGTGCGTTTTGAACGCCAACTCCGTCATCCGTAAAGCCAATCGCTCCGGCTTCCTTCAGCGCCGCGAAGTCCGTCAGCTCTCTTCCCAGCTCGTTTTTCGTAATGGCTGCGTAAGGCAAAACTTTGACCAGACCTGCGGAAGCGGCTTTGTCGAGCACATATTTGACTGTCTCCGGCTTGTCGATGACCGGTCTTGTGTTCGGCATGCAAGCAATCGTTGTAAATCCACCCTTAGCCGCGGAACGTGAGCCCGTTACAATATCTTCTTTATGTTCAAAGCCTGGATCGCGGAGATGCACATGCATATCGATGAAGCCGGCCGATACAAGCTTGCCCTCGGCGTCAATGAATTCGGAGCTTCCCGTATCGACGCTTGCTGCGCCATCTACGAACTCCGCTATTTTCCCGTCGCTGACGCGAATGTGCTTTTTCTCAAGCTTTCCCGCTTTTTCGTTCCATACATTTCCGTTAAGTATCCATAAAGACATAGTTTCGTTCACCCTCCGATTTGTTTCGCTGCTGACTCACTAGCGTCTTTAGTTCAAAGCTCGTTCGATAACGGCCATCCTGATCGGTACGCCATTTGCCATTTGCGGGAAGATGCGCGACTGCGGATGCTCCACGATCTCTCCGTCAATTTCAACATTCCGGTTTACCGGAGCAGGATGCATAATGATCGCATGTTTCCCGATTCGGCCCGCGCGCTCTACCGTAAGACCATATTGCTCGCGGTAA
The DNA here is from genome assembly GCF_042675505.1 of Paenibacillus sp. GCM10027627. Classification (NCBI taxonomy): domain Bacteria; kingdom Bacillati; phylum Bacillota; class Bacilli; order Caryophanales; family Paenibacillaceae; genus Paenibacillus; species Paenibacillus sp. GCM10027627. The sequence goes on from NZ_JBHTHB010000002.1 coordinate 89,648, forward strand.
GCTTCAGCGGAGTTCAGCATTCCGCTTTCGTGACGCTCCAACTGCACTCTCAGCATCATAACGACATCAGATTTTAGCGCTTCTTCCATTTCAATATAAGGAGCATCAAGCTCGGAAGCTTGCATATTAGGAGGAGCGCAGAAGCTTACTTTGGCTCCGAATTTCTTAAGCGCGTACAGATTGGATCTCGCAACCCGGCTATGAAGAATGTCTCCGATGATGGACACGTTCAGCCCTTCCAGCGAACCGAACTGTTTGCGCATCGTGTACAGGTCTAGAAGCGCCTGCGTTGGATGCTCGTTGTTGCCGTCGCCCGCATTGATAAGAGGCACTTTGATGCTTTCCGCAAGTTCGGCCAGCACCCCTGCCGGCTTTAAGCGGATAACTCCAACGTCGATGCCCATCGATTCAAGCGTACGTACCGTATCGTAGATGGATTCGCCTTTCTCTACGCTGGAAGCCGCGGCGGAAAAGTTAATCACTTCGGCTCCAAGCCGTTTCTCTGCAACTTCGAAGGAAAACCTCGTCCTCGTGCTATTTTCAAAAAACATGTTGGCCGCAAATTTCCCTTGGCTTACGGGATTGATTTTTTCAGAATGATTTTCCCAATAAGCTGCACGGTCCAAAATGGATTCGATTTCGTCTTTGCCAAGCTCTTTCAGGCCGAGCAAACTTCGTTGTTTAAGCTGCGTCAATGTCATTCTTAAGCTTGCCCCCTCTGATGAATAATGGTAACTTGATCGATTAGGTCAATCTCGCTTAAGGACACCTGTATTTGCTCCTGCTTGGAGGATGGAACGTTTTTGCCGATGAAGTCCGGCCGGATCGGAAGCTCGCGATGGCCCCGGTCCACCAGCACGGCAAGCTGAATGCTGCGCGGGCGTCCGCAATCCATAAGCGCGTCCATAGCGGCACGGATCGTTCGGCCTGTGTAGAGAACATCGTCGAACAAAATAATGATTTTATCCTTCGTATTGTAAGGAATCCCTTCGGTTTCACCGAGCGCCGCCGACGCTTCCATCGTGGATGCCGACGCTTCAAGACGATCGTCCCTATATTGCGTAATGTCCAGCTCTCTAACCGGAACTGGCTTCCCTTCGATTTCTGCAATTCGATCCGCCACCCGATTGGCCAAATAAATGCCCCTTGTCCGAATGCCGACGATAACACAGTCGTCGATCCCTTTATTCCTTTCGACGATTTCATGCGCAATGCGCGTTAACGCTCTGCGTATCGCTGCCTCGTCCATAATGACCAGACGCTCTTCCTCCGCCATAGCCGCCCTCTCCTCTGCTTGCTTGATCAGTTCCTGTAGTTCCAGATGCCTTCCTTGCGTCTTTCTCGACAAAAAAACTCCTTGCGGAGTTCGCAAGGAGTTTGTGACGAGTCAGAAATAGAGCAGGAGCATCCATCTTGCCCACCGGCTATCCAGCCGCAGGAAGACACAAAATGATCCTTTTCCATTCCACTTATTGACCTAAATTCACGCTACCTTGCCAGCCTCTCGGGACTGAGTTAAAGGTACTGCTCTGTATCATTGGAATTATCCCACGTAAGGCTAAAGAAGTCAAGAGCGCAATTGCCCTTTGCTAACCCATAGTGTTCGTTTATTCCAAAATGCTATGCAAAAGTAGCGCTGGGAAATATAAGCGAATGTCAAGCTTATGCTCCGTATTACAGGCTTAGCTTGCGAATGCGCTCTACTGCTTTTTCCGTATTTTCACGGCTTCCGAATGCAGTCAGACGGAAATACCCTTGACCGCTTTGGCCAAAACCTACGCCCGGCGTGCCGACAATGTTCGCTTCCGACAGAAGCTTGTCGAAGAAGCTCCAGGAATCCATACCCTTTGGCGTCTTAAGCCAAATATAAGGAGCGTTCACGCCGCCGTATACTTCAAGGCCGATGGATGCAAGTCCGTCGCGGATAATCGCTGCATTCGTCATGTAATATTCAACCAGCGAAGCGATTTGCTCTTTGCCCTCGGCGGAATAAATCGCTGCCGCGCCGCGTTGTGTGACATACGAAACGCCATTAAATTTCGTCGTGTGGCGGCGGTTCCACAGATCGTTGATGATGACCGAGTTGCCGTCAGCGTCAAGGCCTTTCAGCTCGCGCGGAACGACCGTGTATGCGCAGCGCACGCCTGTGAAGCCAGCCGTTTTGGAAAAGCTGCGGAACTCGATCGCCACTTCCTTGGCGCCTTCCACTTCATAGATGCTATGCGGCACGTCGCCTTCTTGAATGAAAGATTCGTATGCGGAGTCGAACAAAATGAGGCAGTTGTTCTCTCTTGCATAATCCACCCACACTTTAAGCTCATCTTTAGTGAGCGTCATGCCCGTCGGATTGTTCGGGTAGCACAAGTAGATCAGATCCACTTTTGTCGTCGGCAAGCTTGGCTTAAAGTTGTTTTCAGCCGTACACTCCAAATAAACGATATTTTCGTAACGTTTCGTATCCAAGTTGTATTTGCCGGAACGGCCCGCCATTACGTTTGTATCCACATAAACAGGATAAACAGGATCCTGTACGGCTACAATGCTGTCCGTGCTGAAAATTTCTTGAATATTGCCTACGTCGCATTTGGAGCCGTCGCTAACAAATACTTCATTTACAGCAATATCGATGCCGCGGGATTTGTAATCATTTTCGATAATGGCTTGAATGAGGAAATCGTAGCCTTGCTCCGGACCGTAACCGCGGAATGTGCCGGGCTGAGCCAACTCGTCAACCGCTTGGTGCATCGCTTTCAAAACCGCTTCCGGCAAGCCGCGCGTTACGTCGCCAATGCCAAGGCTAATAATTTCAGCGTTTGGATTTTCTTGAATAAATGTTGTGCGGCGTTTGGCAATTTCAGAAAATAAATAGCTGCCTTGCAGCTCCAAATAATTTTGATTAATGGCTGTCATGACGGTTCACCAATCCTTGTCTATGAAATCATTAGGCTAGTCTAAGCCTAGTCTAGGTCTAGAATAACTTACTTCTAAAGACAACATAATGCAGGATATCGTCAAAAGTTTGCACTTATTTCCCGTCTTCCGCAATGATTCCAACTTGCGCTTAATGGATTATCTCAGCCGCAAGCTGTTGAGCACATGCTCCATATCGGCTGGAAGAGGCGCTTCAAACAGCAGTCTTTCCCCCGTGCGGGGATGCGTAAGCCCAAGAACGGCGGCATGCAGCGCTTGACCGTTCAGCGCAACCGTCTTGTTTCTTCCGTAAACGGGATCTCCCGCAAGCGGATAGCCGATATATTTCATATGAACGCGGATTTGATGCGTCCTTCCGGTTTCCAGCTGCAGTTCAAGCACCGTATAATCGTTTAGCCTCTCTTGTACGATGAAATGAGTCACCGCTTCTTTGCTGTTGTGGTCAGTGACAGTAAACAGCTTTCGGTCGGACGAATCCCGGCCGATCGGTGCTTCAATCGTTCCATGATCATGCGGAACGTTGCCATGGACAAGCGCAATATATTTACGGGTCACTGTATGCTCTTTAAGCTGTTCCGCAAGCGATACATGCGCCAAATCGTTTTTGGCGGCCATCAATAGCCCCGTCGTATCCTTGTCGATACGATGGACAATGCCGGGACGAACCATGCCGTTAATGCCGGAAAGATCCTTGCAATGATACATGAGCGCATTGACCACCGTACCGGAAGAATGCCCCGGTGCCGGATGAACGACCATGCCGCGCGGCTTGTTTATAACAATGACGTCCGAATCCTCATAAACGATTTCTAAAGGAATGTTTTCCGGTGTAATATTCGCATCTTCGGCATCCGGCACGATAAGCGACACCGCATCGTTTTCGTATAGTTTATAGTTGGCTTTGACCGCCTTGCCGTTAACCAAAGCGGCTCCGCCTTTAATCCATTCCTGTACCTGAGTCCGGGATACACCCGCCTCGTCCATTTGCTCCACTATATATTTATCGATCCGGTCTCCCGCCTCCGCGGAAGTCGCGACCCATTCGTATTCATTTGTTTCATTTGTTTCCTCATGCGTTTGATTGCTCATGCTTGTCCTGCTCCTTGTCCCCGCCTTCCGCGAGGGTTCTCTTTTCTTCTCTTACCGCCATAAACGTGTCCAGTAAAATAAGCGCTACGCCGCATACAATCGCTGCATCGGCTATGTTGAAAATCGGGAACGTATAGCTGCCGAAATTGAATTTGAAAAAGTCGACAACTTCGCCAAAACGGACACGGTCGATAAAGTTGCCGATCGCTCCGCCAAGTACAAGGGTAAGCCCGATAATTAAACCCGGCTTGGCCGTTTTTCTAGAGGCCTGTATGTACCAAATAAGTCCGGACACAATGACGACTGTAATAATGATAAAAAATGTCCGCTGTTCTTGCAGTATTCCAAATGCCGCCCCTCGGTTGCGGTGCGAAGTAATCAAGAAGAAATTTCCAATGACGCTAAATTCGTCGTACAGTTCCATCTTCGTCGCTACGAGCTTTTTGGTGACATAGTCGATGACGAGAACCAAGACAGAAATGAGGTAATAAAAGTAATGACGCATCTGATCTGATCACTCCCAAAATGTAAACGTTCTGCAAAACGGCCATAGCGCCGTCCGCTTCAACTAGTGTAGCATATGACCGATTCTAGAACCAGTTCCTAGGCAACGGGGAAAGTGCCGATTTTAAGAGTCCCTTTCCCATCCATGTCCATATTGAAAAAAGCCGCTTTTGCAAAAGATAATGGTGCATTCATGTTAAGCTGCAAAGGACGGTGCTATTAAGCGATGACATCTCCCACAGGACCCCAGCTCGCCTTGCTTCGGACAAGGCTGCTTGAGGAACATCTAGATATCCGATTGAGATTGCTTCAAAACGAGCATTACGGCAAAGGCGATTCCTTACGCGATGAAACCGGAGAGCTTTCTCCAATCGACAATCATCCAGGCGATACGGCCTCGGAGCTGTATGAGCGGGAAAAAGACATTTCGCTGCTGGAGCAGGAAGAGCTTCATCTGCTTCGTATCGAAGCCGCTTTAACCGCCATAGAAACCGGCTCTTACGGCGTTTGCGCGGAATGCGGCAAACCAATTCCTTACGAGAGGCTGGATGCCGTACCCGATGCCCTTTATTGCATTGACCATGCTCCGCGAAATATCGTATCAGAGCGCAGGCCAATCGAAGAAAACTTCATGCAGCCTCCGTTCGGCCGGACAAGTCTTGACGAGCGTGAGGATGGCGCCGGCTTTGACGGGGAGGATGCTTGGCAAATTGTAGAGCAATGGGGCAACTCCGACTCCCCCGCCATGTCTGAAAATCCGAATGTGGCCGATTACGACCATATCGGGATCGAATCCACTGAAAATGACGGTTACGTGGAGCCGCTGGAAAGCTTCCTCGCAACCGACATTACGGGACGGCATGTTTCCGTCGTGCGAAACCGCGAGTACAATCGCTACATGCACAGCGATGAAGGCGATCACGGCTTGGAGTTTGAAGAAGACGAGCGCTGACAAGGCGACGCTAATATCAGTATGTTTTGCCTTCTAGCTGAATCTGTACGATTCTTACGATATCCGCAATGTAATCGCCAATAATGGGCAGGTTGAGCGCCCCCAATATTTGCAGGACGTATAAAATCGTCGCCGCAAAAAAGGTGAAGCCGATTGCGATACCGACTCCTCTCGCTGTTCCCGCAAGCAGATTGCGCCAAATGAGCGAAATGGGACGGTTGAGCAAATCGACGTATTCCGCGATATGCGTCCTCTCCATCTCCGAGGCGATATGCTGCAATCTTTTGTCCAAAAGACCAAGCGATTGGGTCAATTCGTTCATATCTTTTCCCTCACCGTTGCTTGTATGAGGCTCCTTGCTGCGTTTGTCTCTGGTCATAGATGCCACCTCCGGTTCGAAGCAGAGAAGCCCGCCCCGCCAGCCAGGCGGACAAGCGGGCTTCTTTTTTCGTGAACAAGCGGCTGTCCCTCTTAGGCGTTCGCCGCTTTCGCTTGTTCCCTTACTATAACCTTAACCTTTGATGAAAATGCCAATTTCCTTGTCGCCCAGCTTTACTCTATCCATACCCTCTGCTGTTTCGAACGAAACGGAATTCAGCAAAACATTGTCGCTCAGCACGCTGCTAAACGACTCCAGCGCAGCTCTAAGCCCGGCATCCGCGTCCAGCACGAGATCGATTCTTTTTTCGATTGGCAAATCCAGCTTTTTGCGAGTATCCTGAACGGCGCGGATCACTTCGCGTACCCAGCCCTCTTGCTCAAGATCCGGCGTAATATCGGTATTCAGAGCAACCGTCATCCCGCTTCCGGATGCAGAAGCGAAACCGGATTTCGCTTGTTTCTCGACAAGCAGCTCTTCCACGCTAATCGACAGCGTCTCCCCTTCGCCCGTTGCGAATTCGAAGCTTCCGCCCACTACAACCGTACGCGCCTCTTCCGCCGTCAGCGCTTTAAGCGCGCCTTGAATCGGGCCGACCTGCTTCCCGTATTTTTTGCCTGCCACTTTCAAATTCAGCTTTAATGTAAAATCGACGAATCCGCTGTCCGAATGCTGAACGACAATCGTTTTTACATTGATTTCGTCTTTAATAATCTCTTCATATTGGTCAATCGGGTAGTTGCCGTCAAGCGACACGATCAGCTCAGAAAGCGGCTGACGCGTTTTGATTGACGTCTCGTTCCGCACATTGCGGGCCAGCTCCACGATCACTTTGGTGCTTTCCATATCGCGCTCCAGCTCCAAATCGATCAACGATTCGTCTTGGACAGGGAAATCGACGAGATGAACGCTGCCTTCTCCGCCAAGGTTGCCATAAACATCGTCGGCCAGCAGCGGCGTGTAAGGAGCGATGAGACGGGACAACGTCAGAAGCACTTGACGCAGCGTTCCATAAGCCGCCAATTTGTCCTCCGTAAGTCCGCTTCCCCAAAATCTGTCGCGCGAGCGGCGGATATACCAGTTGCTCAGCTCGTCGACAAACAGCTCAATCGATTTGGCCGGATTAAGGAAGTCGTTCGCATCCAATCCTTTTGTAACCGATCCGATCAAACTGTTCAGACGGGATAAAATCCAGCGATCCAGCTTGTTGTCCGACTTCGCCGCAGCATGCTCTTCCGGCTTGTAGCCGTCGATGGACGCATACAAGGCATAGAAAGCGTGAGTGTTGACAATCGTATCGATTACTTTCGATTTGGCTTCGCCTACAATGCCGCGAGAGAAGCGCTTGCTGTTCCATGGCGCGCTGTCCGCCAGAAGCGCCCAGCGGAACGCATCCGTGCCGTATTCGTTAATAATTTCCCATGGATCGATAACGTTGCCTTTGGACTTGGACATCTTCTGCCCGTTTTCATCCAAAATATGGCCCGTCGAAATAACGGCTTTATACGGGGCTTTCCCGTTATACAGAGTAGAAACGGCGAGCAAGCTGAAAAACCAGCCGCGCGTTTGGTCAATGCCTTCGCAAATAATATCCGCAGGATACTGCTCCTCAAACTGCGCTGCATCTCCGAACGGGTAATGCTGCTGAGCAAACGGCATGGATCCGCTATCGAACCATACGTCGATCACTTCCGGCGTACGTCTCATTACAGCGCCCTCGGCAAATGGAGATTTTAGCAAAATGTCGTCGACATAAGGTTTATGCAGCTCGATATCGGCAGGCACTTCGCCTACTGCGCGGGCGCGCAAATCGGCGATGCTGTCAGGCGCGTACTGCTGTCCCGTCGCTTCGCAAACCCAAACGTTGAGCGGGGTGCCCCAGTAGCGGTTGCGGCTGATGTTCCAATCGACTAGGTCTTCAAGGAACTTGCCGAAGCGGCCTTCGCGAATATGTCCCGGATACCAGTCAACGCCGCTGTTGTTCGCGATCAGTTGATCTTTTACCGCCGTCGTTTCAATAAACCAGCTCTCTGTCGCGTAGTACAGAAGCGGCGATTTGCAACGCCAGCAGAACGGGTAGCTGTGCTCGTAGCGTTCTTTGGAGAAAAGCAGTCCTTTTTCGCTGAGCATTTTCACAATGTCGACGTCGCAATCTTTTACAAAACGTCCCGCCAAATCCGTCACTTCGTCCACATAACGGCCGGCGTTGTTTACGACGCTCAGCATGCTGATTCCGTTTTGACGCGCTACCTTGTAGTCGTCTTCGCCATGTGCAGGCGCGATATGAACGATACCTGTACCGCTAGTATCGCTGACAAATTCGCCGGTAATGACCACATGCCCTTTTTCAATCGGCACGTAGCGGAACGGCGGCTCATAGGACAATCCGGCCAGCTCCGAACCTTTAACTGTCGATAAAATTTCGTAGTTTTCCTTCAGCACGTTCTCAGCCAAGTTCTGAGCGACGATATAAACTTCACCGTCTTTGGAAGCACGTACGTAATCGAGGTCAGCATGTACAGCCAAAGCTACGTTCGCAGGCAGCGTCCAAGGAGTCGTCGTCCACGCGAGAATATATTCGCCGGAATCCGTTAGCTTAAATTTCGCCGTTGCGCTCAAATCTTTCACATCTTCATAGCCCTGTGCAACCTCATGCGAGCTAAGCGTCGTTTGGCAGCAAGGGCAATACGGGCTTACGCGGTGACCGCGGTAAAGCAGCCCTTTTTTGTGAATGGTGGACAAAATATGCCATACGCTCTCGATGTACTCGTTTTTCAAAGTAATATAAGGGTTGTCGAGATCCGTCCAATAAGCGATCGCTTCCGTCAATTCACGCCACTGCTTTTCGTATTCAAATACGCTGTCTTTGCATTTTTTTACGAATGCCTCTACGCCGTAGTTTTCGATTTCCTGTTTGCCGGAAATGCCAAGCTGCTTCTCAACGCCTAGCTCCACCGGCAATCCGTGCGTATCCCAGCCCGCTTTACGGACAACACGGTATCCCGACATCGTTTTGTAGCGGCAAATAAAGTCTTTAATTACGCGTCCGAGTACATGGCCGATATGCGGAGCTCCGTTCGCCGTAGGCGGCCCCTCGTAAAATACGAAATTAGGTTTGCCTTCCCGGTTTGCGATCGATTGTTTAAAAGTATCCTGTTCCTTCCATTGCTGAAGCACCCGCAGCTCACGGCTGCGCGCACGTTCCTTAACGTCTACGCGTTGCATGGTGTTAGCCTCCTTATGTCGATAAAAAAAATAAACCCCGTCCCCAAAAAGGGACGAGGTTTTACTCGCGATACCACCCTTGTTCCGCCAGTCCTCCATTTGGAAAAGACTGCAGCGTCAAATGCGACGCTTGCGGCACCTTAGTCACGAATCGGTAAAGCCTGATTCGAGTTCCCGGTAACGGGGGACGACCGTTGGCGCTTAAAACCGCTAAGCAGCGGGTTAGGCGCCTCTTCTCGGAGAGGATATTCCGTAACGGCTCATACGCCGGGCTTGCAGCAACCGCCGGCTCTCTGGGGAATGAACGCGAAACGTACTTGATCTCGTCAAGGAATTTCATTCGTTTTGATTAGTTTAGTTATAGCGCAAAAGGACTGCCCGTGTCAAACGTTGTTCTGCCGCCGCAAAATCTATCCGCGAAGCAGTTCCCGCTCCGCTTCTCTCGGCGCGCTGGACTCCAGCGTCTCCCATCCGTCCTGCGACAGCAGTTCCAGCTGCGCTTCCACAAGCGTCCGGAATCTAGCTCTATAAATAGAAGCTTGCTTTTTAAGCTCTTCGACTTCGAGCGATACTTTACGGGATTTGTTGAGGGAGTCGTTGACGATGCGGTCCGCATTTTTTTCCGCCTCTTTAATGATAAGCTGTGCTTCCTTCTTGGCGTTGTTGCGCACCTCGTCGGCCGCTTCTTGCGCAACGATAATCGTCTTGCTCAGCGTCTCCTCAATGTTGGAAAAGTGGTTCAGCTTCTCCTGAAGCGCAAACATTTGATTTTGAATCTCTTTGTTTTCCCGGATGAGCGATTCATAATCCTTGATTACTTGGTCCAAAAACTCGTTAACCTCATCCTCGTCGTAACCGCGCAATCTTCGCGAAAACTCCTTGTTATGTATGTCCAATGGCGTAAGCGGCATTGGAACACCTCCTGCTTCTGTTTGGATTTTTGCGCAAACGATGGAAGCTTGCTGCACGAACGCCACCGCTCACTGTCTGTGTGAAGAGATTCGACAGTCCGGCGCCATTTCCTGCAACCTTTTAAATAAATTTGCCGACCTTTACCCGAATTCTGCCTTTTTTTGTCACGCCGTCCACTTCCAAAACTTTGAATCTCCCTAGTCCCTTAATGGAGACGATATCGCCTTCATTTAGCGTCTCGGAAGGGTTCTCCTCCGTTTTCCAATTGATGCGGCAGCGGCCCGCACGGATAGGATCGACGATTTTGGAGCGGCTGATGCGGTAGACGTCGCTTGCAATGCCGTCCAGGCGCATCGACGCTACGATAAGGCTCATCTCTTCCAGCTTAACCTCTGTGATCTGAAGCCCGGAAAGCGGCAGCACATCCGTCAGTACATTCAAACGATGCACTTGCCGGAGATGTATATTTAAATAATCGGCAATTTCATCCGTAACGATTATATGTGCGAAAGAATCATGAACATGAATATCGCCAATCCGGTCCCGTTTAATGCCAAGCCCAAGCAAAGCGCCCAAAAAATCGCCGTGATCCAGCTCCAAATGGGACGTTCCCGCAGCTCTCGCTTCGAGCACGACAATGCCCGCAGCCTCATCGTCCAGACTGCGGTAATCGGGGGCGATCATTGCGCGTTTCCGCTCAGCTCTCTCGTATCCTCCGTCAACTCTTAGAGCTACATCGGGATTGCGGTTTGCGAGAATCGTCAAAATCTGAATTTGTCTCGGGTCCAAAAAATCGGTCCGCTTCAGCTCATGCTGCAATGCGGACCGATCTATCCATTCCAATACCCGATCGACAAACGGTTTTTCTTCGGGGTGAAAGTGGTTGTACATAGCTTGTTTCATAAGGATATCCTAACCGCCTAAGCCGTTCAGTATAAATATAATAACCGATTCCAACCCGATCCCAATAAAACGCAAAGCGATCAGGGCTACGATTGGCGATAAATCGAGCACTCCGCCAATCGGCGGAATAAATCTGCGGAATATCCCGATATAAGGCTCGACTACCCGGCCTAAAAATTGTCCGATAAAGCTTTCCCTTGCATTAGGAAACCAGGACAACAGCACATATCCGATTATGAGATAGCTGTAAATGTTTAGTACGTCTGATACAATGTTTACAATAGTTGCTTCCAAGTTCAAGGTCACCTCATTTTGTTGTAATCGTTCTCCTCCGCCAGCATTTCCGTAATGGCACCTTGAATTTCAACCGAATCAGGCGTGCACAGAAATATATGAGGACCCAGTTTAGAGATGCTGCCGTTTAAAGCGTACACCGTACCGCTCAAGAAATCAACAATGCGCAGCGCCAAATCGCTGCGGACGCGCTGCAAATTGACGACAATGGCGCGGCGGGAACGCAAATGATCCGCAATTTCCTGCGCTTCGTCATAGGAACGGGGCTCGCTCAGCACGACCCGTACATTTTTTTGGGAGTGGATGCTTACGACGTTGCTGCCGCTGACGGCTTGTTGTTGCTTTAAGTTTCTACGTGTCTCAAACGGCGAGGTTTCATGTTCCTGCTCTTCGATTTGGCTCACCCGCTCGCGCTCAACAACTTCTTCTTCCTCCTGCAATCCAAAAAAATTAATGATCCGGTTCATGACGCTCATGCCTCATTCCTCCTCTTTCCCGACTAGTGTAGTGCCTAAGCGAATCCAAGTCGCACCTTCTTCAATCGCAACCTCAAAGTCATTGGACATGCCCATGGACAAGTGCTCCAAGAGGCTGCCATGCGGCGAAGACTGGCGCAATTCGTCCCTTAGATGTCGCAGCGCTCGAAATACTTCCCTTGTATCCTCGGGCTCCGCCTCGTAGGGCGCCATGGTCATCAGTCCGATGGCCTGCAAGGACGGGTACTGCTGCAACTGCTCCAAAAAAGCAGGAAGCTCATCAGCCGCGAGACCTTGCTTTGAAGATTCGCCCGATACGTTTACTTGAATAAAGCAAGGAACTGTTATGCCGAGCCCGGAAGCCCGCTTATGTATAGCCTCCGCGAGCGTTAGCCTGTCCAACGAGTGGATGTAGGCGAACCTCCCTACAACATCCTTTACCTTATTCGTTTGAAGCGAACCGATAAAGTGCCAAATTGGCCCTTCATGCTCCGCATGTTCACGGCCTTCCCCGCTCAGCGCATGCCACTTCTGCTGCGCATCCTGCCAACGGTTTTCGCCCAGATGGCGGAGCCCATGCTCATAAGCGGATACGGCCGTATCAAGCGATACATATTTTGTAACAGCGATAATGTTCACTTCGTCCCGGGAACGGCCCGAACGCTCGCATGCCGCCGCGATTCTACGCTGCACTTCGTTTATTCTTTCCTGCATAGACATAACTTCCAATCACCTTTCCCGAATCCCGATCCAGCTGGCCATTCTTCCGGTTTTGCCTCCTTCAAGCCGATGCGAGAAGAACAAATCCGTCCGGCAGCCGGTGCACCAATTGGTTATTTCGATACGGCTCGGCAAAATTCCTGCTTTTATCATAATCTGTCGGTTTATTTCTTTCAAGTTGACAAAAGCTTTGCCGTTTTCATTCCGCTGAAGGCATGACTCTGCGAAAGTCTGATCCAGCTTAAGTTTTACGAGCAGCCGTTCAATCTCCTCTACGACGGGGCCATACACTTCGTAGCAGCATCCCCCGATAGACGGACCAATCGCCGCTTGGATCGATTCGGGAGCCGCTCCATAGGCCTTCCCCATTGCTTCCACTGTCTTGGCCGCAATTTCCCCTACCGTTCCCTTCCAGCCGGCGTGAGCAAGCGCAACCGCGCCTAATTGGGGCTCATAAAAATAAAGCGGCACACAATCCGCATAAAAAGAGGCTAGCAATAAGCCGGGAACATTAGTCATAATCGCATCGCAGCCCGCAAGCGCATCCGACTGCTCGATCCTGCCCCGTCCCCGATCCTCAGCCTTTACTTCCGCAACGAGGGTGCCGTGAACCTGTTCTGCGCATGTCCAAGCTTCAAACGGCCAACCAATCGCTTCTGCCAGCCGTCTCCGGTTCTCTACTGCATCCACTGGCGAATCGCCCACGTGAAGCCCTATATTGAGGCTGTTCCATGGAGCGGAACTCACTCCGCCTCCACGGCCGGAAAAACCGGCCGCCAACCCTCTATCGCCGTCCATCCATTCCGACAACAAAAAAAGCGAAGGTGTCTCCGCCTCATTCCGATTCTCTATTTCTCTAGCCTGAACAAATGGCTCCATACGATCACCCCATGAATAATAAGCGGAGGTTTTGCACGACCGCTGCTTAAGCATCCTTTACCTGCCTATGCTCAAGTTTACCCGCTTATGCCCGGGCGTGCAAATCTTCCTCTTCGCCCCGCAGCGCTTTTGCCTCATCCATGCGCACAAGCACAACATCCGCCCCTATTTTGACGATATTGCGCCAAGGAATAACCATTTCCCCACCGTTGCTGCCGAACAAACCAAACATTTTTGTAAACTGCGGCACTACAATGGAATCGATTCTTCCTTGACGAAGATCAAGCTCCAGATCGCTAATATGGCCCAGCTTTTTCCCGTCTACAATGTTGATCACATCTTTGGACTGGAAATCGGATATTTTCATGCCTTCTCACCACGTTTCCGGGGGATTGTTGACCGACTGCCTTTCTTTTATGTATATGAGACAAATGCCCAATATGTCCCCCTCTTTAAAAATTCGCTGCCCGCTCCAATGCCCCCGGCATCAAAAAACGGAGAGGCTTAAGCCGCCCCTCCGTTTTTTATGTTTTGACGTGTTTTTGCATTTGTTGAATAGCCGATTTCTCCAGCCTGGATACTTGTGCCTGCGAGATACCGATTTCGTCGGCAACCTCCATTTGCGTTTTGCCTTCAAAAAAGCGCATGGAGAGAATCATCTTTTCCCTGTCGTTCAGCTTATGCATCGCTTCGCGCAGGGCAATTTCCTCAATCCAGGATACGTCTTTATTGCGGTCGTCGCTAATTTGGTCCATGACATAGATCGGATCGCCTCCATCATGGTAAATCGGCTCAAAAAGAGACACGGGATCCTGAATAGCGTCAAGTGCAAATACGACATCTTCTTTAGGAACGTTCAAAGCTTCGGAAATTTCGAAAATTGTGGGCTCCCGAGAATTTTTGTTGGTGAGACTGTCGCGAACTTGAAGCGCTTTGTACGCTATGTCCCTCAAGCTGCGGGACACTCTGATGGGGTTGTTGTCGCGCAAGTAACGCCTAATCTCCCCAATGATCATCGGCACGGCATAGGTGGAAAACTTAACGTTTTGACTAAGGTCGAAATTATCGATCGCCTTCATAAGTCCAATGCAGCCAACCTGAAACAGATCGTCCACAAACTCTCCCCTATTGTTAAACCGCTGAATAACGCTGAGAACGAGCCGCAAATTGCCGTTCACTAATTTTTCCCTTGCTGCCCACTCGTTCCGGGTTTGCAACGCCGTAAATAGCTCGCGCATCTCGACATTAGTCAATACGGGCAGTTTCGCGGTATCCACTCCACAAATCTCGACTTTATTTCGGGTCATCGTGATTACCTCCCAAGGAGAAACATTAATGTTCATTATCTCCCCGGACCCTCTTTTTATTCCTCGTCTGACATGTCCAGGAAAAATGAAAAAGGGACGCCGCGCGTCCCTTAACGTTAAACCATTTTGTTGAATTCCTTGCGCAGCCGCTTAATAATTCGTTTCTCCAGCCGCGAAATATAGGATTGTGAAATGCCCAGCATATCGGCAACATCCTTTTGTGTTTTTTCCTCGCCGTCCGCCAGTCCAAAGCGAAGCTCCATAATAATTCTTTCGCGTTCGGACAGCTTGTCGAGCGCCTTGTGGAGCAGCTTGCGGTCCACTTGCTCCTCTATATTTCGATAAATCGTATCGTTTTCCGTCCCAAGCACGTCCGACAATAAAAGCTCGTTGCCGTCCCAATCAATATTCAGCGGCTCGTCGAACGAAACTTCCGTCCTCGTCTTGCTGTTCCGCCGCAAATACATCAAAATTTCGTTTTCGATACAGCGGGAAGCATAAGTGGCCAGCTTTATTTTTTTCTCAGGATCGAATGTATTGACAGCTTTGATTAGCCCGATCGCTCCGATCGAAACCAAGTCCTCAATATGAATGCCGGTATTTTCAAACTTTCTGGCGATATAGACGACAAGCCGCAAATTTCTTTCGATGAGCATCGCGCGAATCGCGGTGTCCCCGGATGGCAGCTTCTCGAGCAAATATTCTTCTTCCTCGCGCGTCAAAGGGGGAGGCAAAGCCTCGCTTCCGCCGATATAATAGATTTCTTCGCTTTTTAGGCCGAATAAAAACAAAATCCGATAGTAGTATAAATGCAAAATCAGTTTATACTTGACGAGCATGTGACCCATCCCTCCCCGAGTGAAGTGTGCGATAACCGGTTATGTTTGTACCATTGCCGGATGGATAATGGCTTGGTAAGCTCCATCTAACGAAAGCTTGCCGCCGTCTAATCCAATTAGCACCCTGCTTGTTTCAAATACTTGTCCTTCCCGCGTCACTTCAACGGAATCCGGCTTGAGCGCGAGCATAAATTGCGAGCCTCTGTTCACCCCTCGATAAGGGACAAGGCGCAAACGGTCTTGCCATTTAAACGTTTCAACATCCATTCCGGCTACGAGCCGATCGGCCCCGCCTTCGCGAATGGATTTGAGCCAGGCTTCAGGCAAATCTTCCTCCCACTTCGACGCTTCCATAACCATAACCGGCGTTCGGGTGAGCGGATCGTAGAGTTGATTGCCGGTATCGATAAGTCCTGTGCAAGCAAATGACTGTCCTCCGATGACTACTTTTACTTCAGCCAAATGGGTACGCACCAGCTCCTTCTCTCTTTTCCCCCTCAAAACCGCCTTGTACACATAGAGTCCGATACAAAAGGCGGCAGCAAAATAAAAGAGGCCTAGCTTCAATTCCGCATTCACGCTGCCATTTGCAAACGTAATCGATTTCCACACCTCGCCCGAGCCTTGCATAAATAAGTAATAGAGTCCCAGTACAGCGCCGGCCGCTACAAAATTGACGGAATAAAAGGCCGCTATATTTCGGATAAAATGCTGCAAGGAGGCAAAGCCGAAAGCGATCCACACCATGATCAAGGAAAACAATACCTTGACGGCCAGCGTAAAGAGGAATGATAAACCCGGAAAAAGCATAAGTACAACATAACAAGCGCCGAACGCTGATGCGGCAAGTATTCGCCACGGATTCGGTTTGTAATGCCGAACCCATGCCGTCGTCAGCAAAACGGCACCGTCTACCAGCAGCTCCCGGAGAAACAATATATCGATATATACCGTCATGCCACCAGTATATGTTAATCCTATTTCAAAGTCTGTCTATTCATGACGGGTTCAGCCATCTTTTTTTGTCGACTTTCCATACAAAAAACGCCCCTTCAGCTATGCCGAAGGGGCGTTTTTTCTCGTTTATTGCAAATGTATCGTATTAACGATCGCGAGGCTGCTTGCGCAAAAAGGCAGGAATTTCAAGTTGATCGCTTGATGTGCCCGATCCAAAAGGTTTTACGCTCGATGGGTTCGGTGCCGCTTTTGTTTCGCTTTGCTCTGCGCCTTGCGGAGCAACTCTGCGGGCAGCGTTCTGTTGAGCGGATGCCTTGGACTCAAAACCGGTAGCGATAACCGTTACTTTGATTTCATCTTTCAAATCTTCGTCGATAATAGCGCCGAAAATCATGTTTACATCAGGGTCGGACGCGGAAATGACGATTTCCGCCGCTTCGTTCACTTCATAGAGCGACAAATTGCTGCCGCCTGTAATGTTCATAATAACGCCGCGAGCGCCGTCGATCGACGTTTCAAGCAACGGGCTCATAATCGCTTTGCGAGCCGCTTCTGCCGCACGGTTCTCGCCTGCAGCAATACCGATTCCCATCAAGGCGGAGCCGCGCTCCGTCATGATCGTTTTGACGTCGGCAAAGTCAAGGTTGATTAGACCGGGTACCGCAATCAGGTCGGAAATGCCTTGAACCGCTTGTCTGAGAACGTTGTCCGCTTCGCGGAACGCTTCCAGCATCGGCGTCTTTTTGTCGACGATTTCAAGCAAACGGTCGTTCGGAATGACGATCAGCGTGTCGACTTTTTCTTTCAAGGCTTCAATGCCTTGCTCTGCTTGACCGGAACGCTTGCGTCCCTCGAACGTGAACGGACGCGTTACAACACCGACCGTAAGCGCGCCGCATTCGCGGGCGATTTCGGCAATGACCGGAGCCGCTCCCGTTCCTGTGCCGCCGCCCATGCCGGCCGTCACGAATACCATATCGGAGCCTTTAAGCTGGTTCGAAATCAGCTCGCGCGACTCCTCTGCGGCTTTGTTTCCTACGTCCGGATTAGCGCCAGCGCCAAGACCCCGCGTAAGCTTGTCCCCAATTTGGAGCTTATGCTCGGACTTTGCCAGATGCAGCGCTTGAGCATCCGTATTTACCGTAATAAATTCCACACCTTTAACGCCATTTTCAATCATTCGGTTGACGGCATTGCTGCCGCCGCCGCCAACGCCAATTACTTTTATTTGTGCAAGCTGTTCAAGCTCCAAGTCGAATTCCAACATCTCTCATTGTCCCCCAGTCAAATAAATTCGTTAAACATATTTTTAATCCGTTCGAACATACCGGGTTTAGAAGATGTAGCTGCGGGACCCGCTTTGCGGCTTGACGTCTTCTTGACGGCGCCAGCGCCTCGTACACCCATATATTTCGACACATATTGAATCATGCCTACTCCGCTGCTATAGGCCGCATCCTTCACGCCGATATAATCCGGCAACGCAATGCGAACCGATGCCTCCAGCTCCAATTGAGCAAGGTTGAGAGTGCCCGGCAAAGCGACTGCCCCGCCGGTCAGCACGTAACCGTTCACTTTTTCTCCATAGCCAAGCCGGCGAACCTCTTGTCTAATGAGCTGGAAGATTTCTTGCATGCGAGGCTCGATAATGCTAGACAAATCCTTTTGGGAAAACTCCTTCTCCAGGTTGCTTCCCATGCGAGTCACTTTAAACTTCACGTCCTCCGCAGCGTCTGCCACGTTAGCGCAGCCGTATTTCAGCTTAAACTTCTCTGCTTGATCGCTCTGCGTCCTGAGACCATAAGCGATATCGTTCGTAACGAATTCTCCTCCGATCGGCAGAGTCGAAATGGCTGCCAGACCGCCTTGATCGTAAACGGCGATCGTTGTGGAGCCCGCGCCGATATCGACGAGCACCGTGCCAATACTTTTTTCGTCTTTTGTCAAAGACATGACTCCAGAAGCAAGCGAAAGCAAAATAACGCCGGAAATGCGCAATCCCGCCTTTTCCACGCACCGCATCAGATTATGTATGGCCGTCTTCGTTCCCGTTACAATCGTCGCTTCCACTTCCAGCCGTACCCCGATCATCCCTCTAGGGTCCGATATGCCTTCCAGCCCGTCTACTAGATACTGCTTCGGCACGAGATTAATAATCTCCCTCTCTGGAGGAAGGGCAACGACTTTCGCGGCTTGCAATACTCGTTCAATATCTTCTTCACCGATTTCCCGGTCCTCGTTGGATACGGCAACAACGCCATGATTCGTCTGCAACGCAATATGATTGCCTTGAATACCTACGTATACATCAGATATTTGAATGCCGACCATGCGCTCCGCATGCTCTACCGCATTGCGTATCGATTGCACAGTCTGGTCAATATCGACGATTGCTCCCTTGCGAATCCCCTCTGAATCGGCCGATCCAACACCAATAATATTAATGGCTCCATTATTCATCTCGCCAATAATAGCACGAACCTTGGATGTACCGATGTCCAAACTGACGATGATGTCATTGCTGCTCAACTTGCGGCACCTCCGTTTCCAATAATAATAATTACGGTTATATTGTAAATTGAATTAAGTCTCTCTACATATTCAACGCTATTAATATTTTCCCTCTTTTTTCAACAAAAATTTCATAACTTTCATGAATGACCATCGAAGGTTGGAAAAATATTACTATTAAAGCGTTAGCGTCATTCTTTTGCATGAATATTGCGCCGTATTTTTATGCCCGGCAAATCGCCGCCAGCCCTTGTCCAAGGGCGTAATACATAAAATTCTACCATTCTTTCAAGCTATTGAGTAGTCTCTTTTTGCCCAGATTCCACATTTTCTAAGTCCTCTATTTGAAAAGGGACATACGTATCTGCGAGCAGCATGGTGATCTTTCCAGGCTCTTGAGTTTCAATGACGGCGTTAAGCGCCTCGATTTTGTCCGGGAGAACGGAGACGGCCGTCATCACTTCAAAGCCAGTGCGCGTATACATACGGATGCGGTCAGGATAGGCATTGGAAGGAATAGGTGTTATTTCCGAAAGATCGGATAATTGCTTGTCCGGAATTTTCGCCAATTGCTTTGTAAGCTCCAGCTTAACGGAATCGTCCGGCTTCCACCCCGTCAGCACTGGCTTGTCCAGTAGCCGGTCACCCTCATGGTCCGCTTCTACGCTCGTTCCATTCGATAATAAAGCTGTCAATTTCCCGTCTACGGCAAGCTCGAAGGCGACGACTGGATATTCCTGCACCACGATTTTAACGACTCCAGGAAACGCCTTTGTCACTTTTGCCGATTGCACCTGAGGCAGCTTCTGTATTTTGGAGGAGATGACTTCCGATGCCGTTTTGAAAAAAGCGTCTCCTACCGCGAGGCCGGCTGACGCTGCAATTTCATCCGTTGTCGTAAAATGGGTACCCGTAATTTGAATATCTGAAACTTTGCTGATGGAGGAATTAAAAAACAAAACCGCAAGCAAAGAGACAAAGAGCAGAAACAATACGGCAAGCAGCTTTTTGTTGCCTTTGCGTTTGCGAACGGGCTCCTTCAGCACAGGCATTCCTGTACTCATAACTTGTCCCTCGTTTCTGTAAAACGACGGCCCCTCTAGCAGTTGCAAAGTAAAGCGGATCGGCATGTTCGCACCCGTCGCTTTATCTTCTCATCCTCGAGGAAGCCTATCGTTTCTAACTTGCCAGTCACCGGCATATCATGAATTAGTAGGTGTATGAGGCACCGGGGCGGACCGCGTAATCCGGGCTCCAAGTCTGCCCAGCATGGTCTCTATTTTGTCGTAGCCCCTGTCGATATGATGAACTTGCTCCACAACCGTTCGGCCTTGAGCGGCAAGGCCGGCTATCACAAGCGCCGCGCCCGCGCGCAGATCGGTTGCTTCTACCGTCGCTCCGTAAAGCCGCGGCACGCCGCGGATAAACGCTGCGTTAATATCGACCCGGATATCCGCTCCCATGCGGGACAGTTCATCCACATGTTTAAGGCGGCCTTCAAAAATCGTTTCTTTCAAAATGCTTACTCCGTCCGCCAGAGCGAGAAGCACCATAACCTGAGATTGCAAATCGGTAGGGAAAGCCGGGTACGGGGAAGTCACGATACGCTCCACCGCTTTCGGCCTTGCGGAACTGCCAACCTTTATTATATCACCGTCGACGACGATTTGAACACCTGCACGACGAAGAACGTGAATGAGAGAAGAGAGATGGGCGGGCTGAGTTTGCTGGAGCGTGATCTGACCTCTTGTAGCCGCAGCTGCCACCATAATGGTGCCCGTTACGATTCGGTCGGGAATCACTTTGTATCTGCAAGGAGTTAGGCGGCTCACGCCTTCAATCGTAATCGTATCTGTTCCGGCGCCCATAATTTTAGCGCCCATTTCATTGAGAAACCGCTGCAAATCCTGAATTTCAGGTTCCCGGGCCGCATTGCTAAGCGTTGTACGGCCTTCCGCTAGAACGGCCGCCATCATAATGTTTTCCGTCGCGCCTACGCTTGGAAAACTCAGATGGATATCGGCTCCCTTCAGCTTGCCTGCCCGGCATATGATCCGGTTTCCTACCTCTTCAATTTCCGCTCCAAGCGCCTCAAGGCCTTGCAAATGCAAATCGATTTTCCGCTCGCCGATCGCGCAGCCGCCAGGCTGATAAACCTGGACTTCGCCAAACCGCGCAAGAAGCGGGCCCATCAGAAAAATCGAAGATCGCATTTGTTTCATAAGCGTTTCCGGAACATGCGCCGTATGTGCCGATGATGTATCCAGCACAACCGTGTCTCCAGCATGTTCGGCCCGGCATCCCAATTCGCGCAAAATGTTCAGCATCACGTCGATATCGAGCAGATGAGGCACGGAATCAATCGTAGTCGTGCCCTCGGCCAGCAGGCTCGCTGCCAATATCGGTAAGGCGGCATTTTTCGCTCCTTGGATAACTATGGTTCCTGAGAGTGGTTTCCCGCCTTCAATCACCAATTTGTCCAATGTATCACCTCCGAGTTACCGCTCGCCCACCGCCAATACCTCCGGCACCAGCTTGACGCCGAAACGCTGCTCCACGGTGCTTTGGATATGAGACATAAGGGCGAGAACATCTCTAGCTGTCGCTGTCCCTGTGTTGACAATAAAATTGGCATGAAGTTCGGATACCTGCGCTTCTCCAATGCTGTAGCCTTTAAGCCCCGCCTCTTGGATCAGCCTTGCCGCAAAGTCGCCGGGAGGATTGCGGAATACACTTCCCGCGCAGGCCATCTGCAATGGCTGCGTTCTAAGTCTCCGTTCCTTATAGGAAGCCATATTCGCAGTAATTTCCGCCTTGTCGCCTTCCTCCAGCTCAAATGCCGCTTCCGCAACCAGCCCCTTCATCTCATGAAGAATCGAGTGCCGGTAGGCAAAACGCATATCTTCCCGCCCATAGCGAACCAATTCTCCTGTTTCCAGAACAATGTCGGCATATTTGAAAATACGTGACACATCCGACCCATGCGCGCCCGCGTTCATGTAGACGGCGCCGCCTGCCGTTCCGGGAATTCCCCCCGCGAACTCCAATCCCGTCAGGCCTTGCTTGCCTGCCATAACCGACAGTTTAATAAATGAATAGGAAGCTCCCGCAATAACGGTCCCCCCATCGAAGCGCACATAATCGAGTCCGCTCGCCGGCTTGATTACAACGCCGCGAATGCCCCTGTCTCCGACCAGCATATTGGAGCCGCGCCCAAGAGCGGTCCACTCCACTCCGTGCCGATGCAGCAGCCGGACGGCCGCTACCAGCCCTTCCTTTCCCCTCGGAAGAATCAAAAGATCGGCCGGTCCGCCGATTTTCCAAGTTGTATGTTTCGAAAGCGGTTCATTGCGCAGCAGTTCGCCTACGCCAGCCTTTTCCAGTTCCGCTATAAGTGCTTCCATTGCGACTTCCTCCTTTGATGCTGCAAGATCTTCTGCCATTCGCCGACTATTGTAATTCCGCTCCCGCAGTTGACGGTCACGAATTATAACGTATCCTATGCCTTATTGCCATTTTGTGTGACAATCGCCCACACCGTCCGCTAGCGCCTCGCATTCATCCGAATGAGAACGTCCGCGATCCGGCTCGCCGAATCCGGAACAGCAAGCTGGCTTGAAGCGTCCGACATCGCCGACAGACGGGAAGGGTCCTTCAGCATCTCTTCCAGCTTGCGGATGAGCGAAGCTCCAGACAGCTCCCGCTCCAGCACCATCTCGGCCGCTCCGCCCGATACGAGGCTTCTTGCGTTTGCCTCCTGATGGTTGTTCGTTACATTAGGAGACGGGATCAAAATGGACGGCAGTCCAAGCGCCGTAATTTCCGCAAGCGAGGACGCGCCCGAACGACTGACGACAAGCGCCGAATCGCGCAGCACTTCGGCCATATTGTGCACATACGGGAGGAGAGTCAGCCGCGCCAGCGCGTCCGGCGCCGTCTCCTCTATTCTTTTTTTTGTAGACTCATAGTAGATATCGCCCGTTACAAATACAAAATGAACACTGCCCAGCCTATCCAGCATAGGGGCCATCTCCACGATCGCTTCGTTAAAAGCTCTAGCCCCTCTGCTTCCCCCTACCATAAGCGCATATTGCTTGCCAGGAGGCAGTCCCAGCGACTGAAGCCCCCTCCCGGAAACGGCGCGCAGTACGTTCGTTGCGCAAGGATTGCCGGTAAACGACGTTTGTTTCGCTTTTGGAAAATGGGATTCCGCATCCGGAAAGCTGACACCGACATGATCCGCGTAACGGGACAAAAATTGGTTGGTCAGACCGGGAATTGCATTTTGCTCATGGATAAAAGTAGGAATGCCAAGCTTCGCCGCCGCGTAAACGACGGGACCGCACACGTAGCCGCCCGTTCCGACGACTGCGTCGGGCTTGAACTCCAGCAGCAGCTTCTTCGACCGCTGCGCCCCTTTCAAAAAGCGGATGACCGTTTTTACATTTTCAAATGAAAGCTTCCGGCGGAAGCCTGTAATTTCAATCGACTCAAACGGGATGCCATGTTCAGGAACCACTCTGCTCTCCATTCCATTTGGCGTTCCGATATATAGCAACTTCGTGTCCGGATCGTTCTGCACCATATGTTTGCCAACGGCAACCGCAGGATAAATATGGCCGCCCGTTCCTCCTCCAGTCAACACGATACGCATCATTTTCACCTCGAATAACGGGATATGTTCAGCAAAATGCCAAGCGCCGTCAGCAGCAGCGTAAGCGAAGAGCCCCCATAGCTGACTAGCGGCAGCGTAATGCCGGTTACCGGCATCATGCCGATGACAACGCCAATGTTAATAAGCACCTGTACGCCGATAATGCCGGTTATGCCGACAGCGAGCAGGCTTCCGAAAGTATCCGGCGCCGCAATCGCCGCCCGGATGCCTCGCCACACTACAATTAAAAATAAAAAGATCAAAGCGGCACCGCCGATAAAACCAAGCTCCTCCGCCAAGATGGAAAAAATAAAATCGGTTTGCGGTTCCGGCAAATAGCTGAACTTTTGCCTGCTCATGCCAAGGCCGAGACCAACAAGCCCTCCGGGGCCTATCGCAAAAAGCGATTGAATGATTTGATAGCCGCCGCCAAGGGGATCTCCCCAAGGGTCCAAAAAAGAAGTAATCCGCGCAAGGCGGTAAGGGGCCGCCAAAATAAGTCCGACGAAGCCCGCAACGCCCACAAGCGCAAGCGCGCCCAAATGCGCCATTCTTGCGCCGGCCGTAAAAATAAGAATAAGAGAAGCTCCGACCATAACCGCGCCGGTTCCGAGATCGGGCTGCAGCATGATCATGCCGAAAGCGAGGCCGACAAGGCCTAATGGGGGCATAAGCCCTTTCGCAAACAGCGTAATCGTTTGCTGCTTCTCAGACAGCCATTTCGATAAGAACAAAATCATGGCCAGCTTCATAAACTCCGAAGGCTGAATGCCGAAGGAGCTGATGCCGAGCCAGCTTCGCGCTCCGCCCCGCACGACCCCGACTCCGGGGATCAAAACGATAACGAGCAAGACGAAACAGACGATCAATGCGGCCGGCGCCCATTTCTTCCAATTCGAATAATGGGCGTTCATCGTAAATAGTAACGCACCTATGCCCAGCCCGGCAAACAACAGCTGCCGCTTTACGTAATAGAATCGGTCTCCAAATTCATGAAAGGCGAGCACCGCGCTCGCGCTGTATACCATGATCAAACCAATCGCAAGAATAAGCCCTATTGCCGCAAGCAGCCAAATATCCGGGGCAGACCGCGCTTTTGCCATAGCGAACACACCTCTTAGCATAGGAAAGTAGGGACAGGCCCCCTACTTACAAGGTATGCGCCGATTGTTTAAAAATGCTCCCTCTCTGCTCATAGGATGCAAACATGTCCCAGCTCGCGCACGCAGGCGACAGCAGCACGGCATCGCCCGGCTCCGCCAGCTCTGCCGCATGCTTGACCGCCTGCTGGAGGGTGCCCTCGGCGTCCTTCTCAGCGTTCACCGAAAGGACGTTCGATAAACCTGCCAGCTCCGCCACTCGCAGAAGCTTCTCGCTTGTTTCGCCCAGCGTGACAAGCCCTTTCAACCCCTTGAACAGAGGCAGCAGCTCCATGTAATCGGAGCCTCGGTCAAGACCGCCCGCGATCAGCACGATAGGTCTTTTCAAGGAACGGACGGACATCGTAGTCGCCGTCGGATTGGTCGCCTTGGAATCGTTATAGTAATAAACGCCGTTATGATCTCTCACAAACTCAAGGCGATGCTCTACCCCTTTGAACTCCATCAAAGGTTTGGCCAGCGATTCAATTGGAGCGCCCGCCGCAATGGCCGCCGCAATGGCCGCCAACGCATTTGCCGCATTGTGTCTGCCTGGAATGCCTAGCGCGTCTACAGGCATGATAATCCTCTCTCCGCCCTCAGTTGCGTTCGCAGGTCTATACACGATTACCCGGCTTATATCGTTGCCTTCCGCCGCAAATTCTCTAGAAAATGGCGGTTCGATGCAAATGCCGGATTCCAAAGATTCATAAAGCGAAAAGGGGAGCAGCCGAGCGGCAAGCCCTTCTTCGGCGACTTGCCGGCATGCCGCATCGTCCCAATTGAGCACCGCGATATCTTGGCTCCTTTGATTGGCGAACAGCTTCCGCTTGGAAGCGATATAATCCGCCATATCTCCATGGTAATCCAAATGCGTCTCCGCCAAATTAAGCAAAAGCGCAATTTTTGGACGGAACGCCGATGTGCCTTTTAGCTGGAAGCTGCTAAGCTCCGCTACAATCCAGCCGTCTGCCGCCGCTTCCTCTACAGCATCGCATAGCGGCAAACCGATATTGCCCGCAACGATTGGCCTCAGTCCCGCCTCTTCTAGCAGCTTGCCGATTAAAGTAGTTGTCGTCGTTTTTCCGTTGGAGCCTGTAATGCCGATAATCGGAGCCGGTGAAAGCCAATAAGCCGCTTCCACCTCCGTAATGACTTCAACGCCATGCTGAAGCGCTTGGCGAACAGGGGGCGCGGAATACGGGATGCCCGGATTTTTGACAAGCAGTGCCGTATTGCCGTCTACCAGATCGTCCGGATGATAGCCGCATAGCACAGAAATGCCCAAAGCGGCCAGTTCATCCGCTTCGGGACATGATTCGCGTTCTTTTTTGTCGTTGACGATGACGTCGGCTCCAAGCCGGTGGAACAGCTTTGCCACGCTGACGCCGCTTCTGGCAAGTCCGAGCACAACGACTCTTTTGCCATTATAAGTTGACGGATGGTTCATAGCGACATTCCTTCCTATGGATACGTGAAGCGGCTCTCGCTTTAGGAGAACCGCAAACACAATAGTAGTTTGGTTTAAATAACGAACAATAAGCCAACTGCGGCCAGCAGCAAGCCGACCGACCAGAAGACGGTCACGACTTTCCATTCCGACCAGCCGACAAGCTCAAAATGATGATGGATCGGGCTCATTTTGAAAATACGCTTCCCTCTCAGCTTGAAGGAGGTCACTTGAATAATAACCGACAGCATTTCCAAAACGAAAACTCCGCCGATGACGATGAGAAGCAGCTCCGTTTTGGTCAAAATCGCAACAGCCGCTATGCCCCCGCCAATGCCGAGCGACCCCATGTCGCCCATAAACACTTTGGCAGGATGCGCGTTGTACACGAGAAAGCCGAGCACCGCCCCTACCATAGCAGCGGAAAATACGGCCGACTCATGAGAGGAGGTTTGCAGCGCCACGATCGTAAACGCTCCGAAAGCAATAGCGCTTGTGCCTGCAAGCAAGCCGTCCAGCCCGTCGGTAAAGTTGACGGAGTTGCTGGCGGCAAACATAATGATAACCACAAACGGATAATAGAACCAGCCAAGGTCAAACCCCCAGCCCGTCCCCGGTACGGAAATTTCCGTGCTGTGATTCATATTGTAGAGCAAAGCGCAAACGATGATGGAAAACAGAAGCTGGCCGAACAGCTTTTGCCTAGCCGTCAAACCTAG
This sequence comes from Paenibacillus sp. GCM10027627, assembly GCF_042675505.1. Classification (NCBI taxonomy): domain Bacteria; kingdom Bacillati; phylum Bacillota; class Bacilli; order Caryophanales; family Paenibacillaceae; genus Paenibacillus; species Paenibacillus sp. GCM10027627. The sequence continues at coordinate 116,488 of NZ_JBHTHB010000002.1, forward strand.
CGATCTTTTAAATACAATTTTAATGTAATCATCCAAAAAGCCGACGAGCCCAAAGCCAAGCGAAGCTGTCAGCAGCACCCAAAACTCGGATGTTTTATCGGAAAAGCGCAAAAACGCAATCATAAGCGCAATCATAATAATAATGCCGCCCATCGTCGGAGTGCCGCTTTTTTTCAAATGGCTTTGCGGCCCTACCTGACGAATTTGCTGACCGAACTTCAGTCTCCGAAGCAACGGGATGAACAGTGGCCCGAGCAGAACCGCTAGCAAAAAGGAAGCGCCGATTGAAAATAATATGACCATCATGTCCATCTCTATCACCCCTTCTCCAAAGCGTTGACAACCTGTTCCATTCTCATGCCTCTAGAACCTTTCACCAGTACAAGATCAGATGGCGCTAGCCTCTCCTTCAGCCACTGGGCCAATTGTTCCTTGTCGTCAAAATGACGAACCAGCCCCTCATCCGCCGCCGATTTCAAGCTCGCAAGCGCTCCTTCGGCCGTATAGGCGGAAAGAGGTCCGTAAGTAAGTACGCCTTCGGCTTTGCCCTCCGAAATGTATTGCCCGATTCCGCGGTGCAACTCATTCTCGTCCGGGCCTAGCTCCAGCATATCGCCAAGCACGATCCACCTCCGGCCGAAGCCCGAAAGTCCCGCGACCAAATCGATGGCCGCCCTGACAGCGGTCGGATTGGCGTTATAGGCATCGTTAAGAACGACAGCGCCGTTAAAAGCTTTGCCGGGCTCAATTCTCATGCCGGTCAGCTTAAGGCCGCCGAACCCGGCAGCGATATCTCCCGGCTGTACGCCGAACAGGCGAGCTACCGCAATGGCTGCAAGCGCATTGCTTATGTTGTGACGGCCAGGCACTGGAATGTGGAGTCGGCCAAGGCCGGTTGCAGCGCCTTTGTACAGAGCTACAAAGCTGCTCCCGTACGGCTCAAGCTCCACTTGCTGGGCCGACCATTCATTGTCCTCTTCAAGCCCAAACGTCCGCAAAGCGATCTCTTCGGACAAGCTCAGCTCTTGCAGCCCTTCGGTCAGCAGCGGCTCATCGCCGTTGTACAGCAAAGTGCCTCCCTCGCCGAGTCCAAGCGCAATTTCCAGCTTCGCTTTGGCGATTCCGCTTCTGGAGCCAAGCTGCAGCAAGTGGGCGTCGCCTATGTTCGTAATAATAGCGACATCGGGCTGTGCAAGCTTCGTCAAAAGCTCGATTTCTCCAAAGCCGCTCATTCCCATTTCGAGTACCGCCACTTCCGTATCCTCGTCCATGCTAAGAAGCGTAAGCGGCAATCCGATATGGTTGTTCAGATTTCCTTCCGTTTTCAGGACGCGGTATTTCGTGCCAAGCAGCGCCGCCGCCATATCTTTTGTTGTCGTTTTTCCGTTGCTGCCCGTAATGCCGACCACCCGCACCATCAGCTCGCTGCGGTAAGCAGACGATAGGCGCTGGAGCGCCGCAAGCGTATCTTTCACCAGCAGAAAAGCGATATCCTGCATGCCTTCAGGAATGTCCCGTCCCTTCTGCCACAGCATCGCTTTGGCACCGCTGGCGACAGCCGCCGCAGCAAATTCATGTCCGTCGAAGCGGTCTCCGACGATCGGAACGAACAGCTCCCCGCTGCCCGCAAGACGGGAGTCCGTCATGACGCCGGCAATCGGCTCGTCACCCCGTCCTCCCTTGTGTATGGCGCCGCACATGGCTGCGATTTGACCAATAGTCCGTTTAATCAATGTAACAATCCCCTTATGGCTTCTTTTGCCGCTATTCGATCATCGAAAGGAAATACTTCTCTTCCGATTATTTGATAGGTTTCATGACCTTTCCCCGCAATCAATACTACATCGCCTGGGCTTGCCATTTCAACCGCTTTTTCAATTGCGGCGCGTCGATCCGGTATCATTTGGAAATCCGAAGAGTTTATTCCTGCTTCCACAACCCCTACGGCGATATCCTCGATAATGCGTTCCGGGCTCTCGCTCCGCGGATTGTCCGAGGTGACGATCACATAATCGGAATGCTTCGCGGCTATCCGGCCCATAAGCGGCCGCTTGCTCCGATCCCGGTCGCCTCCGCAACCGAAGACGCAAATGACCTTGCGCTGTGCAAACTCCCGAACGGCGCGCAACACGTTATCGAGGCCGTCGGGCGTATGGGCATAGTCGACAATAACGGCGAACGGCTGACCTTCGTCTACGCTTTCGACCCGGCCCGGCACTCCGGGAATCGACTCCAGCGAACGTTTAATATCCGGCAAGCCAATCCCTTCAATTAAAGCGGCGGCAATGGCGGCGAGCGCGTTGTACACATTAAACTTGCCAGCCATCTTAAGCCCGATATCGGCTTCGCCCTTAAAGGTCGAAACCCGGAAAAATGTTCCTTGCGGCGTGATGGAAATGTTGTCCGCTTTTACATCCGCTTCGTTTTCGATTCCGAACGATACAATCTCTGCCGATGTCAACAATTTAAACCGGGCCGAGGCGGCGTCATCCGCATTCAAAACCGCATAGGAACGCTCGTGCAGAGCTTCTGGGTAAGCATTTCCTAGTCTGGAAAAAAATAACCCTTTGGCATCCGCATACTGCTGCATCGTTCCATGATAATCTAAATGATCCTGCGTTAAGTTGGTAAAAATGGCGGTTCGGAAGCGACAGCCCTTCACCCTTCCTTGCTCAAGGGCGTGCGAGGACACCTCCATGGCGCAATATTCAACGCCGGCATCCCGCATTTCCGCCAGCTGCCTTTGCAGCTCATGGCTATCCGGCGTCGTCCCGTCCGTATGGAACTGGCGTCCGCCATATCTCCAGCCGATTGTACCGATCACACCTGCCGCCTTACGCGCGTCATTCAAGATTCTCTCTATTAAATAAGTCGTAGTCGTCTTCCCGTTTGTGCCCGTCACCCCGATTAAACGAACCTTTTCGCTAGGGTGAGCAAAGACGCAATCCGCAATAATCGCGCTAGCGAGCCGGCTGTCCTTCACGATCAGCTGCGGTACGTTAAGCGCCAGCAGCCTCTCCGCCACAACGGCGGCCGCCCCTCTCTTAACAGCATCGGCGGCATAATCGTGGCCGTCCACCGTATGACCCGGCACGCATAGAAACAGGGCTCCGGGCCGCACCTTTCTCGAATCCACTTCCACATCGGTAAATTCCGTTTCCCCGTCTCCAACAAGCCGGGCGGTAATCAGCGTTTCAGCCAGATCGCACAAACGCATAACCATCAAGCCTCCCTCGATCGCTCTGACGGAATACTATATGCCGCCCAAAGCAATCGCGTTAATGACTCGTTGATCTGCGTTCATGTCTGGTTGATCTGCGTTAATGACTCGTAGTACTAAGCCAATAACTCGTACGGTCAGTGTGAATGCGGAACGTCTTCTTCGTCGCCCAAATAAATCCGGATCGTCGAACCTCTGTCAACACGAGCTCCCGCCGCGGGCGCCTGCTTAATGACCACTTTGCCGGAGCCGGCCGACGTTAAGTTGAAATTCATATTCAAATCCTCATATAAATCCGATACGCTTTTGCCGACCAAATTCGGCACCGTGACGATCGGCGTATCTCCATATTTGTAGAGGCGGTCAATCTGCTTCTCGCGCGGAGGAATATCAAGAATCGTCAACGCATCCTCCATAATGTTGCGTACGATAGGCGCGGCGACGACACCCCCGAACTGAATGCCTTGCGGATTGTCGACCGCGACGTAAACGACGATTTCGGGATCGTCGGCGGGCGCGAAGCCAATAAACGAAACGATATGCTCATTGGCGGAATAGCGGCCGTTCACCACTTTTTGCGCGGTACCCGTCTTGCCGCCAACCCGATATCCGTCTATAAATGCGTTGCGGCCCGTTCCTTTGGCGACAACGCTTTCCAAAGCCTCGCGCACCCGTTTCGACGTTTCCTCGGAGATCACGGTCCTGACCGCTTCCGGTTCTATCGTCTGTACCGTTTGCCCGGTTTCCCGGTTGATCAGCGCCTTAGCCACATGCGGCTTATACAAGGTGCCTCCGTTAATGGCAGCGGACACCGCTGTTATTTGCTGAATCGGAGTGACGGAAACCCCTTGGCCGAATGCCGTAGTTGCCAGTTCCACCGGGCCGACTTGGCTCAGCTTAAACAAGATGCCGTTTTCTTCGCCGCCGATATCGATGCCCGTTTTGGTGCCGAAGCCAAAGTTTTTAATATAATTAAACAAAGTATCTTTGCCCAGCCGATTGCCAAGCGCTACAAATCCCGGGTTGCAGGAATTTTCCACAACCTCCAAAAACGTTTGGCTGCCATGGCCGCCTTTTTTCCAGCAGCGCAGTCTGGCCCCTCCGATTTCAACGGCACCCGGATCAAAAAAACGCTCGTTGTTCAAATCGACTTTCTTTTCTTCCAGCGCCGCAGCGAGCGTTATGATCTTAAAGGTAGACCCCGGCTCGTAAGTCATCCATATCGGCAAATTCCGGTTGTAAACTTCTGAGGCTACTTCCTTGTATTTGTCCGGCTCGTAGGTAGGACGGCTTGCCATCCCTAAAATCTCCCCATTGTCAGGGTCCATCGCGATCGCAATAATGCTGTCCGCTTGGAGGGAGGTCATCGCTTGATCCAACTCGCGCTCCATAATGGATTGGACTTCCTGATCAATCGTCAGTTGAAGAGTCAATCCTTCCTTCGGTTCGTTGTACGTATCCGAGGAGTTTGGCATTTGCCGTCCCGCCGCATCCGACAGGAAAGACACGTTGCCTTGAATGCCGCTAAGAAGCTCATTATATTTGGACTCCACGCCAGTCAGTCCTTGATTGTCAATCCCGGTGAAGCCAAGCAAGTGAGCGGCCAGGCTGCCGTATGGGTAATACCGCTTGTTGTCCTCCGCCACCACGATTCCCGGCAAGCCAAGCGCATGAATTTCTTCCGCTTTCTCCAGCGTAATTTTGCGCCCGCCGGGGCCCAGCTTCACTATCATCGCTTTTGTGTTCAGCTTTTTCAGAATCGTCTCCTGCGTCATATCCAGCAAGCGGGACAAGGCCGCTGCTGTCTCTTCTTTATTTTTCACTTGAACGGGTATGGCCCACACCGTCGGCGAGCTTACGTTGTAAGCAAGCTGCACACCGTTGCGGTCCCAAATTTCCCCTCGCTTCGCCACGTAAGGGATTTCACGGCGCCAAGAATTTTCGGCCTTTTGCGCCAGCTCCGCGCCTTTCCACAATTGGACGTATCCTAACCGGATACTGAGTGCAACAAACGCTATGCCGGCCAAAACCAAAACAATGAACAGCCGCCTTCTAACCGTTACGTTCGAAACTTTCATTCCAAGTCCCCCTTAGGCCCGAGCTTCGCAAAGAACGTACACTGACGCTCACTCCCAGCTTATTCGGGACAAGGGGGGGATAGAACAAGCTATATTGTTGTACTGCTAATTCTCACCTACATGCTCGATGTTTGTTTCTCGTCTCTCCGTGCCTTCTGACGCTGGAGGTTCGGCCGTCCCGCCGGTTTGACCGGAACCGTTGTCGGAAGTGCCGTCCCCGGTCCCGCTGCCGGTCCCCTCATTTCCTCCGGCTTCCGTTTCACCTTCCGTCTCAGTAGACTCCGGCTCTTCCGGTTGTACATATTCGTCCGAACCAACCGGCGGGGAAAGCTTGACATGCACCGTTCGCACGCCGTCCTTTTCCTGTACGGTCTGGGATACGACATATCCCGTTCCCTCTGTAACGAGACGGACGCCGATGAGCGAGGTAAGCTCAAGCGCGTCTCGAAGCGATACCCCCGTTAAATCCGGGATCGCCAGCTTGTCTTTTTTCTCCGTGATCAAATAAATTTTTTGGGTTGGATGAACGATGGAGCCCGCCGCCGGAATTTGACCGAGCACCGTGCCGCCGTTGCCGACAAGTTCTGCCGTCATCGCCTGCGCTTTCAGCTCGGCTTTGGCTTGCGCCACTTTCAGCTCTTTCAAATCGGGAACCGTCACATAGATTTCTTTTTCCTCAGAATCTTCGTTCGGTTCCCAGTTCGGCGCTACACCCATCTTGCGCAAGCTCTTCAGCACGATTTCACGGAAAGCGGGAGCTGCGACGGTACCGCCGCCCGCATAACGGTCATTCGGTTCGTCGACCGCGATGTACAAGACGATTTTCGGATTGTCAACGGGAGCGTAGCCGATAAAGGACACCATAAATTTGGTTTCGGAATATTTCCCGTTCACAACTTTCTGAGCCGTCCCCGTTTTGCCCGCTACCCGGTACCCTTCGATATATGCGTTTTTGCCGGTACCGTTCTGCTGGTCGGAGACGACTTGCTCCAAATATTCGCCTACTTGGCGCGAAGTCTCCTCCGAAATGACCTGTCTAACCACTTTCGGCTCCGTTACCGTTGTTGTTTTGGTAGAAGGATCCGTAATGCTTTTAATAATATGCGGCTCCATCAGCTTGCCGCCGTTTGCTACAGCCGCTACTGCCGCAACCTGCTGAATCGCCGTTGTTGAAACGCCTTGTCCAAAGGAGGCCGTCGCCACTTCGCTGTTGTATTGGAATCGCATCGAGCCCGTCGCTTCGTTCGTCAGCTCGATGCCCGTCTTTTGGCCAAAGCCGAATTTGGTAAAATATTCGCGGAGCTTCTCGGCGCCTAAGCGCTCAAGGCCCAGCTTGACAAAAGCTACGTTACTTGAACGTTTAAGACCCTCCAAAAAAGTGATGTTGCCCCATCCGTCCAAATTATGGTCCCGAATGATTTTCGTATCGCCGGGAACCTTAATGCTGCCAGATTTATATTCTTCTTCGGGATTAAACAGACCCTCTTCTACGGCAGCCGCCAGCGTCGCAATTTTGAACGTGGAGCCGGGCTCATAGAGCGAGCCTACCGCATGATTGTACATATGGGCGTAATCCGCTTTCCAATATTCATTTGGATTAAATTCCGGCATATTGGCCATCGCCAATATTTCCATCGTATTGGGATCGGCCGCAATCGCCGTTGCGCTTTTCGGATTATATTTTTTGACGATTTCCCGAAGCGCTTCCTCCGTATAATGCTGGATATCGTTGTCAATGGTCAGCTTAATTTGACTGCCATGTTTAGGCGGCTGATATTCCATTTCGCCTTGGGAGAGCTGAACCCGCTTCCCGTCCTTTTCATAGCGCATATATCCGTCTTCGCCGCTTAGCTCATCATTGAAATAGGCCTCTACGCCGGTCATCTTTTCCCGGTCCAAACTGACGTAACCTACCAACTGCGAAGCCAGCGTCTTGCGAGGATAAGTGCGCTTTAGCGTCTCTTGAATATAAATGCCCGTGTCGGTGCCTTTTTTCTGCTCGATCATTGTTTTTTTCAAATCGTCCCGGAAAGCGACCAGCTTGTCGGCTACCGTCTTTTCGATCTGCCAGCCGCCGCCTCTAAGCTCGCGGTGAACATAAAACGTTCCATCCTTCTTTTTGGCCGTTACTACGCTTCTCAGTTCATCCTTTGAAACGCCAAGCGAAGAATGCAGTCCTTCAATGACCTCCTCTGTCACTCCCGCATCATGAATGATTTGCGGATTTACGGATACGTTGTAAGCAATGGTGTCCATCGCCAGCACGTTATCGTTTCTGTCGGTAATCGTTCCCCTCTTGGCGGGCAGCGTCTCCGCCGCAGACCATCGCTGCTTGGCCATCTTATAATATTTTTCTCCGTCTAGTACCTGAACATAATAGATTCTGCCGATTAGAATGAGAAAAAGGAGGGTCATAACCCCTCCAAATAACAGCGTGCGAAGCTTTATCCGTTTAATCATTTTGTCCCACCTTACTCACGCATTGCCGTACTGGGATCGACAGGGCCTTTTTTTACCGTGATGCTGTTTTCAAAGCTGCTGACCATTCCTTGCGTCTCTGCCATTTTCCGGATGCGCTCCGGGTCTCTCAACATCTCTACTTGTTTTTTCAACTCTTCCAGCTCGATGTTCATCGTTTGATGCTCGGTATTCATCTTTTTAATCTGAAGGTTCATATCATAGATTTGGGCGTAACGAAAAATAATAACGCCGGCAACGACAACGCATATCAAAACCGTAAACAGGTAAAGCAACTTCTCCTGAACCGGCAAGGACTTGCGTTTGACTACGACTTTTTTTGTTTCGCGGATAACTTGCTTCTGCTGCGGTTTGCGCTTCGGCTGAAGCGCAAGATTGCCATTTACGTATGCCACTAGATATCCCCCTCTTACAATTTTTCGGCTACTCTTAATTTTGCGGATCTTGCTCTAGGATTCATCTCAAGCTCGTTCTCGCTAGGGAGAATCGGCTTGCGGGTTACAAGTTTCAAGATGCCTTTGCTGCCGCACACGCATAGCGGGAAATCAGGCGGGCATGTGCACTTTTCTACATTTTTTACAAAAAGCTGCTTGCAAATCCGATCCTCCAAGGAGTGGAACGTAATGACGGACACTCTGCCGCCCGGCGCCAAACATCTGATGCTTTGTTCCAGCGCTTCCTCTTCAGCTCCCAACTCGTCGTTCACCGCGATACGCAGCGCTTGGAAGGAACGTTTGGCGGGATGACCGCCGGTTCTTCTCGTTGCGGCGGGGATAGACAGCTTAATAAGTTCCGCTAGCTCTCCCGTTTGTTCGATCGGGGCAACCGCTCTTTGTTTCACTATGTTTTTGGCAATGTTGCGGGCAAATTTCTCCTCGCCGTAACGGTCCAAAATGCGCGAAATGTCGCGTTCTTCCCAAGTATTCACGATTTCATGAGCGGTAAGATCGCTTTCGCGGTCCATCCGCATATCAAGAGGCGCATCGTGATTGTAGCTAAAGCCTCTTTCCGCCTCATCCAGCTGCGGGCTTGATACGCCAAGGTCAAACAAAATACCGTCTACTTGCGGAACTCCTCCGGACATCGGCACTCCGCAGCCTCGAAGCTCCTGTTCCAAGTAGCGGAAGTTGCTCTTAACCAGCGTCACTTTGTCCATAAATGGCGAAAGCCTCTTGCGTGCGTTCTCATGCGCCCAGTCGTCCTGGTCGAATGCGATTAAACGTCCTCCCTCTCCCAAGCGGGATGCAATAAGCTCGCTATGTCCCGCTCCTCCAAGGGTGCAATCCACATATATGCCGTTCGGCTTGATCGCCAAACCGTCAACCGCTTCCTCCAATAAAACCGTCGTATGCTGAAACACGCTTAAGTCCTCCCATTCCTGATGCCAATCCTTGCTATATTTAAGTGTTGCGCTAGAAGTTGAAGTCGAAATCAACCAGCTTTTCGGCAATTTCGTTAAACGCCTGTTCGGACTGCTCATAATAGCCGTCCCAAGTTCCCTTGCTCCAAATTTCCACCCTGTTAGAGACGCCAAGCACCATACAATCCTTGTCCAGCTTGGCATATTCGCGCAGATGAGCGGGTAAATTTACCCTTCCCTGTTTGTCCAGCTCGCATTCCGTCGCCCCTGAGAAAAAAAACCGGGTAAACGCGCGGGCGTCCGATTTCATGAGCGGCAATGTTTTCAGCTTCTGCTCAAGCAAGCTCCATTCGCTCATCGGATAAACAAACAAACAATGATCGAGACCTCTTGTCGCAATAAAAGCGGACCCGAGCGAATCGCGGAATTTCGAAGGGATAATGATACGCCCTTTCTCATCAATGCTATGTTGGTATTCCCCCATAAACATGATTCCGCTCCACTCCTTCCCCTAATTGCTCCACTTTGCCCCACTTTCCCCCACTAGGATACAGTAGTTCGCCACCTAAAATAAAAATCCTGCTCCGGGAGCAGGATTTTAAAAAATTAATTTAGCATATTAATAATCTGAGACTAATTATTTATATACAAGTAGTTCCACAGTCTTAATTTAATACCCTTTATTTGGAATAGGGTCTAATGGACTAATGCTAATCTCTCTAATCATTCAACCAATTATTGTTCGAAAAAAGGAACGATATACGCTTCCACCAATCCTTTATTTTCTTCATAATGCCTGCTCAGACCGGATGTGATGACGGCAACAAGCTTAAGATCAGGGACAACATAAATAAACTGCCCGCCATATCCCATCGCATAAAAGCTCTCATAATCACCGATGTTCGATACCCACCACAAATAGCCGTATTTCCCTCCGGAAGGCATGCCCCCATCCGTCTTTGCAGAGACGGATTCGTCTACCCATGATGCTGGAACGACCTGTTTTCCTTCCCACTCTCCTCTGTTTAAGTAAAGCTGCCCAAACTTCAGCATATCCCTCGACGTCAACGTCAGCTCGGCGGCCCCGATATTGTTGCCTTGCGGGTCGGTCGGCCAATCATAGGAGCTGATTTGAAGGGGCTGAAACAGGTATCGGTCGGCAAAATCACTCGCCTGCATGCCGGTGGCAGCTGTTAATATGCCCGACAATATATGAGTAGCCGGATCGTTGTAGGTGAAACGTTCTCCAGGACTCGAAACCGTCCCTAGTCCAAACGCTCGTTCAATCGGATTGGCTACGGATATCCATTCGTTATATTTAGTATATTGATACGGGATGCCGGAAGTCATCGTCAATAAATGCCGGATGGTAATGTCCCTCACCGCTGGATCGGTTTCTTCCGTTATATAATCTGGAAAATAATCGGCAGCCTTTTGATCGATGTCTTTAATGAAGCCTTCTTGTATAGCGATACCTATTAAAGCGGATGTAAAGCTTTTCGTAACGGATCTGATTTGATGCAGCGTTTTGTCCGAATTGTCGTTATAGTATTTTTCAAAAAGGAGCTCGTTGTCGCGAGATACGAGCACACTATGGATTTGCGGCTTGCTCTTGACGATCGTTTCGTGCATTTCCTCCAGCTTGTTAGCCGGGGCTTCCGCCTTTGGGGACGGGGAGACGTTTGCAGTCCCCGAAGGCTGTGCCGATTCGGTCGTCTTTGGACTCTGCTGCGACTCGGGAGCTAATACCCCGTCACTGCATCCCGTTATAAGAAAAGCAGCCAGTATAATCGTAACCAAACCAATAAAGAGCTTATTCATGGTCAATTTTTCATCCCCTATCGATTTTCTCCTAACTTAACATAATTACTTTATGGAATATACAGGAAGTAAAATCGATTTTTTATACTTTCTAGGGGGATTTGCGACCGCCCCGCACAAAAAAACGCCTTTCGTTTTACCGCTGCCGGCAAAACGAAAGGCGTTTCTAGCTATTTCTATTTTATTCCGTCCAGCTGCCCAAATAAGCGATCTGCTCTTGCGACAGCTTGTCGATGCTAAATCCGAGCGATTCCAGCTTAAGGCGGGCAACCTGCTCGTCCAGCTCATATGGGACGTTCACTACTTTGCTCCCGATCGATTGGTACTGATCGTTAACATATTTCAGGGACAAGGCTTGAAGCGCAAAGGTCATGTCCATTATTTCCGCAGGATGGCCGTCGCCAGCCGCCAAATTGACCAATCTTCCTTCAGCCAGCAAATAAATGCTGCGCCCGTCTTCCATCTTGAATTCTTCGATATTGCGGCGCACTGTACGTTTGCTCGTCGCCATCGCTGTAAGCTCAACGACGTTAACTTCTACATCGAAATGACCGGCATTGGACAAGATAGCGCCATTTTTCATCACTTTGTAGTGTTCTCCGCGAATAACGTCGCGATTGCCGGTCACTGTAACAAAGATGTCACCGTGCTTCGCCGCTTCCTCCATCGGCATAACGGCAAATCCGTCCATGTAAGCTTCAACCGCTTTAATGGCGTCAATTTCCGTTACGATAACGGTTGCTCCAAGCCCCTTCGCCCGCATCGCAACCCCTTTGCCGCACCAGCCATACCCAACAACAACAACCGTTTTGCCCGCAACGACAAGGTTTGTTGTCCGGTTAATGCCGTCAAATACGGATTGGCCCGTTCCATAACGATTGTCGAACAAATATTTGCAGAACGCATCATTAACGGCAACCATCGGGAATGTCAGCGTACCTTCTTTTTCAATCGCTCTTAGCCGGATAATGCCCGTCGTTGTTTCTTCCGCGCCGCCGCGCACGTTGACGCCCAGTTCCTTATAATCCGAGTGCAGCAGCGTAACCAAATCGCCGCCGTCATCGATGATTAAGTCAGGCTTGCTCTCCAACGCTTTTACATTAAGTGCTTTAAACTCAGCAGGCGATGGATTGTATTTCGCAAATACGGTAATGCCGTCTTCTACAAGCGCTGCGCAAACATCATCTTGAGTGGAAAGCGGATTGCTGCCCGTAATGGTCACTTCGGCTCCGCCCGCTTGTACAACTTTAGCCAAATAAGCCGTTTTTGCTTCCAAATGGAGCGAGATCGTCACTTTCAGCCCTTTAAACGGCTGTTCCTTTTGGAACTGCTCTTTAATGGAGTTAAGCACCGGCATATGAGCGCTGGCCCAATCGATTTTCAAATGTCCTTCCGGCGCAAGCGACGGATCGGCAATAATGCTGTTTTGCAATGCATTCGTCAATTTTGTTCCCTCCATGAAATAATCTATTTTAATATTTTATAAATACACGATTTCATGACCGCCAACACGGCTGTAAGGCGTCTCTAGCAGCTTCGTCAGCCAAGCCTCGCCATAACGGTTCCAATAAGCGACCATAGAAAGCACCCGCTCCTGCGGTTTGCCGCTTGGGCGCAAAGTTAGCGCGATCCGGTCCAGTTGTCTAGTTGCAGCTTCGAATTGCTTATTGTGCGCATCGGATGTTTTTGCTTCCATATAACCGATCTGCTCCAAAATTTTGGCCATGTTCGTTTCGCCCAGCTTCGTCAGTCCAGGCTGGATAGAACCGGCTAGCTCAATGAGCGGCCCGTACATGCTTTGGAAAACATCCTTCACCGCCCCAAACTTCTCCTCGATGGCAAGGGTGTCCTGCGCTTTCAGCCATTGTTCCTTCCGTATTTCGAAGGAATCCATCACATCGCCAAAGGTGAGCTCGTATTTCGCCATATTTTTGGCAATGATGCCCTCCACCAGTGTAAAAGACATACGCGGGACTAGAATCGGCATTTCCATGCCGAGCGTTCGGAACGCCTCTCCCGTCATTCCCCAATAAGCAATTTCTCCGGGACCAAGCACAGCAGCGAGAACAGGGAACAAATAGTCTTGCATTAGCGGACGCGTCAACACGTTATTGCTGAATAGCCGGGGCTCGCGCTCCGCTAGTACAAGCAGCTGTTCCAGCGTCCATTCGTCTTGGTCCTTGCGGTCGCGGAAATATCCATCCTTCTTATGAAGGAGAATCCGCTCCTCTCCCCGATCCGGATGGAAAAGGAACAAATTGGCGCTGCCTGGAACAACATCCGCTTGCAGGGTGTAGCCCATGTCTTTCAATCTTTGCGCAGAAGCGGTATAAGCGGCTTCAAGTTCGTCGTTGCGGCGCAGAACCTTCTCGAACATGGGCGACTCCAGCCGTCTGACTCCCTCATCATCCGCATCAAGAAGAACGAGACCTTCCTCGCCGAACAAATGACTCAGCACTCGCGCGAATAGCTCCGATAAACTGCCGGACTCGCTGCACATGCCGGTCAGCTTCTCCAGCATCTGAGGTTTAAACTCGGAATGAGGGAGCGACTGCTCCAGCTCTCCTAAAAGATGCTCCCACGTTTCAGGAGCAAGCTTCGTCCGGCTGACGGAAGTTCTAGGCCCTTCCGGGCGCGGCACGGCTAATTTTTTGAGCTCTTGCTCCGCCGATATGACGTAAGCATGATTCGCTTCATCCCAATCATGATCTTCTCCGGCGATCCAAAATACAGGCACAACGGGCACGCCAAGCTGCTTGCTGGCCGATTTGGCCGCACCGATGATCGATACCGCTTTATGAATTACTAGCAGAGGACCTGTCCATAACCCGGCTTGCTGCCCTCCGACAACAACCGGCGCTCCTTCGGCAATGGCTCCGATCGAAAGCATCGTCTGAGGCGACGCGCCCAAAGCTTCATTATAAATGCGAAGAACGCTGGCGATATCCGCCGCAGCCGCTCTCGTTTCCTTCCGGCTGTTCAAGGAATCCAGCCTTTTGTTCCAATCCAGCTCATTCCCGGCATCATAACCGTATATTTCGGCAAGACGGTGATCCGTCCTATTTATGTAAGCTTCCGCCAAAGGCTGTGCAATGGGAAGCTGGTATGTTTGTGTCGGCATATCGCAGCCTCAACCTCCCGCTTTAAGTATGTAGCCATTGTACACAATGTGGAAGCTGCCCGTCAAAAAGAAAAACGTTTTTGCCCCATGCAAAAACGTCGTATTTAGGCCACTGTAAAAACGATCCTTCCGAGCAAAATAATCATAAGCAAAACATATAGCGTACTCATTGCAAAAAAACTGATTCTCCAAATGGCCCGGAACACCCGCTTCACATCGACATTGCCGCGCTTGCGGAATTGCGCGTTGCCGAGCAGTCCCCCGCCAAGCAGCATAAAAAGCAAAATGCCGTACAGGCCAAAAGCGCTGTCGAACAATATATTCAATAACGCCGATACGCATAAAATAAAAAACACGGTCGATACGTCCATCGCCATAATAAGCGCTTTTTTTCGGTTTTGAATATAAGCGCCGTATCCGAACAACACAATGGCAAAGGGCAGCACCGGTATAACCGCAAGTGCCGTATAAACCAGCTTGATGCTATCCCATATCGCGCCCATTCCGTATCCCCTCTCCCGTAAAGTCGCGTCCCAATGCTTCAATTAATGCAACAACCGCTCCATTCAGCGGCGCATACCCTTTATTCCTTGCTGCTAGCTCCGCAACTGCCCCGTTAATGGAACGAATTTCCGTTTGCCGGCCCGCCCGCACATCCCCGAGCATGGAAGAAACGTTGCCGCTTGTCTTCCTGCATACGTCAAGGATTTGCTCCCAGCTTCCCGCATGATCAGCCATGCCTGCTTGTACTAATATCGATTTCGTTTCGTCATGCAGCTCCCGCATCCACTTCAACCGACTGGAATGTAGCGGCAGCTCCCCGTTTTGGACATCAAAAATCGCTGTCAGCGGATTGATGACGGCGTTTACGAGCAATTTTTGGAAAATGCGATTTTTCATATCATTCGACAGAAATGCTTGAAATCCTGCCTTTTCCAGCGCTTCAAGCAACATTTTTTGAGATATTGCGTCCTTTTCACCTCTATTGCGGCATTGGTGATGAGCCTCTTCACTTATAAAAATGGGCCCTTCCCCCGTATGGCGAACCGTCGTTCCACTTTCCCGCTTTGCCCCCGCCGCAGTAACAGCCGCATAAACCGGGAAGGGGGCAAGTGCAGAAGCTAGCCGCTCCATATGCCCGATTCCGTTTTGCAAGGCGATTATCGATGTCCCATTAGGTGTTCGGGCAACAAGCTTTTGCAAAAGCGAAATAAATAGATCATCCACGGCCGTTTGCTTCACACATAACAAAATGCAGCTTGTCCCGGTTAAATGAACCTTCCCTATGTTGCTTTCATGAAAGGAAAGAGCTGAGACATTAGCCGTCACGCTTTGCCTCAGGCCATCTTCACTAACCAACTGGATGCCTTCAGCCTGAATCGCGGCGCTTTGCTCCTCCGACCTCGTCCATACGGTTGCCCTGCATCCGGCTAGCGCCAGCTTTGAGGCAAGCAACAGTCCGATGGCTCCCCCGCCGATCACTTCGACTTGCATGTATTGTCCTCCCGCCCCATGTCTTTCCATTATGAGTCGTATTATACACCGGGCTCTTTCCCATTGAAAAGCCCGCCGTTTTGAACAACGGCGGGCTTTAGTCGCTTTGACGAAAGCTTATTCAATTCGCTCCAAGTTTCCATTGGCGTCCATTTTGAACCGAGGTTTTGCTTCCTCTTCACTCGATAAAACCGTCAGTCTGCGAGCCCGATCCATAATTTGAATCAACGTTTTGTAATCGTCATTGACGGTGCGATAGTCGGTTTGAGCGCTGCTCGCTTCTTTTGCTAATCTTTCATTTTCGTTCCTGAGGCGGTAAAGCTCTTCTTCTTTTTCTTTCAAGTCTTTTTCAAACAATTTGATTTGCCGCGATAAATCTTGATAGGTTGTTTTAAAGCCACGCAGGAATCGAATGACGGCGTCTACCGACAATCCTTCATCAAGCGTTGCAACATCCCCCTTGTAAATCCGATCCTCCACCTCAAAAACTGCCAGCGAAGAAACTTGCGACGTTGCCGTAACGGTTTGCTTTTTTAAATAATTTCGTTTTTGACGCTGCTGCTTTGCAATTTGAATAGCATCCTCATAGCGTTTGCGAACGCAACTATTCCATCTGAATCCACAGGCCGCCGATGTGCGTCCTATTCTCTCTCCCACTTCTTCAAACGCGGAGAGCTGCGTACTTCCTTCGCGAATATGGCGTAGAGTCACCTCGGCGAGAATAAGATCATCGTCCGGACTCCACGCATCTTGTCTAACTGCTGTCATGCAATCAAAACCTCCTAACGTAAAAAGCGCTTACTTATCTCTATGCCCTTGGTAGAGTTCATAGAATCTATTGGATACTAATTTGTATAACCATTTTTTTGCGGACTCATACATGATTCGGAGGAATGTTGAGCAAACTAACGAAAGACACTTTAATATAACTCAAAAAATTTGCCAATTCGTCAATGTTTCAGGTTTACACTGACAAATGCAAACGTTATAATGAAATTTAGAAAATCGGGTCTGGAATAAAGGGGGATGTATCATGGCACGCATGTATCGGGTACTTGGTTTTTGGTGCTTAGTCATCGGACTTATGGCTTTTGCCGGTCACATGACGGAGTTTGCGCTCTTGTTCTTTGCACAAGCCGTAGCTTTCGTATTTTTAGGCTACTTGAATTTCTCCGAAAGAACGTACATATTGATGTTTTGGGGATATATGGCGGTTTCCTTCATTGGATTCACCTATTGGTCGGTCTTCAAGATGGACTTGCCATTCTAATTTTTTCCACCGAAACAACAAAGGCTGTCTCTGATAAGCTGCCTCCCTTTAAGCCGGATCCATTCCGCTTGAAGGGAGGCAGCTCATCTAAGAGACAGCCTTTTTTAATCCTTTTCCAAAATCATCACTTTAAAGCTTTCGCTCATGCCATCGCTAAGCAGCAGCTGCCGCACAGCCCGGTTTCTTTTGGCTGCGGCGCTAAACGGATCTTGACCGTCATGATTTTGCAGCAGTTCGAACGCTCCAAAATCGGCCAAAAATTGCTTTTGCGTATTGAAATAAACAACTCGGAAGCCTGCTTCTTCCGCAGAAGCGCGAATAAACGTAAATGAAACATGAGCCGTAATGTCGCGCTGTCCGGGAAACAGAAGCGGCTCGTCCCCTGCGCGGTGATTCCAATAGGCCATCAGCGTCCCGTTCATTCGGTGATTGGCCGCATATTCCTCCGCTTCATGCCCATAATCGATAAGCATCATTTGACTGCCGCTTATGAGCAGTCCACCCACCCGAAGCAGCCAATCCCTCGCATCCGCGCACACCTCTGTCGTTTGACCTTCCAGCAGCCGAATTCCATCCCGCTCAAGCCAGCTCTCGATATGCCCGTCCCTCAAAGTCATTTCCACATCGACCAATTCGTCTGAAGGAGAAATCGCTACTCCAAGTTCCACAAGCTTGCCGCCCCTTCGGGCAATGCGGTGAACGGGAAACGCATCGAGCAACTCATTTGCGATCAATAGCGAAGGCCCTTTTGAAAACCAATCCGCAGCTTTGCCGGCCCAAACCGCGCTGGACGGCATCACAACCGGCATGTTGTCGAGGCCCCCCTGACGAAAAGACTGCTCTATCGCCGCCGCATGGGCAGGATGATCCTCAATCAGCAAAATAGAGTAAAGCTTCTCCCAAGCGGGGGTCAGTTTCATTCCAGCAGATGCAGTAGCAGCCGATAGCTTTCCCGTCCCCGCTCCCCATTCTACAATTGAAGACGGGCCATTTGTTCTTGCGGCATTGGCATTAGCGAGCGTGTATCTGGCCAACACCTCGCCCATCACATCCCCAACGGCGGAGCTTGTATAAAAATCGCCGTCTTTGCCGACTCGGAGAGGTCCTGAGCGATAATAGCCATATTCGGGTTCATATAAACAAGCCTCCATGTAATCCCGGAAGGTCAAACAAGGAACCGTTCCTTTGACTCCTGATTTCAATGTATACTCGCCTTTAAGAGGAGAATTTGCGATCCGCTCCCGCAGAAGCGTAAGCAGCGGCGTATCCGGCTCTGCCATAGGACGTTCACCCTTTTCCAATTGTAAGATATAATAGAATAGGCTTCCGCATAAACTAGTCCCTGAGGAGGGAGGATGACGTTGACTGAAACGACTACCCGCGGCCGCTTGGCAACCGCTATTGCGGCAATCGCAGCCTGCGCCCTTATATTGCTCCATCTTCCCGTATTTGCCGAGCAGCAGCCGGAGTCCTCAGAGGATATTCATTCCCTTCTGGAAAAAAGCTTGTCCGTAGTCGAAATCGATAAAGAAATACTTCGGATCGGGGAGCAAAAGGAAGCGCTGCTGCTGACGATGGCGGATGCTGAGGAGCAGTTGGACAAACAAGAGCTGACCATCGCGAAGGAACAAAAGAAAGCAGGGAAAGTTTTGAAGGCTTATTACATGGGAGAGAGGGACATGCTCTACTCCGCTCTTTTATCGGCCAAGTCCATTACTAACTTCTTTGAAATATGGGACTATATCGATCTTATCGTTTCGAAAGACAAACGGATCTTAAACGGTTATATCGGGCAATATCGGGATTTACAGGAACAGTACAAACAATTGGAAGTCAAACAAGCGGCGCTTGCCGCCACAGAGCAAAAGTTATATGCGCAAAAGGAACGGGTACTGGCACTGGAAGCTCAGCTAGACGAGGAGCTGAAAAGTCGATCGGACGGCGAAAGAATCAAGCTGATGATCGACGAGCTGACGAGCTTTTGGGAAACGGCCGGGATGACGGAAGTGCGAAGCTATTTCAAAGCCCTTTCCAAAGCTATGCGCGAGCTGCCCGCATGGGTTCAGGACAATAAAGAGATGCTGGAGACAAAGGGCTTGCAATATACGATTCGTGTTCCCGAAGAGAAGTTGAATGAATTTTTAAGAGAACAAGATCAAATGTTTGAAAACTTTACGTTCAGCTTTCAGGAAGACAAAATTATCGCGTCTGGCAAGCGGGACGATATGGAAATTAGCATTTCCGGTCATTACAGCGTGCAAGAGGAACCGAAAAACGGCATTATTTTTCATGTCGACGAGTTGCTGTTTAACGGATTTTCTCTTCCAGACACTACACGTAAAGCTTTGGAAAAAGATTTTGACCTCGGCTTTTATCCCGGACTCATATTAGCCTTCCTGAAAGCAAAAGAAGTAGACGTAAATGAAGGGGAATTAATCATCAAACTGGCTTTGTCCTTATAAAGCTTTAATATTAGATCGGCTCGCGCCACTGAGGCGCGGGCCGGCTTTTTTTATGATGGATCATCTGGCTGTATCGCCTCCATAAAAGCCTCGAAATGCGGAGAAGCTGCGGAGGAGTGAATCCGCCATGCCGTTGCCCATCTCTGCCATCTTTCCGGCCAAATGGGATCGGAGGTAATCGTCTTTCCTTCTTCCTCCTTTTGATGAAGCGCTTCATACCACCAGGTCGGGGGCAAATCGCCAGAGGAGTTCGCCCACTGAACATGCTCCAAATAAGAGGATGCCCTCACTGGCAGCTCCCCCTTATACCCGGAATCTCTCATCCCGCTTGCGTAATCGCTCGTCATTTCTTGAATCCATAACATCGATTCCGTTTCTGAGCGGCTTCCGGAATAAATAACGAAGCTGCTCCCGTTCATCCACGGATAATAAATCGTATTTTTTTCAATGAGCAGCTTGTCCTGAGCAGGCTCGGACAACGCATTCAAGTCCCCCCACGGGAGCGCAAGCACCAGCAGCCTGTTCTGGGCAATAAGCTCGTTCAGCTGCTCTTTTCTATCCATAGAGACGGAAGAAATCCCGGTAGATAAAGCTTGCAGCCCCATCAATCGCTCCCGCTGGCTCGGGGAAAATGCTTTTAAATCCATGAAACCGCTTTGTTCTGTATCGAATCGCGACAAAAAGACCAGCAGCTGAAGCAAATCTCCGGGACTAAAATGAGTAAGCAAGCGACTTGTATCTTGCCCATCTTGAGAATTGTGAAGTTTCTCCCATAAAGCTAAGCAGCTCTCCCAATTGCTCGGCGGTTCGGCAAGACCAGCCTCAGCCAATAGCTCTTTGTTCCAAACGATAACGTAAGGATTGATAGAAAATGGAGTGCCCCACAAATAGCCGTTCCACTTAAGCGGCTCAATCAAGCCTATCAATTGATCGGATAATACATCGCCCGTCATTAAGCTGTCATTTGGCTTTAAATACCCTTTAACGGCGAAAGGGACAATCCAGCTATTGTCGAGCAACAGCACGTCGGGTGCTACCCCTTGTCCGAGCTGCGCCGATACATGATCGTAACGATCCTCTAACTGAAACTCGTTAGCCAGATGCACTTTAATATGGGGATATTTGTCCATAAATCTTTCCGTTTGCTCCCATAGTTTTGAAAAGGAATAATTTGGCAAGGAAACGGTTACATTAATATCGATCTGCCCACTAGATTTAGGCTCTCCGCTTACAGACTGTTTGAGCTGAACTTCACCTGTGGAACGAACAGGACTCCAAACAGGATCTACTGTTCGGTAAAAATAAAAAAGCAGCAATGCGGCTAAAAGCAATGCGCCGATAAGCAAAGGTGTATTTTTGCGGGGAGACACGGCCTTCTTCCTTTCCGCCTACCTAGTTATGGGAATAGAATAGCAAAAAAATAACATTCAAGCTAGGTTTAGCTTAAATGTTATTGGAATGATGATTCGATAAAATAGCTATTACAACAAATCTGCGGCAAACTGCGCCAATTTAGACCGCTCTCCTTTTTCCAAGGTGACATGGCCGCTAATCGGCTCTCGCTTAAACTTCTCTACAATATGGGTCAAGCCGTTGCTGATCGAGTCCAAATAAGGATGGTCGATTTGGCCGGGATCGCCCATTAGTACAATTTTGCTGCCTTCGCCTACACGGGAAACGATCGTTTTGACTTCATGCTTCGTTAAGTTTTGCGCTTCGTCGATAATAATAAACTGACCGGGAATAGACCGGCCTCTAATATAGGTCAACGCCTCGACTTGAATGCTGCCCATGCCCATTAATATTTTTTCAATATCCCCCGCTTTTTTCGTATCGAACAAAAACTCCAAGTTGTCGTAAATAGGCTGCATCCAAGGCCGCAGCTTCTCTTCCTTCTCCCCCGGCAAATATCCGATATCTTTCCCCATTGGCACAACTGGCCTTGCAATCAGCAGTTTTTTATATTTATGCTCATCTTCTACCTTAAGAAGGCCGGCGGCGAGTGCAAGCAACGTTTTGCCTGTCCCCGCCTTCCCCGACAAGGTAACGAGCGGAATGTCGTCGTTCAGCAATAGCTCAAGCGCCATGCGCTGCTGAGCGTTGCGCGCCGTTATTCCCCACACAGGATCGTTGCTAAGAAACAGCGGCTCCAACCTGTTGCCGTCGGAGCTCACCTTAAGCAGAGCCGATTTGGACGTTCCCATCTCATCCCGCAAAATGACAAATTCGTTAGGGTTCAGCCTATTTTTGAGCTGTAAATGATTTACGCTTAAAAAGCGGTAGGAATAAAATTCGTCGATGACCGACGGATGTACATGAAGCGTTAAATTTCCAGCATAAAACTCCGAATTGTCGAGCACGCGGTCCGATAAATAGTCTTGAGCTTGCAAGCCAAGCACATCCGCTTTAATTCGGACTAGAACATCCTTGCTAACAAGGACAACGCTTCGTCTCAGCGCTTCCTCCACCGATTCCTGCTCATTGCTGTAATTAAGAGCCACAGCCAAAATCCGATTGTCGTTCGACATTTCTCCAAACATTTCCTGCACCCGGACAAAACTCCGATGGTTCAGCTCCACCTTCAAAATTCCGCCTCCCGGAAGCGAAATCCCCTTGTGCAAGTGGCCTTGCTCTCTCATTTGGTCAAGGATTCTCGAAACAGACCGCGCATTGCGGCCTAGCTCATCGGCCAATCGTTTTTTGGAATCGATCTCTTCCAGCACTACCGCAGGGATGATGACCTCGTTGTCGTCAAATGAGAAGAGCGATTGCGGATCATGAAGCAAAACGTTGGTATCGAGCACGAATATTTTTTTCATGAGAACCCTCCCGGCGTCGGATATACCCTTTCATACATAGCCGCCGCTAACAGCGGACAGACTATCCAATAAGCGATACTGCGCGACTCATACCACTACGAGGTGATACACATGTACAAATGGCTAATAGCGGCAACGATGATTGCGGTTGTAGCAACAGGCTGCGGAACCCGTTACGAGACATCACCCTCTCCGCAAAATAATGGTCAAGTGCAAACGCATAACGAAGGCGGCAAAAAGCTGATTGAAAATCGCGCCGAGGTAGAAGCGCATCTGGAATCGCTGGCCAAAGGCATCGACGGTGTACAAAACGCCCATTGCGTCATAGTAGGCCATACCGCTATCGTCGGCATCGATGTTGAAGGCTCCTTGGAGCGCTCGCGCGTCGGAACGATTAAATATTCTGTAGCGGAAGCGTTCCGTAACGACCCTTACGGGATAGATGCTTACGTTACGGCGGACCTTGACCTTTCCAAACGATTGGAGGAAATCGGTACCGATGTTCGCAACGGCCGTCCAGTTGCCGGATTCGCCGAAGAATTGGCAGACATCATGGGACGTATCGTTCCTCAGCTGCCGCGCGATGTTGTTCCTCCAGCGGCAAATAACGAAACCGGCGGAGTGGCAGGTGAGGCCTCTACACCGTCCAGTCTTTCGCGCAAACGTTAAGAAACGGTAAAGTTGTCCTAAAGACGCAAAAAGCCTAGTGAATGCTCACTAGGCTTTCCCCATATAAAGAAGGCAATCTTCACGCCACACTTGTCCGCTAAACGGGTCGATTTCAAGAAGCTCAATAAGGTACGCGGCATGGGCCACCGGCCCCGCCGGGCCTAACGGATCAACCATGATCGGTTTCTCTTTGCTCATCCGCATAACCTCCTTCTAAAGGTTTGTTCAGAAGCAGCTTCTCAGCTTTATTATAGCTATTATATTACCCGAGGTCTACGGTCATTCAGCCATTTTTGCCTGTAGGGCGCTGCGCGCTTTTTCAAGGCTGGCTTCATCCACATAAACATTAGGGCTTCTCCATTTGCCTTCAAGTGAAATAAACTCAATATCATTGCTGCGAACGGACAAATACTGATCAATCATCCGCTTAATTTCTTTCTGCGGCATATCCATCGAAATATTGCTGCTGACAGAGTCGATGACGGAGCCCACTTTCGTAATGCCTCCGATGCTCAGCATCTTGTCCACAATAGCTCCGACTACTTCGCTTTGTCTGCGGTTGCGGTCAAAGTCGCTGGACATATTGGTACCGTCATTCGATTTGCGGTAACGGACAAAATCTAACGCATCTTCGCCCTTCAACACCTGTACCCCTTCATGCAGGTCAATATCGGTTCCGTCTGCCGAATCCTTGTATTTCATCCGCATGTCCACATTCACTTTAACGCCGCCAAGCTTGTCGACGACATCGATAAACCCTTTGAAATTAATGATGCCCGCATATTTGACGTCGATGCCAAACAGCTTGCCCATTACATCTTTAACGGATTTTTTGCCTTCAAGCTCTGCCGCTTGCTGCTCCATATCCTTATCCCGTCTTGCCACCGTATAAAAATCGGCGTAAAACCGGTTCGCCTTGCGACCGCGGTATCCGTCAACCTCTACATATGTATCGCGCGGAATGGAAACGACCGTCGCTGTTTTGGTTACGGGATTAAATGCCGCAACCATCATCACGTCCGTATTCAAGCTTCCGCCCTTTTCCCGCGAATCGAGTCCCATAAGAACAAACGCCACAGGCTTCTGCTTTACGGATTCCGAAATCGGCACTTCGGTAGCTTGAGATTCGTCGAGACCAATCGTTCCAATAGCGTCTGACGTCTTAAAGTAGAGATAAGCAACCAAACCTGCCGCAATAAGCAGCAATCCGACCAATAAACTAAAAAACACCTTAAGCGCCGAACGTTTTTTCTTCGGTTTTTTAGGTTTTTTTTCGCTGTTGTGGCCGGTCCCTGCCGGTCTGCGACCTTGTGAACGAGGAGGCAATGCTGTCGGACCTTGGCTCATGTCTTTCACCTTCAAGCTCAATTGTATTTGGGATTATTTATAATGTCTTGCAGCAGCTGCTCCCCGGTTTCCCGGGGATACATCTGCAACTTGGCGCGGGCTTCCTTGACGTACCTGACGTGAATCATCGTATCGTCCGTTTTCAGTAGTTCAAACGAATCCAGACCATGATCCTCCCGCAACACTTGTTCAAAAAATAGCAGTGTATCGGTCGCGGCTCCGTCTCCGGGCCTCGCTTCCGCTACTATTTTGATTTGTAGCCAATTGAAGAGAGCGTCTTCGAGCCTCATTTGCCGTTTTCCGCGTTGCGAGTTTCGGTTCTGATGGCTCTTCCTTTCTTCCACTTATCGTACAATTGACGGCCGCGAAGCAACATCATCATAAAAACGGCGATGGCCATACATTGAATGATCGGCAGTCCCATCAGCTGCAATATCGTAATGACAAAGCAGCCAATCGCCATACAGACGTAGACCAGCACTTCCTTCAACAACGGAAGCTTCTGCTGCGGACGAAATACCGAATTGAAAATAAAGATCGTAAAACCTAAAATCACAAGGTATGAAACGAGCATATTTTCGCTAAACCATTCTTGCATAATGCTTACCTCCCTAGCGCAAGTTTGAAACTTGCGGCACAGCTAAGAGATGTTTTGCTTAAGCGTTTGCTTGAGACATTTTGCGGTGTTTCTCCGCACGCTCGCGCTCGCTCTTCACCAAAATTTTCTTGCGGAGACGAATCGATTTTGGCGTAATTTCACAGTATTCATCGTCGTTCAAATATTCAAGCGCCTGCTCCAAGGAGAAGATTACCGGCGTTTTCAGCTTGACAGTATCGTCTTTGCCTGCCGAACGAACGTTGGAAAGCTGCTTCTCTTTACAAATGTTTACAATGATGTCGTTGTCGCGGTTATGCTCGCCGACGATCATGCCTTCGTAAATTTCAGCACCTGGCTCCAAGAACATAAGACCACGATCCTCTACTCCCAGCATGCCGTAGAAAGTCGATGTGCCGTTTTCGCTGGCAACAAGCACGCCCTGATGGCGTCCGCCAACACCTGTTCCCGCAAGCGGGCCGTAGCTGTCGAATGCGTGGTTCATAATGCCATAGCCGCGAGTCAGCGTCAAGAACGAAGTCCGGTAGCCAATAAGGCCGCGCGCAGGAATAATAAACTCCAGACGCACTTGTCCGTTGCCGTTGTTGATCATGTTGACCATTTCGGCTTTGCGCGTTCCAAGGCTCTCCATAACGGAGCCCATGCTCTCTTCCGGAACATCGATTAGCAAGCGCTCATACGGCTCTTGTCTAATTCCATCGATTTCTTTAACGATAACTTCCGGTTTGGATACTTGCAGCTCATAACCTTCACGGCGCATATTTTCGATCAAAATGCCAAGGTGAAGCTCGCCGCGGCCGGATACGACAAAAGCGTCCGGGCTTTCCGTTTCGTCAACGCGAAGCGCTACGTCCGTTTCCAGCTCCTTGAACAGACGCTCGCGCAATTTGCGGGAAGTGACCCACTTGCCTTCGCGGCCAGCGAACGGGCTGTTGTTGACTAGGAATGTCATTTGCAGCGTCGGCTCGTCGATTTTCAGAACAGGAAGCGCTTCTGGATTTTGTGGATCAGCGATCGTTTCGCCGATGTTGATTTCACGGATGCCCGCAATAGCGACGATGTCACCCGCTCCGGCTTCTGGAATTTCAACGCGCTTCAGGCCCTGGAAGCCAAACAGCTTCTCGATACGGGCTTGCTTTGTTTTGCCGTCACGGTCGATTACCGCTACAGGTTGGCCTTGCTTGATCGTACCGCGGTTTACACGGCCAATCGCGATCCGGCCCAAATATTCGTTGTAGTCGAGCAAAGTAACCAAAAATTGAAGCGGCTCTTCTACATTTTCAGTTGGCGAAGGAATATGGCTTACGATCGTATCGTAAAGAGCCATCATATTGTCGTCTTGTTTTTCCGGGTCAAGGCTCGATGTGCCCATCAGTGCCGATGCGTAAACAACCGGGAATTCAAGCTGCTCGTCGTTTGCGCCAAGCTCGATGAAAAGATCGAGCACTTCGTCGATGACTTCAACCGGTCTTGCGTTAGGACGGTCGATTTTGTTCACGACAACAATTGGCGTAAGCTGATGCTCAAGCGCCTTGCGCAAAACAAATTTTGTTTGCGGCATGCAGCCTTCAAAAGCGTCAACGACAAGCAGAACGCCGTCAACCATTTTCATAATCCGTTCCACTTCGCCGCCGAAATCGGCGTGTCCAGGCGTATCCACGATATTGATCAAATAGTTTTTGTACGTGATGGCCGTATTTTTCGCGAGAATCGTAATTCCGCGCTCACGTTCAAGATCGTTGGAATCCATTGCGCGCTCTTGAACCGCTTCATGTTCTCTGAATGTTCCCGATTGTTGAAGCAGCTTGTCAACCAAAGTTGTTTTGCCGTGGTCAACGTGAGCAATAATAGCGATGTTCCGTAAGTTCTCTCTTGCTTGCATAAGAAATAATCCACTCCAATTTTGAATTTAAATAAAAGGAACGATCCAGATTCAAACATTCAAACTGCATCATTTCGCTTATATTTGTCCGATAAACGAATCTGCGCCTTCGAAACGAAGGCGGCAGCGTTTATCGCTTTACTCTTTTTTTACCAGCGCTTGCGAGTGCCGAACATCATCCATGCCCCTGCCGCCATACAGAGCAGCGCGACCAGATAAATACCCCAGCTCCACAGCAAAATAAGGACAAGCATCAGCACGGAAGCGGCTGCGAGCGCAATCGCCATTTTGAATACGATCTTCGGTACCGAGGAGCCGAACAAGTGATATTCATAAAGACCCGCAGCCACCCCGAATATAAACAGCGGCCACAAATATCTCATGCTCTCCCAACCGAAAATGATGCAAATCACAAACAGCAATGCGTAAACAACGAGCATTCCGCCAGGCACAAGCGCAACTGCCGGAACCACTCTGCCGAAATAGAGCACATGCAGCAGCACTCCCGGAATCAAAACGAGCAACGGCCAAAAAATAGCCCCCAAGAAGCTAAATACCCCTAATTTGCCCAACAAGATAACGACCCCGGCTAACAGCAAAATAATTCCAGCGGAATATTTGTTTGCAGGCATATTCATCCCGCTCCTTACCACATCGATCGTATAGACAGACGAAAGACGCCAGTTTTTTTCTTTTCTTAGTTTATAGGAACTGCGGCAAAAAAACCAGTAACCTGTCGACACTTTAACAAAAAAAAGAGGCCGTGCCGTGTGAGGCCCGCCTCTTTCGCTTTAATTCGCCCTTTTTCGAAGGATCGCCAACATAATGACAAATGGAACGCACAGGAGCGGGATGAGCCCCGTAAGCGTAGAGGATCCATGGAATAAAGCCTTATCCAATCCCGGATCGTGCATGAGCATCCCCCCTGCCGCATAAGCGAGCAAAGCCGCTCCGATATAGCCAAGTGCAGGAAATTTGACGAGCAAAGTTCCCAACATTTGGCTGCCCCAAATGATCATAGGAATGCTTAGCGCAATCCCGAGCAAAATAAGGACGATATCGCCTTCGGCAACAGCCGCGATGGCAAGCACGTTGTCCAAGCTCATGATAAAGTCGGCTGTGACGATCGTCCAAATCGCCATCCCAAGCGTAGCCGCCCTTTTCATATGCTGCGGATGATGATCGCCTCCGGCGTCTGACAACAGCTTGAAAGCGATATAAAGCAGCATTATCGCGCCTGCCGCCTGCAAATAGGGAATTTGCAGCAGCTTAAGCGCGACGACCGTCATGACGCAACGAAGCGCCACGGCGGCGAATGCCCCCCACCAGATTGCCTTCTTTCGCTGCTTGACAGGAAGATGCTGGCTTGCCATTGCAATGACGATCGCATTGTCCCCGCTAAGCAATACATTAATTAACGCAATTTGAAGAAAAATAAAGATGCTGTCCAAACCATCTCCCCCTCTATTACCAGAGGTATGAACAAGCCGTGGAGAATATGTCCATAAATAATATGAACACATCTTCCCGAATGGACGTATTTATTGTAGACTTCAATATGCACAGTTAAAGAAAGGAGGATACGTTATATGGATTTTTTCACAGCCGAATTTTTCACCGCCCTTGCGACAATCGTCTTTATCGACCTCATCTTGGCCGGGGATAACGCTATTGTTATCGGACTAGCAGCTCGCAAGCTCCCTCCTCATCAACAAAAGCAAGCGGTCATTTGGGGTACGGTTGGCGCCGTCGGTATTCGTGTTATCGCAACCTTGCTTGTTGTTCAGTTGCTTGCAGTACCGTGGCTGAACCTGGTAGGCGGTTTGCTGCTCATTTGGATTGCATACAAGCTTCTAGTCCAAGATGATGCGCATGACAACATCACGGCCGGCAACACGCTATGGCAGTCTATCCGCACAATCATTATTGCCGATGCCGCAATGGGCATTGACAACGTGCTTGCCGTTGCAGGCGCTGCAAAAGGCTCCTCGCATGCAGAGCATGAGATGATTCTTGTCATTCTCGGCCTGATTATCAGCGTGCCGGTAGTTGTATGGGGAAGCACCTTGTTCATCAAGCTGATCAATAAGTTTAGCTGGATCGTTTACCTCGGTTCCGCTGTACTGGCTTATACAGCTGCGAAGATGATTACACACGAGAAGAAGTTTAACGGGGCGCTGGAAGACAACAAGCTCATTTATTGGGCATTCGTTCTAGGCGTTGTAGTACTTACGGTCGGCATTGGCTACTGGGCCAACAAGCGCAAGCAAGCCGCCAATCCAACAAGCTCCGAGGCTCATTAATAACGATTAGTCGTTCGTAATGGCCCACTGGATGCCCAAATCACATAAGAAAAGAAGCCCAAGCCGGGTTGCAATACAACCGGTTTGGGCTTCTTTTTATATACCGTTTCATTTAGAACCAATCGTCTTCTCCTGCCGCGTTTTCCGGCTTTTCGCTGTCTGGGGTAAGAACCAGCACTTCCGTGCCGCGAATGGCTTCTTGGATCATATCAGGCAGCCCCGTTATTCCCGCTTCTACCCGTTCCACAATTTTTAGATTAGGATTGATGCTCGGCGACTTCGGCAAAAACAAAGTACAACAATCCTCATAAGGCAAAATAGACGTTTGAAACGTTCCGATCCGCTGCGCCACCTCAATAATTTCCGCTTTGTCCATCATAAGAAGCGGCTTAAGGAGCGGCTGCTGCGTTGCTCTTCCAATTACATTCATGCTTTGCAGCGTTTGGCTGGCTACCTGTCCGAGACTTTCTCCGGTAACAATGCCTGTAGCTCCATTTAGCTCTGCAAGCCCTTCCGTTATGCGAAGCATCGCTCTTCTCATAAGCGTAATAATTAAATTTTCTTGACCGCTTTGCGCAAGCCTCGTCTGAATATCAGTAAACGGAACCATATGCAGCTTAAACGGAGCTCCGCTATAATAGGACAGCCTCCGCGCAAGCTCAATCACTTTGTCCTTCGCCTGCTGGCTCGTAAAGGGATAGCTGTGGAAATGGACGGCTTCCAGCTCAAGCCCTTTTCTCATACCCATCCATCCCGCAACTGGGCTGTCTATTCCTCCCGACAGCAGCAGCATCGACTTCCCGTTGGAGCCGAAAGGAAATCCTCCCGCTGCGGGGATGACCTCGCAGAACAAATAAGTCGCTTCTTCCTGAATATCGACCTTCAGTTCGATTTCCGGCTTGCGCACGTCTACGCTTAGTTCTGGAAACGCCCTCAAAACAGGGGCGCCAACAAGATGATTCATCTCTTGCGAGTTATGCGGGAACCCTTTCCACGCACGCTTGGCGCTCACTTTAAACGTTTTTGGCGGCTGCTTCAGCGAGTTCATCAACGTCAAAGCCGTCTCCCGAATCTTCTCAAGCTCCGAATCTGTACTAATCACGGGACTTAGCGACACGATGCCGAACAAGTCTTTGAGGCGGTCGGCAACCGGCTCGTAGGGATGGCCGTTCAGCTTGACATACAAGCGGCCGAATGTTTTCCAATATTCGATGCCTTCGAACGAAGAAAGCGCGTTTTTAACTTGCCTCAGCATCCGCTTTTCAAATTGATTGCGGTTTCTCCCTTTCATCACTAAATCGCCGTAACGCAAAACGATTTGATCGTATATCAATGGGTCGTTCTCCTCTCAAGCGGCTTTAATTGGTTAACGACGCGATCCAGCGCGCCGATTAATTGATCTACATCTTTATCCTCATGCTCGTCCCCAAAGCTGATTCGAATTCCACCCGAAGCTTGTGCGGCATTCGCACCGATCGCGAGCAATACCCGGCTCGGCTTGTTTTCCTTGGAGGAACAGGCCGACTTGGTCGATGCGATAATGCCGTTCTGCTCCAGCATATGGACGATCACTTCCGGCTTCATGCCGGGATAAGAAAAATGAACGATGTGCGGAGCAAACGGCTGCTCCCCGCTCAGCTTAAGTTCCGGCCTGGTCGCCACATAGTCGCGCAGCTTCCGGCTGTAAACTTCCATCCTCACGTTTCTTTTCTCCATTCTTTCTACTGATAAACGGACCGCTTTGGCGGAAGCGACAATCGCCGCAACATTTTCCGTCCCTGCACGAAAGCCAAATTCATGCGAGCCTCCCGAAGCAAGAGGTTTTAAAACGACGCCATCGCGGACATAAAGAAAACCTGCTCCTCTAGGACCGCGCAGCTTGTGAGCGGAGCCGCTCACCAAGTCGATCCCCCACTCCTCCGGTCTCAATTCGACCTTGCCCATGCTTTGCACAGCGTCGACATGAAACAATGTCTGCGGATAGCTCCGCAGCAGTTCCCCGATTTCCCGGATTGGTTGAACCGTTCCAATTTCATTGTTGACATGCATGACCGTTACCAAAATGGTTTCTTTCGTCAGCGCGTGTTTCAGCGTCTCAATGCTGACATGCCCGCTTGTTTCGACGGGCAAATAAGTGACCCGGAATCCTTCCGCCTCCAACTGCTTAAGCGCTTCAACAACGGAAGCATGCTCGATGCCGGACGCAATAATATGATTGCCTCGCGAGCGGTATTGCCCAGCGACGCCTTTGATAGCCAAATTGTTGGATTCCGTCCCGCCTGAAGTGAACAGCCACTTGCCTTGAGAAGTGCCAAGCATGGAAGCGATCACCTCTCTGGACCGGACAATCAGCTTCGCCGCATCCGTTCCCTGGGCATGCAGCGAAGACGGGTTTGCGTAATGTTTGCGCATCACTTCCGACATCGTTTGGATGACCTCTTCGTAGGGCGGGGTTGAAGCGCAATGGTCGAAATATAACATCTCAGTTCATCCTTTCGCTAAAAAAGAAAGAGACCACGGGCCTCGTCCGCACAATTAGCGGAAAACCTGTCGTGATCTCGATACGTTTAAGATTTGGCCCCCTGCACTTTGGCCACATAACGCTGCGTTTCTTGCGGCAGCTCATGCAGTTTCGCCCATAGCTCTTCGTCGGTGCTGATCCCAAGCCGGTCGATTCTTCCCGGGCCTGCATTGTAGGCCGCAAGCGCAACAGCTTCGTTGCCGTTGTATTTGCGAAGCAGCATCGCCAAATAGCGAGTTCCGCCCTCTACATTTTGTACGGGATCGAAAGAGTCTGTGACGCCAAGCCCTCTTGCCGTTCCGTCCATCAGCTGCATAAGCCCCTTGGCACCGGCATGCGACTCCGCAAGCGGATTGAAGCCCGACTCCGTAGCAATCACGGCGCTAATTAAGGCAGGTGAAACGCCGTATTTGGCAGCGGCTTGCTGGATAATACCGGCAAAGTCTCCCGCTCCCGCCCATTCGGCGGTTTCCCATTCAGCTTGACTGACGGGAGCTGCTTCGGTGATGCCAAACGAGGCTACTTGCGCCCACAGCTCATTTCCCCAGACGGGATCGCCACTCTCGGAAAGACCGCCTGTAGTACTCTTCCCTCCCGAAAGCTGCGCGGACAAAATCGTATCGAATGATGCCGAGCCGTCATTGCTCGGCTGGCTTGTATTTTTTTTGGTCATATTTGCAAAAGACAGACTTGGAGAAAGCTGCGCTTGCAGCAAAGTCTTCATTGTGCGCGGATCGATACCCATGAGCGATGCCCCCTATGAAATAGAAAAAAGCGTACATGAGCTATATCGGTTTCCATTGTACATGTTTTTAGCCCTAAGGGCTAGTGTCTCGGTATCCGGCCGAAAAAAAGAACCTCCCATTACGTCCGAAGAGGCATAAAATGGAGGTTCTTTTCAAAGTACCCACTTCAAAATGTTAAGCAGCATGCCTTCTTCAAAGCTCAATTTGCTTTTCAAAACGAGGCAAGCAACGTTACAGCAAAGAAAATAATGCACTAAGCGCGTAGCTGATTGGCAAGCTCCATCCCCCTACCATAGGAGGGGTAGGATAAATGAAATAAAAGAGATACAGCAACCAAGTGCCCGCGTAGCTGAAGAAGCGAACCTCCATCCATTTCTTTACGTAACTTAAATAAATGAAAGCGCAATTTAATACGAGCAAATAGAGATACACCGGAAAACTTTGATCTAATTCTGGTCTCACAAAAAGCGGCGCCAGCAAAGCAGCTGCAACTGCAATGTTCATAAGTAGCCGGGACTTAAACTTACTGGCATATAGAGTTAATGCAACGGTGATTGCCGTCATGCCGATTAAAATGGGTGTCGGTTCCCAAATCGAATAATAAACCAATGCAAGTGCCACATATAAAATGCATGCTCCGATACCGATCATAACTTGTCCTGTCCATACGTGATTCCGCTTTTGCGCTTTTGTAGTGCCCGCCATGTGCGTCTTTATCTCTTTCACCTTTATGTCTCCCCCATTATTGCATATGTAAGCATTGCGGCTCCAAGGAGCAGCAAGCAAAAAACAAAGCTTCCCTATCGAATTGAAGCAAATACCACCCAAGGATCATGGCCCTTAGGCATAGATCAGAGATTAATATACGGAAGGGCCAGCGCGTCATGATTGATCATTTGCAGCAGCTTGCGACTGTTCTGCCCCTCCAGCGCTTTCCCGCCTTTCCCCCTTCCACTTGCCGTTAATCCATGTCATCAGGAACGAAATGCCTCCTAGCAGGAGCAACACAACCATTTTAAACAAAGCAATCTCATCGCTTAAATCCATAAAAATCGCTTTAATCGCTACAAGGATGAGCACAGCTGCGCCAAACCAAGTAAACGTTCTTTCCCGGTAATAGGCGCCCCACAGCATAAGAGTCAAAGCGTAAAGGGCCCAGACGACGGAAAGGGTTAAGTCCATGTAAATTTGCGGCGCGTCCTGAAAATAGACTTCAAACACCAATTTGATTTGTTTTGACATGAGGCCACCGATTATAAAATGGGACATCAGGGCAAAAAATCGGGAGAAAATTCGATTGAGAGTCGGAGGAAGATCGTTAAATGTTAACGTTCTTGCATAATAAAATCCGAGTGCCGCAAGAAGAATCCAAGACGCTGCCCCCCAGCTGAGAAACGGAATGTAGACGTCAAACCAATCGCCTCTCTCTGTACTCCATGTAACGATAAACCAGAAAAATCCGAGAAAAAACCAAACGGCGGCTCCAAGCACGGTCGCCACTTTCCAACGTTTTAGATGGCCTAGCGCCGTTAGCAAGTAAGCGTATAGCACCCACATCAAAATGTTGAACAACACGCCTTCGCCAAAGCTGTTGATTGCAATACAAGCCAGCAGAACCGCGGTAAGGGCAAACGAAGCTGATGCGACAGAGGTGCTGCCTTTCAATTTGTATACGGCAAACCCAGCCGCCAAGTAAACAGCCGCGATAAGTAGAAGAACGATGCCGTAGTCAACGTCTCCTTCCCAAATGTTCAAAGCCCAAATGCCGAAGAAAACACCGTTAGCCGCATTTAGATATAGATCAACCCCGTCAAAACTTAATTTACTTTTCCAAGACGAGAGCAGCAATGCGATTGTGTAGAAGATAAATGCGGACAGCGCGTAGCGAATCGGCAAGCTCCATACCCCATCCAGCGGTGGAGCGAAATGGATGAAATAGACAAGATACATGAGCCAAGTGCCTGCAAAGCTGACGATGCGAAGCTCAAGCCATCCTTTGACCACGCTTAAATAAATAAACGCACAATTTAAGACGAGCAAATATAGAAACAATGTAAAGTTTTGATCGGATTCCGGCCGCATCAGAAGAGGTGCCAGCAAAGCTCCTAAAACCGCGATGTTCATGAGCAATCGGGACTGAAACCGGCTCGCGTAAAAAGTTAACCCGGCCGTAATCGCCGTCATGGCGATCAAAATAGGCGTCGGTTCCCATATTGCATAATAAACGCCTGCAAAAGTTAGCGTGGCATACAAAACGCATACTCCGATGCCGAGCATAATTTGCCCCGTCCATACTCGATTCGGTTTCTGCGCTACCTTGACGCCAGCCATGCCGATGCCAATTCCGGCAAGCAGCCCGATGCCGATTTTGGCCGAATCGCTAATCCAGCCTTGATCTACCGAATACTGAAACAACGTAATAAATGCCGCTATTACAAACAAAGCTCCGAGCAGTGAAGTCCAATGACTCTTCAGCATCTCTTTCATCTCTTTTTCCCCCTGAAAATAGCGTATACAAGCTTTGATCCTACAAGCAGCAGCAGGCAAGACGCCAATGCTACGAATTCCAGTTGAAGCAAATACCACGGCCACGGAGCCAACGCGTCAAGCAAAGACGCCGTTTCCGGCTTGCGGGCCAAAAACATAAAGTTGGTGCCAAACGCCATGTTCGCAATTGCGGCAGGTACGGCTAGAACATGCAGCCAAGCCAGCGCGGCAAAAGCAGATTTCAGCGTAGGGCGATAACGCTCCACAACGAACACATACAATGCGGCTAAAATAATGCCAATATGCGCGGCGAAAAACTGAAAAAATCTGAAATGCGGAAAGGCCTCTCCTAAGTTAGGCGTAGCCAGAGCCTGCAGCGCGCCAGCAGTACCTAGAAAAAAGACGAGTCCGTACAGCGCCTTTGCCCGGAAAGCAAGCAAAACAACCGACAGCAGCAGTGTCAGACTGCAGAGCTGGAGGGGAAGCGAGGCCGCTCCCCAGCTACCTTCCGTTAAAAAAGACAACTGCAACGAAAGTTCGCATATCAGAAGAAATGAAGCGAGTAAAAGACGGAATATTCGGTCTATTTTCCCTATCCTAATCTGCCGTCTGAACAATACCACGCATGAAAAAACGATAACTGAAACCACGAGCGCCGCCATATGCTGGGTTGAAAACAGTTCAAAAGCGATAACGCCCCCCCCTTTCGACCTATTGTTTGTTGCTGACTGTAATGCCATTGTACTTTTTTTCCATAAAAAAAATAGTACCAAAAAAGTATGGTACTATCTCTGCTCCTTCTCTTTATCCAGCAGCCCCATTTCTTTAAGTCTGGCGGCGGCCTCTTTGGAACCCGTCATCCCGAGCTTTTTCAAAATGTGGTTGACGTGGTTTTTGACGGTACGGAGCGTAATATACAATTTGTCCGCAATTTGCGGCTGAGAGTAGCCTTCATGGATTAGACCAAGCAGTTGAAGCTCGGACGGGG
Source organism: Paenibacillus sp. GCM10027627 (assembly GCF_042675505.1). NCBI lineage: Bacteria > Bacillati > Bacillota > Bacilli > Caryophanales > Paenibacillaceae > Paenibacillus > Paenibacillus sp. GCM10027627. The sequence continues at coordinate 152,170 of NZ_JBHTHB010000002.1, forward strand.
TAATGAGATCGGACAGCTTTTTCGTCTCAAACTCCTTCTCCAGTCCCTTTAATCTGCGGAATTCCTCGCGCAGCTGTTCTGCGGCGGCAGGACTGATAGATGCCTGCTTCCTGTAAGCTTGCCTGATCGCGTCCGGGATTTTCTCGAAGTTCGTCTTGAGCTGATAATCGATCGCTCCCGCTTGAAACGAGCGGAAAATAAGTTCCTTCTCTTCCATGGAGGTCAGCATAATTACTCTCGCTCCGGTAGCCAAAGCGGTTTCTTCCGCGAGCGCAATTCCTTCCGGAACTCCATCAATCATAATATCCATGAGGACCACATCGACGTTCCCATCGCTATGCGCAATCGTTTCTCTCACCTTTGCCCCCGTCGAGGCCGTCCAGACCAACTTGAAATCGGGTTCGCTTTGCAAAAAATGCGACAATCCCCTCAGCCAATCGGGATCATCCTCCACCAGACCAATCCGTATCTGCTCCACTATCGGCACCTCCATGTTGAGGCTGAACGCTGCTGTGCTCCGCCTTCAATGATTTTTTGGGGAAAGCCATATAAAACGTCGTCCCTTCGCCCACCTTGCTTCGCACATGAAGCGAGCCTTTATGCTTGCGCATCACATGGTACGCATAAGGCAGTCCCAGCCCGAAGTTGTTGCTTGTCCGCTTTGTCGTATAAAAAGGCTCGAACGCGCTTGAGCGAAGCGACCGCTCCATGCCAGGTCCCGTATCCGAAATTTCAAGCACGAGCTCCCGCTTGGTTTCCGTCAGCAAAAGCCGGAGCTTCCCTTTGCCTTCCATCGCCTCAACGGCATTGATCGCTATATTCGTAATCGCCTCCGCCGTCTGTGCCTTGTCCAGCAGGCAAGTCCAGCTGCCTTCCACGTTCACGTCCAGCTCCACTTCCCTAAGAGAAGGCCGCAAGGCATCCATCGTTTCCTTTACAAGTTCGGTCAATTGAACGCGTCCTAGCTCCAGCATCAAATCTTCCGTACGGCGATGCACCTTAGCCACCATCTCTTCCATATGTCTGGAGGCCGACAGCACCGCTTCTACATCCGCCAGCAGCTCGTTTTGTTCCGTGGCAGCGGCATACCGCTTCATCTTTTCGGCAAACAGCCTTAGCTTGCCCGCATCGTTTTTGATCGCATGATTGAGCATTGCCGTCCCGGTTGTCACGGCGCGCAGCGTGGAATCGTATCTTCTGCGGTCGATTAAAATGCGAATCCCCATAAATCCATATGTAAATAAACCAACGACGAAGACGAAAGCGCCCAGCCCGACAAACCATGTATTGTAAATCCACATTTTCAGCATGCCTATGCTCGGCAGCAAATAATTCATCGCCATGGCAAACAAGACGGTAGGCAGCACCGCAAGACATACAACCCAGTGCGTTCGAGCGAAGACGGTAGGCGGCACTCGTCTCGACAAAACCAAATAAGTGCCGATTAAAATATAGGGCGCTGCCCACCAAACGACGATGTCGTACGTAATCGGGTATCTCTCATTATACGGAGGGGTAAATAAAACACAATAAACGATCGGAAGCAGAAGCAGCCACGGCAGCCATGCTGCTATCCGTCCGGACGGATATCCCCGATAGGAAATAGCGAAAAGCAAGAAGAAATACGGAACGGCATAATAGCCAACTAAAGATGAGAACGCTTGCAATTGGTACAGCAGCTCCTGAACTTTGGGACTAGCGCCCGCTTTTATTGCATAGGGAAGCCACTTGTAATCCAAATTGGCCGCAAGCGCCCCCATCCCGCCGCTGAACGCCAGAGCTCCAAGCCGTCTGTTGACGGCGGAGCCTGGTTCGGACAGCCAGACGATGGCCGCAATCGACCATAAAGCGATGAAGACGAATACCATGCTTAAACCCCTTTTGGTTTCGTTATTCTTTTACTTCAATCGTAATCGGCGACCATTCCGCAATGACCGTTTGTCCATGTGCCGAGACGCTTCCTCCTGGAGTAAGATCCTTCTCCGTCATAATGCCTAGCGCAACTGTAAATTCGTTGAATTTAACCGGCACATTGCGCTCTCTCCGAACTTCAACGCCATTTACATAAAAGACGACTTCGTCGTTTGGACGGTTGTACGTAATGTTGTACGTATTGAATTCCCGCGGCTGAAAACCGGCTTGTTCTTCTTTAAATACGCAAAAATATTTGGTTCCGTCCGTATCCGGCACTTGAACGCCCGGGAAAGGCAGCACAGCGTATACGCTCGCGAATTGATCATTGCCAGCAAAAAAGTCAAGCGCTCCGCCCGTTGTAAAGTCGAGCAAATTTAAGGACACAAATCCGTCGTACAGATCGCCCGGAGCCGTCCCCGACGTTCTCGCCCGAATGTTCAGCTCAAAGCTGATTTCCCCGTTTTCCGGCACCTTCACCGTTTCGGCGGAATAATACATATGTTTGGCATTGTCCAAAATTTGAATCTGATTATTGGATCTGCTAATCGATGCCCGGACATAAAGAATGCCGTTGCGGACAATGACGACAGCCTCCGGCTCGCGATATTGCCAGAAAGAGCCGTCCGGGAGCGGGAATCCGCCCTGCTTCCAAACCTCGCCCTCGTTTAAAATCGTATGAAAATCGCCTAATGTCCATGTTTTGCTCATCTATGGTACCTTCTTTCTATGCTGTCAATTTATGAAACGGTGCCTTGCACGATCAAAACCGCAATTAAGATCACGCCGCAGCGGATAGTCGCCTGAAGCGAAGCCCCCATTAAAGGCAAATAAGCGGCGGATGGATTGCTTTCATTTAACCGGCCATACACCAAATATATCGGAATCGCAGTCGGAAGAGCAAGCAGCGCGTAGATCGGTAGCGCCCCGGCCAGCACACATGCAATGAGAGAGGCATACGCAAGCAAGAGCAGCATTTTGGAAAACCGCAGCGCTCGACGCTCCCCCCATACGACGACCAGCGTTTTTTTGCCCGCCGCACGATCGGCCTGCCAATGCAAAAAATGATGATTGAACAAAATAAGCGTCGTCATCAGCCCGATAGGCAAAGAAAGCAGCAGCGCCCGGTAATCAACCTCGGACACCTGCACATAATACGATCCCATCACGGGCAAAATGCCAAACGCAAGCAAAATGGCTATTTCGCTGTACCCTTTGCCCCGGTAACCGAAGCGAATAGGCGGAGCTACATAAAAGTATGCGATAAGCGCGCCAGCCAAACTAAAGGCTAGAACCGCTACGCCACTAAAATAAGCCAAAACGGCACCGCATGCTGCGGCGATCAGAAACAGCAGCCATGTGATCGTTCTGAACAGTCCGATGCTCCACGTTCCGCTTGTCAAAAAGCCCGAATTGGTAGAAATGGCCCCTTCCGTCCCTTTAGCGACAGCATCCGTCCCATTGTAATAATCCCATAAGTCATTGATCATATTGGAAAACAAATGGGCGGCACCCGCTCCAATTATCGTTACGGCAAACAAAAAAGGATGGAATTGCCCGTCCCATACGTATGCCCCAAGCGCTCCGAGCGCTACAGGTATGAGCATCACCGGAATGACTCTAAACCGGGAAGCCTTTAAAAACGGCTTGACCATCGTTTTGCACGACCTCTTTTCTCATTGATGTAATTACGCCTTCCCCAAAAAGAGGATCTCTTGTGAATACCGTCTGGCCATCGCTTGCAACCTGCCGGCCTGAATCGAAATGACGGCTACAAGCAATAGGTTGCCCAGTGCTGTTTTTTGTTCTTCATCTATATGAAGCATTTTCATTGCCGCCTTGTCCGCCTCCGCCCGTACAGCCTGCTCGGTCCGCTCCATATTGACTGATTCCCACTCGTGATACAGCTTTTGATACAAGGCTGCGTAGCAATCCAGCATCGAAAGCGGCGATAGACCCTCCGGCCGCGCTGCGGCAGCGTCTTCGCAGCTCACGAACAACAACGCAAACAGCCTTCGGATCGTTTCAAAATCAAGGCTGGATTTCAAATCGTCGATCATAAGCAGCATGGCCGTCTGATCAAGCGAATATTTTTTGCCGGCCATCGGGCACTGAAAATAAGGTTTGAAATCGCGCTTCACCCAATTTTGCATCGATGTGACCGATAAAGTGGAGCCTTCCAGCAGACTGCCAAGCTCCGCTATTTCATGCAAGGAAAAACCTCTTCGATCGCTGGATCGCATAAGCTTAAGTACGATCGGCGGAAGCGGCGAGTTCGGCTCGCCGGGAGCTTTCCTCCCAGTCGTACAGGTTTTGCCCCATGCTTTTCGGAGGATTTCAGACGGTTTTTCGTCATATCGGCCGCCAAGCGCTCCAAGCAAATGAGCAAGTTCTTCTCGTGTAAGCGTAAAGGCGTCCATTGCCGCACCTCCGTTTAAAACAACCCTTTTAGAACCAATCCGTTCATATGAACTCATCTTAAGCCTGCGAATTCACCTTGTAAAGACTCGAAAAACGATGAGAACGACGCTCCTTATCCTCCTGAATGCTCATAACAGAGTCTCAAAGGCTCACAGCGTTCCTTTTGGCAGTTGTCATTACCTGTAATCTTTCGATATAGTAAAGCATAAGTAATTAAAAAACTATAAAGATAAAGGGTAGTGAGAATCGAAAATGGGTATAGGACTCAATTTAATCATGATTGCTCTTCTAATTTTTCTAACTGCTTTTTTCGTTGCGACGGAGTTTGCCATCGTCAAGCTGCGGGCAAGCCGGATTGAACAGTTGGTGCAGGAGGGCCGGAAGAACGCGCTCGCCGTTCAGAAGGTTACGAGCAATCTGGATGCCTACTTGTCGGCATGTCAACTCGGTATTACGATTACCGCTCTCGGACTCGGCTTTCTGGGAGAACCGACAGTAGAAAAATTACTTTTACCCGTATTTGACGGATTGGAAATAAGCAGTACCGTAAGCCATGCATTATCCATCGGTATCGCGTTTATTTTCATCACCTTTTTGCATGTCGTCGTTGGCGAGCTTGCACCAAAGTCTTGGGCTATTCAAAAAGCGGAATTTATTTCGTTTCTAACGGCGAAACCCATCATCTTCTTCCATAGATTAATGTATCCGTTTATTTGGCTTTTGAACGGCTCCGCTAACGCTTTGGTCCGCATGTTTGGCCTCAAGCCGATGACCGAGCACGAGGAAGCCCATTCCGAAGAAGAAATTCAGTTAATTTTGAATGAAAGCTTCCAAAGCGGAAAAATTAACAACACCGAGTATGGTTACGTAAGCCGCATTTTCGCATTTGACGAACTGCTTGCGAAAGAAATTATGGTACCGCGTACGGACATGATTTGTTTGTACACCAACTATTCGTTAAAAGATAATTTGGAAATTATTAAAAAAGAACAATATACCCGCTTCCCCGTCGCGCTGGAGAGCAAAGACAATATTGTCGGCATGATCAATACGAAGCAGCTGTTTCTGGAATATGACGCCGACAAGGCGTTTGATCTCAAAAAGCTGATCCATCCCGTTTTGAGCGTATCCGAAGTAACTCCGGTCAAAATGCTCTTGAAACGTATGCAGCAGGAACGTGTTCACATTGCTATCTTGGTGGATGAATACGGCGGAACATCCGGCCTCATAACGATTGAAGACATTTTGGAAGAAATCGTAGGGGAAATCCGGGACGAATTCGACGCCGACGAACGCAAAGAAATCGAACAGCTTGAAGAAAACTGCTATTTGCTGGACGGCAAAGTGCTGTTGGATGAGCTTGGCTCAATGACAGGCATGAACTTTGAAGAAGAAGACGTCGATACGATCGGCGGCTGGCTGTACAGCAAACTAGTCGATCCAAAGCCAGGAAAAGAACATCGATACGGCCATCTTAAATTTATTATTCGCGAAACAAGCAAAAACCGAATTCGCAAAATCGAAATGCAAATCGAACAGCCTGAGCTTGAGGGCGAAACGGCTTAGTCTATAATTTAATATTTGTGCTCCGGCTGGGGTCTCTCGTTGACGAAATAGTGGTTTTTAATAAACCACTATTTTTTTGCGCCAAAAATCAATTGAGAAGCCGAGTGTATAACGTATACTCGTTTATAAAACAAAAAAAGCCGTCCTCAACTGGCCGGCCTTTTCAAACTATTCGCTTTAAATAAAACTCACACATCTATTTGCTTACTAATGAAGACCATATTATTGAAAAAATAATAAAGCCGAACATTAAAGCGCCCCACCCGGTATGATTAGCTGTATCTCCTTTTCCGCTCTTTATTTTCTTTGCAAGAGCAACGCAATTGACAAAGAAGATAATAGCAACAATAGGGGTTAAATAAGCGAATATAAATATCATGTTTATTTCACCTGTTAAAAGTAATTTGTTCGACCCATTTCCCCTGACTTATTCGCTGTTTGCTTCCGAATCCCTGCAATTCCAAAACTAAAATTATTCCAAATACCCCGCAAGCTCAAATCGTTTGATCTTCGTTCTCTTTCGCCGTACGAGACTCCGCTATCAGCTTAAATACGGCTGTCCGGCTTCCCATCGATGAACGGTAACGCTCCACATGCGATTTAGCAAGCGGCGTATTGTAATAGCCCGGCACATATTTGTCCAGCATCGCCTGCATCGCGTCTGTCGCTTCGTCCAAATCGTTCACTTCCTCCATTTTCCCAAAAACGATTACACTCATATAAGCGGTATCCGTGTGCGCGGGCACGGGATGCGGAATCGTGCCGTAAGCTTCTGCGAGCGTAAGGCAAGCTTGCGAATTGTTTTGCATCATCGTCATTTTCCGTCCTTCTTCCGCCCCATGGAAATAAAAAGCGTTCCGGTCTTTGCTCCACACAAAATTAAGCGGCACGACATAAGGTCCCTCCCCATCCGACAATCCCAAAAAGCCCGTTTGCGCTGACTTCAGAAAAGTTTCGATTTTCGCCTCGTCTGTACATTCACGCTTCTTCATCCTCACTGAAAACATATCGGTCATCCCCTTTTCAACTATCTGCTCCTATGATATTGTCACTATAAATGGAATTTGTAACCTTCAAAAGTGACAGAAATCGATTATATAAAGGGGACAGATTGTTCATGCCCATACTTTCGTTTACTCCGCTGCTCAACAAACAAGGCCAAACGCCAATTTACATTCAAATTTATCAGTACATAAGAAGCGGCATCGAAAATGGTACTATGGCCGCAGGCGGCCGCCTCCCTTCCATCCGGCAATTGGCCCAGCATCTTAGCATCAGCAAAAATACGGTAGAATCGGCGTACGGCCAACTGCTCGCGGAAGGTTATGTCGAAAGCAAAGAACGCGGCGGCTATGCTATCCTCCCCATTGAAAAGTGGACTCCGATAACGCCGAAGTCGCCGGGAGAGGCACCAGCTCAAGGCCAAAACCGTCGCACTGCAACTACTGCGTGTAATCCCCCGCAACAGCAGATAAAAATAGAATTCGATTTTCAATACGGAGAAATTGCTTTAGACCGTTTTCCCCATGCGATATGGAAATCATGCGTTATAGAAGCGCTCGGGAGCGATCCCGCACGCATTTTAGGCTATGGAGATCCTTATGGCATGTTTGAATTGAGAAAAGAATTGGCCGAATACGTATACCAGTCCAGAGGAGTCGTTTGCGAACCGGACCAAATTTTTATTGCCGCAGGTACGCAGCACGCGGTTGCGATGCTCGTGCAATTGCTTCAGCTCGGCAAACGGCCGATTGCCATGGAAGAGCCGGGTTACAATGGCGTCAAGTCGGTTTTGCGCAACATGGGCTGCGACCTGTTGCCCGTCTCGGTAGAGCCCGATGGAATCAGTTTTGAGCAGCTTAGCGAAACCGCGGCAAGGCTAGTTTATGTAACGCCGTCCCATCAGTTTCCGCTAGGCATGGTCATGCCTATCCAAAAACGGCTGCGACTGCTGGGCTGGGCAATGGAGCAAAACGGCTACATTTTGGAAGACGATTACGACAGCGAGTTTCGTTACAACAGCGCCCCTATTCCCGCTTTAAAAGCGCTCGACACTGCGGAGAGAGTCATTTATTTAGGCACACTATCCAAATCTTTTCTTCCTGCGGCCCGGTTAAGCTATGTTATTTTGCCAAGCGGACTTATGTCAGAGGTCAAAGAGGGGCTGGAGGTTTACAGCCAAGCCGTCTCCCCTATGATTCAATATGCCATTTGGCTTTTTATGAAAAAGGGGCATTTTGCAAGGCATGTGAGACGAATGAGAAGGGTGTATCAAACGAGGCACAAAGCGCTTACGGATGCCATCCGCGCTTGCTTCGGCTCAAACGCCTCAATCGTAGGAGATTGCTCCGGCATGCATCTCCTGCTTGCGATTAACGGGAAACGCGCCGATGAGCTGATCGCTCTAGCGGCACAACATGGCTGCAAAGTATATTCGCCCGCCAAACATTGGAACAACGGGATCGAAAGCTCCGGACGGTATGTCATGCTGGGGTTTGGAGGGATGACGGAGGGACAGCTGGAGGAGGGAATCAAAAGGCTTCAAATCGCTTGGTTGCAATAAGTAATTATTTGAAAATTTAAACTTTAAAAAAGGGCTTGCAAAACTATTCGGGTATATGTAATAATACATCTTGTGTTCGAGAAAAAATACATGCCGCTGTAGCTCAACTGGTAGAGCAACTGACTTGTAATCAGTAGGTTGGGGGTTCAAGTCCTCTCGGCGGCACCATTTTTTTCCGGGACGTAGCTCAGCTTGGTAGAGCACCTGGTTTGGGACCAGGGGGTCGCATGTTCAAATCGTGTCGTCCCGACCATGAAAGACTGGCATACATAACTTATCCGGGCGCTTCGCATCCTTTATGCGGGGCGCTCTTTTGCATCATTTAGACCTAACTAAAAACGACGGGTTCGGCTTTCGCCGGCGACCGCCGCTTTAATGCGCTATTGCGCTTCGGATTAATTGAAAGTTATTTATCGGATTCGTCCCACTTTTTGGAGTACGCTTTCTTCGTTACCCAGAGCGTTACCCAGGTAATGATCGCGATAATAATTGCCGAAAAAATCCATACCGATGCTGGAACATCTGCCATCGCTGTACCTCCTTCCTTGTCCCCCTTATTGTACACGAATTTGAAAAGGAATAGCATACAATCCCTTGACAAATTGTAAACATTTGCGGAATTATCGGCTGATTCATAAAAAATACAATGATTAGGAGGAATGAAAATGGATTTTCGAATAGAGCTTATTGAAACCAAAATCGAATGTTACGAGGCCTCCGATCTCAAAACGTTGGAGTCGCTCATCGAAAAAGCGATCGATATAAACAAAGCGCTCCTGCTAGACGTTCATTCGGTATCTCATCAGGCTGCTTTTAATCCGCGCACGGAAAAGATGCATTTTTCCGCCATCGTGCATTTCAAATTAAAAAAGTAACCCGTCTACACCTATGTACGTAAAAAGACGCCTCCAAAGCAGCTGCACACTGCGGTTTTGGGGCGTCTTTTATTCGCTTTATTGGACTTTACTAAACTTTACTACAGTGTACTTCACTGAAGCTTCCAAAGCGCCGAAGCGTTGGGCGGTTCCCAGCCCGCAATCGATGTATGCGGCTGTAAGCAAACATAGGTGTTGCCCCCATGCGTAACCGTATTTCCCGCTACATAGCCGACTTGTGCGGCCCATGTAGATGCGCCGCCCGTACCGCCTACGGGTGTTACAATTTGCAGCGGGTTGCTCGCCAAAGAATAATTACCGGCGGCATCTCTTGCTTTTACAGTAAACGAATACGTCACATTGGGAGAAGGCAGTGTAATAACAGCCATTGTTCCCGTCACATTGACGCTGGACGTTCCGTAATAAACCGTATATCCTGTTACTCCCACGTTGTCGGTGGAAGCCGTCCACATTATCGTGATGGTACTCGATGTGTGGTTGGATGCTTGCAGTCCGGTAGGCGTAGTCGGCGCTATCGTGTCGGGGCTGCCGCAAGGCCCGATCAGCTTCCATACTCCCCATTGCCCGCTTAGATCCGGGCGGTCTCCGCGAGTCCACCATTTGGCCTCGTATTCCTGCCCCCCATACGATACGCGCTGCCCGCCGGTATAAACCGTATTTTCGTTCCATGGCGGAACGGAGCAAACCGCGCCCGCATTGGTTGTGACCGTAACCGGAAGACTCGCTCCGGATGCATTGCCCGCTTGGTCAAACGCTTTTACCGTAAAGGTGTAGCTTGTATTTGGGGTCAATCCCGTCACGGTTCCAAACGTTTGCGGCGTTCCGACTATAAAGTCTGTCGTGCCATAGCTGATCAAGTAGCTGACTACGCCAATATTGTCTGTAGACGGGCTCCAGGAAAAGCTGACGCTTGTTGACGTCTTGCCCGTCCATTGGAAGTTGCCCGGTATCGTTGGCGGAGCAATATCGATTATAATGGGATCGGTTTTCACCGTAATCGAATTGCTCGCGGGGGATAAATTGCCTGCCGCGTCCCTCGCTTTTACCGTAAACGAATAAGAGGTGTCGGAGTTTAGCCCTACAACCCAGGCCCCTGTGCCTGTCACCGACATTTGCCTGTCGCCATAATAGACGACGTAGCCCGTTACACCCCGATCATCTTGGGATGCCCCCCAAGACAAGGATACGCTGCCCGTCGATTTGGCCGTCGAAATCAGATTGGTTGGCGCCGAAGGCGGATTTGTATCGGCTCCTCCCCCGCCGCCTAGTTGGTCGAGATATGCGCGATGATTGGATGAAAATTGGAAGTTGTTGTACTTATCCCAATTGACCGACCAGGTCATCAGTCCGCGCATACCGGGGTGATGACCCGCTCTCAGCTGATAGGAACCTCCAAAGGTTTGCCCTTTCATTAAATAATTCAACGCTTTCTGCACCTCGGCAACGGCTGTAAATCCTCCGCCCGCATTCACATTGGCAGGCAGACCAATTACCACTTGATCGGGCCTTAGTGCGGGAAACATCAAATTGTTGTTGCGCGCAACCGGGAAACCGGTCAACACCATATCCGCCATCGCCACATGAAAATCAGCGTTGCCCATCGTATAATACTGATTGTCGAGCGCGGTAATCGGACCGGAATTGTAATGCTGCACCTGCAGCCAATCCAAAATATCTCTCAATGCATAAATGACTGGCAAATAAGCTCCGGCGCGATTGTCGCAAGAGATGCAGCTTCCACCGTAGAAGCTATACCCTACTTGCACAAAAAACGTCTCTGGCGCCATCGTCAGCAAAAAATCGTTGCCGTAAAAATCGTGAAGCTCGCGCACAGCGGAGATGAGGTTTGTAATAACAGGCGTCGTTGGACTGCGGAAGTCGCTGTCCCCGCTGTTTAAGTAGAGAGAGTGGCCTTCAAAATCGATATCGAGGCCGTTAAAGCCGTATTTCGAAATAATCGTTTTCATCGAGTTGACAAAATTGTTTCTAGCAGAGGCGCTAGCGAGCTGAACTTGGCCGTTTGCCCCTCCGATGGAAATAATCACTTTTTTCCCTTGGCTTTGCAAATATTGAACATCGGAAATAAATTCGGCATCGGTAGCATTAAACGGCGTAAACCCGATAGTTCCCCCTTGTGGGCCGTTCGTCGGCTCCGCAAACGAAACATTGATGACATCGAAGCTTGGAGACACATCGCGAAGCCTAATATAACCCGAGCCGTTGTCAAAATTGTGCCAATAGCCGATCAGAAGTTTTTTGTCAGCCGGTATTTGCGCATTCGCCTTCTGAGGACTCCAGGCTATTCCGGATACAAGCAACAGTAGAGCAAGCAGTACGAACAAAGGAGAACTAAGACGCTTGTTTCGAGCGGCGATCATCATCATGACTCCCCCTTACACCAAATTCCACAGAGCGGGAACGTTGGTCGGCTCCCAGCCTGTAAGCGAAGTGTGCGGCTGGCGGCAGCTGTATGTTTTCCCGCCGTAACTGACCACGTCTCCTACTTTATAACTGACGTTCGCAGCCCATGCCGCCGGCCCTGTAGAGGTGGACGTTGTTGCCTGAACCGTTGCCGCATTCGACTCGTTGCCTGCAGCATCAAACGCTTTGACGCTAAACGTATAAGTCGTCCCTGCCGCAAGTCCGGATACAACAAACGATGTCCCTTGGGAAGTAACCGTTGTCGATCCGTTATTCACCAAGTACCCGATAACTGCCACATTGTCGCTGGACGGTCCCCATGAAAGCGTCACGCTGTTGCTCGTTACCGAAGTGGCTTGCAAATTGGACGGCACCGTTGGCGGATTAACATCGAGTTCCATCGTCGTTCTTTGTGTTACGGCGTTGCTCGCCGCAGAGACATTGCCTGCCTGATCCTTCGCTTTTACGGTAAACGTATATTCGGTATTTGGAGCAAGACCCATAATCATCGCAGTAGTCCCCGTTACGTTCACGCTGTTCGTTCCATAAGATACGGTATAGCCAGTTACGCCTACGTTATCAGTGGCCGGACTCCAAGATAAATAGATCGCTCTGGCATAAACGGCGGTTACAGATAAATTGGCCGGAGCCGTTGGAGGAGTCATATCCGTATCGCCGCATGGCCCAATCAGTTTCCAAGGACCTAAAGTGCTGTTTGGATTCGGAATTTCGCCTCTCGTCCACCACTTTGCTTCGTAAATGTTGCCGTCATAAATAATCCGCATTCCTCCTGAATAAGCTGTCGTCGCATTGTACGGCTGGTAGATGCAAGAGTTGACCATCTCCGTAATTACCGTTAAAGGAGAGCTTGCGGCGGACTGGTTGCCGGAAGTATCGATCGCTTTTACGTTAAATGTATAAGTGGTATTAGGCGACAACGAGGATACGGTCAAATTCGTAGCCGTCGTATTTAAACTTGTGTTTCCATAAGTAACCGCATAGCTTGCAACACCTACGTTGTCGGTAGAAGCATCCCAAGCGAGAGCAACGGAATAGCTGCTTTTGGATACCACTCGTAAATTTCCTGGAACGGTCGGGGCAACATCGTCTCTTGCCGGCGGATTCGTCGTTCCGGATACAGATGCGCTTGACGCCGATAAATTGCCTGCGGCATCTCTTGCTTTTACGGTAAACGTATAAGTCGTTTGAGGCAAAAGTCCGCTAACGGTGGCGCTTGTGCCGCTAACCGTTGTCTGTCCGCCAGTGTAATATACGGTATAGCCGGTTACGCCGCGATCATCTGTGGAAGCTTGCCAAGACAAGCTGATGCCGGTAGACGTTTGACCCGTTACTTGAACGTTTGCCGGCACCGTTGGCGGTGTAATATCGGGATTGCCTCCGCCCCCGTACTGATTCAAATAAGCGCGGTGACTCGTTGAAAATTGATAGTTGGTAAATTTGTCCCAGTTGATCGACCAGGTCATCAGCCCTTTAAAATCGGGATAGCCAGCCGGATTTCGAAGCACGTAGCTTCCTCCGTAAGATTGGCCTTTAATCAAATAATCAAGCGCCTTTTGCACGTTGGCCGGAGTGGTGTAGCCGCCGCCCGCCGCTTGCGGCGAAGAGGGCAGCCCGATCACAATCTGATCCTGGCGCAAGGCGGGAAACATATTGTTTGGGTTGTTGCCAATTGGGAAGCCTTGAAGAAGCATTTCCGCCATGGCGACTTGAAAATCGGACGTCCCTTGTGAATAAGAGCGGCCGTCAAGCCCGAGCATGGAGCCGGAATTGTAATGCTGGACATGTAAGTAGTCGAGGTCATTCCTGAGCGCATAAATGACGGGCAAATAAGCGCCCCATATACCGCCGTAGCCGCTAATGGCGCCCTGCACGTATGCCGTCTCAGGTGCCATAGTAAGTAGAAAATCGGGACCGTAAGCGCTCAAAATGTCCCTGGATGCGGCGATTAGGTTTGTAATTTTGGGCGAAGTCGGATTTTTAAAATCGGTATCCCCCGCATTCAGCGCAAGAGAGCTGCCCTCCAGATCGATATCAAAACCGTTAAAGCCGTACAAGTCGATGATGCTTTTCATTGTGGTTACAAACGTTTGTTTCGCCCCAGCTGTCGTCAGCTCTACCTTTCCGTTAGCGCCCCCAATAGAGATCAGCACCTTTTGTCCGCGCGCTTGCAGAAAAGCGACGTCCGCCTGAAATTCGCTGACAGTCGCGTTGTACGGCACAAAAGCCATATTCCCCGTTTGCGAGCCGCCTACCGGCTCGGCAAAAGCAACCTGAATAACGTCATAATCGGGAGAAATGTCGCGGAGCTTAATGTTGGTGGAATAATTATCAAAATTATGCCAATAGCCCACTATTATTTTGCCTCCAGTTCCGGCAGCTTCCGCTTTCAGGGTTCCAAACTGAATCCCCGTCAAAACAAGCAACAGCGCCAAAACGGCCATGCAAACTCGCCCTAAAGGCGATACCGATTGTGATTGTCCACTCATCTTCCCATATCTCCTCTCGAAATGAACAGAATGGTTGCCAAGCATAATGTAAGCGATTTCATTTGAAGCGCTGACAAAACGGACAGCTCACCTCCATTTGAAAGAAATAGGCGCTCTTGCACATACCGGGTTCACTGGAATAAATGATGGTCGACTGCTGCTGCGTACGGAATGGGGAATGGGGTTCAACCGGGGATAAACGCTTCGCTTGCAGGAAGCTATCTCTATTGTGCGGCGGAAATGAAAGGAAAAGAAAGGAGATAATCCTCCAGTGGAAGGGGAAATATCTCTATAAACCGGACAAAATAACACTTTGCCGCTTCTTATTCTTTAAATAACATAAAAAAAGGAAATGAAGAGAAGAATAAAAAAATAGCGACCTACATGTGAGGTGACCCAAATGCAAACAGTAGAACTCATCCAAGCCAAACTTCAGGGAGACAGCGATTTTCTCCGTGTGCAAACGCACCTGTCCCGCTTCCCTGTTCTTTTCCTCGGTTATTCGTCGCTTATTGATTTTCCCTCTACGCTCGACAGCTTGCAGCTGCAAGCGCAAAATGCCCTTAGTGCCAACCAATCCAGCCACGATTTTATGAACGGCATAGGACAAGTTGTCGACGAACCGGAAGCAAGTGCCTTTCTTGCCGATATTACAAGAGGGTATCTCATTGTTTATTTCATAGAATCCCGAACCTTTGTCCGCCTATCGCCGGTCGCCAAAGTGTTGACAAGAGCGATTGAAGCTCCAACAACGGAAAACGTGCTGCGAGGGAGCATCAGCTCCTTTGTGGAAGAGATCGAGACCAATATCGGCATGCTCAAAAAACACGCCGCATCCGACCAGCTTCGCGTCAACTCTTATCTCGTCGGGAGCGTCGGCCGGAAGCAAATATCGCTGCTTTATATGGAAGGGATCGCCAAGCCCGAGCTCATACGCTCTATCACAGAGAAATTGGAGTCGGGACTGGGCCGGGAAGTGCAAAACTTGCAGCAGCTCTCCCTTCTGCTTGGCTTTACCCGCTGGACACTTGTTTCTAAATTCAACTCTTCCGAGCTGCCTCAGGATGCTCTGTACGGGCTAAATCAAGGCAAAGTGGTCATCTTTCTCGACCGGATGCCGTTTGCGCTTATTATTCCTAGCATGCTTGCGGATCTGTTTACTGTCGAGAATGACCGCAACTTCCCTTATATCTTTATGTATTTAGTCAGGCTGCTGCGCGCCGTCGGCGTATTGATCAATGTGATCGTGCCAGGCTTGTATGTCGCGCTTATTTCCGTCAATCCCGACGTGCTTCGAATCGAGCTGGCCTTGTCCATTGCCAAAAGCCGAAGTGATGTGCCGTATCCCGCCATCGTCGAAACGCTGCTGCTGCTTGCTATTCTGGAGCTGATTTTGGAAGCCAGCATCCGGCTGCCCAAAAGCATCGGTCCCACCTTAACGATGGTCGGCGGCATCATTTTGGGGCAGGCCGTCGTCAGTGCGAAACTAGTCAGCAATCTGCTCATTATCATTTTGGCCGCCACAACGATTTCAAGCTCTACCGTCGTCGGATTTCAAAACTCGATTTCCATCCGCATCTTTAAATATTTGCTGCTGTTTTTGTCGGCTGTGTATGGAGTGCTTGGCTTGCTTTCCGGCGTCGTTGTGATTTGCGCCTACTTAGCGAGCATTACTTCCTTCGGAATTCCGTATGCGCAGCTATTAAGGCCGAAAGGTGATTCTCGTGGATAAATCTGTTCAAACAGTCGTGATGTATCTGATTACGCATATGGGCTTGATCTTTTTTCTATACCCCGCCGACATTATCGACAGCGTCTATCAGGGCCAATGGTATCCCATTCTTCTTGGCTTTGCGTTTCATTTAACCGTCGTTATCGTCTTCATGAAAGGAATGAGCCTGTTCGGGGAGCTCGATCTTGTGGACTCCCTGCGCACCGCAGGCAATTGGGCAGCCATCCTTCTCCTGCTGCCGGTCGCCATCTACCTGTTGTTGGCATGCGTCATCACGGTAAGAGCGTATTCGGACATCGTTACAATTGTTTTTTTGTCCAACACTCCGCTTTGGGCGATTATGGCGCTTGTGTTAACGATATCCTCCTTCATGGCAACGCTCGGTATTGAAGCCATGTTCCGGACGGCCATTTTGCTGTTTATTATTTTTATCCCGCTCGCTCTTTTTGTCATAATAGCCTCCTTTCAAAATGCCGACTGGATGTACATGCTCCCTCATCTGGACAGAGATACGCTTTCCACCGCTTTTGTACTGAAGCGGCCATTTTTGAAAAGCTTGTTCGCTTTCGGAGGAGCTTATTTGTTTTTAGGGTTTGTTCAGCCTTATTTTACGTTTAAACGGCGCTATGTTGTTTTTTCCAGCTTGGTTCTGCTCCCCTTTTTTCTTATATCCGTGTATGTACCCATTTTGACCTTCGGACAGGATACCGTGCAGCTGTTTCACTTTCCGTATATTATGACGATCGACACCATCAGTATAGACTGGCTTATGTTTGACCGCATTTCGCTATTTTTTCTGCTCAGCATGATCACATTCGCCATCCTGTTTGTCGCAATGGTCATGTGGAAGGCGGTTCGAATTATTCGCTTCACTTCCACCGTCAGCCCTAAAATTGTCATTCCGATTGCGGGAGCATCGATTTTCGCCGTCTGTCTGCAAGTTCCGGACTGGAGCCACGTCGACGCCTTGCTTTGGTGGAATACGATTTTTCGTTTATACGTGCTCATTTTGATACCAGCCGCCACCCTGTTTTTGGGCATCCGCTACAAAAGGAAAGGAGCTTAAGTTATGTTCCGTGTTTACAGGCGCTTGCTTCTCGCCGCCGCAACGGCATCGCTGATGCTCCTTTTGAGCGCTTGCTGGGACAATAAAGATATCAATCACCGCTCCTTGCCAATCGTCATGGGCCTCGCCAAATACGATGATCATTACAAAATGTACCTGCAAATCCCCGAAGTGACCAGCAACAGAACGAGGCTTCGCATCGTAGAGGAAACGGGGGAGACCATCAGCCAAATCGTCGATAAAATCAGCATGAATATGGACAATCGCGTAGACCTCATGCATCTAAAAGTGCTTTTGGTGGACAAAGCCTATGCAAAAGGAGGCATGAACGACAGCATCAACAGTTTTATCCGAGCGCAAGATATTTCGCCAAAAACGATGATGGCCATCTGCGATGAACCGTTAGAGCAATTTTTCGCCAATTTAAATAAATATGATACGAAAGACGGGACGGTGCTGATCGATTTTTTCGAAAAAAATGCCGGTTGGAATCCGCAGGTGGCGCAAACTCGTTTGTGGGAAATGTTCCGCAGCATTTATTCGTTCACCCACGATACGATCGTGCCGATTATTCAATCCGGCGGCAGTACGCTGATCGAAAGCAAAGGATCGGCCATCATTAAAAATGGCAGAATGGTAGATCGGATTACGCCGGGCGAAACGCTGTTGATCAATGCTTTTAACGGACTTAGTACACAAGGGAAAATCGAGGTTATGGATCATGCCGACATTCAAATCGTCAGCAATAAAATTTCTCATAAGAGCAAAGTGACGAATAACAAAGCGATGTTAACCTCTCGAATTCGATTTAAAGTGACGATACTGGAAACGAAAGGCGATCCCTCTATTGAGCAGGTACAACGCGAATTGGAAACTCAGCTGTCGCAAAGGATGAGCGGCATTGTTGCCAAAATCAAAAAACGAAAAGCGGATGTGCTGTCGATGGGACAACTGTTTCGCGGTAAGCTATCCCGCGAACAACTGGAACATTGGCGGCAAAACTATTTGCCTGAAATCGACCTGACACTGAAGGTCGACGTTATTGTGGAAAATGAAGGGAACTTGACGATGCGCAGAGAATAGCGCGGCAAAGCTCAAATATAGCTGCCCGCCTGAAAATAAAGAGGACGCTGCGATCGCAGCGTCCTCTTTGTATGGATGACTGAAGCTGTTTATCTGCCCCATAGCAGCCAAGAAAATTTGATCTTTTTCGTGAAATGGACGATCAGCCATGATAATGCCAGTACAAGCAGGAACGTCCCCAAGTAGTATACGTGGAAATATGGACTGCCTAGCTCGGGCTTCATAAATTTCCCCCATGTGGAGAGAATTGCGGGATGGATCAGGTAGATGCCAAAAGACGCGGCTCCTAGTCCAAGCAACCCTTTAGTCACAAAAGCGGATGGCGAACGGTCGCACACGATTTTGCCAATCCAGATCAAACTGATGCCCATTAATACAGCGTACGAATTGTATAAAATGTTATAAGCGAGCGACCCGATATAGCCGCCGCTTTGTGCAGACAGAATAGCCAAAATGTACGTAAAGCCAACCGTAATCGCAAGGCCAAACGTCCACCACACTTGAATATACTTCTCGGAAAATGATTGGTACGCCATGCCAATAGCCGCCCCGACGCAAAAGACGATAAAATAATTCGGGATCAGCGCTGCGGCATGCTCAATTCTGTCTACATAACGATTGATGTAGTAAAAAATTCCCTTAACAACCAAGCCCAAAATGACCATATGATACGGCTTGAACTTCAGCTTTTTGACAATGGTCATTAAAATCGGGAACATAATGTAAAGCTGAATAACGATAACCATAAAGTAAGTATGGTAGCCCGCTTCTCCCCAAGGCAGCAGCGCTAAATACTCCTTCAGATCGAAGTAGATCGTTTTTGTATTCAAAAATGGTCTATACATGTAATAGATGGCCGACCAGACCAAATAAGGGATCACGATGTACTGAATCCGTTTTTTATAAAAAGTCAGTGCCTGTTTATAGCTCCAGTCGTCATGGTAACGGTAAAACAGCACTAGCCCGTTTATTAAAATAAATACGGGGACAGCAAACATGCTGAGCTGATTCGCCATCAAATAAAACGGAGCCGACACTTCTCCCCACTTCAACGCTCCTCGCGGATCGGCCGTCACATGAATAAGCACAACCGCTAGTATCGCGATAGCTTTGACAACATTTAATTCTACGATGTTCTTTTTCATTTTTTCCACGTTCTCTCCGTTCGGCACTCAAAATCGATTGGCCCTTTACAAATTGTTAAAATGACCATTAATAAATATAACCTGTAATGGGCGTTTGTACTATCCCTTTTTATATTTTTTGAGTGCCCCTAACCGCAAAGTACCTTTTGGCAGCTACCAAAGCTTAACGTTATTCGACAATTTGTAATTTCACCAAATTGCTTGCTTGATTGCCTGTCAAATATTTGCCGCTTGTCACGAGAATATTGTAATCTAACGTCCCGCTTGATTCGAATACGGAATTCGTCGCACTGTTGATTAAAAGCTTAAAGCTGGCCGTAATAACATCTCCCGCAGGCATTGGCCGCAAATAAACCGTTATGCAATTAAATGGATCACTTTGAATGGGTACAGGAGCATCATTGAGAGTTAAGCTGTCTTTAATGAATACTGTGCCTGCAGGAAAACAGGATCGATACTGTACGTTCCCCGTTCCAACATCACTGGTATTTCTTATCTCAGTAGTAAATGCAATCTCCTCGCCTATGCCGATGGATGTTTTGTCCGCACTGTGAAGCAGGTCCATTCGGGGCTCGGCAATATCGATTTGATGGACAAGGAGCACTGGGTCAGTGCTTGTTTTTCTTACACTTTCATAATTGGCATGATCAATGCGATTTTCGGTAACGCTGCATACAAACTCGACAGAGGATAGCTCGCCCCTTTCGTTTATGAAGCGCAATTGAGCCAGCCACGGCAAATCTGATACCGTACCCGGCAGTTGCTCGATCCAATAGTCCCAATCCATCGGCCTTCCATCCCCATGAGGATAATAAATGGATAGGTGGCGAATAGGCAGAAACGGGCTGCCGTATACAACAAGCAAATACCATGGGCGAATGATGGTATCTTGCGTACTTCCATAGTCAACTTTATAGTCCGTTTCGTTGTGCATCTTCACAAATTCAGAAACATCTATGAAATGAACATAGCTGCTCCTCTCTTTATTTTCAAAGGCTGCGGTAGATGGATAAACTCTATTTGCTATAAGGGTATGTACTTTCACAGAGTCTTGCCTATGCTTGGAGAAGTAAACTAAATAGCTGTACGCAATATAGTTGGAATTTTCTTCGATACGGAGTTCCGAACTGTACCCCTCCATATTGGAAAGCCACTTCACGTTTATTCGATCCGTTTTGTTTACGAGGTACATCATCCTCACTCCTTCATCTCTTTTTAGACAAAACTTAGGAAGTTAAAATTTCAAATCCACTCAACTTTTACTATATGAGTCTTGAGCTTGGTTCTTGCTTTAAAGGTGCTCCTCGTTTTTGCGGAGCTATACGGCAACCTTATGCCGCTCCAAAACATAAGACGACCGCTCCCCAATTTTATGTGAGGAAGCGGCCGCCGCTTAATACTCTTATTTCATTACTTCTTCATTATTGAAGTTTGATCACCGTAACAGACGGTGCTGCAATCGTTGTTGCCGTACCAAAGAAGTTTTGCAGTGTTAAAATATTTGAGCCTGCACCTGTATTAAACACGGCACTGCCGCCAACTGCAGGTTGGATTGCCGTATTGGTTCCGGTATTTGCAACGGATTGCAGCGACGAGTTGATTATCGTTCCGTTCAGGTACAGGGCGAAAGCTCGCAATTGACCAGCCGCAAGTGTATTTGCATTTGAGTTCCAAATGGCATAATACGTTTGGTTCGGTGCCAGAACGATGTCTGTGGATCCAGCCGTGTGTGAAATGGCCGTTCCGTTAATCGTGTCGTTGTTGCTGAAAGGCACACTGGCGCTGCCTGCCACAGCTACGTTTGTAGGATTATACACGGATGCGTTGTTCGCAGTAACCGTCGGACCTGTAGCTCCCGTTGCTCCTGTGGATCCCGTTGCTCCTGTAGGTCCGGTAGCTCCTACGCCGGTTGCACCCGTTGCCCCTGTCGCTCCGGTTGATCCTGTCGCTCCAGTGGATCCCGTTGCGCCAGTGGCACCAGTTGCTCCTGTCGCTCCGGTTGATCCCGTTGCGCCTGGGTCCCCCGTTGCGCCGGTTGCCCCGGTTGCGCCCGTCGAGCCTGTTGCTCCTGTAGCCCCTGGATCGCCAGTTTCACCCGTTGGTCCTGTCGCTCCGGTTGATCCCGTTGCACCTGTCGCTCCCGTTGCGCCCGGGTCTCCCGTGTCGCCTGTCGCTCCAGTCGATCCTGTGGCACCTGTCGCTCCGGTTGATCCCGTGGCTCCTGTCGCTCCAGCTGGACCTGCCGGCCCTGCAGGACCTGTTGGGCCTGTTGGGCCCGTTGCACCCGAAGCTCCCGTTGCTCCTGTCAAACCTGTGGCACCTGTCGCTCCCGTCGAACCAGTCGCGCCTGTTACACCTACACCGGTTGCGCCTGTCGCTCCTGTTGGGCCCGTTGCTCCAGCAGCTCCCGTCGCGCCTGTTGCACCTGTTGGTCCTGTCGCTCCTACCCCAGTTGCACCCGTTGCTCCTGTTGCGCCTGTGGCACCCGTTGCTCCGGCAGTTCCCGTCGCGCCTGTTGGACCTGTCGGACCGGTCGCCCCTGCACCAGTTGCTCCCGTCGCGCCTGTTGCGCCTGTGGCACCCGTTGCTCCGGCAGTTCCCGTCGCACCTGTCGGACCTGTTGGACCTGTCGCTCCTACTCCTGTTGCTCCCGTCGCCCCCGTTGCGCCTGTGGCTCCCGTTGCTCCAGCAGTTCCCGTCGCGCCTGTTGGACCTGTCGGGCCTGTCGCTCCTACCCCGGTTGCACCCGTTGCACCTGTTGCGCCTGTAGCTCCTGTCAAACCAGTTGCGCCCGTTGCTCCTGTTGCTCCCGTTACACCTGTAGCCCCCGTCGAACCCGTTGGCCCCGTCACTCCCGGATCGCCAGTCGCACCTGTCGCGCCTGTTGCTCCTGTTGCTCCCGTCGTACCCGTTGCACCTGTAGCCCCAGTCGCCCCGGTTGCGCCTGTCGGACCAGTCGGTCCTCCCGAAGGTCCGATTGGGCCTGTTGGACCTGTAGGTCCCGAAAACGAAGGAGCGTTCAAAATGCTTTCCAGTTTCGATTGAAGAAGCATTTCTTTTTTAATCGTTTCTTGTAGAGTGTTCTTAACGCTCTGGTCAATGGCAAGCAAATCGCTTATTGTTGCTGGAACTGTAAGTCCCGGCAATGTCCCAACCGCGTACTGAATTTTCTCAGCTTCCGCGTTGATGATATGCCCTAAGCCCAATTCTTCAATCGCAATCGAAGATAATAACAAATTAAGAGCATCGTCTCTTGTTACTGAGATAGTTGGAGTAATGTTGGGTATGTTTGCCTGTGACATGGCAGTCTATCACTCTCCTAAGCAAAATTTATACATCATATTGCAAACACGCTTTGTACCGCTTGGGTGTTTAAGTGTTTTTTTAGGTTCTCTTGTCCCATCAACAAAAAACTGCCCTTCCCGTTCAGGGAAGGACAGTCTCGTTTTTTTATTAGCAAATTAAGAAAGAATATCCGCGTGAATGAGACCCTGTTCCAATCTCTCTACATCTCACTGTTAAAAGATACTGGCCGTAAACATCTTCACAAATTTAGCCAGCAAAACGGCGTTTTCCTTATGTTTAATCGCATCTTTGGAGCGATAATCGACACCCTCGGCTCCCTCGTCCCCGGCTTCCACATCCGGCCCATAGAAGCCAAGGCCGACGATCGCTTGAACCGCTTCCTCCGCCCATGGCGACGTTTCTCCAATCAGCTTCGCTGGCACGGAAGGAAAGCCTATGAACTGCAGTACACGATACAGCATGACGGCCGCTTCTTCCCGAGTCGCGATGCGATCAGGCTTAAACTGCCCCCCGCTAACTCCGTTTGTTCCGCCCATCTGTTCCAAAGCTCTGATCTCCGCCTCGTACTTATGTCCTTTCGTGTCGGAGAACAGCGATGGTCCTTTAGCTGTAGTAACGCCCATCATTCGAACAAACTGAGCGGCAAGTTCGGCACGAGTCAACTCTTTGTCCGGTTCAAAATGGGCGGCGTCCGGACTCAACAATGCTCCGATCGTACGGAACGTATATATACTCTCCGCATATGGATCATTTTTCGGAACATCCTTAAAATCAGGCTTCTCTTCTATTTTTTCCGACCAAGCGTCCGAAAGCATGTAGTAAAAATAATCCACTTCTCCCTTGTCGTTTTTCTTAAACGACGCGAGCTTCCCGTCTTCATCTTGGAAAAGCAAGTCGCCAACCGGCGTCAGCTTGCGTCTTTGGTTCGGCAAAACGACGGTTAAATGGCCGTTCTCCGCCACGACGGTAAAATAAATAAACGGGAACCGTAAATAACGATAGCTGCCTTCAAATGGTTCCAACTGCTCGGAGCTTAGCTTGATTGGAGTACGTTCCTTCTCATTGCTTGGATAATACCGGTCCATAAAGGCAGCGAACAATTCATCGCGCACGTCGCTGGCATCGCTGTTGGTGACGACAAAACCGCCTACTTTATGTTCCGGAATGAGCCACATCCAGGAATGATAGCCTTCCAAATCGCCGCCTTTGCCGACGACAAACTCGCCGTTATAGCTTTCGCTCTTAAACATTTCCAGCCCAAACGTCATGTTCGGCATCACGGGATGAATGGCAAGCTGCGTAGACAGCATCTCCTTCACGCTTTCCTCTTTCAATATGCGCTGGTTGCCCAATTTGCCGCCATTTAGAAGCGCCCGCAATAATTTGCTCATATCGCTGCCGCTGGCAAACATCCCTCCGCTAGGGTCGATTGACGGATGAGAGGGATACGCCGGCAAAGGGTTGTCATTGGTTATATAGCCTGTCGCTGCCTGCTTCTTGACTGTATCCGTCATTACAAAATCGCTGTCTTCCATTTGCAGCGGCGTCAAAATCTTTTCATCTACGATTTGCTCAAACGGCTTCCCCGTTACCTCTTGAACGATATAGCCTTGGAAACTGGATGCCAAGTTATCGTAGCGGTAAGCCGAGCCTGGTTTTCTGACGATTGTCGGCGTGTTGTCCTTCAAGTACTGCTCCAGAGAGTAATTTACCGGGTACTCCGTCAGCGCTACAAGCTCATCGGTTTTGTCAAAGCCGCTGGAATGCGTCAACAAATGGCGCATCGTCAGCTTCTCATCCGTCCGGTTCGGAATGGTCAAGTCATCCATGTATTGCTCAACGTCCTGGTCCAAATCAATTTTTCCTTCCTCCACCTGCTGCATAACGGAAATGGCCGTAAATACTTTAGAAATGGACGCTATTCGAAACAAAGTATCATCCGGGCTAACCGGCTTTTTGCTCGCTACATCGGCGTAGCCGTATCCCTTATTAAGCAGTACGTCGTCCCCGCTGACTACGACAAAAGAAGCTCCAGCCAAATTTTCTTTAATATCGGGTCGATTAAAAAATTGATCGGCGAACGCCTCTACCTCCTTGGCATCCTTCGGCCCTCTCGAACCGTCAGCCGCCTCCACTCCTGCTCCATATGGCGTAACTAATGTAAAAGCAAGCGCGGCAGCCATACAGCCCGCCAGCCACGCCCTCCTCTTTCTTTTTCGTTTAGCAAGCGACAGCATCGTTTCTCCTCATCCTCTCATTTAGAATTGGAAAGCAATCTCATTTTATAAAATTACATTTTTTAGAAGAACGGGCAAAGGTCCGATATTGGGCCTAGACTTTAGTCGATGAAAGACAAAGCTTTGGGACCTAGTGAATTTGATTTCAAAACCCGAAGAAGGAAGCGCATGGCAGACCACTTATCCACAAACGTATGCTGGGGAGCATTGCTCCATTGAGAGAATCATGGATTAAAAAACAACCGGACATGCCCATTTTTGATTTCGTTTCAATAAAAAGACCCCGTTTTTTCGGCTGGCTCGCAACCGATTTACGGGGTCTGTTCATACGCATATGACAAGCAAAATTATTTTACTAGTTATCCAACTTAACTATCTCAGCTTCCAAGTTACAATGCTTGAACCTACCTTCTTCGTTCAACCAAATTAATGCCGATGCCCATGCACAGGACGCAAATAATGAGCAGCTTCGCAAGCGGCAGAGACAGCTCGGCCCAGTCCACGCCGTATAACGTAATTTGTTTTAAGGCGTCCACCGCATGAGTAATAGGAAGCAGCTCACCCGCCAGCAAAATGAATTTATTCGTCACCATACCCGGCGGGAAATAAATGCCTCCAAGCAGCGGCATAAGCGGGAACAGGCCGGGAATAAGCGCTTTAAACTGCTCAGGCGTTTTTACCAAGCCCGCAAACAGCATGCTCATGGCGACAGTTGTGGCGCAATAGAGAGCAACTACCGCAAACAACAGATCGAATCGATCTCCCAGATCGTAACCTAGCAGGAAATGCAGCACGAGCAAAGCGCATACGATTTGCACAAATCCGATAAAAAGACTGTATATAAGATGGCCCATATACATCCGGGTTTTGGAAACGGGGGAAAGAATGACGCGGTTCCATACGCCGGACACCCTCTCCTCAAGCACTGCACTCACTTTAAAGCCTATCGTAAACATGACCGTAAACAGCGTAAATCCATATAGCAGCTGAAAAGTCATCTCTTGGTCGGTCAGCTTTTTGCGGTCGGGGTTAAGTTTGCTTAGAGCCAGCGACGGCTGCTCCATCCCTTCATATACACGCTCTTTAAACTGCTCACCGTCGCTTGCTCCTTCAGCAATGCCGGCAATAACGCCTTCTTCCGCAAGCATCGTGCTCAATTGCTTATCCACCGTCGTCGCCTCAAGGCCTGGGGTTGAGGCTACAATCCGATAATCGCCACCCTTCATAAACCGAACGGCAAGCGGCTTCCTCCCTTCGCGAACGTCGGTTAAGGCGCGCTCTTTCTCCATCAGCTTAAATGAGATGCCCTCTACTCTTTGGAGCCGCTGCAGCCAGCGCTCTTTTTCCTCCGCGCTAATGCCTCCATCCATAAAAGCGGCTATTTTCACCGTTCCGCCCATGTTTGATGTAAACAATGGGGTAGCGACGACGCCTAAAATTAAAAACAGCAAAACTAAAAACGGCGACCGTTTATCCCGCTGCCACTGAGCTGTAAATATAGATAACATTTATGCCCGCCCCCTCTTCGGAAAGCTGATCGCGGCCAGAGCAAGCAAGCAGACGCCCATTCCAATAAGAACCGTCAAAGATTGCATCAGCTCGGATGATTGCTCGTATTGCAGCCATTGGAGAAGAGTGCTTAAAGACAGTCCGTTAGGAGTCCACTCCCCCATTGCCCTCATCCATTCCGGAAGCATATAAATAGGGACGAAGCCCCCTCCAACCGTCCCCATGCCAATCAGGAGCAAATACATCAGGCCCGTAAAAACATCGCCTGAAACGCGGAACATGATCGACGTAAACAAAGCGGCAAGCGAAGCGACCAGTAAGGCGTACACCGTAATTGCCGCAACTAGGCCTAACCAAAATTCGGCGGAACGATCCGGGAACATTCCGAAAATAAGATGGCAGATCAGAAGAACGCTCGTTAGTTGAATAAGTGCAATGGTAAATGCAGCAACCGCTTTGCTTGACAAATAGCCCAGAGGATTGGCTCCGCTTAAGCGAATCCGTTCAATTACCCGGTTTCTCCGTTCAATCGAGGAATGCATAGCCACCGTACCGGAAATAAACAAGGCGCTCAAAATACAAAGCGAAATACCGTAATATTGGAAGCTTTTGAGCGGTGTAGCGCTTTCTGGCCGCTCAAGGCGATCCGTTGCCGGCTGCTCCTCCAATGGGTTGGCGGTCCCTATTGGGGGCGGCAATCCCTCTTCCTCCCAAGCATGGTGAATCGCTTGCTGAATGTTCATCGAACGAATGAAAGAATCAAGCAGGCTGGAAATCATATCGACTTGAAGCGTGCTTTTCTCCGCTATAAGCTCCAGTTGCGCGTCGTTCTTCTCTTTTAGAAACATCGAGCTGTATAGGCTGTACGAAAAATGCTCCGGAATCGTCACAATCGCCGTCACCTCGCCGTCCTTAAGCTCCTTTAACGCTTGCCCGGCATCCATCTCGCGGAGGTCGATCCACGACTTCACTTTCCCATCCGTTAAAAGCTGCTTCAGCTCACTTGCGGTATTGAGCCGTTCAGCCGAACCCAGCAAGGCGGTTTGCTCCGCTTCAGTCAATCCTGCAGAGAGCAGCCGTTCACGGAACCGTTCGAGCGACTGAGCTTCGTCATCCTCGTTCACAAGCGCTACTGTCATACGGTCTATGGAGGGTGTACCCTCGATCCATCCCGGCAAAGCGTAGCCGAGTACAACAGTAAGCAAAATCGGGATCATAATGACAGACATAACTTCTTTGCGGTCGCGCCAGTACATTAACAAATCTTTTCGGAAAAAAGGCAGCATTGGCTTATTCCCCCCTCAATCCCGAAGCTTTCGACCCGTCAGATGAAGAAACACATCTTCTAGACTAGGCGTATGCACGTTGATATTGCTCATTTTGACGCTCCGGCGCTCTGCGGCAAGCACCGCTTCTCCGAGAATGCCTATGTGCTTGGAGACGATCAGCCTAACACCTTCATCCGTTTCCGTGACAGATTTAATGGATGGCATGGCCCGCAAGTCCTGAACCAATTCAGCGCTTGGTTCTGAAAGCTCCATCAGCACCGTTTGTTCGTCCGATAATATGCGAAGCAGTTCCGCCTTTGTACCCGAAGCAATAATGCGGCCATGATCCATAATGTAAACCCGGTCGCAAAGCTGCTCAACTTCCTCCATGTAGTGGCTTGTATAGAGCACGCTGGTACCCTTTTGCCGGTTCAAGCTTTTGACCATTTCCAAAATATGATTTCTGGACTGCGGATCGATGCCGACGGTCGGCTCGTCCATAATGACGATTTTCGGATCGTGCAGGAGAGCTGCCGCTATATTGATTCGCCTTTTCATGCCGCCGGAATAAGCCAATACGGGGTCCTTTTTCCGCTCCGTCAGCCCGACCAAATCGAGAAGCTCTTTAATTTTACGCTCCAGCTGCTCTCCTCTCAGCTTATAAAGCCTTCCGAAAAATTTCAGATTTTCATAGGCGGACAAATGGTCGTACAGCGCAATCTCTTGAGGCACCACTCCAAGCATCGAACGAATGGCGTTTGGCGCATTCACCACACTTTTATCATGCAGCCGCACATCTCCGCCGGTCGGCTTCATCAACGAAGAAATCATCGCAATCGTCGTCGATTTGCCCGCCCCATTCGGCCCAAGGAGCCCAACGGCTTCCCCTTCGCCCATATATAAATTTAAATCGTCTACAACGGCCTTCCCTTTAAACACTTTTCGGAGTGCTACCGTTTCCAACATTCGCTACCGCCTCCTCTTACGTTGTAGCTCCATCGTATATACAAAAAGACAGTGTCCCCACTGTCTTCCGTCACTTTTTCTTTTTTCGGGCATGACTTCCGTCATATTTTCGCCCCTTCATGCCTCTATTCAATCACCTGATGTCTTATCGCATAAATGGCAAGCTGCGTTCGGTCGCGCAGGTCCAGCTTTTCCAAAATGACGCTAATATGATTTTTGACAGTCCCCACTGACAGAGACAATGCTTGCGAAATTTCACTGTTGCTGTATCCCTCTCCGATCAGCCTCATAATGTCCAGCTCTCTGGCTGTAATGGAAGGATCGATATCGGGATGCGTATTTTTTTGCAGCAGCTTCGGGATTAACTTGGCGGCCACTTGCTCCTGAAGGGACAATCCGCCCGCCATACAGCTTCTGATGGCGCGATGCAGCGCCTCCGGCTCGGCGTCTTTCAACATGTAGCCATTGGCGCCACATTTCATCGCCTCCATCGCATACTGGTCGTCATTAAAAGTAGTGAGCATGAGCACCTTCATCGCAGGCCAGCGGCTTCGAATGATACGCGCGGCATCAAGACCGCTCATTACCGGCATTCGAATATCGAGAACGGCAATATCAAATACGCCGCTTTCGCAGCGTGCAACCGCATCCCTTCCGTTTGCCGCCTCGCCAGCCACCTTCATTTCCGGGTCGGTTTCGATCATCATTTTTAACCCTTGCAAAACTAACGCTTGGTCTTCCGCCAGCAAAATACGGATCATTGTCCATTCATTCCTTTCGGATAAAGCGGGATTTTGCCGCGTACAACGAAGGTTTGCCCTTCTTGTGAAACTTCGAGCTCTCCCCCGGCTTCTCTCATACGCTCGCGCATCGCTTTGAGCCCAAAGCCTTCTCGATACGGTTTGGACTGCGACAAGGGATTGGACACCTCAAAACAAAAGGCGCCGCCGCCCGGAAACTCAAACAAAACATCCGCTTCTTTCATCCCGCTATGCCGCATCATATTCGTCAACGCTTCCTGCACCGCCCGGTAAACCGCCACCGATTGCTCCGATGAAAGCGGCGCCGACATCGCTCCGTGCTTCACCGTGAAGTTAACCCGGAGCAAGCTCTCCGCCTCCAGCTTTTTGATGAGCGCCATCACCCCGGATAGTCCTCCCGTCATGCCGCCGAGCTTCAGCTCCTTCACCGCGCTGCGCGTATCCTCCAAGCTTTCTTTCGCAAGCTGCTTTAAATGGGCCAGTTGCTCCGCCGTTTGCGGCTCCGTCGCTTGCATCCGAACCACCTCAATCTGCATGAGCAGCGCCGTCAGCTTATGCCCGACCGAATCGTGCAAGTCGCGCGCAACCTGGGTTCGCTCAGCCTGCCGCGCCTCTAGCTCCGCTGATGCGAGCTGGCGTTTCAGCCGCCGATATTCGCTCAGCAGCGCCTCGCTGCGGGCTGACTCGCTTTCCTCCCTTTGCATGAAGCTTCGAAAAGCCGTTAAGGCGATTGTGATCAACAAGCCAGCCAAAACGAGGTACATAATTGAATACGATTCGGGAATAAAAATGATATTCATGCATGCTCCAGCCCATAAGAAGACACCGACCGCCACAGCCCCCCTGATGGGCAATCGGTAAACTGCTTCTCCGCCAATGAGCGCATATAATAGCAGCGCATACAAATTAGGTTCGCCTTGATCCGGCGTCCATAAAGCGACTGTGGCCACCAACGTTACGATTATGAGAATCCCCGTCTGAACATACGGCTTGGAATGAAAGACCGGGACGAGAAAATAAAACAAAAATAGAACAGCGGTCATAAAGATGTACCATACGGCGTTGTCGTTATTCCATTTAAACGACTCCGTGACGGCACATGTCCAGCTCACTGAAAACATCAAAAACCATAGCCAAAAAGATCGAAGCAACATCCGCAGCCCCTCCCTGCTTATGTCCAGATTATAGGATATATTTTCGGTTTGAACTAGGGTAGATTTCATGACATTGGCAGATGGAGAAGGTTCAGCAAGGTTTAAAAGAAACAAAAAGGAGCCGCTCAACTACGCTGCTCCTAACTCCTAAAATCTAAGTATCTATTTTTTATAATTGTCTTTAAATCTTTTGACTGCAATTATCAAATTAAGTATTCCAGAAATAAATAAGCTACCTAAAATCACTACCTGAAAGGTAGACAAACCGCTTAAGCCTCTGTTTGGCCTATCCACTCCAACAGTAGGACGGTCCATATCCCAAAGGCCATAGAGCAACACAGCGATAGGAAACAAAATGGCGAAAATGCTTGCCATAATATAAAGAGAATAACGGTTCAATGCGCTCCACTCCTTATACACGTCGTCGATGGCAATCGAATGTTGACCATTCAAAATAGGATGTAGTACATTCATTCTATCATTTGATTTTATTGGAAAATATGATACTCGGCAACCAGATTCCGCACATGCTTCATTTACATCCTAAACAGAGGTGGTTTGAAATGAGCAAAAAGCGTATACCAGAAACAGGATCCATTGAAAAACATTCCACTCTTGAATCGGTCGCTGAAAATCGGTATGTGGACCCCAATATCGAGTCTATCCAGCGCATAGAAGGGGGAGGCCCCATTCAAAAAGTGAATATGAGCCTTTTGCCAAAGCCGCTTCAATATTTCGGCTACGCTATTTTCGGAATTATGGTTTTGAGCGTTGTTGCACTTTTGGTTAGCAGCGAATTAAATTAGGTATTTTTAAAAACGATTATCTAATTGGTAAATCATACTGCCTTGCAAGATAAAGCAGCTTTGTGTTCGCATGATAAGCTTCCGTCATACTGGTTCTCACTTTTCCTGTAAATGGATACTGACGCAGCATAATTTGCAAATAAAAGCTGAACTCCGCAAGAGTCATTGATTCTTCATATTGATGAATATATTCAAGCAGCCTGACCTTCTCTGCAAAATGCCCCGGAACGTCCCAGTTGTAGCCCTTTACCAACAAGCCAACCAACTGTTTAAAGTTAGACAATTCCCGCCCATAACTGAACATGCATTTCATGATTCGATAGATATCCTCACTATCGACATTTTTTCGCGAGCTGTCCGCCAGCCATTCTATCAGTTCTACCGCTAATATACGGTTGTCTTCAATGTCTCCGAATTTGATAATAAGCAGCTCCAAAGATTTAATGCGAGCTTCTATAAAATCATGTTTCGAATCGACGTTTTTGATTCTATCATCATAATAGCTCCGAGCAAAATTTTTGAGTAAATCGGTAATTTCCGGCGTATCGTAAGTACCCGAGGCTATGCTTAATTCGATAAACCGCAACAAGAAAATGCTTCTCACACGGCGAGAATCTCTTCTAAATATCCAGAAAAGTGCGTCGTAGCATTTTCGGGATTCAAATATCGCATTGGACGGCGTCGCAGGATGATGGCGGTCTTGGTTGTCATACATCAAAAGAAGCTCAAATACGTCCAGCAACAGATCTGCATCAAGCCCACTCAAATCTATTTTTTTGAACAGTCTATCTGCATGCATGATCAACAAATGATTCCGATCTACTGGAATCCGAACAATCAGTTGAAGCAATTCTATGGCATCACTATCCTCAATAGAATAATTTCTCAGCAGCCCTTCAATCAATTCCAGCGCATACCTTTCCGAACTTTTGAGCGCAGGGTTGTGCCCTACAATAAGGGACATAAGCCGAAGCACATGACGGGGGGAGGGCTCACCCAAAACCATAGGCATGACACTGCCGACCAGCCCCCAAAAGCCAGGGTCGCCCTTTCGATCCAGCATCTCTACCACATCGATATAACGACTTATCCTCTCTTGCCTTCGATCCATCCAGTCTCCAATCAGCTTAGATGAAAACTTTCTTCTGCCAAGATACATGATCACCTTGTACGCCAGTTTGCTAGATAGAAACTCATCGCTGTCAAAATGGAATGCCGATTGCAGCCTTTTGACCAACTCCCCTTCACTCATATCGTGATGACGAATGATATCATCATAGCGGGCATGGATAACGTCCAATGCTAAGTAGATAAGTCCATTTTTTTGTCTGGCTATTCGAATGACGTTTTCCACATTGAAATCATTCGAATAATAATATTGAAGCAGAGTATGGAAATCGTTTAACGCAGTGTTTGAATAGCTGCCGAAATAATCGCTCGTTTCGCGGTGGTTTTTTTTGCTCAATCGGATTTTCCCGTCTACAGCCTTGATATCGGCCCATTCGGTTAGCTTGCCAGCGGCCGCATGGTTACCGGCCATGTTCCATAAAGCAACCATTTGCTTCCACCAGAGGATATTTCCTGGTCCCGGCCATTCGTCTTGCGTCATATGGCCGCTGGCTTCCCCTGCGGCGCTATTCCCATTTTCCTCACCGGCATCCGTAAATATATCCAGTTCCATATCTTTGCCCGCATCATGATGCAGCGACAAAAGCAGCAAAATTAAATTTTGCGTGTAAATCGCCAAATGCTCTACAATCGGCTTCGGCGGGATGAGGTTAATGGCATTAGCGGGAAAAGGAAGCTGACTTGTCCCAAGCATCGATCTGGTGCACTCGGTCTTCACCCATTTCTTCAATTCGCCTTCTGTAGTCTCAACGACACTAGGGGCATGCTCCATAAAAAAGGCAACGATTTTGGAATGTTTGTGCAGCCAGTTATACCCATAGCAAAAACGGAACGTTTGTTCATCGCCAAGTACTCCGTCTTCCCGCTCCGCGCGCTTTCGTGCCATTCTTAACAGAAAGTCGGCTGCCAGAAACTCACCGAACGTTTTGTGAAGAAATTCATAGTTGTACAACTCATTTCCCGTTTCGCCGGTCGCTTTATTTTCATGGATGAAAAAAAATCCGCCAAAAACCTTTTTTACATCCAGCTCACGATCCCCCAGTCCAAACGCTTTCAATTCTCTTGCCAATTCGTGTCCGCTGTGACTCGTTTCATCTTGAACAAACATCATAAAAGCAATCAAGCCCAGCCGCAGTCTAAACTGCTGAATCTCTTCCTCCTGCCGCTCTTTGCCCCAATGGATAAAGTCCCGGTCCTTATTCAATTGCCTTAACGTAAATTTACTGAACAGCTTATCGTATAGTTTGGATCGATTGAAGTCCAAATGTTTGGCATCCTCTTGCAGGTCGGAATTTTCATAATCGTAAATAGCAAGCAGCAGCAAAAGAAGCGGCTCCTTCGACAATTCGGCCAAATGCTCATTGTCCGGAATACGGAACGGCTTATAGCCATCTTTGCTTTGAAACCGATTCCAGCGTTCCACCCATTGTTCCTTCCGCTTATGGTCGAAGCTGTTCAGCTTCATAATGGTGGTCCCTTCCGGAATCGTTACTTCTTGCATGATGGAAAGCCTGCTTGTAATAATGACCCGGAGGCATAAATGGTACATATCGTAAGCTTTTTCCTGAAACTGCTGAATTTTCGTCAAATAGCCGTTCAGCTCTGTGGCGGACACTTGCAGCAGCTCATCGAATCCGTCCAAAATGACGACAGGAATGCGGGTTTTGCACTCCCTTGCCCAATCGAACCAATCAATCGCAGCGCTTGCCTCAATGGATTGCCGCAGCCCCTCGTCGATATGGCCTTTTACATCGTTGTTGCTCGTTTTGACATCTCTAAGTTTAATAAAGAATGGGACATAGTCCTTATGATCGCATAGTTGAGCGGCAAGCATTTGGCTTAACATCGATTTTCCCGCTCCAGGATGCCCTAATATTAAAATGGGCTTATGGGAGTTGGCTGGTTCGATCAGCGAGCGATGCAGCTGCCGCCCAATGTCTTCTCCATACAGCACTTCGGTATTCGTTTCTTCCCAAAATCCCGGAGACAAATAATGTTTGGTTTTGGCTGAATATTGCGTGAGCAAATAGCTCTGCGGAATATACATTTGCTCATTGGTCGGGTTTTCCATTCCGGCTAAATCTTCGTTTGCCACAATCGTCTTGTTTATGTATTTTCGCAAAATATTGTGATGCGCCGAAATTTTGTCCAGCCGTTCATTGTCTCCTGTTTCCGATAGCGGCAAGGCATGCCTTGTTAGCCACGTCGCTTCCGCCAGCTCCGGCGGCTGCAAAGCAAAGCGGCCTGTAAACTGGTCCGCATGCAACAGTTCAATTTGAGCCAACAGGACATCCAGTTTAGCCTCGATCCCACTTGTTTTCTCTAATGTTTGCTGCAGCTTTGTTTGCCAAATCCGTATCAACTGCTCTTTTTCGGAAAGATCGACCCACCATCCGAATTCCGGAAATTCGGTAGCGAGGCTAAGCAAATATGCATTGTAATATTGTTTAGCTAAGAGGATGCAATCGTCAGCCATTTGAACCATATCATTCTCATCGGAATCTTCCTCTAGCATATAATCGTACATAACTTCAACCATCGGTGTAAAAATAAAATCCAAATAAGCGTCTACCCCGGACTGGTCTCCGTGATTAGGCAAGCCTACCCCCTCATCCGCAATAAAACGGCTGCTTTCCTCCATCAATTGCTCCAGCTCTGCCCGGTCCTCTTCATTGACGATGAAATTGTCCCCATAAGCTTTTAGAATAGGGAGCAGCTTTTCCTCAAAAGCATCGCGCGCAGCCAAATGAATGAGCATCAGATGTGCCAGACTCAGCTTATCTCCCTGCTCTCTCGCTGTCAGCTCTCTGCTCTTATCTTTGAAATTGAGGCTGTCCGGCAAATGATTGAGCGCATTTCCCGGCTTCATGGCGAGCAAGCCTACGCCCGCTGACAGCGCGGCTATAGCTGCTCCAGGGCTCGCAGACATAATAATAGCCGCGACTGTCCCTGCGGTTACAACCCCTTGTGCCCACCCGTTTACACTGTCCCGCATGTTTTCTGGCTCGTTGTCCCGCAAATAGTCTACCAATTGAGAAAGTGTTTTTTCATTGTTCATCCGATCTCTTCCTTTGGTGTCGATAGTTTTGTTGCTCTATTTATTCAACAAAATATGACAATTTCCTCCTATGCGAGATAGGGATAGAGATATAGAAATGAACAGAACATACCTTTAGTAAAATGACCTTCTTTTACGGAAGCGAACACTTTTGTATCCATATTTTTATATTCCTGTAACATTATATTAACAAAT
Organism: Paenibacillus sp. GCM10027627; assembly: GCF_042675505.1. Taxonomy (NCBI): domain Bacteria; kingdom Bacillati; phylum Bacillota; class Bacilli; order Caryophanales; family Paenibacillaceae; genus Paenibacillus; species Paenibacillus sp. GCM10027627. The sequence continues at coordinate 187,869 of NZ_JBHTHB010000002.1, forward strand.
ATGTAACTATGTTACTTGGTTTAATATGTTATGATTTTTCGGGTAAAGTATTGATTTTCCAAGAAAGGAGATTGGTGGACAACCTGTATTAAGTATTACAATCACGCATTAGTATAAAGAGAGGGAGAGAAACCAAGCATGAAAAAAGTAAAAGTTCTCATTTTGGCAACAGCAATCGGTTTAGGTTTGAGCAGCACTCCTATTCTTCCGGCAGCGGAAGCAGCGCAATCGACAACGACGATTCTGCCTGTTAATTTGGCGGTAGGCGGCACGGTGACGGCCAGCGGCGAGTATGGTACTCATCAAGGAAGAGCGAAGGCGTTCGACAAATCCACTTGGACCAAATGGCTCACGTTCAACAGCCCGGCATGGCTGCAATATGAGCTTCCTACGGCAAAAGTCATCACCTCGTATTCCATTACTTCCGCCGAAGACGCGCCTTATCGCGATCCGAAAAACTGGTCTCTACAAGGCTCAAACGACGGCATCAACTGGACGGTTCTCGACAGCAGACAAAATCAAACTTTTGCCAAGCGCCATCAAACGAATAATTACACCTTTACCAATTCAACCCCGTTCAAGTATGTAAAGTTCGATAACTTTGCTAACCAATACCAAGACGGCGGTATTATACAGTTAGCCGAAATTAAGCTGTTCGGCAATGAGATTCAAACGTTCAAAACGATCAAGCCAACCGTAACGGCAGCCGGCGGTGAAAACCCTGCTAATTTAGTAGACGGCAACAGCACGACGAAATGGATCACTTATAACAATACGGCTACGCTGCAGTTCGATTTTGGCGAATCCGTAACCATCGATGGTTATGCGCTAACGTCTGCAACCAACTATAATAAATCTTCGGAAGGCGATCCAAAGAGCTGGGTTTTGCAAGGCTCCAACGACAATGTCAATTGGACGACGCTCGATTCCAAAAGCAATCAAGAATTTAAATTGCGTCATCAACGCAAGCATTATTTGTTGAACAGCAATACAACCGCTTATCGTTATTACAAGCTGAACAATGTTTCAAATCCTACCGGTTGGTCTGTTCAACTGAGCGAGGTAGAGTTTTCCCGCACGAACGATCTGTGGCATGCGCTGAATCCTGCGATTGAAATACAGCGCGGTCCAAACTCCGCTATTTTCGACCAAGCTCTTCCAAATGCCGAACAGGACATTTTGGCCATTCTTCGCAAGGTATATGAACTGCTATATAACAAACCGACAGACGCGCCTCACGAAACAAAGAAATTTTTAGTTACGTTTGGGCCTGAGGGACCTGCAGCTTCAGTTGGCGGCGATGAAGAGCAAATGACGATATTTTTCAATTCCGCTCGTCTTGAGCAAATAGCTGCCAATCCAAACTTTCACTACACCATTCGTGATGAAATCATTGGAATGCTCTATCATGAGCTAGGACATGCCTATCAATACAGCAACTTTGATATCGAAGCCGTTACAGACAGCTTGCGGTATGCAGCAGGCTACCACAATCGATACAACGTGTCCACAGGCGGCAATTGGTATAATACCGGGACGGCAAACTTCATTCGCTGGATCGAAGATTCCAAGCATCCCGGCTTCATCCGTCAATTGAATGCAACCTACCTGGATACTTACGGTCTCAACGAGACTCAAATTTTAGCGCTCAAAGAAAGCCAGTTCCAACTCATTACTGGAGTTAGCGTGAGCACGCTTTGGTCTCAATACCAGCAGTCTCTTACTAATTAATTGGATTGACTGAATATCCGTAGACAGCGGAAAGCACCCGGCAGTTGATGCGGGTGCTTTCTTTGATTCATATGACATCCTAACATTTGCTAAAGCCGCAATTCGAGCAATGTTTGCAGCCTTCCGTATTTATAAGGGAGGCTGAGCCGCAAGATGGGCAAAGGTCGATTTCATCTACAACTCCAGTAGGTGATCTAACTTCTGAATAAACAGCTTTGTCCACCTCGCCAAACCCCTTATCCAAGTCCCGCTCAGCCGTACGGCTCCCTGCAACAACGATCTCTTCCTCTTCTTCGCCACCATGGAGTTCAAGCGCCTTCGCCACCGCATCCGCGATAGACTCGACCCGATTGGCCCCAAAGCCGATCGCTCCCGACCCGCCGATTCCTTTTAAATGCTTAATAAGGAGGGACACTTTGTCCCCGTGATCGCCATATCGCAAAAACAAGGAGCACACTCGGCCAAGAGCCTCCGCCATCGCAAATACATCGGAGCCGGCTTTGCCGACGTTCAGAAAAATTTCCGCAGGCGCCCCATCCAGATCATTAATGGTAATGTAAGCCATGCCAAACGGCGTGTTGATTTTATACGTCGCTCCGCGGAGTACAGGCGGCCGTTTTTTGTACGGCTTGTCGGAGGATTCACCCGCAATAGGCGAACGAGATTGCACTATCGCTAATTCTGAAAGTTCATTCTCTGCCAGTTCCGATTGCTCATTCGTTGCAAAAGCGGCATCCTTCCGCGTCTCAAGCGCAAATGATTGGCCAGCTAACCCATCAATCGGCTCGCCGCCCCCTTGTTCCGCCCCGCCAGCCTCATGACCCGCATCTCTTTTACCGCCCCCCGACTCCGCCCCGCCAACCTCTTGACCCGCATCGCTTCCTCCGCTCTCCGGCTCCGCCGCCGACAACACTTGAACGTCCCGGCTTCCGTCCCGGTAGATCGTCACTCCTTTGCAGCCTAAGTCATAAGCCAGCTCATATAGCCGCTTTGTATCCTCCACCGTAAAATCGGCAGGACAATTGGCCGTTTTCGAAATGGAGCTGTCGACCCAGCGCTGAATAGCCGCCTGTGTACGGATATGATTTTCCGCCGACAACTGCATGGCGGATACAAAATAATCCGGAAGCTCCTCGCCGGGATGCGCGTCCTTCCACTGCTGCGCCACGGGAACGAGCTGTTTGTCGAAGCCAAGCCGGCTTTGACGATAATATTCAAAAGCAAAGTAAGGCTCAATGCCCGTCGATGTGCCCACCATCGTTCCCGTGCTGCCCGTTGGAGCTTGAGTAATAACCGTGACGTTGCGCATGCCGTATTTGCGAATCGCTTCCCCCACCTCGGGATAAACGGACAGCAGCTCCTTCATAAAACCGCTTTGCACATATTTCTCCCGGTCAAACGCTGGGAACGAACCTTTCTCCGAAGCGAGCGTGGCCGATGCCAAATAAGCTTCCTTCGCCATAAATCCGTACAGCTTATCCAAAAAGGTAAGCGACTCCTCGCTGCCGTACCGGATGCCGAGCTTGATCATTAGTTCGGCGAGCCCCATTGTGCCAAGGCCGATCCGCCTCTCGCGCTTCTGGTTTTCTTCATTTTCGCGGAAATGATACGGCGTTTTGTCAATGACATTGTCCAGGAACCGAACGGACCAGCGGGTCGTCTCGCCAAGCTCCTTCCAATTAACCTCCTTCCTCCCGGCATCGTAAAACTTAGATAAGTTTACAGCGGCCAAATTGCATACGCCCCATCCCGGCAACCCTTGCTCCCCGCAAGGATTGGTCGAGACGATAGGGTTGAAATACCAGCTGTTCGACATCGTATTGTACCGCTCCATAAACACGACGCCCGGCTCAGCAGATTTCCATGCCGATTCGATAATGCTATGCCAAATATCCTTTGCTTTTACCGTTTTGTAAGTAATAACCTCTTTGCCAAGCGCCTTCCATCCTTTCAGGTCGCCCGTCCAAAGCTCGTCATACTCTGCATCTTTGGTATTCGGGAATACGAGCTCCCAATCCGAATCCCGCTTTACGGCATCCATGAAGGCATCGCTAATGCAAAGCGACAGGTTGGCATTCGTCACTTCCCCCATCTTCTCCTTCACCGTAATAAACTCCATAATGTCGGGATGCCAGTCGTTCAGCATAAGCATTAAAGCTCCGCGCCTGCTGCCGCCTTGCTCAATCAACCCGGTAGCGTAGCTGAACAATCCGCCCCACGAGACGGAGCCGCTCGATGAACCGTTAACGCCCGCAACGACTGCCCGGCGCGGACGCAGCGAAGATAAATTCATGCCCACGCCTCCGCCGCGTGCCATAATTTCCGTCATATCTTTTAACGTTTTCATAATGCCGCCCCGGCTATCATGCGGCGAAGGAACAACGTAACAGTTGAACAAAGTCAATTCGTCGCTAGCCCCGGCGCCAGCCGCGATTCTTCCCCCGGGCACAAGCTTCCAATCGTCCAAAATCGTCCTAAACTTCCGCTCCCACTCCACTCTTTTTGCCGGCCGCTCCTCCACCGACGACATCGCCGCTGCCAGCCGATCCCACATCGCCTCCGGCGTCCGCTCAATGGGATGAGTGAGGCGATGAATCGTCGTCCGGATTACCTCTCCGTTCGCAAGACGAACCTCGACATCTTCTCCGTCTCTGAACAGCACTTCCCCCGTTTCTTTGACCGGAAATTTGGCATCATCCTTTACGAGAGCAAGAACGACATCTCCAGCTTTTACCCGGCTTCCGTCCGCATGTTTCCTTGCGTATCGGTCCAAAAATATTTTTTCGCTTAAACCCTCCAGTCTCTTCATTTCTACCTTCCTCCTCTTATGGATTTACGCTGCTTATATCCTCAACTACTTCAGCTGTACGGTTCGAAACCGCTGCACTAGTTCATTATAGAAATCAATATATTGTATTGATATAAATTATATCACACCACATATAGTTATTAATATGTAGTAAAGTCCGATCTTATTATTATTGTTCAATAGGGCAATACTAATGACAACATATCCCTTTTTTCCGGAAGGAGCGTACTTATGACAGGAGACAAAACGCCGCAAGCCGCTGCCGAAACCCCTTTCGCCCTGCGCAAGCTTCACCCTCATGTCGATCTGCAAATCGACCGCTCCTGGTTCGAGGAGCTTCAGCACCGAATGTCCCGGGGCGGTCCGTGGGACGACTGGACGCTCTATCAGCTCGTGATGGAAGCGGAGGAAGCGAAGCGAGTGGAAAGCTTCGAGCAATTGCAATGCCTCAAAACGCTCCCCGCCATCGAACCGATGCCCCATCAGATCAGTACCGCAAGCAAAGTGCTGCATGAGATGGGCGGCAGAGCTATTCTCGCCGATGAGGTTGGCCTTGGCAAAACGATAGAAGCGGGACTCGTCCTGAAAGAATATATGATAAGAGGGCTTGTGAAACGGGCTCTTATTCTTGTGCCGGCCTCCCTCGTTTTGCAATGGGTACGCGAGCTGAATCAAAAATTCGGCATTTCCGCCGTCGCGCAAAAAAAGGAATATACATGGGGCTACGATGTCGTCGTCGCTTCCATAGATACCGCCAAGCGCGATCCTCACCGGGAACGGGTGCTTGGGACGGACTATGATCTGATCATTATCGACGAGGCTCATAAGCTGAAAAACAAAAAAACGACAAACTATCAATTCGCCACCCAGCTGCGCAAAAAATATTGCCTGCTGCTGACGGCTACTCCCATCCAAAACGATCTAGACGAGCTGTACAACCTCATCACGCTTCTCAAGCCGGGACAGCTTGGCGGACAAAGCGACTTTGCGGCCAACTTCGTCGTCGACAAGCGGCTGCCGAAAAACGAGGACCAGCTGCAAGAGGCTCTCTCGACTATTATGATTCGCAATCGCAGAGGGGACGGCGGCATCCATTTTACAAAACGATTTGTAAAAAACATTCCCCTATCGCTGTCGCCTGAGGAAAAAGCTCTTTACGATGCCGTTACCGGCTTTGTAAAGGAGCGGTACGACGAAAGCGGCGGCGATTTCAGCAGCATGCTGTCGCTCGTTACGCTGCAGCGGGAAGTTTGCAGCAGCAGGGACGCCGTATTTTTGACGCTGATCAATCTGTTCAAAAAAACAGAGGAGGATTCCCCCATCCGCGCGAAAATTTGGGGGCTCGTCGAAAAAATTAAAGGCATCAAAGCGAACACGAAAGCCGAAAAAGCGATGGAGCTTATTCGCGAGATGGATGATAAAGTCATCATCTTTACCGAGTATCGGGCTACGCAAGAATATTTGCTGCAGTTTTTCCGTTCGCACAATATTGTAGCGGTTCCCTATCGAGGCGGCATGAATCGCGGCAAAAAGGATTGGATGATGGACCTGTTCCGGGGACGAGCGCAAGTGCTGATCGCAACGGAAGCGGGCGGCGAAGGCATTAATCTGCAATTTTGCCACCATATGATCAACTTTGATTTGCCGTGGAACCCAATGCGGGTCGAGCAGCGGATTGGCCGCGTTCACCGGCTGGGACAAACGGAGGATGTGCGTATTTACAACCTGTGCACGCTTGGAACGATTGAGGAGCATATCGTTAATTTGCTTCATGAAAAAATCAACTTGTTTGAGCTGGTCATCGGCGAGCTGGATCATATTTTGGAAAAATTCGAGGGCGGCGAATCGCTCGAGAAACATCTTGCCCGCGCCATGCTGGAGTCCGGCAGCGAACAGGATTTGCAGCAGCAGCTCGGCCGCCTTGGCAGCTCCTTAAGCGAAGCCCGGAGCGCAGTTCAATCGCACGGACCAAACGCTTATTCCGCAGCGCCCGATCTTCTCGTCAAGATGGATCGGTTAGGCCATTCCGTTGAGGTGAACAAACCATGAACGAGAAACAAGTGCATAAATATGTAAGCCGATATTTGGAGGCGACGGAATGCTCCATTTTGGAAAAGTCTCCTGCCCATATTACCGTTAAATTATCGCCCGATGCAGACAGGGAGCTGACGAATCGGCCCTACTATTGGAGCTTTGTCGACCGGGCCGGCACGGAGCCGGAAACGATGACGTATCTGCTCGTAACGGACAAAGAGAAATACGAGATCAGTCTGAATCAAGCCGCCGCTGTGCCGCAGGACGGACAAGCCGCGGCAGCCGATGCCGCGCTTTCCAGATCCTTCGGTTTTATCAACAGCTCCATCCAGGCGCCGCGAATTCCAAGAGAGGATTTATACTTCGGCTCGCGCAAGCTGGATCAGCTGTTTGGTGCGGCCAAATCGAGAGGCGGATTTGTCAATTTGTTTCAAGAGCCGGATAAGCGCGGCAGCAATCCGTTTGCCTCCACCCCTTACACCGCCTGGCTCGGCGTTAATATGAAAGTGGAGTTCGCATGCGACCGGAAGCGGGAGGAACTGTTCAGCTTTGGCGTTTCGCTTGTAACGGGACATTGCGTGGACGGCTTTTTTGACCGGCTGCTCGCTATGAAGCTGACACCAAGACTGCCTTCCAACATTCATTTGACCAAAAACGGCATATCGTATGCAAAAGCGCAAACCATCGTGGAGAGCACCTTGGAACGCAAGCTTAAAAACTACGATTACGGTTGGGCCAAAGAAGCTGCTGCTAGGCTGCAAGATGAGCTTGAGCGGGTAGAGCAATATTACTCGCCGCTGCTGGAGCATGCCACGGATGAAAACAAACCTGCCATTGAAGAGCAATATCAACAAAGAAAAGAAGAAATCAGATGGCAATACGAGCCTCGTGTGACGGCTTCCGCCATTAATTGCGGCATTTTCCATCTAGAGGGCATCGATTGAAGACCATTAGACGAAAAAATCATCTTTACGGCAAAAAAGGCGCTTGTCCTACGGATGCTTTGCGACATGGAACAACAGCCTTTTTGCCGCCCCTCCGCTACACTTGTTTTGAGGTGATTGCTTATGTTTAATTCGAGAACGGGAATATGGGTAAAAGCAGGGCTGGCCGCTCTTATCATTTGGGCCGGTTCAGCCTCCCATCAAAACGAGGCGTATGCAAGCTCGGCAGCAAAGCCATACAGTGAAGAAACAGCCCGGAAAGATAAAACCGTACAAGATGCCGCAGCTGACAAAGTGGAAGCCGCCGTGTCCGAAGTAGAGCGGCAAGCTAAACTATGGGTGGACGAGCTATCCTCTTCATCCACCTATGCGGAATGGAAAGCCGCTAACCTTTCTCTCTCCCCGCTCGGACCAGGAACGCATAGCTGGCTTGTTCTCCTTAAGCAGCGGGATAAGATCGTCGGCTATTTAATCGTTCATGCGGCAGAAGACGGAGGCTACCGTTTGGGCGAATACGGCACTGGCGCCTATCCTTTGTTCAACGAACAATCGCTGCAGCTGTCCCTGCTGCAGCTTCAACTGATACAAGACTCAAGCCGCGCCGAGCGCATCTACTTGAATCCTTTGCAAGCCGCTTGGAAAATCGAATCCAAAAAAAGCGTCACTTATACCGATGCCTATTCTGGGGAGGGTTTGCCCCCCGATTGGAACCGGCTTATTAGCGGCAAACCTCGCGCAAATAAGCATGGAGTCGCTTCCCTCCATGCCGGTTTGTTGCAATCCAAAACGATACCCTCATTCCATCCATACGGACGCATGCCTTGGTTGACTAAGCCCGCTTTATCTATTAAAAATGGCGATTATTCATCCCTTTTGCAAGCCATCTCATCCAAAAAAGAAATCCGTTACACCGTAGACAGCTTCGGCGGCACTTTGACCCAAGTTTGGTCGGTTGTCGGGTATGACAAATGGGATAGCGGCGAGCTGTTTCTAGCTCTGGATACCGATGAGGACAACGCCGATCGCCGCTATATCCCCATTGAGCTGCTGGTCGAAATGGGCCGGTTTTACCGTTGACGCGTTGTACGTCCTCTGCCTCTCCACCACATTAAAAAGCTTGCCGGTCCCCATCCAAACCAGCGCGTCAGCCAAGGCTCCCTTGCGGCTTTGGCCGACGTGCGCGCCTTCTTCCGAATTTCAGAAGGGGTTTCCATATATTGCACAAGCTGCTCCGTCATATATTTCACCAAATCGTTTCCTCCGGCCATTGCCGAACACCTCCGTTTTTTCTTGTGTACAATAAGCATTCCCCAATGTTTTTGCCTGTAACCATGCATGAGTTTTCCTCTAAACAGCCACGCTAACGGAAGCTGGCAGTTCGGCGAACAACTATTTTGCGGGAGGATGCGGTTATGGTTTTATTGAAACGATATGTGTTTGCATCCATGCTGGTTTTAGTGCTGTCGGCATCGACAGGCTCTGGCAATGCTTCGGAAGTGATGGCAGCGCCGACAATTGCGGCAGCTTCGCCCGCTATAGAGTCTTCGGCTTCAGGCATAAATCGACAAAGCGCACATGACCAGCAATTTGGGCAAAAGGGTTACTACGAAGAAGATCATAATTGGACGCTCCCTCATACAACCGTCATTATTGACGTAGGCCACGGCGGTATTGATGGTGGAGCAACGCATGGAACGATTTTGGAGAAAGATATCAATCTGGCCATTGCCGGAAAGCTTTATTTATTGCTTAGAAGCTACGGCATTCCGGCTGTTATGAACCGGACAGGCGATTATGCGCTTAGTGAAGAGAACAGATGGCATGCAACCAAATCGAGGCATCGCAAAGACTTGTCCCAGCGGGGCCAGCTTACCGAAGAAATCAATAGCGAGCTGCTCGTCAGCCTTCATGTGAACTGGGGTAAAAACAGCTCAAGAAGAGGGCCGCTTGTCCTTCATCAAAATACCGGAGAGAGCGCACTGCTGGCGCTCTGCTTGCAAGACGCCCTTAATCAGCAGCAGCATACGTTTGCGCTTCCGAGACTTGGAAATCCTTTTTATTTGCTGAGACGAGTTGATGAACCGTCCGTCATTGTGGAAATGGGTTTTATCAGCAACGAAAATGACCGGGCCATGTTGACCGACCCGGCCTCGCAAACCGAAATCGCCAGGGCGATTGCCTCAGGGATTCGGCAGTATAAATGGATCGCCCGCTGATGACCGCACCATATCGGACAGCTTGACGAAGCTCGCCACCGATTGCATCCCCGGTATCGATTGCTTCAGCACCGATGACGTCTTAAGTCCGGGCGGCCCGACATGGCCGATCGTAATACAGCTTTCGTGTTTTTCCAAATGTTTGCGCAATAGCCCCACTTGTTTGGAAATATGCTGTTCGGTGTACACATCGTCTAAAAATACATTGTTGTAAAGAGCCGGCACGCCAACTTCAGCCGACACCTCAGCAACTACTGAATGTGGAGTCGTCCGGCTGTCGAGATAAAACAAGCCGCGTTCTTTGCACACGGTCAACACGATCCGCATAATTCGGGAGTCCGCCGTTATTTTGGAGCCCATATGATTATTCATCCCTATAGCATGCGGGACGTTGTCGATGGCCGCTTCCACTCGCTTCCGAATTTCTTCGTCGCTCAGGTCGGCGGTCAGCGCTCCCGGCCCCAGCCATTTTTTCAAACCTTTATTCGGCTCCATTGGCATATGGACGATGACATCGTGACCGAGCCGATAAGCCGCCTCGGCATCCTCTTTTGTTGTTGGCATAAAGGGCATAACCGCCACGGTAAAGGGAACCGGCAGCTTAAGCATTTCCTCCGTTCCCGTCATTCCGTTGCCAAAATCGTCGATGACAATGGCAAGCGTGCGCCCCGAACCTTCGGCATGCGCCGCTATTGATCCAGCCAGCCAGAGAGCAATTGCAAACAAAACAAAGATGGCTGGTTTGAGTCGCATTTTACCATTCGTGAACTTAAACATAGCGTTGTTTTCACACCCATTTCCTAATGAAATCGAGGCTTTCCCTCTTGAATTCACAAGTACTATTCCCAAACAATGACAATATTATGAGGGTTAAATAGGCTGAAAATTAAAACTTTAACCGATCGTTTGACTTGGCGTCCCCAGCATGCTACTATAGGAAACGTCACTTCGATGTGCGGTCGTGGCGGAATTGGCAGACGCGCTAGATTCAGGTTCTAGTGGTGTAACAGCCGTGGAGGTTCGAGTCCTCTCGACCGCACCAACTTAACAAATATCAAGCTCTCGAATTTGTCCTTGCGACAGTTCGGGAGCTTTTTTGCATGTACCGTCATAGTATTGGTCCGTGAAATCCCCTTCCCTCTCTCCAAATTTGTGCATCCAGCAAGCCATAATCTCGATCCATTTTGTTATATTGCTCTTATATCTCCAAAATCGTGCATTCAGCAAACGACATTAATATACTTGAAATTATGAACGAGAAATTATCGCAGAATGGCTCCGCTTCATTAGGAAAGTGCATTCTTACGATCAACCTTACTAAAATTCAGTTAATTATAAAGGAGAATACGTGGAAAAATCGATCAGAGAACAATTACATGCACTCGCAGATGAAAATTATAAAACGTTTTCCGCGGCTTTAATTCCAAATATCGATAATATGCTTGGAGTTCGTTTACCCGTGCTTCGAAAGCTGGCAAAAGAGATAGCCAAAGACGATTGGCGTGCTTATCTGGATCCCTCTATCAATGATTATTTTGAGGAAGTCATGCTGCAGGGGATGATTATTGGTTATGTAAATACCGATGTCGAAGAGATATTGCACTATATAGAAAAATTTGTACCGCAAATTGATAATTGGTCCCTTTGTGACAGCTTTTGTGCCGGATTAAAATTTACTCGCTCAAATAAGCAGCGCGTGTGGGACTTTCTATTGCCTTACTTCGAAACAGAAAAGGAATACGATATACGCTTCGGTGTAGTGATGCTGCTTAATTATTATTTAGATGAAGCGTATTTGGATAAAGTTTTCCAACTATTAAATCGCATTCGTCATGAAGGCTATTATGCCAAAATGGCTGTCGCGTGGGCCATTTCAATCGCCTATACAAAATTTCCCGAACGAACACTAACGTTTTTGCATCACAACGATTTGGATGACATGACTTACAATAAAGCGTTGCAGAAAATGCTGGAATCCTATCGCGTCGACAAACATGCAAAAGAAATGATTCGAGCCATGAAACGTTAATGAAGCGGCTTTTGCAATCTTGCTGTTATGTTCTCAAAAAAACGCAGACACTTTTTGGCGGGATATACTGATAGATAGAGGTGAACGAACGTGACCCATCGTAACCATATAAATGAAGAGCTAGATTTGCCAATACTCCGCTCTAGAAAAAAACCGGAAGAGCCTGAAACGGCGACAGAGGAGCAATGGCAAGCCATTATTAACAACGACGCTTCTTACAACGGCAAATTTTTTTACGCAGTCAGGTCAACAGGGATTTTTTGCTATCCTTCATGCAAGTCCAGACCTCCAAAAAGGGAGCATGTTGGCACTTACAAATCAGCGGAGCAAGCCTTAACGAAATTTCGTCCTTGCAAACGATGCAAGCCTACCGGAACGCGCTTGCCTCATGAGGAATGGATCGCAACGGTGACGGAATACATCACTCGAAATTATCGCGATCATTTAAGTTTGGAACATCTCGCGGAAATAAGTCACGGCACACCTTATCATCTTCATCGGACGTTCAAGAAGGTGGCAGGGGTAACGCCAACTGTGTTTATTCAACATGTACGGATCAATCACGCTAAACAAATTTTGATTGAAACGGAGAAATCGATACCAGAAGTGGGGGAACTCGTTGGTTTGAATAATGCGCCCTATTTCATTACGTTATTCAAAAAAATGACAGGCACTACACCGGAAGGCTATCGCCAATGGCACAAACAAATGACAATGGAGGCTGTTGAACATGTCAAATCGCAATCAGAGGAGTGAACGGGACACCCGTTTGCTCAAGGAGAATGGAACATGTCTATGACCCAATTGGATTGGCAAGCCTTGCATCAGTCGCTTGATGAAAATGGCTATGCGAAGCTGCCCCGGTTGATCGATCCCGATGTATGTTCATCACTTATAGCCGGTTACGAAGACGATCAGCTTTATCGCAGCACGATCGATATGAAACGGTATGGATTCGGGATTGGGGAATACAAGTATTTCAATGCTCCGCTTCCCGCCTCGATTGGGCAAATGCGTGATCAATTATATCCCGAGCTTGCCAAAGCAGCCAATCGGTGGTTAGAACAATGGGGGCAACCATCCAAATATCCGGAATCCTTATCTGATTTTTTGCTTCAATGTCATCAGGCAGGTCAAACTCGTTCTACGCCTTTAATCCTAAAGTATGGCTCGGACGGTTACAATTGTTTGCACCGGGATCTCTATGGGGACATTTATTTCCCTTTCCAAGTCGTGTTTACACTGAATCAACGAGAAAAGGATTATACTGGCGGCGAATTTCTGCTCGTCGAGCAAAAACCGCGTGCTCAAAGCAGAGGCCATGTCATCGCTTTGAATCAAGGAGAAGGACTTATCTTTCCAACCCAACATCGTCCCGTTCAAGGCGCAAGAGGGTATTATCGGACAACGCTTAGACATGGTGTTGGCACCGTTCACTCCGGCAACAGATATAGCCTGGGCATTATTTTCCACGATGCTAATTAGCCCAAAATTCGAAAAACATAAGAAGCGACGAAAGCGCAAGTTCTAACCGTAGCCATTGCAATAACAATAAATAGACACTTAAAAAGAAGAGTCTATGAGATAATTAAAAATAAGAGTTTGTCCCAAAAATCATTTTTTGGTTTTTCTATTCCCTCGTGTCCTATTTAAAGAAGCCTTCAAACCTATAGAGGTGGTTTGAAGGCTTTTTGGCTCTAAATTTGGGATTAGCTCGTCACTTGGTACCCCTTGCAAATTCCTCTTTTGGGTGAGAAAAAGCACAACCATGACTGAGGGTAGCCATAGTTGTGCCAAAAACCACTAGAGCTCTCGCGGAGTCCCATTTTGAGCATTTAGTTGTGCCAAAAACCACTAGAACTCTCGCGGAGCCTCCTTTTGAACATTTAGTTGTTCCAGAAACCATTAGAGCTCTCGCAGAGCCTCATTTTGAACATTTAGTTGTTCCAGAAACCACTAGAGCTCTCGCGGAGCCTCATTTTGAACATTTAGTTGTTCCAGAAACCACTAGAGCTCCGCGGAGCCCCATTTTGGACATTTAGTTGTTCCAGAAACCACTAGAGCTCTCGTGGAGCCCCGTTTTGAACATTTAGTTGTTCCAGAAACCACTAGAGCTCTCGCAGAGCCTCATTTTGAACATTTAGTTGTTCCAGAAACCACTAGAGCTCTCGTGGAGCCCCGTTTTGAACATTTAGTTGTTCCAGAAACCACTAGAGCTCTCGCAGAGCCTCATTTTGAACATTTAGTTGTGCCAAAAACCACTAGAACTCTCGGGGAGCCCCGTTTTGAGCATTTAGTTGTTCCAGAAACCACTAGAGCTCTCGCAGAACCTCATTTTGAACATTTAGTTGTTCCAGAAACCACTAGAGCTCTCGCGGAGCCCCGTTTTGAACATTTAGTTGTTCCAGAAACCACTAGAGCTCTCGCAGAGCCTCCTTTTGGACATTTAGTTGTGCCAAAAACCACTAGAACTCTCGCGGAGCCTCCTTTTGAACATTTAGTTGTTCCAGAAACCACTAGAGCTCTCGCGGAGCCCCGTTTTGAACATTTAGTTGTTCCAGAAACCACTAGAGCTCTCGCGGAGCCCCGTTTTGAGCATCTAGTTGTTCCAGAAACCACTAGAGCTCTCGCGGAGCCCCATTTTGAGCATTTAGTTGTTCCAGAAACCATTAGAGCTCTCGCAGAGCCTCATTTTGAACATTTAGTTGTTCCAGAAACCACTAGAGCACCCCAGATCCCCTCTGGATATTGGGTTGCGAAAGCAAGCCTTGAGGTCAGTGGCTTTCGCTTGCTATCCATCTGCTCAAGAAGGTAGCCATAGACCAAAAACAGCAATGGCGATGCAGAGATGAATGAACGAAACGGTGACCCGGAAGATAGGTACTTTTAAAAAACTGGCCTTCTTGCGGATTTATATGTTTTAAGCTTGCGAGCGGTCTCATCAAACAAACACACCTACTTATGCCACAGCCCCTTTGTAAAAGGAACACTACTCGTCTTTTTTATACAATAGGGACTATACGGGTTGAACATTTCGGTCCCAGAATCGATGCGAGGCAATCGCCTCAACAAACGTTTTGGCGAAAGCTGCGTCCGGCCCGCCTCCTCCGGCAAGCAAAACGCCAGGCTGTACTCCGCTATCGCCTCCTGCGCTCGAAGCAGCAATAATTTTCGCAGCAGCCAACAATGGACTTGCTTCACCAGATGCGCCAATCGCTTTGTAGTGCAAGAATGCCTCCCTAACAAAATCCGCCGCTTTCACATCGCTGAGCAGCTCGTCCACACTTTGCCGTCCGCCTGGAATATAGACTGCGTCATATAGGACGGATGCGGCAGTAAGCAGCGATTGCTGCGGCTCCAGCACAGATCCGTCATCCCCTTTTACCGGCACAAGCGTGATGCTAACGATATCCGCCGTCACTTTTGCCTCGCTCAGCGATTGCTGCAGGGCTTTGACCTCTACCGCGGCAAATCCGTTGCCTAGCAAAATGGCCGCTTTTCGAGTGGCAGCCGTCTTCACGGTATTCATCATGCTAAGAGCCGGAGAATGAAACTTGGGCTGGGCCGCCACCCCTTTCGTTGCCGTCGCCCCAATGCCGGCCGCAATCGCTTCGGCCAACTCTTCCGCTACCCGGCTGAACACATCGACCACCCGCTGCCGCACTTCCTTAGACAGCACTTTGCCAAGCTCGAACCGGAATGCGTCGACAATTTGCTTTTGCTCCGCCGCCGACATGCTGTGCCAGAACATCGCCGCTTGGCTGAAATGATCCTCGAAGCTCGCGCTTCTTGCTTTAATTTTGCGGCCTTCGACCTTCTCCTCGTAATGGCGGTAGGCGCCCTCCTGCTGGGATACGGGAGCGGGATAGCTCCCCGCCAGTCCGCTCTTATGATAGCTGACTTGTCCAGGATTGATCGTCATCCGGTGCATGCCGTCGCGCTGGTTGTTATGAACGGGAGCAATGGGCCGGTTAATCGGAATTTCCGTAAAGTTCGGCCCCCCAAGGCGCAGCAGCTGCGTATCGGTATATGAAAACAATCTTCCTTGCAGGAGCGGATCATTTGTAAAATCGATCCCCGGCACAAGGTGGCCAACGTGGAACGCAACCTGCTCCGTTTCCGCAAAAAAGTTGTCCGTATTGCGGTTCAGCGTCATTTTGCCTATGATACGAACGGGAACAACCTCCTCGGGCCACAGCTTGGTCGCATCCAAAATGTCAAAGTCGAAGCTGAACTCGTCCTCTTCCTTCAAAATTTGCACGCCAAGCTCATACTCCGGGTAATTTCCGTGGTCAATCGCATTCCACAGGTCGCGCCGGTTAAAGTCCGGGTCTTTGCCCGCCACCTTTTGCGTTTCATCCCAAACTAGTGAATGTACGCCAAGCTTCGGCTTCCAATGGAATTTAACAAAATGCGATTTCCCTTTTTCGTTAATAAAACGGAATGTGTGGACGCCAAATCCCTCCATCATTCGGAAGCTTCGCGGCAGCGCCCGGCCCGACATAACCCACATAATCATATGGGCGCTTTCTGTATTTGCGCCAACAAAATCCCAAAACGTATCATGCGCCGAAGATGCCTGCGGAATTTCGTTTGGCGGCTCCGGCTTAACAGCATGAATAAAGTCAGGAAATTTGACGGCATCCTGAATAAAAAATACCGGCATATTGTTGCCGACCAAATCGTAGTTTCCTTCCTCTGTATAAAACTTGACCGCAAAACCCCGCACGTCGCGTACTGTATCGCTTGAGCCGCGGGAGCCCGCCACGGTAGAAAATCGGACAAATACCGGCGTGACAAGCGACGTGTCCGTTAAAAATTTTGCCTTCGTATATTCCGCCATCGATTCGTATAATTGAAACTCGCCGTGAGCGCCAAATCCTCTCGCATGAACAACCCGCTCCGGAATTCGCTCGTGATCGAAATGAGTCATTTTTTCACGGAAATGAAAATCTTCCATAATGGTTGGGCCTCTAACCCCTGCTTTTAAGGAATGCTCATCGTCATCCACCTTGAGCCCCTGATTGGTCGTCAACGCCTCGCCGGCATTTGGAACCCGGAACGCGTCCAATTGTTGTTGCTTGGCATTCCCTTTCTCTAATTCGCCGTTGTCTCTTGTATTCATTCGTTTGGCCTCCATTGTCGGTTTAAGAATAGTATTGGGATAGTATCTTCATAGCTGCCTTTTTCTATCCTTTATTTCCCACGCAATAGTGATGGATTAAATCTAATCCGTTATACGGGCACGATGCAGCGATTAAACTTCTCCTACACTTTCGTCAAAACTCAGCTTGACCTAATATGGAAACATGTGATATATTATTTTTTGTTGACACAACAATTGATTTGCGGTCGTGGCGGAATTGGCAGACGCGCTAGATTCAGGTTCTAGTGGTGTAACAGCCGTGGAGGTTCGAGTCCTCTCGACCGCATCAAACAAAAGAAGAGGTTGTTCCTTTAGTCTTTTAGACTGACGGAGCAACCTCTTTTTTATGCTTTTATTTTCAAAAAGGACGCGAGGGGGGAATCGCCTCGCCGTGCCCACTTCCCCTTATCCCTAACGCAGCTTGGAGCAGTCGCGCTCCACCATAACTCAAAGCTTCGACGGATCGCATAACTCTTTCAAATGTTGAGCGATGATTTCTTCTATTGAAGCGGCCGTCACATCCGCAGGACGCAAAATATGATGAAGAGCAAGCCCGTCAATAAGCGCAAACAGTTTCTCCGTTTCCATTACCAGATTAAGGCCGGACTTTGTCAGCCCCCTTCTATCCAGCATGTCCACCACAAATTGCGCCGCTCTAAACAAACCATCGTACATTTCGTCGCTTAACGGCTTTAGACCCGGATGAAGCAGTACCTTGATGTTGTAGGAAAACCAAACCTCCATTTCCAATCTACGTTCCTCGTCCACCGGCATAAACTGCAAAATAAAATGTTTCAGCACATCCAGCAAAGGACCGTCGTAGTTCATCGCTTCCACACGTTTGTTAATCCGGTTCAAAAACAACCTCATGCAAAAACCGAACAGCTCGGCCTGACTGGAAAAATAATGACGCATGGAACCGACCGACAGTCCGGCTTCCTCCGCAATATTGCGAACGGTCGCCTGATCGAGTCCGCCCTTCTGAATAACTCTAAGCGCAGCCTCAGCAACGAGCTGGCGTTGTTTTTCGTGATCAACTATTTTTGGCATAGCTGTATTATAGACTATTGTCTTTTTTAATACAATGTGTTAAATTAGTTTTTGTTAATACAACGTACCAAAAAAGAGAGAAAATACTAAGGAGAGAGTATTATGGAGAGAAGTGTTAACCGTATTCGTATGTTGGACATTTTACGGGGCTTCGCAATTCTCGGCACACTCGGTACAAACATCTGGATATTTGCTTACATTGGGGATTCAAGCCAAGTAGTCGCGTTCGAAGTCAACAAATGGTGGGAATCGATGGACAAATTCCTGCAAACGCTAGTCCTTACTTTTGTAAACGGAAAATTTTTGGGCTTGCTGTCGGTCATGTTCGGTGTTGGATTAGAAATGAAATACCAGCAGTCATTGCGAAAGGGCTCTCCGTGGCCCGGCACTTATTTATGGGTATCGATTATTTTAATGCTGGAGGGCTTTATCCACTTTACGCTTGTGATGGAATACGACATTTTGATGGGATACGCGCTGGCGGCCATTATTGTCGCGTTTATTGTAAGAGCGGGTGACAAGGCCATTCGCCGCACGATCAAATGGGTCGGAGGAATCCATCTGCTGCTTGTTTCTCTCTTGTTCGCGGGCATATTTTTGCTGGCCAATACGGGTGGAGACGCTTCGTACGACTCTGGAGTCGACTTTGGCGCCATTTATTCGTCTGGAACTTGGTTCGAGCAGGTTCAAGCTAGACTTTCTAATTTCCTTGTGCTGCGGTTTGAAGTGTTTTTCGCCCTTCCGCTCAACATTGTGCTATTTCTGTGCGGCGTGCTGCTAATGAGAAACGGGGCATTTGGCGATGACGAAAAGGGGCGTGGCATTCGCCGCAAGCTAATGAAATGGGGGATCGGACTTGGGCTCCCGCTCACTTTGCTTTCTTTTGTTCCTCTTGCAGGGCTTGACGTATTTGTACGCTATCTGTTTGCTCCTTTGCTCGCTATGGGCTATTTGGCTGTCATTGCCCGCATCCTCGAATGGAAACCGCATTTTAGACTGTGGAACTGGCTGGAACAAACGGGCAAAATGTCGTTAAGCTGCTACGTCTTGCAAAACATCCTGAGCACCGTTATTTTCTACGGCTGGGGACTCGGTCTCGGTGGAAAGCTGGATTCCATCCAAATTATTGGAGTATGGATCGCCGTCTCGATGGTCCAACTGCTGTTCGCCAACGTATGGCTGGGCATATTCAAACTGGGACCGATGGAAGGCATGCGCAAACGGGCCGTCAGCCTGTTCTCTTAAGCGGCCCCCTCTCTCGCCCAAAACATCCGAACGAAAAAAGCTCATCCGCAGGCAAATCGCCTTTTGCGAATGAGCTTTTTCCTTTATTCGACCTTTACTCGAATAAATCGCCGAAAATGTCCAAAACCGTTTTCTTTTTCTTGTAGGAGCTGTGATGTTTATTGTAACCATAGCCTTGATTGTGGCTTTGCGAATGCGAATGGCTTTGGTTGTAGCCGGGTTGATTATAGTTGGGCGGATAGCCCGGCTTGGACGACTGGCTTCCGCTATATCCGGAAGGCGGCTGGGAATAGTTTTGCCCGCTTGCCGGAGGAGCGCCAAAGCCGCCTTGCTGCGGCTGGCCATAGCTTGGCTGCCCGAAAGCTTGCCCATTCTGTGCCGGCTGACTGAAGCTCTGATTGCTTTGGCCCTGCTGTCCAAAACCTTGATTGCCATAACCTTGCTGCCCCGATCCTTGGCTGCCAAAAGGCGGCTGTCCGTAGCCGGAGGACGGCTGCGCTTGACCAAATGCTGTGCCGGAGGCAGGAGCCCCGCCGCCATACAAAGCCGAATTTTGCTGCATGTGCTGTTCCATCCGCTCGTAATCTTGACGAACTTCATTTACCCCTTGCAGCAGCTTCTCCAGTTCGCCTCTATCGAGCCATACGCCCTTGCATTCCGGACACAAGTCAATTTCGACTCCGTCCTTCACAACCGCTTTCATCCGCACATCGTTACAAATTGGACATTTCATATCCTGTCACTCCTCCATTGAAATGATGACTGACGGAGGAAGCTTCCGCTCTTCCGCAGCCGGCATATAAAGGTAAGTACGGCTAAGCTTAACGACACGCCTGCTCGGCTTGCGCATGACGACCGAAGCGTCGTCCCAAGCTACGACAATACCGACTACGTCATTGATCTCCAGCTCGTCTCGCACGACTCTAACCGTTTCGCCCGACAAGCGAAAACGATCCAGTTGTTCCTCTGTCACCATTACGGCCCAAACCTCCTTGCAGTTTCGTTCTGTTTTTATTGTCCCAATCTCCATTATACAAAAAAACCTCAATGATCACATTCCATGATTCATTGAGGCTTCTTCTATGCCCATATAATCGAATGTAAGCCGATTAGCCTCCAACATGCTCCCGATTTGTCTCGTACCATTCATCCAAAACACGAGAAGACATGACGCGCTTTCCAATGTATTCCGCTTGCTTTTCGGTAAAGACGTCCTGCCATCCGGCAGATAGCTCTTCGCACAATTTTACAATGGTGAGCAGTTCGGACCAAGCGACGTAACGTTTGTACCAGAAAAATTGCGGATGTTCAATCATATAAGGGTATAAGTCATCAAACTCCGTATGTTTGCAGTCCAGCGCTCTCTCAAAATGAGTTTTTGCGTCGGTTAGTTTGGCTTTCAAAAAATCAGCGTTCAAGTTTTCCATGACCTTACGCCTCCCCTCGCCTAATTCTCCTCCATTATAAGCGATAAATTCGCCTCGGGAAAGAGAAAGCCTGCTGGTACTTCTTATTCAAATTCGATTTCCCCGTTATCAAGCGAAGAAATTTTAACGAGCGACTCCACCCGAATGCCCAGTTCACGCAGCGTCCGGCCGCCGGCTTGGAACGATTTCTCCACCACGATGCCGATGCCTTCAAGCTTCGCTCCAGAACGTTCAATAATTTTAATGAGCCCGCGCGCAGCATCGCCGTTTGCAATAATATCGTCGATAAATAGGACGCGGTCTTCGCTTGTCAAAAATTGCTTGGACACCATAATATCCGTGACCATCCCTTTTGTAAAAGACGGCACCCGTTCCACATACACATCAGGATCTGCGATGAGCGTCTTCTTCCGCCGTGCGAACACCATTGGCACACCTAGCACATAAGCCGTAGCAAACGCTGCGGGAATGCCGGAAGATTCAACCGTAATCACTTTTGTGATGGATTGTTCGGCGAACCTGCTGGCAAACTCATGGCCCATCTCCATCGTAAGAGCCGGGTCAAGCTGATGATTGATAATCGCATCCATTCGAAGAACATCGCTAGATATGACCGACGATTGCTCCAATATGCGCTGCTTCAACTTTTCCATTCAAACAACCTCCGCCAAAAATCCCTTTTCGATAAGGTACCATAGGTCGGGCAAAAAGCGCAACAGGCCCACTAATTATCGGAATATTGCCACATTCTTTTTTAGGCAGATGAAGATCAAAGAAAAGGAAACATAAAAATAAAATGGAAAAAGGGTAGCAACTTTAACTGTAGCTAAGCGTCCTACTATATAGAATGAATTCATTTGGAGGCGATCCTTTGAACCTCTGTTCAAAAGCTGTATGGGGCAAAATGCTGCTTTGGGCGGCAGCGGCTCTTCTGGCCATTGCATTGACCGGATGCGGCAAAGAAGACAACTCCGTCCATCCTATCGAGGATGAGAAAGCTGAAGTAAAACCGGGGAGCCCGCAGCAGTCTTATTTGGAAAGTATCGACCAAGGGAATGTGGAGGAGCTGCCCTCGCACACACCCCCTATTGACCGAGAGCAGGACACTTCTACGGAAAATTCCAGCAGTCAGCCGGAGAAGCAGGGCGCAGCAAAGCCGGGTAGCGCCAAAACCGGTTGGAGTTTAAGCGAACCGCAGCTCCATGGCATTTCCATCGGGGACAGCGATCATCATGTCGAATCCGAATTTGGCAAAGAGCTTGACCGCTATTCACTAAAAGAAGAAACAGGAAATATTCAAGTGTTGGAATACAAAGGATTTGCAGTTGGCATCAATTCAATGGGGGCCGTTCATTTTGTCGAAGTGTACGATCCGCATATAAAAGCCGGCCTAAGCGGCCTGAAAGTGGGGGATAAACCGGAGAAAGCGGTGGACGAGCTCGGCAAGCCCGATTCACAATCGGAATACTTGCTAATCTACGATGCGGAAGGGGCCAGGTTAAAGCTGGATGTCGATCCTGAATTAAACGAAATCGTGTCCATGAAGCTGCTCGCTCATGGCTGACTTCTAGATTTGTGTCATGCCTGTCCTCCGCCCGACATACCTTCATAGAGAGAAGGCAGTTGGATCGGAGGACGGTATGATGTCAAAACGTACAGGCCAGGTATTTCAAATCGCTTCAACCTACATGGGCACAATCGTCGGCGCAGGTTTTGCGACCGGACAGGAAATTTTGCAGTTTTTTACGAGATTCGGCTATTGGGGCACCGCAACGATCGCTTTGTCTACGGTGCTGTTCATTTGGCTTGGTACCAAAATGATGCTTATCGCAAGCGAAATTCGTGCGAAGTCATATGAGGATCTCAATAAAGCGCTGTTTGGCGATCGATATGGCCGACTTATCAGCCATTTTATGCTTGTCATTTTGCTTGGAGTAACGGCCGTCATGCTTGCGGGTGCCGGCACTATCTTTTACGAGCATTGGAATATCTCCTATCAGACAGGCCTCCTCATTACCGTTGTCGCAAGCTTTTTTCTGCTGCGCAAAGGCATGAAATCGATTTTGGCCGTCAACGCCATCGTCGTCCCCGTTATGCTGCTGTTTACCGTGCTTGTCATGATCGATACTTTCCAAACGCCGGGTTCCAATAAATTTATTACGCTTACGACCGACTTTTCCCCTTGGGCCGCATGGGCGTCCCCTTTTCTGTATACCGCCTTCAACCTTTCGCTGTCGCAAGCCGTTCTTGTACCGCTAGGAGCCGAGATTCGCGACAAAAAAACGATCGTAATCGGCTCTTGGGTAGGCAGCATCGGCATCGGTTTTATGCTGCTGGCCGGACATATCGCTTTGTCGGTCCATATGCCGGGCATTCAGCAATTTGCCATTCCGATGGGCGGAATCGCCAGACAGCTCGGACATTACGTTCAGCTCATCTACATCTTCCTTATTTTCGCAGAAATATTTACAACGCTAATCGCCGACATTTACGGCTTGACCCTGCAGCTGCAAGAACGGCTGAAATGGTCGCGCGAGCTGCTGACGTTCGGCGTGCTTGTCATCTGCTATTTGGCGAGCCAAATTGGATTCGGTCCGCTATTGTCCACGCTTTATCCGTTGTTTGGACTGATCAGCCTTGGCTGGCTCGTGCTTATGATTCGAAAACGCGTCGCTTACCGCAGGTTATAGCCATTTCGCCTTCTTTCATTTGTTCCTCTACAACGCGGCGGCTGAGCTCAGGTCGACCAGCTTGGCATCGCCGCGTGCGGCAAGCAGCATGTCCCGAGTATGCTCATGGCAAGTAAACAATACGATTTGGCGCTCATCCGCCAGCTCCGCGACCCATTTAATAGCGGCTTTTAGCCTGTCTGCATCAAAATTTACGAAAGGATCGTCAAGAAGCAAAGGCATATTCGCTCCCGGCTTATATTCTTTTGCAAGCGCCAGCCGCATCGCCAAATACAATTGCTCTGCCGTTCCCCGACTAAGCTTTCCGCTGTCTACCCATTGCCCGTCCCTATTCTCCACTTCGATCCCTTGACGATTCGAGCTTGCGTGTACCCTTATATATTTTCCTTGCGTCAAATGGCGTATATAGCGGGAAGCGTTGCGCAAAACGGCAGGCTGCCGCTCCTCTTCATAGATCCGCTTCGTTTTATCGATGAGTGCTTTGCCAATAGCGAGAACGGCATAACGTTCCATGGAGGCATCCAGACCGGCTAGCGTTAATTCACGCTTCATCAGCCGTTCACGCCGCGCCTCCTCTTGCTGCAACCGTTCGAGTGCTCCCCGCAATTCTCCGCGGCGCTCCAGCAACACCCGCTGCTCCTCCATCAGCCCTGTTTCCTCGTCCAGTCGCTTATCGTATTGTTCCTGCAACTGCTCCCCGTCAAACCGCTGAAGCGAGGCTTCCACCTGGAGCCATCCGCCTTCTTCTCCCGTACCGGCAGCCAGCTCAATGTCCAGCGCATTCCTTTCTTGGTCGAGAGCCGTTAACAGGCGGCGATGCTTAATCGCTTCCCAATAGTGCCCTTCGTCAGTCACTTGCGCTTCATCCATCATCCCTTTTATTTTTTGATTCCATTCCGTCATGCGCAATTGCATAGACTCTAGCTCCAACGTCAATACGTTAAGGCGGGCATCCATCGATTTGGCCTCTTCCAATAGCGCCGCATGTCTCCGAATTTCAGCTTGTAGCCATCGCAGAGCGAGCGCCGGATCATCATTTAACAGCCGGACGGCTTGCTCATATGTCCCGCAAAGCTCCGCAGTCTTCTCCCGGTACCCGGTCCACTCCCGCTTAGCCTCCTCCAATCGGAAGCTGATGCGGTCGTACTGCTTAAGCTTTTCCAAAGCCGCTTCGGCGATCTCGAACGACTCTAGCGCGGATTCGGGGGACATGCCCGCCGGAAGAGCTCGTACCGCAAGCCAATGCTCCCAATCCGCAGCAGCCAGCCCACGCTTGAGCGCTTCAGCCCCTTCCATTTCGCGCCGTTCCTCCAGCTCCTTGCGGATACGGAAATACCGGCTTTCGCATTCCAGTCGTCTAGCCTCGCATCCTTCATAAGAAGCCATAGCCTCCAGCCGTTCTTGAACTTCCGTCCTAAGCACCGCTCTTAATGCCGAAGCGGAGTTTCCATCCCGCCGAAGCGACTCCAGCCACTCGCTCAGCTTGCTTTCATCCGCTCTAAGCAAGCCTTCTAACGCCTCTCTTACACCAAATTGCTCGGAGGATGCCCCTCCCATTTTTCTACGTCCGTTCCCTCTGCCTCTAGTCGCTCTGTCCGCTCCTTTATCCGCCGCAGCTCTCCTCCAAATCCCCGCCGCCAAAAAAACGACAGCAGCTCCGCCAAAGGAGATAGCGCCAGCGGTGGAAATAGACGCTGCATCGCCAGCCCAGCCGCCTATAGCGGCAGTTCCCAGAGCAGCAGCGGCTCCGGCAAAGCCTATTCCAGCCCATATAGCCCACGATGCCGCCCTATCGCTTGCCGCCCCTTCCGCTACCCCTTGCGCTGCCCGCTCAGCTCGTCCCAGCTCAAGCCGCCTTAATGCTTCGTCCAGCAGATCCCAGGCAGTGGAGAGCGAAGCTTTTGATTCCGGAATGAAGAAGCCCATTCGTCCCCTGCGGCTGCTCTCGAACCTCGCTTGCGACTCCCGTGAGGCCGTCTCCGCTTCTTCCAGCCGCTGCTTCAATTCCTTCGCCTGAGCCCGAATGGCTTCAAGCTCCGCCTGACGGCGGTCAGCCGCGCTCCGCCCGGCCGATGCCTCTTCTTTCATCCGGCGGGCATAGTCACGGTCGGCAATGGTCACCGCAAGCTCGCGAAGCTGGCGTTCCGTCCATTCCGGAGAAATTCCCGTAATGAGCGATGCAATCGACTCGTCGAGCTCCCTAAGCTCACTCTCCCACTCCAGCCGTTGATCTTGAAGGGCTCGCATTCTTTCCGATGCCAGCAGCAAAGACTCCGTCTCGGCCTCAAGCGCAATCAGACCGCTGTCTCCGTTTACGTCATTTCTTTGCCTTTGTAGAAGATGCCGTTCCGCGAGCAAAACATCTATACGCTCGCTCATTTCCCCGCGGAGCCGAATGGCATCCGCCCAAATGCTCTCCGCCCCAGCCGGCAAACGTTCCGCATACCCGATAGATTCTCTTTCGGCCAGCAAAACAGCTCTTCTCAGCCATGCGGAACGCAATAAAATCGCTTTCCGCAGCAATGCCGCCAGACGCCGCGTTTCGGGAAGCCGTTCATTTACTTGAGCTAAAGCCTGCTCCGCCATCTCTTCTTTTCTCTTCAGCTCGTTATAGCCGTCAATGTCGTCCCCAAGCTTCCGCAGCTCCGCCTCCAGCGAATCCAATTCTTTCATTTGCAAATTAATGGTCTGGTTCGTTCCTCGCGGCTTAAACATAGCTTCGAGCCCCTGCGAAATTTCCTTCTCCGCTTTTGCAATGCTTCTGCCGCCGTCCCATCCCGCCTGATAAAGATGGTTCCCGAGCTCTGCGCCCGACAAAGCGCTTGCCTCTTGCAAATCCGTCAGCGTAATGGCAAACAGCGTCCGGAACAGCCGCTCATTCATCCCGCCAAGGAAGCGCAGCTCCCAATTGCTCTGCTCAAGCGGCATTTCCGCCCCAAATTCGGCGCTTCCCTCCGACACCCTTCTAATTCGCGGCTTGCCTCCAGCTTCATCGGCATGTCTAAGCAGCACAAAACAAGCTCCGTCCGCCCCCTTTAAAATCAAACTGCCTCCGTGCCTGCCGCCATATAAAGGCTCCTGCCGATCCGCCGAGCTCGCGCGCCTTGCAAAACCGTACAGCATCGTTCGCAAAAAGCCGAACAAAGTGCTTTTTCCCGCTTCATTCGGTCCAAAAACGACAATAACCGGCGCGTCCAAATCAAGGCGCCGGTTACTTATGGATCCAAAGCCGTCTATATGAGCTTCCATCAGCTTCATCGCTATAGCCTCCCTACTCAAGGCCGACGGCCTGTATGTTCTTCTTTTGCAAGCAGACTGATGGTAAGCTCTCTTGCTTGTTCCAGCCACCTTTCGGGTAGCTCCTCCCACTTCTCCCTGCCGATCAGCCCTGCCCTCGCATGTTCAATCGCATCTTGCAAAGCTTCCCGGGCAAAGCCCCGCCACGCCTCTTCGTCTTGCTCCAGCTTATAGCTCATTCTGAGCAATTCACCGGTGAAGCTTTCTTCTCCGGCGAGCCCAACCCAATCGATTTCGGCACCCGTTTCCGTTAGCAGCTCGTACACAAAAATCCAATTGCGCCCCTCCGCCAGCTCGTGTTCCAGCTGCAAGCCTTCCAGCAGCGCTGTGATCGTCGCCGTCTGCCGAAGCGCCTCATGCAATGCGCCTCTTCCAACAAGGCGGATGCGGAGCATGACGGAGCAGCCTTCCTCCGCTTGCAGCCTCAAGGCGACCGCTCGGTCCATATGGCGAAGAAGCTGCTGCTCCGTCTCGATTCCGTCTATCGAGATCGTCTCTTCCTCCCAGCGAATCGTATCGAGCGGGCAAAAACGCAGCTTCGTTGCTCCAGAGCGGTCTACATCGACTAAATAGCAGCCTTTCGCTCCCGTTTCCTTAGGATGCCTCCCTTGCAAATTGCCCGAATAGACGACATGAGGATATTCATGCAAAACTTCTCGTTTGTGGATATGGCCTAATGCCCAATACTGAAAGCCGCTTTTGACCAGCTCCTCCAGCGTACATGGAGCATACGGATCATGAGACGGATGGCCGCCCACATTGCCATGCAGCAGCGCAATATGGTAAGGGCCCCCCGGCGAAGTGATATATTCCGCAGCCAAATTGCGGGACACAGCGCGCTCCCCGTACGATACTCCATAAATATATGCGGCCAGCTCGCCGCTTTTTGTAAAGGCTGGGCAGGAAGACACCTCCGCCGCCCCGAAAATATGTACAGATGGAGGGAGCTCCAGCCGGGCTCTCCTCCCTCCCAAATGATCATGATTGCCGTGGATGGCAAAAACCGCTATTCCTGCGGCGGCCAGCCGTTCCCACTCCTTGACCAGCGCAATTTGAGCTTTTAGCGAACGGTCCGCCTCATCAAACAAATCACCCGCTATGACGATAAAATCTACCCTTTGCAAAATGGCCATATCGGTAAGTCGGTTCAAAGCCGCAAAGGTGGCGTCCGCGAGTCCTTTTCTCACAATTTCAGGCGCTTTCGCAAGTCCCCGGAACGGACTGTCCAAATGGAGGTCGGCGGCGTGTATAAATCGAAATGAGACACTCACCTAAGGCACCCGCTCTCCTTCAAAATTCGATTACTCGGCATTCCGTCCGGCATTTGCCTCCTGGTATACCTTCTTCAGCTGGGAAATGACTCTTTGCAAGGAATAAACCTTTTTGGCTTTGTCCCAGCCGGCACGCGCCAAATGATAACGAAAGGTTGGGTCGGATACGACTTTCTCCAAAGCGTCCGCAAGCGCCAAAGCATCGTCCGGCGGTACGAGCAGTCCGTTGACTCCGTCGTCAATCTGCTCCGCGATGCCGCCTACATTGGTGCCGACAAGCGCCAGCCAGCAAAGTGCCGCCTCTGCAAATACGGAACCGAACGCCTCCGCCCGCGAAGGCAGGACGAACACATCAAAAAAGGGCATAAACTCTTCGGGATGAAGCATATAGCCGTAAAAAATAATATCATCATACAAGCCCAGCTCTTGAGCGAGCTCCTCCAGCTCCTTGCGGATAGGGCCGTCGCCTATCATATGAAGCACAAACGGGTATCCCCGCTGCTTCAGCTCCGCGCAAGCATGGAGCAGCACGTCAAGGCCTTTTGCCGGCACGAGCCGGCATACGGAAATGAGCTGAGCGACTTCGTTTTCATGTGCGATCGGTTTAAATCGCTTTTCGTCAAAGCCGTTCGGAATGACCTTGATGCTCTCAGGATATTGAATATAAGGCGCAAGGTAAGTCCGGAACGATTCCGACACCGTCATCATCCGATCGGCCTTGACCTCTAGCTCCTTGTAAATAGAGATGAGGAAACGGTGTTCCGGCCCTCCCTCCTCTATTTTCCCGTTCAAAATCAATTCGCGCTCGTAACTGGAATGCACCGTTACGACAAGCGGCGTATCCGGGAACAACTGCTTCATCACTAAAGCCGCGATCGGATGATGAGCGTGAATAATATCGTAAGGCT
This sequence comes from Paenibacillus sp. GCM10027627, assembly GCF_042675505.1. Classification (NCBI taxonomy): domain Bacteria; kingdom Bacillati; phylum Bacillota; class Bacilli; order Caryophanales; family Paenibacillaceae; genus Paenibacillus; species Paenibacillus sp. GCM10027627. The sequence continues at coordinate 216,666 of NZ_JBHTHB010000002.1, forward strand.
TCTGAAGACGCATCCGCGTCCACCAAACGTAATCTTTATAAGTTTGTATATACTTATCCACGAGCGGATTGCCGATATATTCATTATGATCGAAGGTTTGGAATACAACCTCTTCTTGACCTTTGTTCCTTACGCGCTTGGGAAGGGAAAACAGCTCCATCCCCCAGCCCATCTTTTGGAAACGCTCTTGAATGTACGGGACCATGGACGACACGCCCCCCGGCTGGTCCGGAGGAAAAAACAAGGCTTGCAATATATTCATTCGTCCCAACTCCTGAAAGATTCTAAAGCGTCATTCGCTTTGATTTGCAAGTAATTTCAACTTTCTTCTCCACTGAAATATGATATAATAGAACGTATGTTTCTGTAAAGCTTAACCCTACTTCTACATATTGGTGGTCAACCTATGACAATTATACAATGGTTAACGGGTCCAAACGGACAACTTTTTTCTTCTTCCTCCGTCATCGTCGTGCTTGCGCTGATGCTGTTTATGTCCATTAAGCTTTATGTGAGCTATCGAAATAAACAAACGTACCGGCTGCTCATTACGGGCATTTCGCTCGTCTTTGCCAGACAATGCGCGCTAGTGGCGCTCGCCTTTCCGGGATGGAGCCTCTCGCCGTGGATTTATTTATTTTCCAATGTGCTGCATATCGTTTCCTTTATTATTATAAACTTTGTTTTTATGAAATTGTATACGTACGGGTCTGCCCGGCTTCGAATCGTTCCGTTCGCCATTATGTCGTTCCTGACGGTGGCGCTCGCTATTATTCAAGTGGGCATTCAGCCGTTTGACAGTGGCGGGACGCACCCCGGCGCCTTTGCGTTCCCGCTTCTCGATGTGTATTCCATCGTCGTTACTCTCATTATATTGCTGGCAACAAGAAGCGCCGACATGAATTCAAAATATTATGCCAGTCTAATCGTCTTTATTGTGTATGAGCTCGTCCGTATTGCAGATGCTTACGTGTTCCATGGATCGCAATCTTGGCTGTTGATGCTGTCGGTGCTGCTGCCGATCGTTTATTTTTTCCTTTTGTTTATGCTTTTGTTTGAATGGGTCATCGAGCGGCTTATGTCCACCTATCAATCGTCCATCGTCGACGGACTTACCGGCTTGTACAACCGCAGGCATTTCAATCTGAAGGCGGAAGGGCTGCTGGAGAGAAGCAAAGGCATCGCCGTCATTTTTTGCGACATAGACAATTTCAAGCGATTAAACGATACGCAGGGACATCATAAGGCGGATGGCGTTCTGAAACGGGTAGCGGAAATTATTAAAGAAGAGTCCAGCGGCATTGGCGCCGCAGGCCGCTACGGCGGCGAGGAGCTGCTTGCTTGTATCGGAACGGACCGGGTGAAGCCCGACATCGTTGCGGAATCGATCAGGCGCCGCGTCGAAACAGAGACGATTGTAACGATAAGCGTAGGCTTCAGTACAACAAAGGATTGCTCATCCGTCCAGGAAATGATCAAAAAGGCTGACGAAGCGATGTATTTTTCCAAAACAACCGGAAAAAACAAAGTCACATCCTACAAAGCCATCCCCGCCTCCATGAAAGGAATGGGCTAATTACCTTCACATGTTGCGAAGGTAAGTTTGCCGGAGACCGCACACAACTGACTTACCTAGAAAGCTCCCTCTTAACAGTTAGGCGAGAAGAAACATGATCGCCTGCTGCTGGAAGGGAGCTTTTTTGGGGCTGCCGTATTTCGATATGCGCAAAAAGAAGATGAACGCTTCACGCTCTATTATGAGCCGATTGCCTTCGAGCGGTTAACTTTCAAGCTTGCCTTTCAGCACCGTTACAGCTTGTCCAGAAAGGTAGACCCGCTCGCCAGCCAGCTTCATCTTAACCGTTCCCCCGCGGCTGGAAGCCTGATAGCCTTGCAGCTCATCCTTTCTCAGCCTCTTGCCCCAATACGGAGCCAGCGCGCAATGCGCAGAGCCGGTCACGGGATCTTCATCTATGCCAACCGCAGGGAAAAAGGCGCGGGAAACAAAATCAAAGCCTTCGTCCGCTGCTTCTTTTCGATCCGCTGCACTCGTTACAATGACGCCCCTCGCCTGAAGCCCCTTCAGCAAAGCAAAATCCGGCTTTAACGTTTGCACCGTCTCCACACTGTCCACCTCGACCAAAAAGTCCATCCGGTTGCGTCCCGTATATCGCGGAATGAGGCCCAGCGCTTCAATCAGCTCCTTCGGAGCGGATACAGCAGCAGGCGGTTCCGAAGGAAAATCCATCGTGTACCATTCTCCGCCCTGGACGACGGTCAATAGCCCGCTTCTCGTCATGAATTCCGCACGGTCCTGTAGCCGCAGCCTTCCGCTTTCATATAAGGCATGTGCCGCTCCTAGCGTCGCGTGGCCGCAAAGATCGACCTCCACTTTTGGCGTAAACCATCTTAGACGGTAGTGATCCTGCTCCCTTTGCAGAAATGCCGTTTCCGACAAATTCATTTCCGCCGCGATTTGCGCCATATGACGATCGCTTATGTCTTCTTCGACAAAGCAAACGGCGGCGGGATTGCCGCTGAATCTCGTTTTTGTAAAAGCGTCTACTATATAAAGCTCCATGTCGAAACCGACTCCTTCAAAAGAAAAAGAACCCGCTTCCGCCAGGCTCTTTCCATCTCTATTCTTTAAGCGGAATAAGAAGCTCTACCGGCTCCTCTTCCCAATGCTGCCCATCAATATAAAAAAGCTCAATGGAAACCGCTTGATCATGTTTCTGCAATTTCTGTTCGTTCATCCACGTTTTAAGCTGCTCATAGCCTTCGCCAATCCGTTTGTTGGAGCAGGCGACCATCGCATAACGATGCGCGGGGATCGTCAATTGAACCATTCCTTGCGGAAGCTCCTCAATATGCTGAACCTCATAACAGGCCCAATAGGTTGCAAATGCCTCGTTGCCAAAGTAAGGGCTGTAAAGGACGGTCGATCTGGCTGCACCGTTCAGTTCGTGCTTGCGGGCCAGAAATTCCGTTTGAAGCCGAATCGCTTCGTCCGGGAATGACGAGTACGGGCCGCAATAACTGATGCCAACGAGCTGCAAAGCAGGCTTTGTCACAATTGAGCAATTTTCCATCGGTTAGTCCTCCTTAACGTTTTGTCTCGCAAAACTGGCATTGGAAGCATGGATAGACGTTAGGATGAGCCTTGCTGCTCTTAGTGTAACATGTTTTCCCATAAAAAAGGTAGTCCTTGCACAGGGGGGAGTCGCTTTAGTCGCATTCCAGCCGCTTCATAAAATCTTCGACTGCGCTGTAGCCTTGCTGTTTCAAATACCAGTTGTTCGCCGCCGCTTCGATCAATCCGGCCACGTCGCGACCCGGCTGGAGCTGAATTTCAAAATGCGGAATTTGGACGCCCATATAATCGATGAAGGTTGGCTCCATTTCCAAATCATTGTTCAAGTCGTTGTCGCGCCATTTCGTCAGCTCGATATCCAGCGCGATCCGCGTTTCATCTTGAAAAGCTTTCCGTCCGTACAAGCGGACAACGTTAATGAGGCCGACGCTCCGCAGCGCCAAAAACTCTTTTGTTTTTTCGTTGTGGCTGCCAAGCAGCGTCTGGGCGCTTAGCTTCTTAATGACGATAATATCGTCGGCGACAAGCCGGTGCCCCCGCCGGATCAGCGTATGGGCGGTTTCGCTTTTCCCGACGCCGGATTTGCCACGCAGCAAAATGCCGATGCCGGATACATTCAAACAAACGCCGTGAACGGCGATTTCCGGCGCCAGCGCCTTGATGAGATAGCCGTCCAGCATAGCGAGAAAGGACATCGTCGGCTCTTGCGTCCGCAACAGCGGGATGCCTTCCGCCTCGCAATGCCTAGTCAAAATATCAAGCCCCTCCTGACCGGAGGCGACAATAAAACAGGGCGGATGATATTTCACAAGGTTTCCAATTTGGGCGTTGCGCTCCTCCTCCGACCGTCCGTGAAGATAAGCGATTTCCTTTTTTCCGAGCAGCTGTACATGCTTCTGAGGAAAAAAGTCGAAAAACCCGACAAACTCCAGACCCGGACGATACGCCCGCGCCTTTTCAATTTCCCTGTCCAAATGCTCCGCTCCCGCCAGCACTTCCAGTTTGAACCGCTCCGCCAGCTCTTTCACCGCAATCGACTTCATGGCATGCCATCCTCTCTACATATAGCTTACGATCGGCTGCCGGTTCATCACCACTCGCAAAAATCGCCCCCGGCCTTGCCGCAAGGCATAGTCGAGAGCGATCATGTTTGAATGTATGAACCAAGCCGTCGATTTAGAAGTTGAAAACAAAATCGTCGTCGTTAAGCGGCTCCACGTGAATGGTACGAACGTAGCCGTTGCCTTTTTTGGAGAAAAAGTCATGCTGCTTCGTATGAGTGCTGATGCCGTTGAAGACGATCGGGTTGACCGGCTCCTCCGGGAAATGAGCGTCGAGGCCAAGGTTCATGAGCGCCTTGTTGGCATTGTAGCGAACGTAAGCCTTCACTTCCTCTTCCAGCCCGATTGGGCTGTATAGATGGTCGGTGTAAGCCACTTCGTTTTCGTACAGCTCGATCAGCAGAGCGTAAATCTCCACTTTAAGCTGTTCCTGCTCCTCCGTGCTGAAAGTTGCAAACAGCTCCTGAGCGAGCACGCCCACATACAAGCCGTGAATGCTCTCGTCGCGCAAAATGAGGTCGATAATTTCACCGCTGCTTGTCATTTTGCCTTGTCCGGCTAAATAAAGCGGATAGAAGAAGCCGCTGTAGAACAAATAGCTTTCCAGGAAAACGGACGCCGCCATCGCTTTATACAGCTCTTTAGGCGTGCTGATGCCGGTATACCAGGAGGAAATAAGCGACGCTTTTTTCTGCAATTGCGGGTTCTCTTCCACCCATTTAAAAATTTCGTCAATCTCTTCGCCCGAAGCAAGCGTTGTAAAAATACTGCTGTAAGACTTGGCGTGAATTTGCTCCATCATCGACATGAAGGAGAGCACCGCTTTGCGCTGCAAGCCGTCTACATGCTCCAAAATTTTCGGCATGCCGACGCCGCCCTGTATCGTATCAAGCAAAGTCAGACCGCCAAGCACGTTTTTGTAAAGCGTGCGCTCGGCGTCGGACATTTGCATCCAGTCCATTTTATCATCGGATAACGGAATTTCTTCGTCCGTCCAAAACTGCATCACGTTCTGCTGCCAGAACGTTAGCGTAAAATCGTCATCCGGGCGATTCCAGTTAACTGCTTTCATAGTAGGCATGCTCCTTCTTCACTACATCTCTTCGAAATTGTATCGTTATTAAACGGCGCAGCTCGTACATTCTTCAACGGAAAGGCGTTTTGTTCTCGTGTAGTAGAGAGACTTAAGCCCTTTCTGAGCCGCGTAGACGTAAAAGCGTGCAAGTTCACGAGTCGTCACGTTGCTGTTGACGTGCAGAACAGTGGAAATGCCTTGGTCCACATGCTGTCCGATTTCGGCAATCAGATCAATCAGCTTGAACTGGTTAATATTGTACGCCGACTTGTAATAGAAGAAATTATCCTGCGACAGGTAAGGCATCGGATAATAAGTGGTCGAGTTCGCATAGGTCCGAGTCTCGATATGCTCGACAATCGGCATCACGCTGGAAGTCGCATTTTGAATGTAGGAAATGCTTTGCGTTGGCGCGATGGCCAGACGGTATGCATGGTACAAGCCGTAAGTCTGTACCTTTTCCTTCAACTCCGCCCAGTCCTGAGGGGACGGAATGTCAATGCCTTCGAACAGCTCCTTCACACGGTCTGTTGCCGGACGGTAATCCGTCTCGATGTAACGCGTGAAGTAAGTGCCCTTCGCATATTCGGAACGGTCAAAGTCTTTGAACGTCGCGCCGCGCTCCTTGGCGATTTCCATACTCTTCTCAAGAGAGTAGAAGTTCATCATCATAAAGAAGGCATTGGCGAAATCTTTTGCTTCGTCGCTTTCGTAAGCGATTTTGTTTTTCGCAAGGTAGCCGTTCAGGTTCATCGCGCCAAGGCCGACAGAATGAAGCTCCTCGTTCGCTTTGCGCACGCCCGGAGCGTTGTCGATTTTCGACAGGTCGCTAACCGTCGTCAGCGCTTCGATGCCGACATGGACGGAGTCCTTCACCTTTTTGCGCTCCATGACGTTGACAATGTTCAGCGAAGCCAGATTGCAGCTAATGTCGCGGCGGATCACATCGTCAAAGCCGTAATCGTTAATTTCGGACGTTTCTTGAATTTGGAAAATTTCCGTACACAAGTTGGACATTTTGATATTGCCGATGTCCTTCAAAGCGTGAACGTTGTTGGCGTTCGATTTGTTCATAATGTACGGATAACCGGATTCCAGCTGAATCGAAGCGATTTTGGTCAGCATATCGCGCGCGTTCATAACCGCTTTTTTCGTTACCTGCTCGTTGGCAACGAGCTCGTCGTACATAGCGTCCATGTCCATGTCGTCCAAATGAATGCCGTACGCCTTATGAACGGAATGCGGTCCAAATACCATAAGCGGCTTATTTCCTGCGGCCAGCTCATAAAATTTGTTCGGTATAATAAGGCCGATCGACAACGTCTTAATCCGGGACTTTTCGTCGGCGTTAATTTTTTTACAATCCAAAAACTCGAGAATATCCCAGCCAAAAATGTTGTAGTAGCCTGCTCCGGAGCCTTTGCGCTGACCCATTTGGTCGGCATAGGAGAACGCGTCCTCCATCAGCTTCAGTACCGGCATAATGCCCTTTGCCGCGCCTTCCACGCCTTTGATCGGCTCGCCGCGCCCGCGCAGCTTGGACAGGTTGACGGCTACGCCGCCGCCGATTTTCGAAAGCTGCATACATGTTCCGAGCACGTAGTTGATGGAGTTCAAAGAATCGTCCATCTCCAGCAAGAAGCAGGAAACCATCTCGCCGCGGCGGCTTTTGCCCGCGTTCAGGAACGTCGGAGTCGCCGGCTGCAGCCGCTGCTCGATCATCGCGTCCGCGATGCGAAGCGCACGCTCCGCGTCTCCTTCGCCAAGATTAAGCGCTACGATCGCTACGCGATCCCCGTATTGCTCCAAATATTGCGCCTTGTTGTTCGTCTTCATCGCATAATCCTTGTAAAACTTGGAAGCTGCCATGTAGGACTGGAACTGAAAGTCGCTGTTCAACGTCAGATTAAATACCGCTTCAACCTGATCGTATGTATATTTATCGAAGACGTTATCGTAGTAATCGTTTGAAATGAGGTAATCCAACTTCTCGCGAAGGGAAGCGAACTTGACGCTTTTTTCTTCGACTTCCGCCATAAAGGCTTGTACCGCCTCTTTGTCTTTCTCCAGTTGATAAAAACCATCTGCCCCGCGCTGCATCAACTCGTTGTTTAATTCAATATGCTTCAATGGCCCGCACCCTCTCAACAAAATGTTCCGTATCTTGATTCGTACCCGACAATTCAAATTTTAAAATAACGGGCACGTCGTATTGTTTGGCAATCGTATCCGCGCTTTTCGCGAAGCCTTGTCCCCAATTTCGGTTGCCGCTTGCGGACACTCCGCGCAGCATCTCGTGATTCGTCTGGAGGAAGGAATTGACCTTCTCCGGCACTTGTCCGAATCCTGTTGTGTAAGTCACCAAAACAAAGGGCTCGTCCATCTCAGCCCTCTCGTCAATCGGCACTGCACGCATATTCAGTTTATTGATGAAACGTTTGACATTGCCCGTTTTTGAATCGTAAACAACTAGCACCGCACGCCCGCTCCCCTACTGAATTTTAGCAATCAAAAAGCGCTACTGACCGCTGCTAGCAGGCAGACGCGCTTTATCACAATATCCTATGTCCATTGCTCGAAACCACTATATCCATCAATATGTAGTTGATGTTCTTGATTTTACATCAAGATATAGTTCTCGTCAATGAAAAATATGGGGATGCGATGAATCTATATTTTTGGCGCACTCGACTATTTTAACAGATAAGGCTATGATGGGATAGTGACATTTTATTGATATATTGGAGGACCAAATGAAGGAAAATATGACAGCTTTCGAGGCTCGGGAAGTGCTGCTTCGCCTGTTTCAAGATGCAGGTTATGAGCTTCCAGAACTGAGGCAGTATATTGAAAAACTTGAGTCGAACAACCTATTGCAAGAGGAAGAAATTAGGAAACTGAAGAGCGCCGCAGCCAAAAGAATATCGGCAGCATCAGGGATGAACAGCCGTCTGAAGGATGCGCTTAGAGAATAGACAGCAAAGCCTATTGACCGAGGCGCGAGCATTATGCTCTCCGAAGGAAGAAAGGGCCCGCTCCGCCAAAGGTTCAACGCATTTCTGCAAAAATCTATTTTTTTCGAGGCACAAAAAAAGGCTCTTATCCGCGACCCACACTCATCGCAAATAACAGCCTCCGCACTATTATCATTTGATTGCCGCAAAAAACAGCCGCTCGCTATCCGCTCCTGGCGCCTTCAGTTGGAAATCGGCGTAGCGGTCTACGGTAGAGAAGCCGGCGCGGCGAAGCGCCTCTTCGATCCAGTCGGGATCGTAAGCCCGCTGCGTATGAACTTCTTCAAACCTGCCAAACAAAGCCTCAGAGCCCCGCGCAAAAATCGTCAGCTGATGCTCGATTTGGCATCGCTCCTCCTCAAAGTCGCAAGTCCAAATGTAAGCGATATCCTTCTCGTCGAGCACAAAAGGCTGTTCCTCCGAATAGCGGATCAACTGAGAGGGCGGATGCATATCGAACAAAAAAGAGCCTCCCGCCTTAAGCGCTGCGAACGTAGCCCGAAACGCCGCCTCGATATCGCTCTCCTCGGTTAAATAATTGAAGCAATCGCAAAACGATATGACGGCGTCTACCGGCTCGGAAAGCTCCCAGCCCCGCATATCCTGCTGAAGCCAGCGGATCGAGCCCGCCCCCGGGCGGATGGCCTGCTGCGGCGTCTCATCCCATTTGCTTCTCGCTACGGACAGCATATCCGCCGATAGATCGATGCCATAGACGTGAAAGCCGGATCGAGCCAGCGGAATGGACAAGCTGCCAGTGCCGCAGCCCAAGTCGACGACGGTTGATGGCATCCCGTATGTGGACCAGCTTTCTCTGGCGAAACAAAGCCAGTCCGCATAAGGCATTTCCTCCATCAGCTGATCGTAGACCAGAGCGAATTGTCCGTATGACTGGGTCACTCCGCTTCAGTCCCTTCTGCGCCGCCTGCCGCTCCCTCAGGATTGGCCAAATAGGTCCAGCTGCCCTTTTGCGTGACCAGCCCTTCCTTCATTAACTTCCCGATTGCCCGCTTAAACGCCGATTTGCTAATGCCGAACCGCTTTTTGATCGTATCGGCATCCGTCTCGTCGGAATACGGCATACCGCCGCCCGGACGCTCCTTCAAAAAGGCTAAAATGCGGTCGGCGTCCTCCACACGACCCACTTCCTTGCGCTCGGCCATCGATAGATTGACGCGTCCGTCTTCCCGCATATACGTCACACGGGCGCGTACCCGCTCTCCGAGCCTCAGCGGTTTCGTTCTTTCCGAGCTCGGTATAAGACCGTAAACGCCAAAGCCGACTACCCCGCCGTCCAAAATGACAAACGAGCCGATTTGAAGCGTCTTCGATACCCAGCCCTCGACCCATGTGTTGCGCCATGAAGCCGGCGCCGGGAATACGAGCGGCGAAAGCTCTTCCTCAAACGCGATTTTGGCAACGAGTCTGCCGATTTTGTCATGCTTCATAATGACGAACACCTCATCGCCGACAAGCGGACGATAAGCGATGCTCTCCGGCAGCTCCGACAAAGGAAGAAGCAGATGACGGCTTAGCCCCATTTCCAAAAAACAGCCAAGCTTCGGATGAACGTCCACGACGCGCAAACGCGCAAGCTCGTCGAGCTGCAGAAGAGGAACCTTCATCGTTGCGGCTATCCGATCCTCCGAATCATAATAAACAAAAACGTCGACCTTGCTCCCGACGCCAGGCTTCGAGCCTACCAGCTCTGTATAATGAAGCAATACCTCCGACTCGCCGTCGCTCAAAAAGAAGCCGTAAGGCGACACTTCCTTGGCTACTTGGAGCGTATAGGTTTTCCCCGCGATCAAACTCATGCCAATTCCACAACCTTAGCGTCGGACCACAAACGCTCAATATTGTAATATTCGCGTTCTTCCCTATGGAAAACATGAACGATAACGTCTCCCAAATCGATCAGCACCCATCTAGCCGTATCCATTCCTTCAAGGCCGCGAACGCGCGCGCCTTTCATTTCCGCCTGCTTGCGCACCTCGGTGGCGATTGCCTGTACCTGGGTGTCGGAATTACCGCTGCAAATAATAAAATAGTCCGCAACAAGCGATACCTCTTTTAAATTTAACGCCACGACCTCAATCGCTTTTTTATCTTCAGCGGCCGTAACCGCAAGTTTCATTAATGCGTCGGATTGAATTGCCATCTCTTGACCAACCTCCCTAAAACGTCTGCGAATGCAAACGAATCTACGTTGCTATTTTTCTTAGCTTTATTTTCCTCTAATTTCTTCAATTAATCCGTTGCGCGCCTCAACCGAAAGCGGATAAATCCGCAGCCCTTTAGTCAGCAAATAACTGATGGTCCCGGTCAGACCCGCAACAACCGCCTCATCCAAGTTTTCGGCTGCAAGCTTGCGGATCGCGTCTACTCCCGGAAAATCGCGGCCGGGCTCGATATAATCCGCGAGCCAGACGATTTTCTCCAGCTTCGACATTCCCAGCCGCCCCGATGTATGAAACCGGATCGCATCCAGTACGCCTTCATCCGAGACACCGTATTCGTGTTCGGCGACCCAAGCCCCCACAGGCGCATGCCACAATTCTTTATCGTACCGCAGCACATCCTGATCCAGCCCGTTGTCTGTTATGATGCTCTCCTGACGCGCAATCGGCCAAAACTTGGCCACATCATGCAAAATAGCCGCGAGCTCGGCGCGGTCGGCATCTTCGCCAAAACGAACGGCGAGTTCCCTCGAAGTCGCCATGACCCCTTCCGTATGCCGCCATCTTCGCTCCGGCATTTCGGACTTGACGCGTTCAATCATTTGTTGCCGATCCATATAAGCGATTCCTCCTTATATAAGCGTAGACGCTATCCGGTACAAGGTACCGGACCGATGTTCCCGTTGCGAGACATTCCCTTAGCTCCGTTGAAGAAATGCCAATAGGCGGCATATCGATCAATCGAAGCCGCTCTTTCAAATAAGAAGGGAGCCCCTCCGTCGACAACGGATCGGAAGGTCTCTCCAGCCCGATAAAGTCGACGCTGTCCGCAAGCTCCCGAATCCGGTGCCATTTTGGAAGATCGTTCACACGGTCGGAACCTATAATGAAAGAAAATGAACAACCGGGATGCTCGTCCTTAAGCTGCTGAACCGTATCTATGGAGTAACTGACTCCCTCACGGCGCAGTTCCATATCGAGCGCTTTAAAAAAAGGATTGCCCTCGGTTGCAAGCTGCGTCATCTCGTACCGATTCCTTGCGCTTGCGCCCGGAGTCTTATTTTTTAAAGGAGGAGCCGCAGCCGGAATAAACCAAACCTCATCCAGACGGCAGGCTTCCCTAGCCGACTCCGCAGCCGTCAGATGGCCGATATGGATCGGATCGAAGGTGCCGCCCATAATACCGATTTTTTTCATCCCACAACAGGCCTCCCCGGTCTTAGGCTGAACCGGCCATCACGCCTCCCTTGCTTTGAAGGCGCGCCAGCTTTATTTTCTTGGAAGCTCGATCGTTTTGTAGTCTTTTGACTCTTTGTAAAGCACAATCGTTTTGCCGATTACTTGAACCAGCTCCGCATTCGCCGCTTCCGCCACTTCGATGCCGATTTCCTTCGGATCGTCCAAGCAATTGTTCAAAACGGAAACCTTGATCAGCTCGCGCTTTTCGATTACCTCTACAATATGGCGTACCAAATGATCGTTCGTTCCGCCTTTGCCTACTTGGAACACAGGTTGCAAATGATGGGCGAGCGAGCGCAAATATCTTTTTTGTTTACCAGTCAACATAAATAAACATCCTTCTTTCGTATGCGTCAATTGTACGTAAAACTTATATATTTGCTGGCGTGCCCCGCAACGGGACAACTTTGGATTAGCATAGCTAAGCATGAATAGCCAATCCTTTAGGCCTGCATGGCCGCCAACACTTCTTCCCTCATCGCGGAAACCGGCGCGGGGCGGCCCGTCCAATATTCAAAAGCGTAAGCCCCTTGATAAATGAACATGCCGAGTCCGCCATGAGCCTTGCAGCCATGAGCTTCCGCCTGCCGCAAAAACTCCGTCTTGAGCGGATTGTAGATCAAATCGCTTGCGATAGCTCCAGGCTTTAGCCAATGTCCCGGCATCGGACTGTCGCCCGCATGGGGGAACATACCCACCGAAGTCGTATTGATGACGATATCGGCGTCTTGACATAATGCCGCAAGCTGATCGACCGATGCTGCCGTCAAGACAGCGGCGCCGCTGTCAAAAGAAGCGGCCAGTTCCTCCGCACGGTCAACGGTGCGGTTGGCAATCGCAATGCTGGCCGGATTCTCGCCGAGCAGCGCGTAAACGATCCCCCGTGCCGCGCCTCCAGCTCCGATAACGACGATCCTTTTGCCCCCAAGCTCCGGAGCCGCTTCTTCCTTTAAAGAACGGACATAACCGATCCCATCGGTGTTGTAGCCAATCAATCGGCCGTTTTCGTTTACGATCGTATTGACGGCTCCGATCACTCGCGCGCCGGGATCGATCTCATCGAGAAGCTCCATGACCCGCTGCTTATGCGGAATGGTCACATTTACTCCGCGAATGCCCATAGCGCGAACTCCGCCGATAAAGGAAGGCAAAGCGTCCCCCGCAATATGAAAAGCGGCGTATGCTCCGTTCACGCCCGTCTCCCGAAATGCGCGGTTCATCATGATAGGCGATTTCGATTGGCGGATTGGATCGCCGATTACGCCATACAAGACGGTATGGCTGTCTATTTTTTGAATAGCCGACGTGAGTGCCAAGATCGTTCCCCCTCGAACGTTAGCGTTTCTTTATTCGAAATTAAATCATGGATTCCCGCAGCATCACTTTAACGCCTTTTGGCGCATAGACGTCAACCATGGCGCCGCGCATGCCGTTTGCTTGAATCCAGCCTAAGCCCGAAATAAAAATGTCCTGCCGCTCACCTTGCCGAATGCGAAGCGAATGCCTCGTCCATTCCGGAATTTCCGTAAGCTCCGCAAGCGTCGGAGCGCCCAGCAGCTCTCCGCGATGATTGGCGTACAAATCATCCGCTCTCTCCAGCTTCGTCCGATGCACGTTAAGCGCGTTGGAAAGGTAAAGCGTAAACGATTGGCGATCTCCTTCGACAAAATCGAAGCGGACTAGACTGCCAATAAACAACGTTTGTTTTTCATTGAGCTGATAAACAAGCGGCTTGATCGGCTTGTCCGGCAACAGCGAGCCAAGGAAGCTGCGCGGCACCACTTCCGTCATCCGGCTTGAATACACGATTCCCGGCGTATCGATAATCGCTTTGCCGTCTTCAAGCGGAATATTAACGGCGTCAAGCGTCGTGCCCGGATATCTGGAGGTCGTCAATTCACGCTCCATATCGCTATAGTCGCGAATCAGCCTGTTGATCAAAGTGGATTTGCCTACATTGGTCGCACCTACGACGTAAACGTCGCGGCGCCCCCGATGACGGTCCAGCGCCTCGATCACATGCTCGAAGCCCATATTTCGCTTTGCGCTGCAAAGTATGATGTCAATTGTTCGAAGTCCTTGTGCTTTAGCCTGCTTCTGAACCCAATTGCGAAGCCGGTTCAAGTTCATCCCTTTTGGCAGCAAGTCGATTTTGTTCACGACAAGCAGCACGGGATTGTTGCCTACAAAACGCTGTAGGCCGGAAATTAAACTTCCCTCGAAATCATACAAATCGACGATATGGACCACTAGACTGTCCGTCGTGCCGATGCTCCCGAGCAGCTTCAAAAAGTCGTCCTGATCGACCGCTACGGAAGAAGCTTCATTATAATGGCGAATACGGAAGCAGCGCTGACAAATGACAGGCTCCTTCTGTACAGCCGAATCCGGAAGGTAACCGGGCTGGTCGGGCTGAGCCGACTGCAACCGTATGCCGCAGCCTGCACACGAAGCTGCTGTTTCACTAAGCTGTTCTTTCATCGCTTCGTTTCCTCCTCATACCAAAGGCCGAGCTTGCGCAGCCTATATAGCGCGACTCGCTCAATCCGCCTATTCACCAAAGTCATGAAACCTTCATCGGCCGGAGAAACCGGGGCTACCAAAATGGTGAATAGTCCCATCCGATTGCCTCCAAGCACATCGGTCATCATCTGATCGCCGATCATAACCGTCTGATCCGCGGGAAGTCCGAGCATCGCCAGCGCTTTGTGAAACGATGTCTGGATCGGCTTCCGCGCTTTATGAAGAAACGGAATGTTAAGCGGCGCCGCAAAATTGCTTACTCTTGTTTTATTATTGTTGGATACGATGACAACGCGGAATCCTGAGGAGCTTACCTTGTCCAGCCAAGCGACCAATTCCGGTGTAGCCAGCGGTTCTTTTGCGCCAACAAGCGTATTGTCCAAATCCGTAATAATGCCGCGTATCCCTTTGGAAGCCAACTCTTCTAAATTAATGTCGTAAACCGAACGGACCCTCATATTCGGCAACAATCTCTCAAACATAACCGCAATCCCTCTGCTTTCTGCCTGCTATCTTACGAAACTATACCATATAATCGGAATTTGTTGCAAAGAAATACCGCCCATCTTTAACCCGACGGGCGGTACGCCTCTTTCATGAGCCGCTTAGAGAAGCGATTTATTTCAGCTCCCCGATTAAATAACGTACTTTGCTTACAAATCGGTCGGCTTCTTCCTTGGAAGCGATTGTGGAACCATATTTGGCTACTTCAAATCCGTCCAGCACCGTCCGGAAATCATCCTTCAGCCGGTTTTGTCCTTGCAGCCATTTCGTGACAGCCTCGCGAATCGTCTCATGCTCCTCGCGCTGAAGACCTCTTTTTTGGCAAAACCGCAGAAGCCGGTTCGTTTCGAGCACGATCTGATCGTTGGTCGTATAAGCGCCGTGCCGTACTCTGCGCCATAACGCGCCGATTTTTTTGCGGCTGATAAACAGCCATGCCGCGCCTGCCCCGGCAACAACCACTGCAATGCCGATCCAGCCCCAAACCGCGCTGCCTGCCGATGACTGGACAGCCTTATCAACACTCTCTGCCGGTTCGTTTGTGTCCACTTCCGGCAAAACGGTTTCTTCACCTTCTGGAGTGGTATACGGGAAGCTGAAACCCGAAGTCGGCTCAAACGGAATCCAGCCGTAGCCTTCGAAATAAATTTCAACCCAGGAATGAGCATCCGAATTTCTCACTGTATATGTGCCCGCGCCTCTCGGGTTATACTCCTCCCCGTCCATAATATCGCTTGGAGGGCCATAACGGTCGGCCGGCAGTACGCCCGGAGAAAATCCTTTTACCCAGCGGGAAGGCATGTCGAGGCTGCGCGCCATTACGGCCATTGCCGTAGAGAAATAATCGCAGTAGCCTTCTTTCATTTCAAATAAAAATTGATCGACAAAGTCGCCGTCCTTGCTCTTCCGCTTTGTCAAATCGGGCTTGTTATTGTAAGCAAAAGTTGTTTTGAGATAGCTCTCCAGCAGCTTGGCCTTATCATAATCGTTGGCGCCCTCTGCCGTAACTTCGGCGGCAAGCTGGTGCACCCGATCCGGCACTGTTGAAGGAATGCTTAAATATTTGGCGCTGTCCTCAGCATCGGCCAATCTCGATTCCGCCCCGCGCAGCGCCTCCTCATCCAGAGTAACAACGGCCGATGTGACAGAATAAGTGGTCGGATATTTAAACTGCTCATCCCAAATGAGCTCCCAGTTGTCAGCTGACCAGGCAAGCCCCGCTGGGATTGGCGTTGTATCGTTTTCGACCCAATTGACTGTAGAGACGGGAGCGGCCCCGAACAATACAGGGTATGGCTCTTCCCGGATCATCGAAACGATCTGGCTCACATTAACCAGCTCCGCCTTATCCCGGCCACCGCCATCGTAAAGTTCGTTAAACTGGGACACGAATTGCACAGGCTCGTTTAAATCACCGTCAATCCACCCTTGGCCCGTATACAAGCTTTTGCTTTCGCCGCGCCAATAACTGCGCTGAGAAGTGGAGATGGTCATGACCGGCGAAAAATCGTAATTGAACCCGCCGCCCAGCATATCGTCGTTGCGGCCGTATCCCGAGCTGGCATTGCGCTCATCGAGATCCTCGTTGCCCGCCATAGACTTTTCGCCCAAAAAGACTTGCACCTGCTCGCCTCTCGCATTTTTCCAAATGGTATAAGGATCTTGCAAAATAGGGGCAATAGACGGCACATAGAGAACAATAACCAAAAACAGCGACAATAGGACAATCGCAGGCGTAATAACACGAATCGGGTAACCAAGCAGCTCCTTCCAGCTATCGGGATGCGTCCGCTGCAACCGGTCCAAATGGCTGAGGACCAGCCAGATCAAACCGACAAATACAACGACCGCAACATCGTCCCATAGCCAAATCGGCGTAAAGGAGTCGGCAATGGTCAGCATCAGCAGCCCTGCCCCGACTACTCCAAACATGCGAACTCTGGACGATTGCGCCCATAAGCTGAACAACAAATGAATGAGCCAAAGCGAGAGGCCGATCCATATAAAAGGATGCAATCCGTCCAGCAGAGCTAGAACCTTCGAGTCGTCCCCGCCCTCCATCGGCACAGCGGTCGTATCCCATTCTATTCTAGCGAAACGGAATACAACGCATATCGTTGCCGCAAACTGGAGAGCCCACCGTAGGAGCCTCATTCGGTCCGGCAAAACGAAGTTAATAACGACTGCACAGAGTAAAGTAAAATAAGCGATTTGAAAGCTTTCCAGCCACCAATAGCCTTCAAAAACGAACAAACAGCTATACATAATGATCGCCGTAAATAATGAAACAAATTTAGCGTACCATTGCTTGCCGAAATAAGAAGCTAGCCTTTTCATGCGATCCCGCTCCCTTCCAGCACTCCGGGCAACTCCTGAAGCTGCTTGATGTCATAGACGAGCCAGCCCCGGCTTTGAATCAGCTTTTTCCATGCTGTGTTTCCGCTCTTGGACGGAACGGAGGAACCGACATGAATCAAACATGGCGTAAGTCCCTTGCGCGACAGCCATTCCATGCTTTGGATGACTCCTCTGCCCGTGTCGCCTGAAATGATAATGGCATAGCTGCCAGGCTCAAGCAAAGAATCCGCCCATTGCAGCGAAGTGTAAATGGAATGCGGCGCATCCGCATCCACCACGGTCAGATGCCTCATGACCACGTTGTGCTGCTCCATCCCCGATTTCGGCGGCAGCATCGTCGCTTGCTTGCCTATGGAGAGAAGCCCCATCGCCGTATCGTCCTTCGAGCCATGCTCCATAAAGGAGGCCGCTACAGATACGGCCAGCTCGAACCGATCCTGCCCGCCGCCCTCGTAAGAAGCGAGGCAGCGGTCCAAAATCAACAGCGTCCGCGGCAACGATTCTTTTTCGAACGCTTTCGATTTCCACTGACCCGTCTTAGCCGTTGCGTTCCAATGGACGCGGGACAGCCTGTCCCCGTGATGATATTCCCGAACGCCGTTAAGCTGCGTCGTTTCCTTAGCCGCGCGGGAAGCCGACGCATGGGAGTAAGGGCCTCTTATTCCGCGATGAAACCCTCTCCAATGTCTAAGCTGAACCGTTTGCGGCAGTACGCTGAATATCGCTTCCGATTGAAAGTCGCCGGAATGCTCGAACAGGCCAAATATATCGTAGGACAGACATTCCGTATTGCGGAACTGGTATTCCCCGCGCAGCAGCGGCGGCGTCCGGTAAGAAACGGCGCCCGCCCTCCTCCAGCTTGGCACAAACGACGTTTCAAATTGAAGTCTCTGCCCGTTATGACGGAGCAAACCGTCCCTCACGATCACATAAGGCAACGGGAAAAATCCTGGAATTTTAACGTTTAGGCTGACATCAAGCGAGCCACCCGCCGAAATCGTTCCATGCGGGGATGCGCTTTGGCTTGCGTAGGTGCGTTTGCCCCCCACTTTGCTGATGCCGCTCCAGCGGCCAAGCAACAAATAGACGAGCAGCAAATTTAGAATAATAAAAAGCATAAAGGACGTTTTGCCGCCTTGGAACAAAAAATAAAATAAGCTGAAGCTATACACGACGGCAATAAATTTCCAGCGAAACCTCTTAGATTTCGTCGCTTTCATCTATTAGCGCTCTAGCCGAACCGGCACTTTCGTAGATTGCACCACTTGCGCGACCACGTCCTCAGGACGCTGCCCGTTCATTCTCGCCTCCGTGCGCAGCAAAAGACGATGAGCGAGCACATACGGCGCCAGCGATTTGACATCGTCCGGCGTAACGAAATCGCGCTGGTGGAGGTAAGCGCTTGCTTTTGCAGCCCTAGTCATGGCAATCGCCGCACGCGGGCTCGCTCCAAGCAGCACATGGTTATGCTCCCTTGTAGCTCTGATCAAATCTACAATATATTTGCCCACTGCGTCGTCGACATGGACGTTTAGCACTTGCTTCTGAATTTGCAGCATATCCCCAATTTCCAAAATAGGCTGTACACGATCCGACGGATGGCAGCTTTCTTTGGAGACGATCATGCGCAATTCGTCCTGCTCGGTCGGGTACCCCAGAGACAGCTTCATCATAAACCGGTCCAACTGCGCTTCCGGAAGCGTATACGTTCCCTCGAATTCAATCGGATTTTGGGTGGCCAGCAAAATGAAAGGAAGCGGAAGCTCGTACGATTCGCCGTCAACGGTCACATGGCCTTCTTCCATCGCTTCCAGCAAAGCAGACTGCGTCTTCGTCGTCGCCCGGTTGATTTCGTCCGCCAGCAATATATTGGTCATAACAGGTCCCGGCCTGAATATAAAACTTTCTTGTTTAGGATGATAGATAGAAACGCCTGTAATATCGGTAGGGAGCAAATCCGGATTGCACTGGATTCGGCGGAACTGGCCGCCTATTGTTTTGGCGAGCGCCTTAACCAGTTGCGTCTTCCCCGTGCCCGGCACATCTTCCAATAACACATGGCCGCCAGCTAGCACCGCAATAAGCAATCTTTCAATTTCCTCGTGCTTTCCCAGGATGCAAGCATCCAAGTTTCGTAGAATCGATGAGCATAATTGCATGTCAGCAGTGCGGATATTCATGACATTACCTCCCGGAATAAGTGACCATATTCGCTTAACTAGTTTTATTTTACAGTAGGACCTTTGTTCTGTACAAATAGCCGAATTCCAAAATTAATTGGAGAATCCCACAGAATGCACATAGTTCCATTGTCCCCATTCATTAGACGAAATGGAAATTAAAAAGTTGCTTGCCGCGTACAGGCAATCATAGGCGAAAAAAAAGCCATAAAGGAAACTTGTCCCGTTGCGGCAGCCTTGCGGTCGGCCAGAGACAAATTTCGCTTATATGACTTTTTCATAAGCTGAACTTTTGCAAGGGACGGTCCCGTTGCTAACGCCGCCCCATCAATCAGCCCTTCGGCCGAATAATGAGCGCCGCCAGAAACGAAAAGATGATCGCTGCCGAAATACCGGCGCTCGTCACCTTAAAAATGCCCGAAATGACGCCGATCCACCCGGAGTTGTGCAGCTCGGTCAAAGCGCCGTGCACAAGCGCGTTGCCAAAGCTTGTAATGGGAACCGTCGCTCCCGCCCCGGCAAATTTGACGAGCGGCTCGTACAAATCGAGTCCGTCGACGATCGCTCCGACGACAACAAGCGTAGCCATCGTATGGGCCGGGGTCAGCTTGAGCACGTCGAACATCAGCTGCCCAATGACGCAAATGGCTCCTCCGACAAGGAATGCCCATAAAAAAATCATTTTGAAAGCCCCCCTTCCGCAGAGATGGCTACCGCATGTGCAATACACGGGATGCTCTCCCCTTGCTGAAACGACAAAGGGGACAACAAGGCTCCGGTCGCCACCACCAAAATTCGCTTCAGTTCGCCCTTCCGCAGCCTTTTCAGCAAATGACCATACGTAACTACCGCGGAACAGCCGCAGCCGCTGCCTCCCGCCTGCACCTTTTGCTTCTGGACGTCGAATACCATAAGACCGCAATCGCCAAAGACGGTATGGTCCATCGGGACGCCGTTTTGCAGCAGCAAATCTTTGGCAATAGGATGACCGACCCCGGCTAAGTCACCCGTCACGATCAAGTCGTAATCGCCCGGCGTCCGGCCCGTATCGTTAAAGTGGGCTTGTATCGTATCAACTGCCGCCGGCGCCATCGCCGCCCCCATATTAAAGGGATCGGTAATGCCGAGGTCGACAACTTTGCCAATGGTCGCGCATTCCACAACGGGACCTTCTCCCGTCGCTGCGATCATGGCGGCTCCTGCGCCCGTTACCGTAAATTGTGCCGTCGGCGGCTTCTGCGAGCCGTATTCCGTCGGATAGCGGAACTGTTTCTCCGCTGTGCAATTATGGCTGCAAGTGCCGGCCAGCACATAATTCGCCGCTCCGCTATCCACAAGCTGCGAGGCAAGCGCAAGCGACTCCATCGACGTCGAACAGGCGCCAAACACCCCGATATAAGGCGCTCCCAGCGATCTGGCGGCGAAGCTGTTGCTTATAATTTGATTCATTAAATCTCCGCCGATATAAAAATCAACTTGCTCCCGCGAAAGCCTTGCATTTTGGATAGCAAATTCGGACGCCTGCTCCAGAAGCAGCCGCTCCGCCTTCTCCCAGCTTTTCTGCTGCATATCCAGCTCGGGATGGACAAGGTCAAAATCGGCGGCAAGCGGCCCGTCCCCTTCGTCCGGTCCTACAACCGTCGCTGCTCCGATAATGACCGGCTTGTTTTCGAACCACCAGGATTGTTTGCCGCGCAGCATCTTATTGCCCCCCAGTACCCAAAATAAGGTGGGCGATGCCGACAAAAAAGGCCGCAACCGTACCAAAAACGATAACCGCCCCCGCCAGCTTAAACATATTGCCGCCGACTCCAAGCACAAGTCCTTCGCTTCGGTGCTCAAGCGCCGCGGAGCACATCGAGTTGGCAAAGCCAGTTACCGGAACGGCCGATCCGGCGCCGGCAAACTGCGCCAGCTTATCGTATACGCCAAGACTCGTCAAAATGACGGACAGCAAAATAAGAACCGCGACGGTTGGATTGCTGGCTTGCTCCGGCGTCATATTCATGAGATGCATAAACAGCTCCGAAATCGCCTGCCCCAACACGCAAATCAATCCCCCGACAACAAACGCTTTAAGGCAGTTGCCAAAAATGGACCGAGGCGGTTCTTTATCCTTCGCGTAAGCCTGATATTCTTTTGGCGACATGGACATTTTTTTGTATCGGTTAGCGGTAGTTTCTTTGGATGCCACTACAGATTCCTCCTTACACTTCCTTCCCCTTCATTATTTGTTATTTGCAGCGCCGTTATGTACCAAAAAAAGAATTGCCCTCCCATTTCAGGGAAAGCAATTCTTATGATCGGCAATGGTATACGAGCCTAACTCATATTTATTTAAGCGGACTCCATTCCCGCCCCTTCAAACACACGGTCAAACGCCAGCTTCGATCTCTCCGCCAGCTCCTCCGGCGTACCCGAAGGAGGCGAAGCCGACAACACTTCCTGCGTGATCGGTCCATCGTAGCCTATGTTTCGAAGCGCTTTTAGAAATGCCGCCAAATCGATGACACCTTCGCCGGGATAAAGCCTCCCGTTATCGAGCGCCTCTTCCACCGGGACAGCCGGAGCGTCGTTCAGATGAACATGAACGATTCTCTCTTTTCCAAGCGATTCGATATCGTCTGCGCCAAGTCCGGTCGTATGCCAATGATAGCTGTCCAGCAGCAGCCCAACATTGCATTCGCCAATGGAATCGATCAAATCAAGCGTATCCTTCATTGTCCAAATAAACGGATGGCTCCATCTCGTGCGCAAATGATGCGGACCGACAAATTCGAGGCCAAGCCGAATGCCGTAAGCGCCAAGTACAACAGCGCATAAGCGCAGCCTTCTGATCGCCGCCGCCATAAAAGACGCAGCGGGTTCGTCCGTAGAAGGCAATATATAAGTGCAGCATCTGGCACAACCGAGCGCTTTTGCCGCAGCGGCATGGGAGGCAAGATCCTGAAACCCCTCCAAAAACTTGTCCTCCGTCCCGCGCCATTCCACAGGCAAAGCGATGGAGCCGATCGATACCCGATTTTCCTCCAGAATGCGGAGAGACTCCTCCAAACCGTAGAGGTCCAATAAGGATTTGGCGTCCAAATCGACCGACTGAAAGCCGCTTCGTCCTGCTAGCTCGATTAGATGGCGAGGACCTTCAACAGCGCCCAAGCCCGCTCTCGTTAAGCCTTTATGCATGGTCACTTCCCCCTCTAATCCTCCAGATCCCAATTCAGAATCACTTCATGCCCTGTTCTCGAAGATTCGTAAATGGCGTCCAAAATCATGTTGTTTGTATAACCCGACAGCGCCGATGTAATCGGTGTTTTGCCATCCTTGATGCATTCAAGGAAATGGCGGCTCAACCTTGCCCGTTCCCCTTCGTCCACGCTCGGCTTCACAATATCCGTCTCCATCGGGCGGTCGAACTTCTCCGTCAGCAGCTTTCCTTGTCCGCCTTTATAGCTGGCGCCGCCTTCCGAGCCCATCAGATGGATAAACGGGATATTGTCCGTTTCCATATGAACCGCCCAGCTGACTTCAAGCGACAAGGTGCTGCCATCCTCCATTTTGATAAGAGCGGTAGCCAAATCTTCGACATCGTAAACGCCGTTCCAATCCGGCTTGCCCCAATTTCCGATTCCCTTCCGGTTTGGCCCAAATTCGGCGTACGTGGAGCCGTAAACGGAAACCGGCTTCGGATTGCCCATCAAATAAAGCGCCAAATCGAGCATATGAACGCCTATATCGATCAGCGGTCCGCCGCCGGACTGATCCATTCTTGTAAACCAAGTGCCCCAGCCCGGAATGCCTTTGCGTCTAAACCAGCCCGCCTTCGCCGTATAAATACGGCCCAGCTCGCCGCGTTCGACTTGCTCCTTAATGACCATCGGCACCGCTTCCCAGCGCATTTGATGCCCCACCATCACGACGCGATCCGATTTCCTGCTTGCCTTCAAAATATCGCGGGCGGCACTTTCGTTAATTCCCATCGGCTTTTCCAAAAGCACATGTTTTCCCGCTTCAATAGCTTGTACCGCAAGCGAAGCGTGGAACTGATTCGGCACCCCGATCACAACGGCATCCACGTCCTCGCGAGCAATCAATTGCTCAGGACTTTCCGCAACGGCTCCTATTCCGTATTGCGCCGCTTTTTGCTCCGCCAAAGGAAGATAAGCGTCTGTAATCGCCGTAATTTCGCAAAGGTCCGATAACTTGGAAAACTCCGCCGCATGAACGCCCCCAATGTTGCCCGCGCCGATAATACCGATTCTAATTTTATTTCCAATCCCCATTCCATACGCCTCCTCAAAAAATTAATCTCTATCGTTCCACACTAGGCGCTAGCCCTTATGATGTTTATGTTAAAATAAACGGGAGGCGGAAGCGTCCTCGTTTTTTCGGAATATATCCCACTTTTTCGGAGGACATCCCGGTTATGACTTACATCCCGGATTATTTAAAAACTTATCCCAACATGAATACGAACAGTCCGCTTCATATCAGCCTTAACAAGCTGCCCAGCGGATTTCGCGCGCACCGTCACGATTTTCTTGAGTTTTCATATGTTGTGGCGGGAAGCGGCTACGAAACGATTAATGAAGAAAAGCATGAGATGACGCCCGGCACGTTCACGTTTGTCCTCCCTTATCAAGTGCACGAGCTGTTCACCGCAAAAGGCGGTCAACTGCATTTATACAATTGTATGTTCAGCATGGATTTATTGATGGATGCCGGCGCAGGCGAAGGATTGCTGACATTGATCGACCGTGCCGGAGCGCCCGCGTTTGTTCATTTGACCGGGGCCGATAACGATAAAATGAAATCTCTAGTTGAAGATATGTATGCCGAGTATTCCGGCAGCCGCCCTTGGCGGCAAACGATGCTGCTGCTGAGGCTCAAAGAAATGTTAGTGCTGTTCGACCGAGCCCGTCAAAGCGGAGACAGCCCCGCCTTGAGCAGCACGAATGAGGCCGAAGGCAAAAAAAGCGGCTCCCTTTGGCCAATTATTCATCACATTCATCGGCATTATCAGGATGAGCTCGCTTTGTCCGATTTGGCCTCCCAATTTTCGATAAGCGTCTCGCGCATCAGCGAATTGATCAAGGAGGCAACCGGCCAAACGTTTCTTCATTTTTTGCGCGATCTCCGAATCCGACACGCATGCGGGCTGCTTGCCTCAACGGAGATGAGCGTCGCAGAAATCGCTATGGAGGTAGGGTATGGCTCTTACAAAACCTTCTCCCGCACATTTAAAGAGAGCAAAGGCATTTCGCCGGTTGAATACCGCAAAATGAAATCAACAAAATGATAGCAAGCTATCCGTCAACTTTAGCCTTCCCAATGAAGTACGGCGCTGACCGTCAGCACCACTGCGGAAACCACATATAAAACGAGCGAAATGATCGTGATGGTTCGTCTGTTCATACCCTCGCTCCTCTCTTGGCCCTCATAGGCCCATTCCTTCATCCTATGCAGCCCATCCCAATTTTGGAGCTTGTTTTTTCATTCATCCGCGACCAATCCACGACAAAAAAAAACGTCCTCTTCACCGGAAACAATCCGGTTTTAGAGGACGCTTTTTTATGCTAATCAATTATTCATAGGAGTCTTGATCCAGCACCAGCTCAGCCTTCCAGCCAAGCTGCTCGCACATGCGAAGCATTCTGCGGATGTCTTGGCGCGCTTCAATTCGGGTGAGGCCCGCTTCCACCGCTTGCAGTGCTGACCAGCGAAGCAAATAAACAAGCGTATCCGCCTGAAACTCTTTAGAAGCATGCTCGTGAATGACAAATGTATCGTTTAAAGCATAGGCACGCGCGTAACCCCAGTAGCTGCCGTCAAATTCCCGTACGCCGAACCACTGAGAAGGATTCAACTCCCCTGGCAATCCGCCAGGAAGCGAAGTTTGCAATTGCGCAAGCCACTGCTCTTCTGTCTCAGGGCCGTTTACATGATAGTGAACTCCCCAAGCCGGTAGTTGTGACGCAAGCCCTTTCATTTGCACCTGTTCGTCCGATACGACTGTACTCCAGTTATCCGCCGGATAATCAAGATAGCCGATCGCTTCGGACGGAACTTCAACTACGATTTTCCATCTTCTATAAAGCACCGGAATTCCGAGCGTCTCCAAAATAGCCGGAACCGGAACCGACGTCAAGCCGAGCTCCTTCGCCGCATCGCAAAGCGGCTTCATGACTCCAGGTGAACCTATTGCAATATCATTACTGTGCATAACTGCAATGTAACCGTTCTCCAAATGAGGAATAAGCGTTTGTGCAATTTCACCTGCGGAAATGCCCATCCAGTCGCCGGAATCTTGGCCCTCAATGTCGTAATATCCCCATTCCTTCAGCCATTCCAATCTTTCTTCGTCAAAGCTGCAATAAGGAAAGCGCATATAGGCAGGACACGGCAGTCCGGTCGCCTCCTGATAAGCAAGCTCTGCAGCTTTCAGCTCTTCTTGAAAAACAGGCTTCGGAATTTGCGCCATGCGCCGATGGAAATGAGAATGGGGCGCGAGCGCATGTCCCCGTCTAATGATCTCCTTGGCTTGCTCGGGGAAACGGTCCATCCACTCCCCAGTGAAAAAAAACGTTCCGACGGCTCCTTCCGCCTCCAAAGCGTCAAGCCATAGGCTTACCGGGAGAATATAAGGGCCGTCATCGAACGTTATAGCGTAATAAGGAGCGTTTTTTGCCCCTTCCCATATGACATTTTCGACATGCTGATGGATACGTGCATACATTCCAGCATCTACTCTCCTTCACTAATCCGATTCGCTTACAGCCTGTATTATATACGAACTGGAAAGAGTAGGCTACGACAATATGCGTCAAGTTTTGTTACAACTTCATTTTTTTGTTGATCATGTACACAATGCAGTACACAAGCAGCGAAACGATGGCGATTTCAAACAACGCCACCTTAATATCCAGCCAATCGAACGTAAATATTTGCGGAGATGCCAGCATGTCTGAACCTTCGATTTCGCCCGGCTCAAACACATCAAAACTGATAAAACCGGTTTTTTCGGCGCTGGAAGGAGAATTAGGAATAAACAGCCGCTCCATCCACGGGATGAAAATAAATAGCGCTGCGCACACCAGAATACCAAAGAAGACTCCTGCTTTGCCGTCGATTGTTCGGGAAAAGGCGATAGAGAAAAAAATGATGATCGTAATCGTGAAAGTAACCCACAAATACGCAATGATAAAGCTGACCGTCCCAAGCGTCGTAACTTTATCAAACACAATTTTTGTAAATGAATACATCTCTCCATCCACGTTAACCGGCAACGCTATCCAATCGTGAAAAATAAACAACACTCCGATGACGAGTTGTCCGGCAAACAGCAAAATGATCGGGGTGGCAATCGTATAAAGTGTTGGAAGCGGCAGCAGCCTTCTGCTGTAAGCTTTTAAATTGTCGTTAAACGTTTGGCATGCCATCAAAAACACAAGCAGTGCTCCCACGGCATATAAACCGGTGGCTCCGGCAAACACGCTTTCGGTATTCCAGCCGTTTTTCCAGCCGACAGCGGCCAGCGCAAGTTGCGCCAGCACCAAAATGATGAGACCGGCCGTAAAAATGTTCGCATTTTTAATCCAATCGTATTTAAGCAGCTTGATCATTCGGCATACACCTCTTTGAACAGGTCGACGACACTTTTACGATGCTTCATACGAATTTGATCGACATCCTCTTGAAGCAGCAACTTTCCGTTTTTGATAAAAAGCACCTCGTCAAATATTCGTTCGATATCGCTGACCAAATGCGTAGATACGATCAGACAACTGTTTTCACTATAATATTGCACAATAGCGTCCAAAATTTTCTCGCGAGCGACGGGATCGACGCCGCCTATCGGCTCATCGAGCAAATAAAGCCTTGCATTGCGGGACAGGGTCAGCGTCAGCTGCAAGCGCTCGTTCATGCCTTTGGACAGCGAGCTGATTTTATCCTTATCCTGCAATCCCATAAAGGAGAGCATCTCCTTCGCTTTGGTACGGTCAAAATCGGTAAAAAAATCGCCAAAAAACGAAACGGCGTCCCGGACTTTCATCCAGGGCTCCGTCAACGGCTGATCAGGCATAAAGGCGGTCATTGCCTTGGATTTCGTACCTACGGTTTCCCCGCAAATTCGAATTTCACCGGCTGTCGGCTGCAATAGACCCGATGCCATTTTCATCAAGGTTGTTTTGCCGCTGCCGTTGCTGCCGAGAAGTCCGATAATTCGGCCGGCTTCCGCCTTAAACGTAATATCCTCTAACGCTTCCTTCGATCCGTAACGCTTGCTAACGGAAGTCATCTGAAGTACAGGACCCATGCTAAGCGCCCTCCTTGTTGCTTGAACCCGATTCAACCGCTTCCGAAACAAGCGAAATGATGTCTCGGCCAGAAAAACCGAGCTCCTTCATTCCGCTAACAAAACGATCCAAAAGCTCAGACGCCATTTCCTTCTTTATTCGCATGATTGTCGACTCCTCATCCGTTACATATCGGCCTAAGCCGCGTTTCGTCTCTACTATGCCTTCTCTCTCCAGTTCTTGAAACGTACGCTGGATCGTGTTTGGATTAATTTGGAGCTCGGAAGCGAGATCCCGGACGGACTCGATTTTTGATCCGGGACCCAGCTTGCCGATGACGATCTGTTTTTTAATGTAATTCATTATTTGAATATAGATAGGGGCGTTGTTGTCGAATTCGATAGTCACGATGGGCCATGCTCCTTTTCGATGACCTGCCGCAGTCAGCATTAGGATACATCGCGTTTTCTAAATGTGAAGAAGCTTAAGAAAAGAAATACGATCATATAGGCCGCAAATACGGAGACCGAAAACGTTAGCGTCATGCCATGCGGCATTGTGCCGCCGTTCTGATAGACGGACAAATCAACGTTCGGGAGCAGAAAAAATTTAATCATTTCGTATCGTCCCAAAAGAAGATTGAACAAGCCGATCACCATCATAAAAAACATGGAGATACCAATCGTCGCACCGTTAGACTTTGTCAATACGCCAAGCATAAAAGTCAGAGTCACAAAAGCGAAAGTATAGAGGATCAAATACAACATGTTTTCAGCAATGTTTGGCAGCAGATCCGCGCCTCCGCCAAAGCCGTAAAGCACTAGGCCGGCAATTAGGCTCATGACCAAAGTAGCGGCAACAAGGACAAGCGTAAAGATCAAGGAAATGATATATTTAGAAGCCAAAATTTTGGATCGGCTCTGTGAACGGATTAGAAGCAGCTTAATGGTTCCCATGCTGAACTCTTGCGGAACGATGTTCGCCATTGCAATGATAGCAATGATTGGGAGGATTTGTCCAGCCGTCCCCATATTCACAACCACTTCAGCAAATTTAAACGCGCTGTCAACCCCGTCAATCCAGCCGCGATGCGCGACATACGTCACAATCCCAACAAATACGGCCATAATCGCAAAGTATACAAAAAACGATTTTTTCTTATACAATTTAATCCATTCGTTCGTGAGCAAAGCTGTAAAATTAAGCAATGCGATTCCCCTCCGTCCATTTCATAAACTCGTCTTCAAGCGTAGCTTTTCTCTCTTCTACTCTATACAATCCAATGCCGGCAGCCGTCAAAGCGGAGATCATGCCAGGAATGCTTTCATGCGGCGCGGTCAACCCGATCCGGTCGGTTGCGCCCCCTGCCGAAGTGTCCAGCTCCACTTCCTTGATGCTGCTCAGCACCTCTCTTGCGCTATCCACGTCGCTCACTTGCAGAGACAGGTTCACTTTCGATTGATCCTTTTCCTCTTCCCCGCCGATGGAACGAACCGTTATAAGTTTGCCGGATTGAATAACAACGACCCGGTTGCACATCAGCTCGATCTCGGACAGCAAATGGCTCGAAACCAAAATCGCGATGCCTTCCTTCTCCGCAATGCTCTTCATATATTCACGCATCTCACGGATGCCCGCAGGGTCAAGTCCGTTTGTCGGCTCATCCAAAATGAGAACGGATGGACGGTGCAGCAGCGCCTGCGCAATACCCAACCTTTGTCTCATACCAAGCGAATACGCCTTTACCTTTTTGTCGAGCGCCCCTTGCAAGCCTACGAGCTTCGTCACTTCCATAATCCGGTCCACCGTAACTCCCGGCGACATCCGGGCATATTGCTTCAAGTTGTCCATGCCTGTCATATAGGAATAAAATTCCGGATTTTCGATAATACCGCCAACATGGCGAATCGCTTTTTCAAAATCCCCTTTTACGCTGTGACCGCCGATATGAACGTCGCCTTCTGTCATGCTGATCAAGCCAACAATCATTCGAATCGTTGTTGTTTTGCCCGCGCCGTTTGGTCCAAGCAGACCCACAACCTCGCCTTTGGAAATTTCAAACGACAATCCGTTCACTAACGTTTTTCCGCCGATGCGCTTCGTTACATTGTTCAGTTGAAGCACAACCGAGTTACCGCCTTGCTCTTGCTTCGTTGCCATCATCTATCGATCTCCTCCACTTTGTTTGCGTGTGACACTGTGTTGGTGTCTTAGTGTTATATCTGAATAGTACACTAGAACATTGATGATGTAAAGTGTAAAATTTTCCAGCCGCAACCTATTTTCTCCCTGCGCCATGCACAAATAACCTCTTGGTTTAAGAAAGGGTTCGTTCCTTTCGTTGAGTTGTATCCCATATTGACGAAAATAACAATCAAAAGTAGTATAAAAATATACAATAATTACTACTTTAGGGTGGTGAAGCCATTTTAATAAATTATTAAAAAGAATGATTTTTATACATTTTGCACGAAAATGACATTTTGCAAACAACAATTTATTAGTATCTTCGAATCCGTAATTATTATTGATTTTCCAGCCCAACTATAAAAGCGTAAAATCTTATTCATTTCAAACGAAACTGGGGGATCTTATATGGGAAAAGCGTGGAAAACTTTTTTCGTTCTTATTTTGTTGGCCGGTTTAATGGCGGGCTGCACTGACGGCCTGTTTAAAAAAGAGAATAAAACCGTCACTCTAAAAGTGTTTGCGACAACGACTCAGGAATTTTCCAAATATAAAGCATTAATAGAAGAACAATTTCCAGACGTAACGCTGGAGGTGTTCCCTTACTACTCCGCTCTTCAATCCGCCTCCCTGCAAATCGATCCATATTCCACTCGGGAAACTCCCGACGTACGCGAGACGATTAGCAAACTCGTTGAACAAGAAAATCCCGATCTATACTTCAATTTTGACCCCACTCTTTATTCTGAACAGTTTAAGCTCGTCAACTTGGCGGAGCCCATTCGGAGCAACCAACTGGAGCTAAACGCCATACAGAGCCAAATGCTGAATTGGGAAGTTGACTTTGATAAGGAAATTACCCAAATTTCCCCGACCTTCGATAAAAAGGTGCTGTACATTAACAAGAGCATATTCGACCGATTAGACGTTCCCGTCCCGACAACCCCGATGACATGGGAGCAATTTAGGCAAACGGCTGCGCTGATCAAGGAAAAGGACAACAAAGTAACCGGCTATCTATTTGACGAAGCGGTCGGCCTATCCCAGTTGGTTACAGAAGCGGCCCGTTACAACGGTTTGCCGCTAACGGATAACGAAGGCAAGCTTGCGATAGACTCTCCGCTTTGGAAGGAAGTAGCGAGCGACGTGATGGAGGATTTGCGCAGCGGAGTAACTTCCTATGCCGATGACCGGAGATTTTTGGTTCATTGGTCTACCTCCGCCATGTTTATTGCCGATCTCACCGAGGCCAAGGACATGGTAAAAAAACAAGTTTCGACCGAATTTCTACAACTTGCCGATCTCCCTGCCCAAGGTGATCAGCCTCAGCCGAGCCCGTACCGTTTGACGCGCCCGTTCTCCATTGACTTGGACAGCAAGCATATCGAGCAAGCCTGGAACATTATCCAGTTTTTAATCAGTGAAGAAGGCGCGAAACGGATGGATGAAAAAAGTATAAAAGACGATTTTGTAGCGTATCCGCAATATGCAGGCCTCGGCGATTTCCCCGTCGACATTTTATCATCCAAACCGTTTTCTTATCTGTCCAGCCACCCCAAAACCAAAATGCACAAAAACTCTGTTTATGAAGCGTCGTCCCTCATTAGCAAACAATTGGACGCTTTTTATAACGGTGGACAAATATACGACCACGTTTGGGATAATTTGATGGGGCAAATCCAAAATTTCAATTCCGACTCCAGCAAATTTGTTGCCGTCTCAGGCCATTAAGTTTAAATACGGCTTACAATAGAGGTTCTCATACAAACAATAAAAAGGGATTGGTGGGAAATATGAAAAAGAGCTTATCCTATGCCATTATGCTGCTGACTGCCGTTGTCTTTCTTTCTGGATGTTCAATCGGTGGCGTTAATAAAAAAGAACGCGATCCCATCACCGTCAAAGTGATGACCTATAGCGACAACGATTTCTCTAAATTTAAAAACTATATTCAAAATCAATTTCCGCATATCACGATTGAAACCGTCGATTTGTTTTCACTGTTAAACAAAGAAAATATACAGCTTGGAACCGGCAACGAGAGGATACGCGAAATCATTTTGGAACAAAAAGCCGATTTTTATTTCCGAATGACTCCGGAAGCTTATGTCGGCGAAAATGATTTGGAAATGCTCGATCTCGCCCCTCTTCTCCAACGTGACAATATAGAGCTGAACGATATCCAGCAGCAGATGGTAGCCGATGCAACCGTAAACGGCAAATTACCGTATCTCTCACCTACTTTCGACCGCGAGGTGTTGTTTATCAACCGCAAGCTGTTTCAAGAAAGCGGGACGGCGGAGCCGACTGGCCCTATCAGCTGGAACGAATTCAGAGAGCTCGCTAAATCCGTTGCCGACGGCAGCCCAGACTCAAGCGGTTATCAACTCGAAAGTTTCGGATGGCAGCTTACCTACCAAACGATTGCGAATTATAACGGACTTCGGCTTGTAGACGAAAACAATCAGCTTATGCCCAATCGAGAGGAATGGAAACAGCTTGCCCAGCAGCTTGTTCAGGACATTCAAGACGGCTTGCTCTCCACAGTAGAAACATTTCAATCAAGCTACCAAAACGATAGTAAAACAGGCATGTTTATTGGCGATGTCAAAGCTCTTTATAGGCTGCAAGCCAATAACGCTACAGCGGATGAATGGTCGATGATCGGTTTGCCAACCCCATTCAACGGCGATTACGACAATCCAAGAAATCAATTGATGCCTTCCTCCATGTTCCAGTTGGACAGCAAGAGCCCGCATACGGAAGCTCTTTGGGAAGTGGTTGCCCATTTGATGAGCAAAGAGGCGGCGGCTCACATCGCAAACGACATGATGGCCCCCGGTCTAATCACTTACCAGGAGCAATTGTCATTCGGCAGCTTGAAGCTCGATGCGTTCACCGGCCCAGTTGAGATCAGAGATCGGGCAGCAGCCGGTCAATTAACTAACGAAGCCTATGCGAAACTGAATGAAGCGTTTCGATCTCAGTTTGAAGCGATAGAGAAAACGGGGCTGGAGTTTGAGCAAGGCTGGGCCAATATTGAGAAGGTCGTGGATGAAATCAACGGCGATTTGACTAATTTTGAATAGCCTTCTATTCCCGATGTAAGGAAAGGAGAAGCAATGTGAAATCATTTCGTTGGATAAACATCATCATGATGGCAGCCCTTTTGGTGGGCGGCTGTTCCATCGGCGGCACGAAGCAAAAGGAAATCCAATTGAAAGTGCTGACTTTATATAACAGCCAATTTCCAGGCTACCAATCTTATTTGGAGCATAAGTTTCCCGGCACCACGTTCGAGTTTGTTAAAATTGACGATATTTTAAGAAAAGAAAATGTAGCTCCAGACAACCGGAATGAGCGGATCGCACAAATAATCGATGAACAGGATGCCGATCTCTATTTCGGATTTGACCCCGATAATTATATGGATTCGGCCGTTACGGTAGATTTGGCCCAGCTTATAGCAAGAGACCGTCTGCCGCTAAACGACATTCAGCAGCAGATGGTGGACTGGGGAACAGATTCAGACGGAAAGGTTAACGGGCTGTCCCCTACTTTCACCCGCGAGACGCTCTATATTAACAAAAAGTTGTTTAACGAAGCAGGGCTCCCCGAGCCGCAAAGCCCGATGACATGGGAGCAATTTCGCGAAGCCGCCAAACAATTGAAGGAAAAAGAGCCATCGGCAATAGGATATGAGATGGAAGCGTCGGCTTATTGGCCCTTCTTGCTCCCGTGGCTTGGCGATTATATTTTGGGAGCGAGCCGTGTCGATCACGACAAAAAATTAACGTTGGCCGGGCCGGAATGGCGACAAATGGCTCAAGAGGTTGTAGAGGACATAAAGGAAAAAAGAATGCGAGCCGACGGCTACAACCCCGATTACAAAGAGCGGCTCCATACAGGAATGTTTGTTAGCAATTCCAATTACGTTTATTCGTTGTTGTCGGGCAATCAATCAGCCCAGTCGTGGATCATCGCCGGGCTCCCAAAAGCCGCATCAAACTTACGGTCTACCCCGTTTTTACCGACGGCTTCCTTTTATATGGATAACAAAAGCAAATATACGGAACAAATGTGGGAGATGATCGCCTATTTAATGAGCGAAGAGGCCGCCGCGGACATTTCAACTTTAAGCGTGGCCGGCGGGTTTGTCACCTATCCTCAGCATGTAAAGATCGGTCTGTTTCAATTGGATGCCGTGTTCCAAGTAGAAGGGGATGTGCCGGCGAATGATGCCTATCGGCTGACTAACGAAGCTCAAACAAAACTGGACTCCATTCTCATGTCTCAATTTACTGCAATGACAACAGGCTTGTCCGACTTCGACAAAGGGTGGGCTAGCCTAGAACAAGCCGTTCAGGACATAAACGACGATCCAAGCAACTTTATCCCGTGAAGGGGCTGTCTCAAAAGTTATTTTGATTCTCTATCCCTCGTGTTATATTCCAAAAAGCCTTCAAACCCACTGTAGCGGTGAGTTTGAAGGCTTTTTGGCTCTAAATGCGAGACTGGCTCGTCCGTCGTTGCGCGAGAAACCACCTGAGCGTTCGAAGGGGCTTCTTTTGGACATTTAGTTGTGCCACAAACCACTGGAGCCCTCGCGGGAGCCACTTTCGGACATTTAGTTGTGCCAGAAACCAATAGAGCGCTCGCGGGGATCTCTTTCGAACATTTAGTTGTGCCAGAAACCACTAGAGTGCTCGCGGGGGCCACTTTTGGACATTTAGTTGTGCCACAAACCACTGGAGCCCTCGCGGGGATCTCTTTCGAACATTTAGTTGTGCCACAAACCACTAGAGTGCTCGCGGGGGCCACTTTCGGACATTTAGTTGTGCCACAAACCACTAGAGTGCTCGCGGGGCCTCTTTCGGACATTTAGTTGTGCCAGAAACCACTGGAGCGCTCGCGGGGGCCCTGGACATTTGGCTGCAAAAGCAAGCCTTTTGGCGTTTTTAATCATGCTAGCGATCTCATCCAGCAAGCAAATCCGCTTTTGGGCTAGCCCCTTTTCAACAAATAATTTTTAATTTCATTAGTTGACAACCTGCTCATTCTTATTTAAGATTCAAATATACAAATTTTTCTTTATAAAATTACTTTAAATCATTTATAATTTTCATGAATAATGAATAATTATCGATAATTTCATATTCATAATTATTATCATTTTCTTTAAAAATCATCAATTAAACGCAATTTTCGAATAAATGATGCCCCGAACCTGCGGCGTTCATATACGCTTTATCCCCCGGAGGTAAACCCATGCGAAAATTTCTCCTCATCGTCATCTGGTCGATTATACTGACCGTAACGGTCAGCGCCTGCCCGCTCCCTGGTTACTTCAAAACACATGATGAGCCGTCCGTAACTTTAAAGGTGATGACTATCCATCAGCGCAGCTTCAAGTTCGAATCGATTTTGAGCGAAAAGTTCCCGTCTATCCAATTCCAATTTGTCCACGTCATTCCTCCCTCCTATTCCGCGGATCAAAGAAGCTTTTATGATGACCCGGAACGAATCAAAAACATGATCGTGGAGGAAAAGGCGGATTTATATTATAACTTTGAGCCCCATCTTTTTACCGATAAGATCAACTATGTAAACCTCGCCCCTTTGATTCAAAACGAAGGCATGGAATTAAATGCGATACAGAGCGGGATGTATGACCTAAGCCAAAAAGTGGAATCCGTTTCGCCTACCTTCGATTGCGACGTTTTATTTGTCAATAAACAAGAGCTGCGCGAACACGGGATAGAATGGCCAACCGGAGGACCTGTCACTTGGGAACGGTTCCGCGATATCGCCGCCATGTGGAGAGCCTACAATCCGGGTCAGGTCGCTTATCAATTGACTTATTCCTATTGGGACGATTTGCTGCAATCGACCGGAGCGATGTTGGGGCTTTCAATAAGGGATAAAGATGGCGATTCCACTTTGCATGAGCCGATTTGGAGAGAGCTGGCGAGTCAACTGCTCCAAGATAAACGAGACGGGCTTTTCAAAAAAAGAAACGATGGCGCCCAGCATAGCTGGAACCGGGTGCCACTGCACATCGCAAGCGCATCCGCATCAAGCGACCTGCTCTCCGCCAAAACGAGCGGAAGCAGCTGGACCATGATGAAAGCGCCTGTCCTCTCCGGTAAACAGGCTGGCTGTTATCCCGCTGCAGAAACGTTTTCTATCGACAGAGAAAGCGATCAAATCGAGGAGGCTTGGAAAGTGATCTCGTATTTGCTGAGTGAGGAGGCGGCACCAAAAATTGCCGGCACAATGGGAATTGAAGGATTTGTTCCTTATCTTGAATATGAAAAGGAAAGTCTGGGGGGCTTGTCACTCGACGCTTTAATGCCGCCCTTTGTCACAGTGAACAAGCCTCCTGCTGAACAGAATGATTTGCAAACTGCAAACTCACAAGAACAAAACGAGCTGAACGATACGATTGCAACTCAGCTGCTTGCCGTTGAAAACGGAAAAACTCATTTGGACAACGCATGGGCTGTCATTGAAAAAGAAGCGAAACGATTGAATCAAGCCAACTAAGGTTAAGCAGCACAAAGGGCCGTCTCTATTGCCGAAGTTGGCATGGAAGCGGCCCTGCATTTTAAACAAGATTGGCTTGCCTTAACTAGTCGTCATTAACCCTCGCATTAGAGCTTCTGCTGCAAGAGAGCGACCAGCTCTTCGGTCGATTCCCAAGGCAAAGGCCGAATCCACTCGTTCTGAGCGATCCAGTTGTCGGCTTGTCCTTTATAAACGGTCCAAACGACCGGAATGCCCGCACGCGCGGCAAATCCGGCCGCATAAAAGATTTCGGGACCCGCTCCCGTCAAGTCGGCTACAATAAGCTTGCTGCCTGCAATCGCCTCAAAGATAGAATCGTCCATCCTTTTCATAGAGGACGGCTGAAAGAGTCGGGTGCTGTAGCCGCATTGCTCTAATCCCGGAACGAGAGAAGAAATCCATTCCAGACCTAATTCATCGTCTCCGGCCAACACGCAGCAAGCCTTCCGCTTGCCTCCTCCCGAATAAGACGCCGCCATGCTCCAGCCCATTTCCGTAAGCTTCAATACAGAGCCTTCCCTAACGATCAGCTCATTTTCCCGCAGTTTCTCCATAACATAAACAAACTCTTGAAGATTGGCTGAATACGAAATATTGAAGTTTCTGGACAAGGGGTGAAAGCCAACCGCTTCTTCCGGAGCTTCTGTATTTCGGAACAAGTAACGCAGCAGCCGCTTCTCTTTTTCCTCGGTCGTCATCGGAATATCGGGAGACGAAGCTATCGCCTCTACCTGCTCCAGCGTTAAGTCGATTCGCGCTCCACCCTCCGTCATTTCCCTAATATAACCCGATACTAACGGAAGCAACTGACGTTTTTTCGCATAGGAAAACGACTGTACAGCGGTATACGCTCCACGATGCAGCCGATAAAATGCGCCGGGAGCGCACATGCATTCCGTAAATCGATTATAGTCCTCTTCGGTCGCCATCTCGACCAGCTCATTGCAAAACAAGCAATGTTTTTTCATCATAGGTACCACCTCTTGTCTATACGATTCGGACAAAAGACGAAATATGAGGGGTCATAGCCGCTTCCAATTCATGGCGAAACATCCCGTTATTTTTTCAGATAACTGATCGCTACCGTTTTTGGACCCGTGTGGGAACAAATGGTGCATCCGCCTTCAATCATAATAACTTCTTTCACAGAGGTCCGCTCCAGCAAATAATCGCGCATATAAGCAGCCGCTTTTTCCGCGACGGTCTGGGCGATGACGACCAAGTTTAAATCGACTTGCCCGATATTATCGACCAAATTTTGCATGACGCTCTCCAGCGCCTTTTGCGTTTTGCCGCGATATTTTTTGGTGGAGACGATCATCCCCCTCTTGATTCCAAGGACAGGACGAATTTGAAGCATGCTGCCGATCATATTTTGAATGCTGGACACACGGCCGCCTTTATGCAAATAATCGAGCCGATCGATCAAAATATCGATTTCGACGCGCTCCTTTGCTTGCTCTATATAAGCGACGATTTCGTCCAATCCCTTTCCTTCTTCCCGCATCCGCGCCGCCATGATGACCAGCATAGCGTAGCTGGCAGACAAATGGATTGAATCCACAATCGTGACTTTCCCTTCCGGGAGTTCTTCCATCGCAATCCGCGCATTTTGATAAGTAGAGGAAACTTGAGCTGACATGCTGATAAACAGCACGGTGTCGCCCTCAGCCGTAGCCTTTTCAAAAGCTTCTAAAAAATCGCTTGGCGAAGGAGCAGCTGTTTGCGGCAAGACGCCGTTTTCTTCGACCCTTTTATAAATTTCGGTTGTAGTAATGTCGATGCCGTCCCTGTAAGAATGCTCCCCGAAAATAATATAAAGCGGCACAATGGTGATCCCATATCGCTCTATCCATTGCTGCGGCAGATCAGAGACGCTATCGGCGAATATTCTAATGTTGTTCAACTTGCTTCCTCCAATCGAATCTACTGCCTATTAGTATATACCAGTTTTCTATCGATTTGAAATGTTAGCGCTTTATCTGTTTTTTCCATCAAAAAGCTGCTTGACCATAAAAAATCGCCCTTGCTTGGCCAACAGGCTGCGCAGGGGCGATTTCCGCTTAAGCTTATCATCTTATTTCTCAGTATAAATAGCCATCATCGATACGCGTAGCATATTGGTACCAATCGTTGGATACATCAAACTCAACCTTATAATTCCCTGAAGTTAAATAACCTACGTTATACGTTAACTGATGCATAGCCAATCCGTACAAATATTCTCCAGTAACAAACACTTGCGTCCATTGTCCGGCAGGGCCCTCTTTCATCAGTTTAACCGTAACGCTTTTGCCGTAGTGGCTGTAAGTATAAACATCGAGTTTCAATTGCTTTTGACCTGCTGTGTGAACGGTCCCAAGCCCCCAGTTTTGCGTATAATTGTAGTTTGCGGAAGCGCTTCCAGAAAAAGAAAACAAAGCAATCATGATGAGAAGAATCACCTTTTTCATCATCATTCACCTCCTTTCTTTACATAGAATGACTTCGTCATCCGACTCCGATTATATCATTTTATGGAAAAAATGGATATTAAAATACGCGGATAAGCCCCCGGACTAATCCGAGGGCTTGCCGCCAGCGAGCTTGCCGTCCATCGCTTCATAATCGCCATACCGGATCGTTTCATACAGCTGCTTCCGGGTTTGCATCTCCGGCAAGGAAGCGGCTTGAGTGCCGGTCCGCCATATTTCTTCAAACACCCTTTCATAAGCTTTGGCCGCAACTCTTAATGAGGTGACCGGGTAAATGACCATGCGGTATCCAAAGTCCGCAAACTGATTCGCCGTATAATAAGGAGTTTTGCCAAATTCGGTCATA
This sequence comes from Paenibacillus sp. GCM10027627, assembly GCF_042675505.1. Classification (NCBI taxonomy): domain Bacteria; kingdom Bacillati; phylum Bacillota; class Bacilli; order Caryophanales; family Paenibacillaceae; genus Paenibacillus; species Paenibacillus sp. GCM10027627. The sequence goes on from NZ_JBHTHB010000002.1 coordinate 255,762, forward strand.
TTGGCGAGCAGCGGACAGGAAACGGAGGCACGAAACGTTCTAAACTCCTCTTCGCTTTCAAGCGCCTCCGGGAATATGCCGTCCGCCCCTGCCGCCACATAAGCAAGAGCCCGCTCGATTGCCACGTCCATTCCTTCTACACCTCTGGCGTCTGTTCTGGCGATCACCGCCAAAGTCGGACTTGCCTCTTTGATCGCACGTATTTTTTGCGCCATTTCCTCGGGTGGAATCAGCTTCTTCCCGTTTAAATGACCGCATTTTTTCGGCATGAGCTGATCCTCGATTTGAACGGCGGCAACTTTTGCCTCGGCCATTTCCTTGGCGGCTCGCGCTGCGTTCATGACCCCGCCAAACCCCGTATCGATATCGACGAGCAGAGGCAAGCCGGATGCGCGAACGAGTTCGCGCGCCCGCTCGGCTACCTCATTGGAATAGAGAAGGCCGACATCCGGCAAGCCTCTGCTGGCGGAATAAGCCGCACCCGACAAATAAAGCGCCTCAAAGCCGCATTGCTTCGCCACTCGAGCGGCCATTCCGTCATGAGCCCCCGGCATTTTCAAAATGGGCCCTTCGGCAATAAGCCTCCGGAACCGCTCCGCCAGCTCGCTCTGCTGCGGCTCATCTTCAACTAGCCATGACATCGGCATCTCTCCGATCCTCGCTATTTATTTCAAACGATCAGCATCCCCATAAACTGAGCCACCGGCATTTCCGCCAATCGCTGAAAATCAAACGTCTCGCGTAAAATATCCGACGTTCTTTTGCGTGTAAAACGGGTTAGCAAAGCGGCTTCGCATTTATCAATCACTTTGGGCAGCCCTTCCTCGCGTCTCCGGCGATGGCCGATCGGATATTCACACACCGCTTTTTCCGATTCCGTCCCGTTTTGGAAGCGAATTTGCACGGCATTGGCAATCGACCTTTTGTCCGGATCGAGGTAATCTTTGCTGTATTGCTCATGATGCACGACAAGCATTTTTTCCCTGAGCGCATCGATTCTAGGGTCGCGGGCTGCATCATCCTCATAATGCTCGGCAGCCAGCTCTCCGTGAATGAGTGCGACCGCCACCATATATTGCAGACAGTGATCACGGTCGGCCGGATTATGAAGGGGACCGCGCTTGTCGATAATGCGTATGGCCGATTCATGGGTTGTTAAAATGACTTGGCTAATGTCGTCCAAACGGTCTTTCGCAACAGGATGCAGCTTAAATGCGCATTCCACAGCCGTTTGCGCATGAAACTCGGCGGGGAACGATACTTTGAACAATACATTTTCCATGACATACGTGCCGAGCGGCCGGCCCAGCGCAAGTGGCTTGCCGCCAAACAAAACGTCTTGAAATCCCCACTTATGAGCTGTAAGCGCCGTTTCGTAGCCCATTTCTCCGGTTAACGCCATCAAAGCGTGACGGACTCCGCGGCTCGTGGCATCTCCCGCCGCCCATGATTTGCGGGAGCCCGTATTCGGGGCTTGGCGGTACGTTCGCAAACTGCCGCCATCGAGCCACGCATTGGAGAGCGCGTTCACCGTCTCCTCCTTCGTCCCTCCGAGCAGAACGGACGCAACTGCCGTCGAGGCGATTTTGACAAACAGGACATGATCAAGCCCCACCCTGTTCAAGGAATGGTCAAGCGCCAGCACCCCTTGTATCTCATGAGCTTTAATCGCGGCCGCCAGCACCTCCCGCATAAGCAGCGGCGGTTTGCCTTCCGACTGCCTAAGGCGCGCAGCATAATCCGCGACGGCGAGTATAGCTCCTAAATTATCGGAAGGATGTCCCCACTCCGCGGCAAGCCATGTATCGTTGTAATCGAGCCAGCGAATAAGACTGCCGATATTAAAGGCGGCATGAACGGGATCAAGCTCGTACCGCGTGCCGGGCACTCGCGCTCCTCCAGGCAATACGGCGCCGGGCACAATCGGTCCGATATGTTTTGCGCATTCCGGGAAACGAAGCGCCAGCACCGCCGTTCCGATCGAATCCATTAATACGTATTGCGCTATCCGGTACGCTTCACTGCTCTCCACTTTGTAATCATGCGCATAATCGGCTATATCCAATAGCAAACGGTCACTCCCCATGCCCTACTCCTCCTCTCCCGCAGTCCCGCTTGGCGGCTGTAAGCCTCTTGGTCCCTTATAAAGCACCCTCGGCCTGAAAAGACGGTTATGTTCATGCTGCTCAATGACATGAGCGCAAATCCCTGCCGTGCGCGCCGCCAAAAAAACGGGCGTAAACAACGGAATCGGAATGCCCAGCAAATGATAAACGGGCGCGGCATAATAATCCAAATTAGGATACAGCCCCTTTTCCCGTTCCATAGCCTCTTCCCCTGCTACACACAGCTCATATAACGATTGATCCTTCTTTTCCAAACATAGGGATAGCAGTGCTTCCTTCATCAGCAGGGCGCGGGGATCGGGCTTCCGCATATAGACACGATGGCCAAAACCCATTATTTTTTGCTTGCGGTCCAGCTGGTTTTTGATCAATGTGGTTAAGCCTTCCGGCGTTCCCGCCTCCAGCAGCATGTGCATAACGGCCTCATTGGCTCCTCCGTGCAGCTTGCCCTTTAAGGAGGAGGCTCCTCCGGCAACAGCGCCGTATAGATCGGACATCGTCGATGCGATGACTCTTGCGGCAAAGGTGGAGTTCGGCATTTCATGCTCGCTGTACAAAATAAGCGATTGATCGAACAACCGCTCCTCCAGCCGGCTTGGCGTCCGTCCTGTTAGTAGCCGCAAAAACCGGCCGGAAAAAGACAGCTCGGAACTAGCCTCGTGTTCAGACGTTGAGGAAAAAGTTCGGCAACCGCATGCGAGCAACTGCGGCATTTTCGCAATGAGCCTGATCGCTTTGCGAACATTGGCCTCTTTGGAGTGATCCTCCAATTCCGCATCAAAGCCCGCCAAAGCCGAGATGCCCGTCCGCAAGACGTCCATTCCGTCCATCCCATGCGGCAGAAGTGCAAAAACGGCTTCTACTTGTTGCGGCAGCTCGGATTGGGCCAGCCACTTGGATTCCAGTTCTTCTCTCTCCGGCGCATTTGGAAAACGGCCGTGCAGCAGCAAATAAGCTGTATCGGCGTAGGTTGCCCGCTCCGCCAGCTCCAGCAGATCATAGCCTCGCACAACAATTTGCTCTTTTTCCACATCCAAATAAGAAATTGAAGTTTCGCTTGCGATCACATTTTCCAGCCCCGGCACATACTCCATGTTGGACATGTCCGCATGCCTCCTCTAATGTCCGCCTATCCGCCCTTCATCAAATGTTTGGAAATGACGAGGCGCTGAATCTCGTTGGTGCCTTCATAAATTTGCGTCACTTTCGCATCGCGGAACAGCCGCTCCACGGGATATTCTTTCATATAGCCGTATCCGCCAAATATTTGCACCGCCTCGGTTGCGGCCTCCATCGCGGCGTCGGAGCAAAATCGTTTGGCCATCGACGCTTCTTTACCGCAAGGCGCGCCGCTTGCTTTGAGCGACGCCGCCCGGTATAGGAGCAGCCTCGCCGCTTCCACTCCAGTCGCCATATCGGCAAGCTTGCACGCAATCATCTGATGCGAGGCAATCGGCTTGCCGAATTGCCTTCGTTGTCTGGCATAGGCAAGCGAATGGGAAAGGGCAGCCTCGGCGATGCCTAGCGACTGGGCGGCAATGCCGATTCGGCCCGCCTCAAGGCAGCTCAGCGCAATGCTATAGCCATCGCCCTCCCCGCCCAGCAGCCCCTCCGCCGCAACTTCAGCCTCGTCGAAAATAAGCTCTGTCGTGCTTGCGCCGAGCAGACCAAGCTTTTTTTCCCTTTTGCCAATGGAGAAGCCCGTCGTCCCGTCCTCTACAATAAAAGCGGATATGCCTTTGGCTCCAAGCGAAGGGTCCGTCACCGCAAAAACGATATAAGAGCCGGCATATCCGCCATTCGTAATAAAGGTTTTGGTACCGTTCAAATAGTAGCTATCCCCTCTTTTGACGGCAGTCGTCCGAATGCTGCCGGAATCGGAGCCGGCGCTCGGCTCAGTGAGCGCAAATGCGCCAATCGACTCGCCGGAGGCAAGCTTCGGCAAATATTTGTTTTTTTGCGAGTCGTTGCCGTAATAAAGAATCGGATTTGTTCCAACAGACGTATGCACCGACAAGATGACGCCTACAGCGGCGCTTACCTTCGATATTTCATGAATCGCAATAATTGTGGAGCGGTAGCCCGCGCCTGAACCGCCCCATTGCTCGGGCACGGAGATGCCCATTAAACCAAGCTCCCCCATTTTTTTGACAATGTCATGGGGAAAACAATCCTTCTCTTCCATCTCGGGAACAAAGGGGGCGATTTCGCGGCGCGCAAAGTTCCGTACCAGCTTGCTAAGCGCTTCCTCATCGCTCGTAAATGGCTCGATCATGACGCCTTCACTTCCTCCGCCGTTATTCGTAGATGTAGAAGCCGCGTCCTGTCTTTTTTCCCAGCCATCCGGCAGATACGTATTTTTTGAGCAGCGGACATGGACGGTACTTGGAGTCGCCAAAGCCCTGCTGGAGCACTTCCATAATGGAGAGGCAGGTGTCGAGCCCAATCATGTCCGCCAGCGCCAGCGGCCCCATGGGATGGTTCATGCCAAGCTTCATCATTTGATCCACGGATGCCGGAGACGCCACCCCTTCATAAACGCAAAAAATAGCTTCGTTAATCATCGGCATCAGCACTCGGTTGGAAACAAATCCGGGCGAGTCGCCCGCCTCAATCGGCGTCTTGCCCATTTGTTCCGCAAGCTTGCACGCCGCGGCATACGTTTTATCCGAGGTTGCAAGACCGCGAATGACTTCTACCAGAGGCATAACCTGCACCGGGTTCATAAAATGAATGCCAACAACTTTATCCGGGCGCTTCGTCACCGCAGCCAGCCTTGTAATGGACAAGGAGGAAGTATTGCTGGCCAAAATCGTTTCTTCCCGGCAAATGCCGTCAAGCGCCCGAAACAGCGCCTCTTTCATTTCCGCATCCTCATGCACCGCTTCAATGACTAAATCCACATCGCGAGCACCGCCAAGCTCTCCCAGGCGGCTAATGCGAGAGGCTGCAAGCTCGGCTTCCTCCTTGCTCCTTCTCCCCTTCTGCACGTCGCGCGCCAAGCGGCTTGCGATGCTTGCAATCGCTCCATCCGCTTTGCCTGGATCGATATCATACAAATACACTTTAATGCCGGACAAGGCGGCGGATTGCGCGATGCCGCTCCCCATCTGCCCCGCCCCGGCGACCATTAGCGTCTGAACGGTTATCGTCCTCACCTCCCGTTAACGGTCATGAAAGGTACATCAGCCTTCCTTCTCCACTTTAATGAGAATAGCGTCCCCTTGCCCGGTTCCGCTGCAAATAGCGGCGATGCCCATCCCTCCGCCGATGCGCCGCAGCTCATGGAGCAGGGTAACGATAATTCGCGCTCCGCTCGCGCCGATCGGATGACCAAGCGCGATCGCTCCGCCGTGCACATTGACTTTTTCGGGGTTCCAGCCGGCAATGCCCCCGCTCTTCAGAACAACGGCTGCAAACGCCTCGTTAATTTCAAACCGGTCGATTTGCGGGAGAGTATAACCCGTTTTGCCCAGCAGCTTCTGAAGGGCCAGCGCCGGGGCATCGGCGATCTCCTTCGGCCGCAGCGCCACTTCGGCATGGCCGAGGATGATACCAAGCGGCTTCGTCCCCGACTGGCCCGCCCGCTCATTCGACATACAGACGACGGCCGCCGCTCCATCGCAAATTCCCGGCGCGTTGCCTGCCGTAATCGTCCCCCCAGGAAACAGGGAAGGCAGCTTGGAAAGCGCCTCCATCCCGGCATCCTTGCGCGGCGCCTCGTCTTTTGCCGCTTGATCCATCCCGCCGCCCCCGCTTAATGGAACCGGGACAATTTCTTCCGCCCAAATGCCCGATTCGGCCGCTTGAACCGCTCTCAAGTGGCTGCGCAGCGCCCAATCGTCCTGCATGTAACGGGTAAGTCCGGCTTGCTCCGCCGCCGAGTTGCCATATTCCGTCATGGCGGCATTGCCAAATGGGCATGTCAATCCGTCTCGCAGCATAAGATCAATCAAATTGTCGTGGCCCATCCGCTTGCCAAAGCGAATGCCGGGAAGCGCATAAAGCGCGCCGCTCATGCTCTCCATGCCCCCCGCCACGATGACTTCGCCGTCGCCCGCGCGGATGCATTGATCGGCCATCGCAATGGCGCGAAGTCCCGAGGCGCATACTTTATTGACCGCCTCCGCCGCCGTCTCCCACGGCAGTCCTCCGTGGAATGCCGCTTGCCGAGCGGGATTTTGCCCGCTGCCGCCTTGAAGCACCATTCCCATAATCACTTTGTCCACATCGGCTCCGGCGATGCCAGCCCGCTCTACCGCTCCTCGAATGGCAATACCGCCGAGCCGAACGGCACTTGCCTCCTTGAGCGCTCCGCCAAATTTTCCAATCGGCGTCCTTGCCGCGCTTACGATGACCGTTTGTACGGACATGCTGCCATCATCCCCCCTTTTTCCGGAATAAACGGCCTTTTTTTATCTTATGCGAGCGAAGGCTTTGTTCATGTTTAGGTTAAATACAGAAAGCTTGCTTAAACCTGTAGACGGAGACGGATTTTATGCAAAAAGGAGCTGTATTCAAGTGGCGAACCACCTGAAATACAGCTCCTTTTTTATTTGATGCATCGTTTCTTTATTCCAATGCTAGTTGAGGCCCGGCAAGCTTAATGCTCTCCGCCACACCGTTAAACTTTTCGAAATTGCGTATGAACAGCTTGGCCAGTTGCTGCGCCTTCTGATCATAAGCTTCCGGATCGGACCAAACGCTTTTTGGATCCAGCAGCTCGGCAGGAACGGAAGGCACTCCATCCGGGACAAGCACTCCAAACACAGAATGCGGCTCGAAATGAGCTTCTTCGATGCTTCCGTTTAGGATCGCTGTCACCATCGCTCTTGTGTACGGCAAATTCATTCGTTTGCCAACCCCGTATGGACCGCCGCTCCAGCCCGTATTTACCAAATAAACACGCGCGTTATGTTTTGTAATTTTTTCTCCGAGCATTTCCGCGTACACGCTTGGCTTCAAAGGAAGAAACGGTGCGCCGAAGCAGGAGGAGAACGTCGCTTCCGGCTGCGTTACGCCGCGTTCCGTTCCGGCAAGCTTAGACGTGTAACCGGATAAGAAATGGTACATCGCCTGTTCTTTTGTCAGCTTGGACACGGGAGGCAATACGCCAAAAGCATCCGCCGTCAGAAACACGATTACCTCAGGATGGCCAGCCACTCCGGGCAATACCGCATTTGGAATAAAGTCGATCGGATACGCGGCACGTGTATTTTCCGTCAAGGAATTGCTGCTGTAATCAGCTTCGCCAGTGCCTTCATTTACGTCTACATTTTCCAAAACGGAGCCGAATTTAATTGCGTTCCATATTTGCGGCTCTTTCTCTTCCGTAAGTCCGATACACTTCGCGTAGCAGCCGCCTTCAAAGTTGAATACGCCGTTGTCGGACCAGCCGTGCTCGTCGTCGCCAATGAGCTGGCGATCCGGGTCGGCGGACAAAGTCGTTTTTCCCGTTCCCGACAATCCGAAAAACAAAGCCGTATCGCCCTTCTCCCCAACGTTGGCGGAGCAATGCATCGGCATTACGCCTCTAAAAGGAAGCAGCAAATTCAGCGCGCTAAAAATGGACTTTTTCATCTCGCCTGCATAATGGGTGCCGCCGATCAGCACCGTTTTCCGCTCAAAGGACAAGGCGATAAATGTTTCCGAGTTTGTTCCGTCCGTTGCGGGATTTCCTTGCAGCCCCGGCATAGCGATGACCGTAAACTCCGGTGTATGCTGGAGAAGCTCCTCTTCGGTCGGACGAATAAACAATTGATGGACAAACAAGTTTTGCCATGCGTATTCATTAATAATCCGAATAGGCAGACGGTAGTCCGGGTCGGAACCGGCAAAACCGTCGAACACAAACAGTTGTTGTTTCTCCATATAGTTCAGCGCTTTTTCGTAAAGGGAATCGAATTGCTCCCGTGTCATGGACTGGTTTACGCCGCCCCATGCGATATGATCCGTCGTCGCTGGCTCATCGACAATAAACTTATCTTTAGGAGAGCGTCCTGTAAATTTTCCCGTTGTCACTTGCAGAGCCCCGGTCGAGGTCAGTTGTCCTTCTCCTCTAAGCAGTGCGGCTTGTACAAGCTGTGCTACCGTCAAATTCTGGTGGGCCTCCTCCAGACTGGGTGCTGTATTCCGTTCGCTTACTCCACTGTTTCCCATTTCGGTATCCTCCCTTGTATTCATATCTTAAAATGACTCTTCAATTAGAGCAGGTATCGTTGCGGCAGAAGTACCGTGCAGCCGTCTGCATTCAGGATGGTCGCAAACGCCATAAAAGGTTGAAATGCGATTCGTATCCACCGTTTCCACTTGAACGTTGCAATGTTTACAAATAATAATGCCCAATTTTCCTTTTCCGCTCTCAGGTTTCATGTTTCGCTAGTCCCCTCCGGCTTTACGCCATGGAATGCTTCTTTCATCTTCATGAATTTAATGTACATCACAGTTAAATGGTGCGCAATTTATGAACATAAACGTCATACTTCACATTAATAATACGTCATATATATTTTATATGACATCATATTAATCTAAAGTTGAGATAGAATCAATGCCTAAACGAGAAATAAGGCTTGGACGACTGCCCCGGAGCGTGTATTGCTCCCTTGTGCAGCGCCAAGCCTTATTTGATGTTAAAAACCTTTGAAATTGCCGAACGTCAGCAGCAAAACAATGCTACTTTTTCTCCAACGGACCGCCCCAAGCCATAATGCCGCTGGACAGATGACCCATATTGCGGTAGCCGTGCTTGCTCAAAAGTTTGGCAGCCCGCTTGCTCCGCATGCCGCTTTGGCAATACAAGAGCACCTTTTGCTCCTCGGGAATGGAATCCAATCTGGACCCAAGCTGAGACAAAGGAATGTTGACCGCACCAGGAATGTGGCCCCGTACATACTCATGACTCTCCCTCACATCGATAAGGGTTGCGCCGTCTGCACTGTTCATTTCATCCTCAAACCGACGCGGGCTAAGGTTGGCGAGCCCTCTTACTGGACGAATGATGAAGTATGCCATTGCAATGAGAAACAAAACAAAAAAGATATATACAAGCGTATCACTGTTCAACTTATATCCCCCGCATAAATAATGACATTTCTATACCCCAATAGGTATAGAAACTAATATAGTGCATTAGCGCACGGGAGTCAAGAATGGCAGATTATGAACAGGACATAAACAGGTTCCAAACAGATTTCCAACAGCTACGCAGCTTATTTTACCATGCATTAACACCTATTTTTTTCACGATTTCACCTATAAAATCAGGCTCGTCCTCCGGCGTACGGGATGTAATCCAATTTTGATCCACCACAACGCTCTGATCCAGGAAACGACCGCCAGACCTATCTATTTCTAATGCAAGCTCTGGGTAAGCGGTTAGCGTCCTTCCTTCCAGCAAGCCTGCTTCGGCCAATACTTGCGGCCCGTGACAAATGGCGGCAATGACAATTCCTTTCTCGTTGGCTTCCTGTACAAAATGTTGAATGCGCTCATCGTCTTTAAGCTTGCCGGGCGAACGTCCTCCCGGTATAACGACAGCATCGTAATCACCGGTATTCGCTTCCGCAATCGACAAATGGGTTTGATAAGCGATCGTCCCCCGCTTTCCTTCCAGCTTCTCGCCGGCATGCAAGCCGATAATAACCGTTTCATGGCCGTTTTTCACCAGTTCGTCAAACGGATTTTTCATCTCGGAATCCTCAAAGCCGTCCGCCAGCAGAAACGCAACCTTTTTTGCTTTTGGCATAGTACCCCACTCCTTTGCTATCGTGATTTATACGTACTATACCCATAATGAGGGAATTTGAAGCGTTCAGCCTTTCATTGATTCAATCTAATTTTTAAAAAATGACATATATGAAATACTATGGTACATTATGTTTACACCCATAAAAAGTCATAAAAATCACATTTATAAAGAAGGGCAGATGATGTAATTACATAAAAACTGAATTATTGATAATAATCACTTATTATTTTTTTCTTAATTCATTTTATTTATACAAAATATTTAATTATTATAAATACTGCCTATCTGCCATATTTCATTTACTTGGAGGAAAAAAATTTGGAACAGATATTTAAAAACCAATCGTTCAATTATTTAAATTGCAGAAAAATACAAGTGTTTAACCATCTGCTTGAGAAAGGGATTCCTGTTAAACATTTTTATTACAACTGTTTGGAATCAACAGATGATGTTTTGGATCAAGTGATTAAAAAAAGGAACAAGAAGTGGAGACTTTCTTCCAATTTGGGAAACGAGTTCGAACAATTAGGTATAAAAAAAATAGAGATTCCCTTTAATCGGATTCAAGATGTTAAGGATAAACTTATATCCCTTTTGGATAGCGAGAGTGTATTCATCTGGCTGCACGCCCCAAAACTTCATCATCGGACAGGAATGGAGCCTTTAGCTAACCACTCTTTGCTCATCGTTAACTATTTAGGCGATGATACCTTTCTAGTAGATGATGTCCCGCTGAAAAAAGAAATTGTGTACACCCTATGCGACTTACAGTACGGTGAAGAACTAATTAATTACGATCATAATTGGCTGACTTACTATGATGTGAAGCAGTTTGAATACAGCAACGAATTTAAGGCGGATATCGATCGAAGAGCCAAATCACATATTCGTCATTTCCATGACAGCTTTTCATTTTACAATGAATTGGCTCTTTATTTCGAGGAAAACGAACAAGTCGACGATCATCTTTTTGAACTGCTGCCTTATTTTGACGACGCCATCTCTATCATTGCTGGATCGCGGCTATTGTTTTCACAATTCGTTACAGAAAGAGAATGGCCAAGCATATATTCCAGCATATATTTTGATATTGCCAAGAAACTGGAGTCTCTTAAACTAGTCCTTTCAAAATCGGCCATCACCAGAAAATTTAAACGTGTAGCCTTAATCGATCTCATACAAAAAATCAAAAGCATGGAAGAGGATTCACTCCGTTTAATTAATGAATACGTCGGCAACGTTAACGAAATCTATCCTTTATTGGAGCAATTTCAAGAGCTGAATTTAGATACGCCCCATCCGCCAACGTTTTTGGCAAATAGCTCTACAAGCATTAAAGTGGACTGGAGCAAACAAACGGAGCCGTTGTGGATCACCTCATATGAAGTGTATAAAGACGAAGAGCTCGTCTCCACTACAACATTGCGCCAGTTTACGATTCCAAATTTATTGCCGGATCGCTCTTATCGAATCTCAATTCGTGCCATAGGTCTATTTGGGAATACAAGTCCTGCCAGCGAGCCCGTTGCCTTGACTACTTCCAAAGGGAGTTTATTAGATGATTTAGCCTTTCATAAACCTGTTTACTCATCCAGCGATGAGCATTCTCAATTTACGAAAGACAACGTTGTGGATGGAAAAATGGATTCCAGATGGAGCAGCGATCCCGAGGAGGATAGCTCCTGGCTATACGTTGATTTGGGGGTTGAAACAACCTTTTCCAAACTAAAATTGACTTGGGAGTCCGCCTATGCCCAACATTATAAAATCCAATCCTCTATGAACTCGCTTGATTGGATCGACATTCATGAAACGGATAATGGCCATGGTGGAGAAGAAACCATCCACTTTCAAAATGAAAAAGGGAGATATCTTAAACTATTGTGTTTAAAAAAAGCGACAACTTTCGGCTATTCCGTCTGGAAGCTTGAAGTGTATCCCTAATGAAAGGAGAACCAACTTTGTCCGGCAAACTTTTTGACTATCGGATCATTTGCAACGATCCCACGCTTGACGATCCCATCGATCCTAGAGCCATACGTGGATTTAACATACCTCCCGATCTGGGCTCCTTTGTTTGTCTCACTTTCGACGATGGCCCGACATCTCTGAACACTCCAAAAATTTTAGATGTATTAAAAGCCTATAACGCTAAAGCGACCTTTTTTGTATTAGGTGAATTTGTTGAATACTTTCCCCAAATTACGCTTCGAATAGCTGAAGAGGGGCATGAGATCGGCAACCATACTTTCTCGCATCCAGAGCTCTCTGAATTAACGGCTGAACAATTGAAAAAAGAAATTTTGGATACGGAAGCCGCTATTGAGTTGATCACAAAAAACAGAAGCCGCTTATTTAGGCCAACCTACGGTGTTTTCAGAAATTGTCTACTGGATCAGGTCGAAAACTTAGGATACAAAGTCGTTCTTTGGTCGAGGGACATGTTAATTAAAGACTGGGAGCAGCCTGGGGCAGAAACGTTAATAGAACGGGTCGTTTCCAACATAAAAAGCGGCTCAAATATTTTGCTTCATGACGGCGGCGGAGAAAGAGAGCAAACCATTGAAGCACTGCAAAGCATCATTCCGCTGCTGACGGAACGCGGATATCAATTTGTAACGGTAAGTGAAATGATCGAACTGTCGGCGACCACAGCCAAAAAAGAATCTCTAATCAGTTAGTCCAATTGCTTAATCCGAATGGACGCACATAAAAAAAAGCGCAAAGTCTAGGGTTATCCCCAATGACCTTGCGTTTTTTTTGTTTATGGAACGACTGGACATCCATTATCCAATCATCGTTTAGCCTTATAAAACTCATGATACAGCTTCATAAGCGCCCGCTTCTCAATACGCGAAACATAACTCCGCGATATGCCAAGTTCCTTCGCAATTTCCCTTTGCGTTCGCTCGTCTCCGCCATGCACCAGTCCGAAACGGCCGATGACCACTTCCTTCTCGCGATCATCCAGTATATCTAAATTTTTATATATTTTGCTTTTTTCGATTTTGAGCTGTACCTTATCGGCCACATCGTCGGACTCTGTCCCGAGAATATCGATAAGAGTAATCTCGTTCCCCTCTTTGTCCGTCCCAATAGGATCGTGCAGGGATACGTCTTTCCTCGTTTTTTTCAACGACCTCAAATGCATAAGTATTTCATTCTCGATACAGCGAGCCGCAAAAGTCGCCAGCTTTGTTCCTTTTCCCGTCTGGAAGCTTTCGATCGCCTTAATAAGCCCGATGGTGCCAATCGAAATAAGATCCTCCAAATCCTCGCCCGTGTTATCGAATTTTTTGACGATATGGGCAACCAGCCGAAGATTATGCTCGATCAGCAAATTGCGCGAGTGGGCATTGCCTTCTGCCATGAGCGCCAGATGCTTCGTTTCTTCCTCTTCCTTGAGCGGTTGCGGGAAAGCGTTGTTTTTCACATACGAGACGAGCAGCGTCAGTTGTTTAATAAATAAAGCAATGGCCGTAAATATTCCCATGTTGCGTACACCCCCAGGCTGTATTGCCAGAATCCAGCCGACGCTGGCTTCCTAGCGCGTCAAAGCGTCAGTTGTACATTGTATGTGGGCATAGGCCTATAAGTGCAAGTTCAATAAATCGCGGGTCGGAATATTTTCGTTCCTTACAATGCTTCTTTAATCATTTTCCGATAATATTGAACGGACAAAATACCGAAGATGGAATAAAGCGCGGTGTAAAGCAGCATGACCAGCAACATTGGCGTGACCAGCTCCGTGCCGAAGAAAAACCAGCCCGATTTGACCGCAAAGTAGCTGTGCGACAGCCCGACAACAAGCGGAATGCCAAAGCTGAACAACTGCTTGATGCGAATGCCGCGAATCAAATCTGTCCTCGTAAAGCCAAGCTTTCGCAAAATCGTATAGTTCGGTTTCTCCTCTTCACTTTCGCCCATTTGCTTAAAATAAAGGATATTGCCGGATGTAATCAGGAACGTCAAGCCTAAGAAAGCGACAATAAACATGATGAAGCCCATCATTTGCTTTTGCTGATTGCTTGTATTGAGCTGCGAGTCGCTAGGCTCGTTCTCATCCAGCTTCATCTCGGTAAATAGCTCCGTCGCCGCTTTAACTTTGTCCCGATCCTTCATTTGAATGCCGATATAAAGGTTCGATTTTTTTTGAATAGACGGATCGATGCCTTCATTCAGCCGCTTGAAAATGGAATCGTCAACTATGACAACCGGCAATCCGCCGCTTTTGAACGGCCATGAAACGATCGGCTGATCCTTCAGACCAATATATTGCTGCGCAATTTTTTCATGCGGGTTAATAAGCTCGACAGGACCGGAATCCTTCAGCGCCAAAAACTGTTTTAATACGCTGCTGTACCCCGAAAAATAAACTTCCTCAGGCGATACGTCGATCCGGTCGGCCGACTTTTCACTTACGACCGGGAGCGTCATAAGGCTTGAATCTTTGATGCTCATCCCATCGAGGCTGTTGTTCATAATCTGCTCCACTTTAACGTCGACCTGAATGACCGGAATCACGTTTTCCGTATAGCCCCATCCCTTTTCGTCCAAAGCGTCTTTGAATGGCTTCGCCGCTTCTTCCGTCATAAACGCAAAGTGGTCGGGGACGTTGTTGCGAGCCGTTTTCTCGGCGGAATAATAGGAAATGTAACTAAGCGACAACAAACCGATCGCCAGCGCAGATACCGTTGTAATAATGGTCAGCAATATAGCGCTCGACTTCATCCGGAACATAATGGACGACAACGACAACGTTTCTACAATGTTCAAATACCCGTTTTTTTGCTTGCGAATGAGATGGAGTAAAAAGCTGACTGAGCCTTTATAAAAAAGATACGTTCCGATAATAACCGATCCTAAAATCGCAATCATCGTCATAAATAAACCGTTCATCGACACAATTTTACCGCCAAACAGCTGCGAGGATAAATAATAACCCCCTGCAATAAGAGCAATACCGATTATGCCGATTACCATCTCGAACCAGGACAATCTTCTTGCTTTCCCTTCCGTAGATGAGGTCACTCTGAACAGCGATAGAATCGTTTGTTTTTTAATAAACAAATAGTTCATCAACATAACCAACAAATAAATGGCCAAAAATACAATAATCGTTTGAACGAGCGCTTGGGGCGAAAAATAAAGCTCGGCCATCGCCTCAACGCCTATCATTTTGAACAGAAGCATGAGCAGCAATTTGGAAACCGAAAACCCGACCCCTACCCCGATCAAAATGGAACCGAAGTACAAAATAAAGTTTTCCACAGTAAGCAAACGGAAAATTTTCTGCTTGGTCATACCGATCAGTTGAAACAACCCGATTTCCTTGCTCCGTCTGCGGATAAAGATTGTATTGGCGTACAGCAAAAAGATCGAAACGATCACAACAAGCAATACCGAACCCGCTTTAATGCCGGCCCCGCCTTTAATGGACATTTCCACTTCATCCATCGCCGGGTCGTATTGCAGCGTAACAAAAGCGAAATAAAGAGCGGAGCTGAACACGAGCGCAAATACGTATAAATAATAATTTTTAATGTTCTTCTTTAAGTTTCGGAACATGAGTTGATTAAGGCTCATGATGCACCCCGCTCAGGACGCTTTGCGTCGACATAATGTCGTTAAAAAAGCTTTGTCTCGTCTGCTCCCCTTTGTTCAATTGGGAATAAATGCGGCCATCCTTAATAAAAATTACTCTTGTGCAATAGCTGGCGGCAACGGGGTCATGCGTCACCATTGCGATGGTCGCTTGCCTCTTCTGGTTCATTGCGCTCAGCTTATTGAGCAAATCGGAGGCCGATTTGGAATCCAAGGCACCTGTTGGCTCATCGGCAAAAATTATGCTTGGATCGTGGATAAACGCCCTTGCCGCGGAGGTACGCTGCTTCTGACCACCCGATATTTCGTTCGGGTATTTGCCCTGAAGTTCGTAAATGCCGAGCTCGGTCGCTACCTCTTCGAATTTGCGTTCCACCTCTTTACGGGGCGTTTTTGTAATCGACAGCGGCAACAAAATGTTTTCTTTTACCGTCAGCGTGTCGAGCAAGTTATACTCCTGAAAAATAAACCCTAAATGACGTTTACGGAATTCCGCCAGCTGCTTTTCTTTCAGCGTGGAGATGACGCTTCCTTCGATTTTAATTGCGCCGCTGCTAATATGATCAATCGATGACAGCACATTCAGCAAAGTTGTTTTGCCTGAGCCCGAAGCGCCCATAATGCTGACGAACTCTCCTTTGACAATGCTAATATCGAGACCTTTGAGCACTTCCTGTTTATTGAACTTGTTTCCATAGCTTTTGTGAATTTTGGAAGCTTCCAATATAACCATCTGCTGCACTCTCCTTCGATCTATTACTTGTATTGTAATAGAATCTCCCTACTCCCTGCCTTCGATTTAACGAACAAAACAATAAAAGCATGTGACAATGTTGTCACATGCTCGTCATTTGCACAAAGTCGTTCCGCTCGGGGAAAGTGAGGACAAACGTCGTTCCTTCACCAAGTCTGGATTCCACTTGAATGTCGATGAGTAGAGACTGAGCCGCTTTTTGGGCCAAATATAAGCCCATCCCCGTAGCCGCGCTGTCCCGATGGACCGTCGTCGAAGTAAATCCTTTGTCAAAAATGCGAGGCAAATCTCTCGGATCGATGCCGCGCCCGCAATCGGCTACTTCCAGCACGATATGGCCATCACCCCGGCGATAGCTTCTTACTGCAATATCGGAAGCCGAACTGTATTTCACCGCATTGGTCAGAAGCTGTCTGAGCGTAAAAGCAAGCCACTTGGCATCGCTGATTGCCGCAGGCTCGTCCAATCCAAGATCAAAGCCGATCCCCTTTTGAATACACCAAGATTGCAGCGTTCTGATCTCGTCAAAAATGACGCTTTCCAGATCGACGGTTTCGATATACAAATCGTTTTCCATAAAAGGGATGCGGCTTTGATGGAGCTGCTGATCCAGCAGCAAATGAATTCTAAGCCACTCATAAGTAAGCCCCGTTTTCATCGCGCCGTCATCCATCCGATCGATCATCAGTCTCATCGCGGTCAGAGGCGTTTTCACCTCATGAATCCAGGACAGCAGTTCATCCTTTTCATTTTCCAAAGCCATTCGGTTGTCCGTAGCGGCTCGCTTTAGCAGCTCCATCTGTCCCGTCATGGCGGAGGCAATCACTTTCTCA
Organism: Paenibacillus sp. GCM10027627; assembly: GCF_042675505.1. NCBI lineage: Bacteria > Bacillati > Bacillota > Bacilli > Caryophanales > Paenibacillaceae > Paenibacillus > Paenibacillus sp. GCM10027627. Next base: position 272,829 of record NZ_JBHTHB010000002.1, read on the forward strand.
AACGGCGTTTCGGCCTCTGGTATACCGGCTTGCCCCACCGACGCCTCCATCTCCTCAAGGCCTCTCACAAATCTCGTTTCTTTATGGTATCGAATAATAAAATGCAATATAAATACACCGGAAGACAAATACAGCAAATAGAGCATCGACTCAAGCGGAATCGTCGAATCTACAATAACGATGAGCAAACCTAGAAGCTGTAGGACGACAAACAAAACAATCCAGCTTCGTCTCTCCGTCACATATTTTTTGATCATGATGCCTGGCCTTCCTCAACCGCCATATAGCCAAGTCCAACCTTCGTTTCGATAAATTGCCCGAGACCAAGCTCGTCCAGCCGCTTGCGCAGTCGGTTTACATTGACGGTCAGCGTATTGTCGCTTACAAATCTTTTGTCATCCCACAGCCGATTGATCAGCTCTTCGCGGGTGACGATTTTGTTCTTTCTTTCAATTAGCATCTTCAAAATAAACACTTCGTTTTTAGTCAGCTCGATCGAACCCGCACCGCTTGTCACCACATTTTTTTCATAATCAACCGTTGCTCCGCGCCATGTTTTCAGCTCCGTCTTCTCCGCATTATAGTTGTAGACCCTACGGAGAATCGCTTGTACCTTCACGATCAGCACGTCGAAATGAAACGGCTTCTGAATATAATCGTCGGCGCCAAGCTGCATCGACAACACCATATCCGTCGGATGATCGCGTGAGGACAGGAAGATGATCGGAACATTGGAATGCGACCGAATCATTCTGCACCAATGAAAGCCATCGTATTTGGGGAGCTGTATATCGATGACGACAAGATCGGGGTTAATCGCTGTAAACTGCTCCATCACCCCGCCGAAATCCGTTATGCCATGCACCTCATAAGACCATTGGGACAGCCGGTCTTTGATTTCGTTAAACAAAGTAATATCGTCTTCTATAAGCAATAATTTGAACAAGGAAGTCACCGCTTTTTTTAATAGTCATAAATAGTCGTTCTATAGATTGTATCGGAAATGGATTACTCCGGCTAGAGTGAGGAAAAGTTTAGGAATATTTAAAATTATAATTTATTGCCATTTTTGTAATATATGATATATTTATCGTGGGTTGGCTAATAGAATAGAGTCGACAGCCAAACTTCCCATTTTGAGAGGAGAGAACGGTTATGAAAAAAGGCTTGTCTATGTTGTTGCTTGTCATCATGTTGATGACGGCGGGAAGCAGCGTCTTTGCAAATGGTGCATTTTCGAGCTGGACCACGTATCAAGGCGAACTATCTCCGGGAGTGTATAAAGCAGATATAGCTTGGACCGATCTCGGCAGCGACGTCGCTTATTATGAAGTGGCTAGAGTGCCCGTCATGTACCCATGGGGAGGCGCCATTGTGCAAGGCTGCGCCCAATTGACAACGACCGTTTGCAGCGACTCGGGCGACATCGGCACTTATTTGAAATATTATGTAAAAGCTTATTTGAAAAACGGTACGGTCGTGAGTGCTCCGGCGCTTGATGTGAACTTTAGCGGATATACGGGCGCACCGGCAACTCCTGCCCTTACGATTCAAAGCCTCGGCAACCGCACTTATAGTGTCGGCTTCACCATCAGCCAAGGCGGCAATAATGCGGATATTTGGGAGCTGCACCAAAACGGTCTAAATATTAATAATTTCCAGGGCAGCTTCCTCTCAGAGAACGGTACCGCCTACCAAAGCGCATCCAAGACGATCAGCCTTTCTCCCGGAACCTATCAGTTTAAAGTCATTGTGAAAAACGGTTTCGGCAGTACGCAATCGATTACGCAATCGCTTGTTGTGTCCTAGCACCGACTAGTTAGTTGATCCCTGTACACTATAGTTAAAACAAAACCGCAATCGCTTAGCGGCTACCGGGAATAGGGCAGTACAACCCTCCGGACTCGCATTTGCGATTGCGGTTTTTTGAATATCCCCTCTACTCGCCACTTACGTTCCGACCGTCCAGCTTCACTTCCTCCGGCAGCTTTTTGGATGCGCTAGGCACCTCCCTTGGGCGAAGCTCCACTAGCTCGGATGAGCAAATGATAATGCTTACTGCACCTGCTCCCGCGTAAGACCGGATAAGAATGGGCTGATCGTACGGGTTTTGAAAAATAAAATCCGGCCCATGCCAGCTCACGGTTGCATCGCGGCCAGGCGGCACGTAATGGACGCTTCGACTATGTGAATATCGCTCCAATATGGTCAGTCCGGCTCGGTCGACTGCGTTGAACAGAGTAGAAGAAACTTGACAAATTCCTCCGCCAATATCCTCGTACATTTCCCCTCTTACAATGACAGGAGCGCGCAAATACCCTTTTTCCTTCGTCCGTTTCCCAACGGTTTCGTTAAACGAAAATTTTTCTCCAGGAAAAACGACATAGTTATTAAGCGCCTTTGCCGCAAGAGCAATATTAGAGGAACGGTTGCGGTTCCGGTTATTGTAATAACTGGCATATTGGCCGATTGATCTGGATTTGATCGCAGACAGCACCTCGCTGTCCACTCTCGGATAATACTTCCTTGTAGGAACTTCCAGACGCGTCGGCTCGCCCTCCATCATATAACCGTAAAACAACGCTTTAAACCGAGTGCGGTCGAGCAAATAGCCGGGCTGCTCAGGCACAATTTTCCCGGCTCCATCTAGTGTAGCATTAACCGAATCCCTATCCACTCTTCCAGCTACTCCATCCATCAGCTTGTTCAGCTTATGTTCGTTCACAAGCGGCGCTCCAGGCAGAGAGTGCCAATAATCGTCGCGTGACACTTCCTCCGCCACAACATCTCCTTGCGATTCAATCGTTAAGTGCGGATATGCCCACTGCTGGATGACAAAAAGCAAGGCAATCAGCCCATTCCATCCCATTATTTGCACAACTCCCGGTTCCAGAGTAACCAGAATAGTATGCGCCGCATGTCTCCTGTCCATTCCTTAACGTCATTTTTTCTCCACTTGCAAAAGCGTCACTTGCTTCAAAGCAAACGTATGTTTAAGCTGCTCTTCGGATAGAACTCTAAGCTTAATCAAGCTTGAGATTCGGGCAAGATCGGGCTTTGACAAAAGCCGCCAAACTTGCGGATCGGGCAAAGCCTCATACAATTTAGTATCGTCGTATTCCTTTCTTTCCTGCTTGACAAGCTTGACCTCAAAATGGCCGACCGTCGTTTCCGTAACGCCCAATTGCTCGCAATAATCGACGATGGATTGGCGTAGCTCCGCCAGCTCCTGCTCGATTTCCTTATGCTTCGCTTTTAGCTGAAAATATTTGGCTACCTGACGATTCAATGCGATCACGCTCCCCTTCTATTTGTATATATGCGAAGGAGGCCTGGCATAAGTCATAAAACGCCCGCTTTGGCATAAGCCCGGTACATGGAGCTATTTCAATACATTGTTCACATTTTTATCGTTTGCCTTGAGCGCAAGCTTCGCTTTTTCGAGCACGTTGTTTTCTATGAGGTACGAAGGGGCTCCCACCCCGGCATATACGGTTGAAATCCCGACAGCAGCCACATTGGAAACAATCGTATTGCCTGTTACGGTCGCTTTCAAAATATCGTGATTCTCACTGCGCTTCCAATAATCGTTGAATCTAATGATCTCCGTTTTTTCGCTCGTCAGCTTTCTGGCTGTTATGCGGTTGTTTTCGAGCAGTACGCTACTTGCTTTCTGAATGCTGATCGCTTGATTGTTTCCTAAAAGCTCGAAGGTTGAATTTTTGATGGTCAAATCAAGCCCGGCATGCTCCCCTGTCAAAGAAGCTGAGGCGGTTGAGCTTGCCGTAAAGGTACAGGAATTAAACTCGTATTTCCCTCCCATACCTAAGTTAACTGAACCGTGCGCGCCCCCCTCTGCGCCTGAAAACTCACAGTTGTTATAAGTAGCGGGCGGCAAAGACAAGCCCAGTTTGGAATTATAGCCGATGACCTTCAGACGGTCGATAATGCTGCCCGGCTCTACACCCCCTGTAAATGTGCGAAGAGCGGATTCGCCAACGATCGTAATGTCGCTAAGCCGAATTCGTTTTCCCCATAACGAAAGTCCGGATTCCCGCTTGTTGTCTAGACTTGTAATTTTAACGTTTGACACCGTATTGCCGAAAGCTTCCTTGGACGTTATAGAGAGAATAGAATCCGTCAGCTCCATGCCGTCAATTTTAATTTTGGTGCCGAGAAACGAGGCAAGCGAACGGTCCATCCGATTGTCAGTGAAAGTGGCGTTGTTGTAGGCCATAATGCGCGAGCCGTCAAAATGATTGTTTCGAATCGTCGCCCCATCAAACGGCTCGGAAATTGCAAGGCCAATTACATCTTTGGAAGCCAAATGATTTCCTTCCACAACGGCATTGATGCCGTCGTACAAAACAACATCGTACGAAGCGTTATTGTGGAACTTATTGTTTTTAATCGTAATGTTGCTGTTGAAATGGCCGTTGTAATGGTAGCCGCCTTCCACGTCAATTCCCGCTTGCGGCAAAGTTCCTTTCATATGGTGCAGCTCGTTGCCTTCAATAAGCACTTGATCCGCTCCGCCAACCGTTATGCCTTGTCGACGATTGTACGCAAACTCCGAATTTTTGACGACAACGTTGGAGCTGACGGTCCGGCTCCACATTTCTACATAAGCGCCTTTGCTGTCGGCCTTGTGGAAAACAAAGTGAACGGATGTCGCTTGCGCTGGAATCTGGATCGACTCCCTCATCTTTTTGTCCTTTAACGTCCCAACAAGCTTATTCGATTTGTCAAAAAAGTATAGATCGTATTTGAGCGGCAGCTTCATCGCATTTGACAATTCAAACTCTTTTTTTACTTTAAACAAAGGATGATTTAAATTAAGCGGTTTTTGAGTTCTAATTTTATTTTTGCTCGCAATCGCTTTGCCCTTTTCGTCGAATTCGCCGGAAACAAAACTTTTTTCATATAAGTCCATAATAAGCGAACCGTGGCCCCCGATGATTAGGCCGTCGCCCGTAAAATCGGTTGAGGAAACCCCGTCAATCGTAACAGAGTTTGCTCCTTCCAGCGCTATGCCGAAACCTCCCTCATGCGTTCCGGAAGAATGTACATTGTCTTTTTGATCGAAGTTATGCCCATTTCGGTCCCCCTTATAGGCTCCGCCCTTAATGGTCACCTGCTCGACTCCAAAGCCGACATAAAGGGTATGATACAGCTCTTTTCCGTTGCTTTCCTTTTGAATAACGGCACCGTCAGGCAATTGAAACAACATATGGCTCACCATATTGATGCGGCTGTTTTTATCGATCAAATAGGTGCCTTTAGGCAGCGTTACAGCCTTTATTCCGCTATTAGACGCCCATTTTAAGGCGTTGTTGATTCCTTTTGTCGTCTCTACAGGCTTCGTCCCATTAGACGAAATGCCCCACCGCTTCAAATCGATGAGATGAGGCTGCACCTCCCCTATGGAAGCCGCGCCCGTTGGCTGTGACGCCGCTTCGGCTGTCGGTGCCGCTGCCGCTAAAATGCGGTTTTCAGCTTCGATATTGAAACTTTCCAGCTCTGCCGCCCCTGTCAAAGGCTGTGGCAGTAAACTAAGCTGCAAGCCGATGACCAAACTCCAAATCCATTTTTTCATCATGATCCTCCATCCACATTTGTACTCTGTTTGCGTTTCATTTTTTATGCTTTATTCACTATATCATTCCAGGTATTCTTTATAAAGAACGCCAAAAGTCCCTTTAAGTTGCGGAAAAAAGCAAAAAGCTTGCGCCCATAGGCACAAGCTTCTTTTTATAGCCATTCCAATATCGGAGCATATACGCCCTGCAAAAAGAGAAAAAGCAATGCCCCGACCGCCGCTCCGATAACGGCACCGTTCAACCGAATTCGCTGCAAATCCGGCTCCACTTTGCTTTCGATAAATTGCACCAGCCGCTCTTCCGTAAAACCTTCGAGCGTCTTGCGGGCGATTTTCCCGATAATCGCATGCTCCTGCTCGATAATCCCGCCGATAAACCCTTTTAAATAACCGTCTAATTGCCCCTTGGCCGCCTCATCCGATTTAAAATGATTCCAGAAGCGATCGAGCATATTTACGATCCATTCCTTGATATCATCCGACTTCAAAGGTGCTTCATCCACTACTACATACTTCATCTCTTTATGAGAGATCAGCATATCCCTAATTGATTCAATTAGAGCGCGAATAGACGGCTGGAACGATACCTGCTCCAGCAGTTGCCGTTTCCATGCCTCGATAGCGGCGGCAATATCCTCGCTCGTTTCCAAAATATCCGCCAGCTCGTATATCCGTTTTTCAATTAGCTGCCTAATTTCGTGGTCGGGATTTCGCAATTCAACCATAAAGCTTTGCAAATCTCGATTAAGCGTCGCCGCTGCATCGTCGAAATTAATGGCGTCCGCCGCTTCGGCGAAATCGACCAGCTTTTTCTTGAACCACCTTGTAATCGAGCCGCCCTCATTTACAAACTTGTCCTTTTCTTTTGTCAGCATAGCTCGGATAGCCAATTTTGTTTCTTCGCTCGAAGCGCGCTCTGCAGCATAATCGACGAGATGGCCGAGCCATTTTTGAAAATCGCTATTTTCCAAAACCCATCTGAGCGCTTTGCCCGCATAAGGGGATAGATTGACGCCGAGGAGCGCTTCTCTAGCATGCCGATCCAGCTTTTGCGACACCCCGTCAGGATTGATCTTGCGCAGCAAAGCAAGCAGCAACTGCCAGCTTCTCTCCGCAGCGGGACGCTCTCCCTGCTTGCCGTCCAACCATTCTATGACGGAATCCACAATGCTGAATTCCATCAACTTCTCTTTGATCAGCCCTTTGCTGAGCAGTTGTTCCTCCACCATCGCGGCAACGCCTTCCACCAGCTTGTTGCGGTTGCGCGGAATGATCGCGGTATGGGGGAACCATTTTAACCCGAATGGGTGTCTGAACAGAACCGTTACCGCAAACCAGTCGGCAAGAGCGCCGACAAGCCCTGCTTCAGCCGTATAAAGCAGCAGCCGCGACCACCACTGGCCGGGGTAAACATAGAGGCAAACAGCAGCGGCAACAAAAAGAATGGCTAATAGGATTAGCGATAGGTTGGCCTTTTTTCTCATCGTCATCGTTATTTCCCTCCAATCCAAAACGTAAGAAGGAATAGGGCCATGCCGACGAGACAGCCGACAATCATTCCATTAAGCCGGATATATTGAAGATCCTTGCCTGCTTTTTCCTTCACAAGCTTGATTAATTCCTCATCGGTAAAAGCTTCCAGCTTGGCTTTGACCATCCGCCCGATGTAAGCGTGCTTTTGCTCCAGCCACGCAAGCAGCATCGATTTTGTGCCTTCGTCAAGCGACTTTTGCAGCGGCTCGCTATTTTGCAACACTTCAATCGCCCTGTCGACCTCATCCTTCAGCCAGCGAAGCGTAATATGGGAGTCGTCTTGATCGCTTTGGGAGTTCAAAATCTCCTCCTGCAAAGAGGCAATTCGCTTTTGGATAAAGGACTCCAATTGAAAATGCTCCTTTAGAACGTTTAGCAGCTTCAGTTTTCCGGCCTCGACACGCTCGCGCAGCCCTTCGTCCTCCCTTAAGCGCTGAATAAGCTCTGTCAGCACTTCTTTCATCCGTTTGCGCTGAGGATGATCCTCTTCCTTTAATCGTTCCAGGAAAGCAACTAACCAGTCCTGCACTTTGAGGCTGATCGAAGGAGCGCTTAGCCCGGCTGTATAATCGACCAGCCTGCGGCGAAATTTCTCCCCTTCGTAAGAACGAATAGCGGAGCTGGCGAATTGTTCAATCACTTTGCGGAAAGGCTCTGATTTCACCAACTGAATAAATGGCTGAATCATATAAGTGACGATTCGGTCATCGTAGCCGTGACGAAGCGTCCAATCGCCGATATCCGCGAGCAGATCGGAAGCTTGCAGCGCATCCGCATGACCTTCCAAAAAAGCGTGCAGGCTGGCAGCCAGTTCTTCCGGGTCTGTTTTTGCAAGCAGCTCACTGGCCAGCTTTTGAGAAATTCCGTGAACGTTTGTTGCACCGCCGTTTTCTGTAATATACCTTACAATGACGTTTCCCAAATGATGCTCCTCTAACGTGCCGCGAATAGCGTCCACCGTAAGAAGCTCATTTTCCACCATGTCGACCAGTTCGCCAACGAGCCTGTCCCTATTTTTAGAAATAATATGAGTGCCCATCCACCTTGGCCATTTGATTCGAAGCGGATCGCCGAACAGCGCTCCAACGGCAAAGGAATCCGCAAGTCCGCCGATCGTTCCGGCGCTGAAGGCGGCAAACAGCAATCCGCCCCAAAAGGTGTTCTGAAACGGAAACGCCGCCAAAATACCTATAAAAGATATCGCTAATAGTCCGTTAGCTTTTGATCGAATGGTCCATCTATTCATGCTGCCGCTCCATTCTGACACTAGTATCGTTTAATGACAGTTTACCCTTATTTGGTACGTCGATCCACTCTGTACGTTCCACTCGCTATGTATGAGATCGTTCATCCATGTATCAAAATGCAAAAAGCCGCTCCATGACACGTCCCTTTATTAAAGGGAGTACCATGAAACGGCCTCTGTTAAACATTCATTTCGTTAAACTGGACTCGCAGCACTTGCATCGTCCCGGTTTAATTAGAACCTTTTGCATCTGGCTTGCCTTTGCCAGTGCCAGCTCCGCCAACGTTGCCGCCTTTGTTCGCGCCACCGCCTGTGTTGCCACCTACGTTGCCGCCTTTATTTGCGCCGCCGCCAGTGCCGCCACCGCCGATGTTGCCGCCTTTGCCTGCTCCGCCGCCAGTGTTTCCACCGCCGATGTTGCCGCCTTTGCCTGCTCCGCCGCCAGTGCCGCCACCGCCGATGTTGCCGCCTTTGCCTGCTCCGCCGCCAGTACCGCCACCGCCGATATTGCCGCCTTTGCCTGCTCCGCCGCCAGTACCGCCACCGCCGATGCCGCCTTTACCTGCGCCACCGCCAGCTCCGCCACCTTCGCCGCCTGCACCGCCACCAGTTCCTCCGCCTGCGCCGCCACCAGCTCCTCCGCCTGCGCCGCCACCAGTTCCTCCGCCTGCGCCGCCACCAGCTCCTCCGCCTGCGCCGCCACCAGCTCCTCCGCCTGCGCCGCCACCAGCTCCTCCGCCTGCACCGCCACCAGCTCCTCCGCCTGCACCGCCACCAGCTCCTCCGCCTGCGCCGCCACCAGCTCCGCCGCCTGCGCCGCCACCAGCTCCGCCGCCTGCGCCGCCACCAGCTCCGCCGCCTGCACCGCCGCCTGCACCGCCACCAGCTCCTCCGCCTGCGCCGCCACCAGCTCCGCCGCCTGCGCCTTTGCCACCGGCTCCAGCTCCGCCTTTGCCTTTGCTTTGTGCTTTGGCACCGGACTTCGCCGCTCCTTTAACAGTTGAGTACGAGTAGCTAATGGATTGCAGTGTTTTGACATCTACTGAACCCGTCGCTTTTAGGCCATGCGTTTTTTGGTAATATTTCACGCCTTTTACTGTTGCCGGCCCGTAATAGCCATCAATTGGACCCGCATAACTGCCGAGCGACTTCAGCATCCCCTGAATGACATAAACGTCGGGACCTTTTGCCCGCTTCCCGATCGCCATAGTCTTATGTGGCAGGCTGAACATTAAAGCCAGCGTCAACAATGCTACGCTTAAGTATTTCACCGATTTCCAGCCCAATAACCTCTGTTTGCGCTTGTTGTTGCGCGCTTCTGAATGTTGCTCCATCATTAGCCTGCACCTTCCCTTTATCTCAATTGATTCATGCTCCAAAGTTACTATCCCCAAAATCCTTATTTCATTTCATCTTTTTTGCAAAAAAAATGAACAGTGTTAAAAGCGAACAATTTCTCGACCAATTTGTGGAATAGTATAGACAAATAAGACCGGACGAATAAAGCCAATCGCCACAGTTAAACACTAATTGAAACAGCAGGGAGGAGGAAATTCGATGGCGAAACAACAAGGACATGCCAACAAAAACACAAAAACAAAATCATCCGATAAAAAAGGAAACGCATCAGGCAGCAACCACTAGTCCTTTAAAACGGAAAAATTAAAAATCCAAAAAACCCCGTCAATCATGGCGGGGTTTTCTTCTGTCGAAAAAAGGGAAATGGCCGCCATTGTCGAATACATAAAGAAACAAATTTAACTGAAATGACATAAAAAAGCGGTGATTCCTATGCAATTTATAAAAAATCATTCATTTACGATATTCGATTTTGAAACAAGCGGCCTCGACCCGAAAAACGATCGTGTAATCGAAATGGCGGCCATTAGAGTTGTTAATGGAGTTGTAGCCAGTGAATTCAGCACGCTTGTTCAATATGAAGGTAAGTTAACGCCAAAAATTACGGAACTGACAGGCATTACTGACGAAATGACGGCATGCGGCATGGATGAAGATACAGCGTTCCGGATTTTGAACCGAATGCTGGGCGATCACATTCTTGTTGCTCACAATGCTGCATTCGACTTAAGCTTCCTTCACCATTCTCTAATGCGTATTGCCGGGCGTTCCTTCAAAAATGATTTTATTGATACGTTAACGATCAGCAGAGAGCGGCATGTCTATCCTCACACCCTCAAAGATATGTGCGACCGATATGCCATCCCATTAATAGGCGGTCATCGCGCTTTGAATGACGTTATTGCTTGCTGGGAGCTGTTTCGTTCTTTGGACGACGAGCAATCCGCCGAGCCGTACCTAAACACTTTAGGCTATATGAAAAAATACGGACCCCCGGCCTGGAGCCCCCCGCATGCTAAACTAAAACCAGCCGAGCTGAAGTATGCTCCGAAACAAGCGTAAGCGGCCAAAAAGATAACCGCCCTGTTAAGGGCGGTTTATTGTTGTAAACTGCTCACTGACGCTTGCATCGTTTAAATACCAACATACAAGATAAACATAGCCTACTTTTAAAAAGAGAAAAAGCTAACATAAAAAGCGCAAGCTCTAGAGCTGTACTCGCCCCGAAGCTTGCGCTTTTTAAACGTATCCTCTTTAAAATCACTCTAAAAGTTACGTATAAATTCTATTGTCCCACTGTTTAAGTATTTTCTCACACCACTATATCATCAAAATGCGTCTCGTCCGCACCGCTAGTGGTTTTTCACACCACTAAATGGCCGAGATGCCCCTCGCTCCAACCTATAACGCTTCCTAGCTCGCGCCACTAAACCGCGCCAGTCCCGCTCTTACCCGGCCAGCTTCACAATCGCTTTAAGCGCTGTTTCAATTTCGCGATCGACCGCTTTTGCGACAACATCGGTATGCGGATCGTAATCCGCTGCCAAATCCGAATCGGCGTAGCCGTCCAGCGCCACAATGGCGCCTGCCTTGGCGCCGCGAAGAGCCGACACTACGTACAATGCGGCAATTTCCATCTCGACGGCGAGAACCCCCGCTGCTTTATACTGCTTATGCGGCACCTCGACCACGCCTGCAAAAAAGACGTCCAGCGAAACCGTAATTCCCTTTTTGACGATGCCTTCGCTTTCGAGTGCCGTTTCATACAGCGCCGTTACAATGTCGCTGTCCGCCACAGCCGGAAACCCTGCAGGAACGAGCTGGCTCGTAAGCCCTTCCGCCCTTACTGCAGCGGTGCTCACAATTAAGCTCCCTGCCGGATGGTCGGCGGAATAAGAACCCGCTGTTCCAACCCGGATAAGCGTCGTCGCTCCTCCGCGAATCAGCTCTTCAAAACAAACGGCCGCTCCCGAGGAGCCTACCCCATGGCTGACCACAGCCAGCTTTACGCCGTTGTACTCTCCAACAAATGTGCGGTATTCACGGGCAAAGGACAGCTCAACCGCGCCGTCCAGCTTGCGGGAAATCGCCTCGGCACGTCTAGGGTCGCCACATACGATAGCAAACGGCGGCAGGTCTTCCGAATTGATTTGCAAAATTGGCAAGTACATGCTAATCAAACTCCTTTTTTAGCCATTCGTCTTCTGGCATCTCGTTTTCTTCACTTGTAAACCGCTGCTCCAAAAAAGGATCGGCATAGTTATGGAAGCCGTTGCGTTCCCAGAAGCCGGGCCGGTCTTCCTTCATAAATTCAATGCCTCTGATCCATTTGGCGCTTTTCCAAAAATAAAGATGGGGAACGATGAGGCGCATAGGCCAGCCATGCTTATCCGTAAGCGGCTCGCCGTCAAAGCGATGCGCCAATATACAATCGTCTTTCATCAAATCTTCCAGCGGTACGTTCGTATCGTATTCCTCATCTGCATGAATCATGACATATTTAGCGTCCGGGTTTGCGCCAAGCAAAGGAAGCAAGTCCGAAAACCGAATGCCCTCCCACTCCGTGTCCAGCTTGGACCAGCGCGTTACGCAGTGAATATCGCGAACGATTTTTCGCTGGGGCAGCTCAAGCAGCTCATGGAAAGTAAACGTCCGCTCCTTCTCCACCTCGCCAAATACACGAAGCGTCCATGTATCCAGATCGTATAAAGGGATTTCTCCTTCGTGCAAAATCGGAAACCGCTCCGTTACCGTCTGTCCCGGCGGCACCCGATGCCGAATCTCTGCCGGCACCTCCGGCAATTTCGGAGACACTCTTTTGAGTCGTTCCGCCTTGTTGTGCATGTCTCGTCACCTCCAAAGTTGTTAGCGGGAGCTTTCGTTCGATTTGCGCGCTTCCTGCATATAGCCTTTGTCTTTAAAGAAAAACATCGCAATAATCGTGACTACATACGGCACCATCATTGTAAAATGAGTCGGCAGCGTCATCCCTTGCAGCCTGATGCTGAGCGACTCCATAAAGCCGAACAGCAAGCTTGCGGCTGCTACGCCCAGCGGATTGGACTGGCCGAGCATCGTCGCAACAAGAGCGATAAAGCCTCTTCCCGCAGTCATTCCTTCGGTAAACATCGTCACGTTGCCAAGCGACAGCTGCGCGCCGGCAAGGCCGCATAACGCCCCGCACAGCAATACGGCGCCGTATTGGATGTTAGACACCTTAATGCCGAGGCTGCGCGCCGCGGTCGGATTTTCTCCGGCGGCTAGCAGCCGGAAGCCCGATACCGTTTTGAACATATAAAACTGCAAGCCAAGCACAATAAGGATCGACAAATAGACGAGCGCCGAATGGCCGGACAAAATATCTCCTACAACGGGAATGTCTTTTATAATGGGAATCTCCCATTTAGGCAGCCCGACCATGTCTTTGCTGTAGTAAGCTCCTTTTACGTTAAAAATGGCTCGCAGCGCAAACGTCGTAAGACCAAGCGCAAGAAAGTTAAGCGCTATGCCCACCACAATAACGTTCGCCCTCAAATGAATGCTCATATAACCGAACAACATCGAAAAAGCGATGGAGCATACCATAGCAAACAAAACCGAAGCCACGACGCTGCCCGTCAAGTAGTTGCCGAGGATGGCGGAAAAGGCGCCGATGAGCATCAGCCCTTCCAAACCGACGTTAAACAAGCCGACTCTAGCGCAAATTGCCCCCCCAAGCGCAGCTAGCAAAATTGGAGCAACGGTCCGAAAAGCCGAAGCGAATAAAGATATATCAAACAGCTGATCCATTTTTCGCCCCCGCCTTCTCTTTCTTCCGCTTGATGAATGAATACGTAAACTTAGCCGACACAAACAAAATAAGAACGGCTTGAATAATGCTGGACACTTCCAAAGGAACATCCGTATTGCGTTCCATCCCCATTCCGCCCGTTTGCAGCGCCGCGATCAAAATGGCCGCAACGGCTGTACCGATAGGATGGGAGCCTGCCAAAAGCGTTGCCATAATGCCGGACCATGCATAGCCGGGAGAAGTAAGGGCGCCGTCCAAATAACGGTATTGCGTTCCAAGCACCTCAACCGAACCGGCGAGACCCGCCAGTCCTCCGCTGACAAACATCGTGGCCATCATCAGCTTGCCGCGGCTAACGCCTCCGTAACTAGCGAATAGCGGATTGCCTCCAAGCATTCTAATCTCATAGCCTTTGACCGTATGTTTCATAAAAATATACAAAATAATAGAACCCGCTGCCGCCAGCAAAAAACCAGCGTGCAGACTCATCCCTTGAAACAGTTTAGGGAGCCAAGCCGATTGGTCGAGCATAACCGTCTGCGACATCGCCGCGGAGCCAGATGTGTCTTTAAACGGATAGGTGACCATATATCCCGCGAAATAGGTGGCGATATAATTGAGCAGCAGCGTCGTAATGAGCAAATTCATCCGGAACTTGGCGTCCAGCCAGCCTGCAAAAGCCGACCAAATTCCTCCCGCGATGATGCCGGAAAAGATCGCCGCGATCATTTTCAGCCAGCCCGGCCCCGGCATATAAATCGCCGTCAACGCGGCGCTAAGCGCGCCAAGCACCATTTGCCCTTCCGAGCCCATATTAAAAAATCCAGCCCGAAACGCAAGCGCCACCCCAAGTCCGATCAGTATAATCGGCGTTGCCCGACTAAGCGTATTCGTCACAAAATAGAAGCTGCCGAAAGCTCCTTTCCACATTTCCGCATAGGTTTCCAAAATTGAGCCGCCTACAATCGAGATCGCTACCGCACCTACGGCAAGTCCCACGATGATCGCCAATATAGGCTGAAGCAAAGAGCGAGCGGCTCTGAGCAGCTTATCCAACTTCCTTACCTCCCGCCATGAGCAAGCTAATCCGTTCTTCTGTCGCCGTTTCCGCCATCAGCTCGCCGACAATCTTCCCTTCGAACATTACCAAAATCCGATCGGAGAGCTTCAGCACCTCCGTCAGCTCGGAAGAAACGAGGAGGATGGCTCCCTTTTCATTTCTTCTTTGCAAAAGCTCGCTATGTATCAGTTCCATCGCGCCCACATCAACACCTCGCGTCGGCTCCGCCGCAATAAGAAATGGAGTGCCTTGCGCAAGCTCGCGGGCTACTATCAATTTCTGCAAATTGCCTCCGGACAAATATTGGGCTTTCGTATGCAGCGAACCCGTCTTAATTCCAAAGCGCTCTACCCAGCCTGACACCATCGTTCTAATACCGGACTGGCGCAAAAAGCCGTATTTCCGATGGCGAATCGTATGCCCCATCAGCCCGTTTTCCATTACATCGGCTTCTTTGGACACTCCCCATTGATACCGGTCTTCCGGAATGTGAGCGAGGCCGCCCGCACGGATCGAACCGACAGACGCTCCCGAAACCTCGCGGCCTTGCAGCTTCACGCTGCCTTCATCCGGCCTCAGCAGTCCCGAAATTGCTTGCAGAAGCTCGGATTGGCCGTTGCCGGAAATGCCGGCGATGCCGAGAATCTCGCCTTCTCTCACTTGTAAAGAGACGCTATCAAGCGCGGGCTTCGTCCGGTTGCCGCGAACGGTAAGCGATGACACTTCGAGCACAGTCCCACCCGTATCCATCCGCTCGCGCGAAAGCTTCTCTAGCTGCCGACCGACCATTAGCCGTGACAACTGCTCCTCATCGGTGTCCGCCGCATCCACCGTTCCCGTTACTTTCCCGTCGCGCAGCACTGTAATCCGGTCCGCCACTTCCATAATTTCTTGCAGCTTGTGGCTTATAATAATAAAGCTTTTGCCCGCAGCCGCAAGCGTTTTTATAGCGTTAAGCAGCTCTTTTACTTCAAGCGGAGTCAGTACGCCGGTCGGTTCGTCCAAAATAATAATTTCGGCGCCTTGATAAAGCACTTTCAAAATTTCCACACGTTGCTGAACGCCAAGCGAACATTCGCCCACTGTCGCTTTTGGATCAACTGGCATCCCGTAAAGCTTTGCGAGCCTTTCCGTTTCACTAGCGGCTGCTTTGCGGTCAAAGCCGACCGCCTTGGCCGGTTCTTTGCCGATAACGATGTTTTCCGCGACCGTAAACGACGAAAAAAGCATAAAGTGCTGATGCACCATGCCTATGCCATGTTTGATCGCGTCAGTTGGGCTTGCCAGCGTTACAGCCTTGCCATTCAATACAATTTCACCGCTCGTAGGGCTCTCCATTCCGTACAAAATGCGCATCAGCGTCGTTTTGCCGGCGCCGTTTTCCCCAATGACGGCATGAATTTCCCCTTTGCGGAGATTAAAGCTTACATCGCTGTTCGCCGTTACGTTGCCGTAAGTCTTCGTGATGCGATTCATTTGCAACAGCATACCGACACTCCTCTCAACAAGGAAACCGGCTGCGGGAAAGCAGCCGGTATCATTAATTATTTAGCTAGCGGGTTTACTACAACAATTTTTCCAGCTTTGATTTCTTCTGCTATAGCCTTCACTTTATCCACCGTTGCTTGACCGATGAACGGGCTAAGCGGAGAGTTGCTTTCTTTCGTTACGAAAGTCAGCCCCACGCCGTCTTCCTTAAGCCCGTAGTCCGCCGCTCCGAATTCAAACGTGCCGTTCGCGAAAGCTTTAACCGTCTCGTAAGCTACGGCGTCCGTTCCTTTCAGTTGGGACAAGACAACATGCTCAGGATCGATTTCAGTACGGTCTACGTCTTGACCGGAAGTGTAGAAGCCAAGCTCTTTTGCTGCTTCGAATACGCCAAGGTCGCCTACCGCAGCCATACCTGCGATAAAGTCGGCTCCTTTGGAATGCTGCAAGATGGCAAGTTCCTTGCCTTTTGCAGAGTCGTCAAAGCTGCCTACATAGTTAACGAAAAACTCGGCATTCGGGTTCGTATGCTTCAGCCCTTGCTCAAAACCTTTCGTATACTTGCTTAGCAACGGAGCGTCGATAGCGACAACAGCTCCAACTTTGTTCGTTTTTGTTGAAAGGCCTGCAGTTGCGCCAAGCAGGAATGCCGCTTCATGCTCGCGGAATACGACGCTGCGTACGTTTGGCTGGTCAACGACCGTATCGATAATCGCAAACTTTTTATTTGGATTTTCCGGCGCCACTTTGTTCAATGCGTCTTCCGCCTGGAAAGTTGCCGTAATAATCAGATCATAATTTTCAGCTACGGTTGAACGAAGATTTTGTTCAAATGCAGCCGGATCAGTCGATTCGATGGTTTTCACTTCAACTCCAAACTCTTCACCGGCGCGCTTAAATCCTTCATCCATCAGCGCAAAAAACGGGTTAACGCCAATTTGTTCAGGAAGCACAAGAGCCACGCGTTGTTTTTTGCCCTCCGCCTTGTCGCCCTCTGAAGCTCCCTCGCTGCCTTTATTGCTATTTGTGGAACCGCATGCTGCAATGACGCTTACTGCTAAAATGAGTGTAAGTAGCAATACAAGATGTTTTTTCATGCCGATCTCCCCTTATTCTCAATAAAAAGTGTAGTCACTAATTCCTATTTATCCTAGTTGTTTTGTAGGGATTTGTCAATCCTTAAATTGTCGACATAATTCTACTTTATTCTACATCAACCTTAGTTGGGCGCAAAGCCGTTTTGTAAATTTTCAAAAAGTTGTAACAATGGTTTCGTTTTCATTGTTGACTTTCCATATTTCGGCTCATTTTCCGAAATAGAGCTTGCGCCTGAATCATTTCATCCAGACTCATTCCTTTGAACAGCTTAAGCATCACTTTTTCGCGGACAAGCATCATACTTTTGACCATAGCATGTCCTTCTACCGTCAGCTTCAGCATAACGGCCCGCCTGTCCAGTTCGCTGCGCTCTCGCGTCAAATAGCCGAGTTCAATGAGTCGGTCGGCGATTCCGGTCACGGCCCCGCTCGTAATAAACAAACCTTCGGCGAGCACCGACGCTTTCTGCTCGCCTATTTCTGCCAGCAAAATAAGCATCCGGCCATGAGTCATGCCGAGCGAATGCTCATTGGCCCGATTCCATTCCGCCAAAATTAATTTTCTGACCTCGCGGAACGCTTCGTCAAGTGATTTCATGACGACCAGTTTTTCGTCATTTGAAGAATCCATCTGTTTCACTCCAATTCTTTCCCAATTCCTAAAGCACAGTATAGACGCGGGGCGTACAAGCGTCAATGCACAAACTGCGCCGGACAAAAGAAAACCAGCCGTGCGGCAACCGCTGGGCTGATCTTTTTTGCCAATATACGATTCCCGTTAAAGGGCTTTAATTAGAGTTCCCAATCGCCGCCTTTAAACCCGACCCCACCCCTGACGAAAAACCTAGCTCATAAAGCTGCATCGTCTCCAAAAAACGGGTTTCCATCGTTTTGGCCCCCATTACAACGGAAATGAGCCTTTTTCCGTTCCGCTTGGCCGTTCCCGTAAAGCAGTAGCCAGCGTTAGGCGTATATCCTGTCTTGAGACCGTCGTTGCCCGGGTAAGCGAACGGTTTGTCTTCCAGCATTAAATTGGTTGCGGACAGCGTTTTGCCTTGCGTAGACACTTTGACGCTGCCTTGGCTCGTTACCGCCAGCACCTCGGGGTATTTTCCGATTAAATACCCGGCTAGCATTGCCGTGTCTCTAGCTGTGAGAGCGGTATCCCGCTTATGCGAGGCGCCCGGCAAAGGCGCAATATCGGTACGGCTTAGACCGGTTGAATTGCCGAAGGCCGACACTCCCGACAAGCCGATGCGGCGTCCTTTTTCATTCATAAGCGCTACAAACGACTCTTCCGTGCCCGATATATGTTCCGCCAAAGCGACGGCCGCATCGTTTGCGGAATAAATCGTCATCGCATCGAATAGTTCCCTTATCGTCAAAGCTTGGCCCGCAGACAGTCCCATTTGCGAACCGGGCACATTTTCCGCATACAGACTTGCGGTCACGCTATCTCCCCACTGAATGGTCCCTTCGCGAATTTGGTCGAGCACAATGATTTCCGTCATCATTTTCGACATGCTGGCAGGAGGCAGTGCCTCGTGTGCATTTTTTTCATATAAAACTTCTCCCGTTTCCGCATCTATTAAAATAGCCGCCGAAGCGCTTAACAGAATACCATCTTCGGCTACCCACGACTTCACCCAGCCCGTCCCGAGGTATACGGCTACGGCAATCGTTGCGATGGCCGAAATGTGCCAGCCGTATCTTGGCTTCGCTTTTGAAACTCTGATCATAAACAAAATCTCCTCTCGCTGTTCCTTCCTCTTACGAGTATAGGGAAACAAGCTTAAGGAGACTGTAATGGAATCATAAATAATTCTTAAATCCTGTTAAAGAACAGGCAAGGTTACACGGAAGGCGGTACGATCCGTATTGCTTTTCGCTTCGATTGCGCCTCGATGCTTCTCTACGATGCTTTTGGAAATAGCAAGGCCAAGGCCGGAGCCCCCCGACCAAGCCGTTCTCGACTTGTCCCCTCGGTAAAAACGGTCAAAAATATGCGGCAAATCTAACGCAGAGACCGGTTCGCCATAATTGACAACTTCCACACTGACCTCGGTGTCCAATAGACAGATGTAAACGTCAATTCTTTTCCCCTCTTTGCCGTATACCATCGCATTAGAAATCAGGTTTTCAAATACGCGCGCCAGCTTGCCCGGATCCACCTTCACCATAATCGATTTCTCTTGGCAATGAAGCGAGCTGTCCATTCCGGCTTCCTGAAGCGGTACATGATATTGGACAAGCAGTTGGCCTAACATTTCTACCAAATTAATGGTGTCCAGCTTCAAAGCAATGGTGTCGTGCCGCATTCTCGTGTATTCAAACAAATCATTGATCAGTTCGTGCAAATGCTGAGACTTTTCATAAGCGATGGCGACATAATGGCGCAGCTCCACCTCGTCCCTATAGCGGTCCTGCTCTATCAGCCCCAAATAACCGACAACGGAAGTAAGCGGCGTCCGCAAATCATGGGATACGTTCGTAATAAGCTCGTTTTTGGCCTGCTCCGCTTTTCTCTCTTCCTCAAGCGCAAGCTGAAGCCGCTCGGACAACGAGTTGACGTTGCGGGCAAATACGTTGTACGCGTTACCTGGACTAACGCTGATTTGATGATTCATTTCCAACTGACCTTGCGCAATCTGCCTCACCGTATCGTTAATTCTGCCAAAGGTACGGAACAGAAACCATTGCATGATAATGAAGAAGATAACAAACAAAAACAGCCAGATGACCCAAAGTCCAAGATTGTTCGGAATATCGTTCACAACAAAATCTCCTACCCTCCATAAAAAGAAAAAGCTGGAGAAATTCGTTGTAATAAAAATAGCTACCACATAGATCAAGGCTAGACTGACCAAAGCGAACAAGCCGCTGAACGCCACATTGAGCATTGATCGCAGTACTAGCCGGAATACTACATTATCCTTCAATTTTATATCCAACCCCCCATACCGTTACGATCAGCTTCTCCCCAAGCTCCTTCTCCAGCTTGTCCCTCAGCTTGCTGATATGAACCATAACCGTATTGTTTGATTCAAAATATTTTTCCTTCCATACTTGCTGGAAAATATCTTCCGCGCTGAACACGCGACCCGGCTGGCTTGCGAGCAAATGGAGAATGCCAAACTCCGTGGAGGTGAGATGGAGCGGCCTGCCCTCCACATCGGCGGAATGGCTCAGCTTGTCGATGCGAAGCGTACCAAGCCTAAGTTCCTTACCTTCCCCCTCGCGCGCGGCTCCACCTTCCGCCGGCTTGCTGTAATGATAAGAGCGTCTTAGAAGAGAGCGCACTCTCGCCAGCAGCTCCAGCGGATTAAACGGCTTGGATATATAGTCGTCCGCTCCGGTCATCAGCCCCATAATTTTGTCCATATCGCCGGTTTTGGCGCTTACCATCAATATCGGGACATGCTGATCTTTCCGCAGCCGCCGGCATACTTCAAGGCCGTCCAGCTTCGGCATCATAATATCTAAAATAACAAGATCGAACGGATTTTGCTCATAGGCAGCCAAAGCGGCTTCCCCGTCAAACGCAACCGCCGTCTGATACCCTTCGTTTCGCAAATAAATTTCGATCAATTCGGCGATTTCACGCTCATCGTCTACAATCAGCACGCGACGTTCCACAACTACCAGCCTCCAACGTTATACTAAGTTGACATAAATAAGCCTTTGCAAACAAGGCTTTAATGATTCCACTATACATGAACGAGGCTTGAAACGTAATGCTTCCTTCGGCGAATTCATAAAGCTTAAGCGATTTTTAAGATTTAATTAATGAAAGCTGCCTCGTTTTGGCACTCCCTCTACTTATAGCCAACGCTTGTCCGTTATGATAAAATCAACAATATTGATTCTTATCTGTTATAAGGCTCGATGCGCTTTTTGCGCCTCGACTATATTTAAGGGGGAACAACATTTATGGCGGCCAAAAGAATGCGTTCTGACATGATCAAAAAAGGCTTCGACCGCGCGCCTCATCGCAGCTTGCTGCGTGCGGCAGGGGTTAAAGAGGAAGACTTTGACAAACCGTTTATCGCGGTTTGCAACTCGTATATCGATATCGTGCCCGGCCACGTCCATTTGCAGGAATTTGGCAAGCTCGTGAAGGAAGCCATTCGCGAAGCGGGCGGCGTTCCGTTCGAATTCAACACCATCGGCGTCGACGACGGTATTGCGATGGGCCATATCGGCATGCGCTACTCGCTTGCCAGCCGCGAAATTATTGCCGACTCCGTAGAGACGGTTGTTAACGCGCATTGGTTCGACGGTATGATCTGCATTCCAAACTGCGACAAGATTACTCCCGGCATGATTCTCGGCGCTCTTCGCGTCAACATCCCGACGATGCTTGTCAGCGGCGGACCTATGAAAGCGGGCAAAACATCCGACGGCCGTTCCATTTCCCTCTCCAGCGTATTCGAGGGCGTCGGCGCTCACCAAGCCGGCAAAATCAACGATGATCAACTGCTTGAGCTTGAGCAGTACGGCTGTCCGACATGCGGCTCCTGTTCCGGCATGTTCACCGCCAATTCCATGAACTGCTTGGCGGAAGGCCTCGGCCTCGCGCTTCCAGGCAACGGCACGATTTTGGCCGTTTCTCCTGATCGCAGAGAATTTGTAAAAGAATCCGCTCGCCAACTAATGAAACTGATCGAGCTTGGCCTTAAGCCTCGCGACATCGTTACCAAAGACGCGATCGACAATGCTTTTGCTCTCGATATGGCAATGGGCGGTTCTACAAACACCGTTCTACACACACTTGCCATTGCGCATGAAGCTGGCATTGACTACCCGATCGAGCGGATTAACGAAGTAGCTGAGCGCGTTCCGCATCTTGCCAAAATCGCTCCTGCTTCTGACTACCATATCGAAGACGTTCACAATGCAGGCGGAGTTAGCGCCGTATTGAACGAGCTATTTAAGAAAGAAGGAGCTTTGCATGGCGACTGTAAAACAGTAACTGGCAAAACGCTTCGCGAAAACGTGGCCGGCTGCGAGATTTTGGACACGGATGTCATTCGTTTGATCGACAACCCGCATACAGAGCGCGGAGGACTTGCGGTATTGTTCGGCAACCTCGCTCCTAACGGCGCCATTATCAAAACGGGCGCGGTAGACAAATCGGTTGGCGGCTACCACAAAGGCCCTGCCATTTGCTTCGACTCCCAAGACGATGCGCTCGCTGGCATCGCCGGCGGCAAAATTAAAGAAGGACATGTTGTCGTCATTCGCTACGAAGGACCAAAAGGCGGACCGGGCATGCCAGAAATGCTCGCCCCTACTTCCCAAATCGTCGGCATGGGCCTCGGCGCCAAGGTTGCGCTTATTACAGACGGACGTTTCTCCGGCGCTTCCCGCGGCATCAGCATCGGGCACGCTTCCCCTGAAGCGGCTGAAGGCGGCCCAATCGCGTTTGTACAAGACGGCGATATCGTAGAAATCGATATGAACAACCGTAGCATGAATGTTCTGATCAGCGACGAAGAGTTTGAGAAGCGCCGCGCCGCATGGCCAGGCTTCGAACTAAAAATCAAACGCGGCTACCTTGCCCGTTACGCTCATCTCGTTACTTCCGCCAGCACAGGCGGCGTAATGAAAATGTAAGGTTGGACTTATTCCCATATATAACAAAGAAGACGGAGCAGCTGTAGCTGCTCCGTCTTCTTTTTGGCTTGTGGATGAACACGTATTTCCAACACTCGAGGTTCCAACGTTAATAAGTCTCAACAGCTAACAAGTTCTGTTCAGCCCGATCCGGCACGTTTAGTTGTTTTTGGCACATCTGAATGCCCATTTCGCTCGATCCAGAACGTTTAGTTGTTTCTGGCACAACTAAATACCTCATTTCGCTCGATCCGGCACGTTTAGTTGTTTCTGGCACAACTAAATACCTCATTTCGCTCGATTCGGTACGTTTAGTTGTTTCTGGCACAACTAAATGCACTTTTTCGCTCTATCCGGCACGTTTAGTTGTTTGTGGCACAACTAAATGCCTCATTCAGATCCATCTAGAGCATTGAGTTGTTTCTGGAACAACTAATGCCCCCACTTCATCCGGCACGTTTAATCATCCGACGGCACACTTTAAAAAACAGCCCAAAACCTTTAAAGGTTTTGGCCTGTTTTTGCAGTGGGCTATTTTTCTACTAAGAATATAATCTTGAAAATAAACCCGCAAAGTCTAAATCGCAGTTGTGTTTGTTCCAAGCGACGCAGCTTCCTCCGCCGCCTCATTACGAATCCGACCTGCGG
Organism: Paenibacillus sp. GCM10027627; assembly: GCF_042675505.1. Taxonomy (NCBI): domain Bacteria; kingdom Bacillati; phylum Bacillota; class Bacilli; order Caryophanales; family Paenibacillaceae; genus Paenibacillus; species Paenibacillus sp. GCM10027627. The sequence goes on from NZ_JBHTHB010000002.1 coordinate 296,265, forward strand.
ATTCAGCTGCGTACTCCCCCTCTACCGACAGTCTCGTCGGAACAGTGGCATAACCCAACAGAGTTTGGATCGGCATAAACAGCATTCGCGGAGCAAACGCTTCGCTTCTATCCCTCCGGCTTTTGCTTTTTCCTGCCGCCTTCGAATTCGTCAAAACTTTCATCAAAACCTTCAAGTAAATGCGGCTCGATTTGGCAAACAAACCTTCCGGCATATCAAACACTTCAAATCCGAGCTTATCCGCTCCGCGATGAATCATTGTAACTCCGTATGCCGCCTTAATTTCTTTCGTTTTAGGTTCATCCAGTAGCTGATTAGCCAGCAATGGAAGAGCCTTTTCGATTTCACGAATCAGCTTAATTCCCGTTATAACGGGGGTTTTTGATTGTGCGGCAAGATTGGAAAGCTTCCGGTTGTCAAAATGCAATTCAGCAACCAGATCGCCCTTTTTGACCGATCCGCCCGCAGAGAACAAATGCTCTTCCCCATTATAAGGGGTAACCCGGTAAAAAAACGTCGGATCATCGGAATCGCCCACTTGCTTCAAACGGAATGCAAAATGGAAAGCGCGCTCCCAAAGCAGCCAAAGCGATATAATCGCCTTTTTCCAAAAGGATCGATGCATAGCCCGGTATTCATCCGTCAATTTCATCATTTTGTCGATGCCGACGAACGTAAAGCCTTTTTGAGTGGCTTCCTCTAAATAAGCTTCAAGGGCGATCAGCATGTTTCGAGGCGCATCCTTATCTGCACCTAACGTTATGCCGCAATCATGAAGCAGCAGCACTTCGCCTGGACGCATCTTTTTGAGCATGCGGCGCTTTAGCCTCTCTGCCCCTACAGCCAGACGCCAATCGCCAAACATAGCAGACCATAAAATGATTTGCATATGGCCAAGATTGGAGTAATCAAACAAATTAATAATGCCCCAAGGCGGCCGGTACAAGTTCGACCTTTGGCCGACCGCTTGCTCAAGCATATCGTTTGTTTTTTCGATTTGGCGTCTCACTGCGCCGGGACGCATGAACCAGTTCGATTTGTGGACATAATTATGAATGCCGATTGAATGTCCCTCTTCTTTCATACGGCGGAGCAGATCAAGCTGACCCTCCGCATGCGAGCCCACTACAAAAAAGGTAGCTTTGGCATCATATCGCGCAAGCAAATCCAGCAATTGCGGCGTATATACCGGATCTGGCCCGTCATCAAACGTAAGCGCGATCTCTTTTTTGACGCGTCCCTTCTTAAAAACACGAAAGCCGAAAGTTCGGCTGATCAGGCCAGGGAGGAACGCATAAAACGTCATGACGTAAAATCCCCATAGAAACAAATTTTCCATCTGTTTTTCCCCACCGTTTTATGAATTAGACAACAAAGATTAGCGGTTCAGAACAATAACAATACCTCTAATTGTATCATACATAAATAAAAAATAGGCACAATTCGCAAAATCTATAGTACAATCTTATTGGAAAGATGACCAACTAAATAGAGATCATGGAAAGAGGGGAAACCAACCGCCTATGCTGCCATTTTACAAAAGATATTGGAAAACCGCCTTCGACATCGGACTAATCGCCTTAACCGTGTACCTCACCATGTATGCCTTCAGTTTTGTGTACAAAATTGCTACACCGATCTTTTTTGCCTTTGTCATTTATTTGTTTATTGAACCGCTGGCGAAGCGATTAAACAAATGGGGCGTCAAAAAATCGATCGCATCGGGCATCTCCGTGATTCTCTTTACGCTTCTTATTGTCGCAGCGTTTTCCGGCGCCGCTTTTCTCATTACAAAACAAGGGAACGCGCTTATTAAAAATTTCGATAAATATCAGGCCTCTTTTACGGAGCAAGTAGGCAACCTGACAGCCGAGCTGGAAAAGCAGCTTGATCGGCTGCCAACCAATATCAATTTGTCTGAAACCACGAAAGACCTAACTAAAGGCATTACGGAAACGTTGAAAAAATGGAGCAATACCTTTTTGACCGGCCTCATCGGTTATGTGTCTTCCTTCTCGACCTTTGTTTTTAATTTTATTATCGGTATTGTATTAGCCTATTTCTTAAGTATCGAAATTAAAACCTGGAAACAGTCCGCAACGGACAAAACTCCAAAAACTTTTAAAAGCGCGTTCTTTTTCCTGCGCGACAACGTGTTCAAAGGGATTGCTTCCTACATTAAAGCTCAAGCCAAGATGATTAGTATAACCTTTATCGTTATTTTAGTCGCCTTAATTTTGCTTGATGTGGACAATGCCTTTATTATCGCGGTTGTCGCAGCCATTTTTGACGTGATGCCTCTGCTTGGAGTGAGCACGCTGTTTATTCCTTGGATTATCTATCTCTTTATCGTTGGAAAAGTGAGCCTCGCCATTTGGCTGTCCGCTCTATTGCTCGTTGTCATTTTGACGCGGCAAATTTTGGAGCCTAAAATTACGGGAGACTCGCTTGGCGTATCCGCCTTTACGATGCTTTCGTTTATGATTATTTCGTTGTCGCTGTTTGGAATCGCCGGTGTCATTCTGTCGCCGATCCTTACTATCTTGGTCAAATCGTTGTACGATCAAGGTTATTTCCACCGCTGGATTCGCACGCCTGTGGATGAATACGATTCCCCCGACGCCGCGCCGCTTGCCAATAGCACGACGGATCGGGAACCGACTGAACCGTTTGTAGATCGTATCAAAAAACAGCCGTAACGGCATTCCAACACAAATACGCCGCCAAATGTCGTTTAAAACGGCTTTGGCGGCATATTTTTTTGAAATATGGGTTACCGCTTTATTTATTATGAACTTAAACAAGTAACCACTCATAAAATGAAATTGGTCTTTTGACTAATTCATCTAAATATGGGGGTTGAAAATGTTGGGTTTTCAAACAGGGCGCCAGATGATTCCACATCCGATTCTTTTAGAGGCAAAACAAATTGCTGCGAATCAAATTTTATTGACGTATGATAAGCGAACTGATTTTGCGTCAGCAACAAATGTTTCGAATTATTGGATTAGAAGCAATATGGAGCCTGTTGGTATCGCGAGTGTAGGCATGAAGGATGCGCTAACGGCAGAGAACGCAATCCGCCGCGATTTGGCAATGATCACACCTGTTGATCAATCCATGATGCGATACATCTTGGCATTTAGGGTAAATGCGATGTCCGGTATCATGTATACTGTACTGCCTTGTTTTGTTAACTTAGAAGGCATGAGTGGGTACAGAGGAGATAACTGGGCTCCTTTCAGCAGAAATATGTTTGTCGGCATGTAGTTTAGATGCTTGAACCGATACTAAAATACACTTAAGTGAAGTTGTTTAGGATCGGATCGATTTTCTACTTTTTATATGCTGCTAATAAATCCATCACCCCGCGAAAAACGGACGTCGCCTGATGGGCGCTCCCCACCGGACGATCCAGAGAGAGGACCGCAACGGCATATTGGGGAGACTTTACTGGGCCATATCCGGCGAACCATTGATGGTTTACCGCTTTGCCGTCGCGCTTGGACTCAGCCGTCCCCGTTTTCCCTGCCACTTCCCAAACTCCGTCTTTAATCTGCTTTCCGGTGCCGTGGTCCACAACCGCCCTCATCCCGTCCAAGAGCGTATGCGCGGTCGATGTGCTGATTCGTCCGTTTTCACGAGAGGAGCGGCGGGTTGGTATTTCCGTAAGCAGCCGTCCGTTTGCAAATCGGATTTCGCTAACGATTCGAGGTTCCATCACCCGGCCGCCGTTCAGTAAAGTAACAATCAAATTAGCCGCCTGCAACGGTGACATTCTAACGTCGCGCTGCCCTATGCCGCTTTGAGCCATAATGCCGCCATCAATCTTTTCGGAATCTACTCCGCCGCCATCCTCGTTTGCAAACAGTCGGCCTTCTTCTTCCTCTTGAAAAAGCCTTAGCTTTTCAGGAAAAGGACCAAACGCTTTTTCGCTATGCCAGCCAATCTGTCCAATGACTCCTAGCTTACGCGCAGTAGACTGCAATTGCTTGCCGCTTAGCCGTTCCGCAAGCTCGGCAAACACTATATTGCAGGACTTCGCTAGCCCCTCCTTTAAGGTCAATTTGCCATGCCCCCCTTCTTTCCAGCAGGATAAGCCATATTTGCCGTACTCTCCGTTGCAATGAAACGTTTCCTTACGGTGAACCAATCCGTTTTCCAGTGCCGAAGCCGCCGTTACGAGCTTATAAATGGAACCAGGCTCTACTGCCTGAAGAGCATGGTTTTCCCAATCGCTTCCGTCTCCCGATTGAAAATGACCGTTGTTCAGATTAGGTCTGGACACCATCGCTACGATATCCGAATTATTCGCATCCAGAACGACGATAGCCCCTTTTTTCAACCCTATTTTATCGGCATAGGCCTCAATTTCGTTTTGCAACTGCAAATCAACCGTTGTGACCACCTTCAGTGGATAATAAGGGTTTTTGGATTGCCGAACCCGCAGATCAAGGCCATGCAACGGCACATTTTGTCCGTCCAAATAATAGGAAACCGATGTTTCTCCTATGCCGTGCAGCAGACTGTCAAGCGAACGCTCCAGACCAGAGCCGCCCACTTGCTCGGACAATTTCCTTTTACCTGAAATAAGCTCGTCCTTATGCGCATGCTGCAGCCACTCGGGATGCTCGCTGGTGAACCCAACCCAATGTTTCGAGTCGAAACCGGCGACATACCGATTACGGTAAGGCAGCACCCGAAACCCCTCTATATTCAGCTCCCTGATCCGCTCCGCTTGCTCCGTCGTCAGCTTGGCCGGCTCGCTCCCCGGTTCGCTTCGCCAAAAATCCGCTTCCCTCATGGGGCGCAGCCACTGCATCAGCTCCTCGCTTGAAACTTGCAGCAGACGCGCCAACTCCTCCAGCTTGCTATTGTCCCTTACCCTATGTGAAATCGGGAAAAAAGCGGCCGTCCAATACGTTTCGCCTGTAATGGCTCTGCCGTACCGATCGACAAAATCGCCCCTCCCCGTATCCAAAATCAACCCGCGCTGACGCTGCACAACAGCAGTTCGCTTCCAGCTTTCTCTGGCGCCCGCCACCGGCTTAGCCGGAACCGAATGACCCGGGAAAAGCTGCAAAAATGCAAGCCGTCCAAGAAACAGCAGCATCATAACCGTAATCAGCATTGCGGCCGCGATGGCTCTTTTCGCCATTTTCGCCACCTCCTGCTTTTATTGTTGCCGAAGGGGTTGCGTCCTCAAACCTGCTTAGAGCTCTCTTAAGTATCGCTGAGCACTTTCTGGAAAATAAAAAAGCTGCACCCAGCTAACGGGTACAGCTTAGAACAGCCTATATATTATCCTTCAATTTTAAACTTGGAAAGAGAGTCTTTCAGCCCTTTAGATACGGTATCCAGCTTGTCCGACAGCCTGACGAGACTTTCGCTAACGCTAAGCTGCTCGCTGCTGAGCGAAGCCACTTCTTCAGACGTCGCCGACGCTTGCTCTGCAACTGCGCTTACGCTCGTCATCGCCTCCGACAAGGACATTTGCGACTCATCCAGCACGCCGATGGAGCTGGTCGCAAGCTCTAGCTTCTCGACAAATTGCCCCATTTGGCCTTGAACGGACAAGAAAATTTGGTTTGCTTCTTTTACAGAAGTAATTTGCTCTTGGAACAGCGGGTAAGCCTCCGTCAGCACTTCAACCGTCTCAACGATTTCCCCTTGAATTTTCGCCGTAATTTGTCCGACGACATCAATGGACTGTCTGGATTGGTCGGCCAGTTTGCGAATTTCATCCGCAACGACCATAAAACCTTTGCCGGCCGCTCCTGCGCGAGCCGCTTCAATCGTCGCATTAAGCGATAGAATATTCGTTTGTTTCGTTAAATTGTTCAATACATCCAAAATTTTAACGATGGAGCCTGTGCTTTCTTTAAGCGCGTCTACCTTCTCCACCATCGAACGGGTCATCTCTTCGGTCATCGCCGTTTTCTGAATGAGCTGGCTCATATAAGCCGTTCCTTGCTCGCTTGCCTTCTCCACCTCAACTGCGGATTCAGACATTTGCTTATTGGCGGAAATGACGCCCTTCATTTGATCGTTCATATGGCCGGTCAAGTCGCTGCCCTTCTCCGCCTCGACCGCGAGGCTGGTTGCTCCGTTTGCGATCTCCTCCGTGGCAACGGCAATTTCTTTGGCCGAGATAGCCGTCTTTTTGGAAGCGTCAGACAACTCCGTTGCCGTTAACAATACTTCCGCTGCGGAATGCGTCGTTTGCGTCGCCAATGCTCTAATTTGTCCCATCATTTCATTAAAGCTATCGGACAATTCGCCAATTTCGTCCTTCCGCTGTTTGATGGAGGAACGAACAGTCAAATTGCCGCGAGCGCCGTCTACCATCAAATTGCGAAGATTAACTAGCGGTCTTGCAATGGTGAAAATAACGAGCACCCCGATTGCAATCGCCAAAATAGCGGCAAAAATGACCATCAAAAAGGTCAGTTCTTGAATAACGCTCGCTTGTACCGCCAAGTAATTAACCGGGATAGTAGCGACGAATTTCCAGTGTGTAAGCTTGGACGTATGGAAAGCAGCGAGAACGCTGTCCCCTTCCGATGAAACGAGCGTCAATCTGCCGTCCTCTTGGTCGCTAGGCAATTTGACCAAATGAGGTTGCCCCAGCTTGGATGGAAGCTCGTGTACGACATAATTTCCTTCTTGGTTGACGATGGCTAGCGTGCTTCCGTCACCAAGCTTAACGTCATTGTACCTAACCTGAATCGCTTCGGACTTAATATCCATAACCATAACGTAAGCTTCCGTGGATACGTTTGTTTTCAGCATCCGTGCAAGACCAATGGTATCGTTTGTTTTGGTTGCGATCAGCCCGTTTGCCTGAGGCTCGATCCAAGTGGCGGCGCCGTCGAGCTCGACCGCTTTTTTGAACCAATCCGTCTTCTTCAACTCTTCGATTTTAGTCCCGTTGCTATTGCCGGCCGTAATGAGCGCTTTCCCGTCCGCAACTGGGATTAAAGCTATACCGGAAATCGTGGTGTTCCCCATAATATAGGTGGACAATCTCTCCGTCACTTCACGGGACGATTGTAAAATATCGAACTGTTCTTTTGTCCGTGACAACGCTTTAATTTGTTCTTGAATATCTTTATCGATCAAAATTTGCAAAGTCAGATCCGTATAGCTTTGGAACACGATATCCAAGTTGTTGGTGACCTGCTTCACCGTCTGGTAGCTGGCTTCCGATACATTTTCCACGACCAGCTTTTTCGCTTGGGTATAAGCAATAAAACCAACTGTTAGCACGCAAGCTATAATACTGACAAAAATAATAAAAAACAGCTTAAATCCTACCGACTTGCGGGGATTGGTCAAGTTTGCCCCCTTCAGACTTGCGAATACCGCTTTCGCCGCAAGCTTCAGGCTCGATCCCGACTTTTCGGATTTAACCGGTTTCGGGGCTTTTTGTTCCGCTTTCTTTTCTTTGTTCGTTTTTTCTTTTTTTGAATCTGGCATGATGTCAGACACCGCCTTTGTAGGATGAAATGACTATTCGTATGTAAGCAGCGAGCCCTATTCTAGTAAACAAAGCTACACCTTTTTTATCGACCGGACCTAGCCATTTCATAATAGGCAATAAAAAAAATAGGGCGCCATTACCGGCGCTCCTATCGATTTTGAAAGCGGTCACTTAAGCTTAAAGCCGGATAGAGAAGCTTTCAACCCTTGTGAAACCGCGTCCAGCTTATGCGACAGGTCGGTCAAACTGCCGCTGATTTCAAGCTGATTTCCGCTGAGGGTTGCCACTTCCTCGGATGATGCGGAAGCCTCTTCTGCAACTGCGCTTACATTCGTCATCGCTTCAGCCATTACAGACTGCGTTTGATCCAATTGGCCTATCGAATGTGTGACATCTGCAAGTTTTTGAGCAAATAGGCTCATCTGTTCACGCACTCCCTCAAAGATGCCGCTGGCTTCCTTAACGGAGGAGATTTGCTCTTGAAAAAGCGGATACGCGTTGGACAGCACTTTCACCGTCTCATCGATCTCCTCGGCAATTTTGTCCGTTATTCCCGCTATAACCCCGATCGAATGATTCGTCTGATCCGCCAACTTGCGAATTTCTTCCGCTACCACCATAAAGCCTTTGCCGGCAGCTCCTGCGCGAGACGCTTCTATAGCCGCGTTTAGCGAAAGAATGTTGGTTTGTTTCGTTAGTCCATTGAGCACTTCCAAAATACCGGCGATCGAGCCCGTACTTTTTTTGAGGGCGTCCACCTTCCCAATCATGGCGCGCGTCATTTCTTCCGTCATTCCGGTTTTTTGAATCAATTGATTCATCGAGGCCGTTCCGAGCCCACCGGCACGCTCTACTTCCGCTGCAGACGCTGCCATTTCCCCGTTGGCCTCCACCACCTGCCTCATCCGGCTATCGATATGGCCGGCAAGCTCATTTCCTCGTTGGGCCTCCTCAGCAAGCGCCGCCGCCCCCTCTGCTATTTCCTCCGTTGCCGCCGCAATTTCTTTGGCCGACAAGGCCGTCTTGTACGATGCGTCCGTCAGCTCGGCCGCCGTAAGGAGCACTTGCTCTGCTGATTGCGTCGTTCGTTCGGCCAGTTCTGTCATTTGCTCCATCATGCCGTTGAAGCTTCTGGCCAAGGTGCCAATCTCATCCTGACGATCCGGCATTCGCGAACGGACGGATAAATTCCCGCTTGCGCCGAGCATGAGCAGCTGGCAAATATGGACGAGAGGCTTTGCTATTGTGACAAGTACGAGGACGCCGATTGCAGCTGCAAGCAAAGCAGCCACTGTTGCAGTTATCCAAGTCAACTTGCGGATTGAATCGGCATCCTTGACCAGCGCGTCCACGGGAATCGTTCCGACGAGCCGCCAATCGACCAACTCGAAAGCTTTATAAACCGCAAGCACTTCCCTGCCGCTGGAATCCGTCACTTTCGGAGCGCCGCTTTTGGCAACTTGACCCGAAGTAGGCAGATTGACTTTAGCTTCTTTGCCGATTAATCCTTTATTTTCATTGATGACATATTGCCCGCTGGAATCGATAATCGCAAGCTCTCCGCCTTCGCCGAGATCAACGCCCCCGTATCTTTTGCTGATTGTGCTGACTTCAATTTCCATAAGCAGCATATAGGAGGCACTGCTCGATACGTTATTTTTAAGCAGCCGACTCAGTCCAATCGTCGGTTCTCCGTTCTGCATAGAAAGTCCCGTCGGCTGCGGCGGTATCCAGTTTACCTTTCCGTTTAATTCTATCGTCTTCTGGTACCATTCCGTTTGTGCCAGCATCTCAGCACGGGTCGTAAGCGAACCTCCCGATGCAACGGGATGCAAGGAGTCTTTGAGCGGCAAAAGCAAAATACCTTGAATGGAGCTGTTTCCAAGCGTATAGCTTTGAAGCTTATCATTCAGCTTGCGCGACGCCTCGAACACTTCATAATCATCCCGTTTGGCCGCAATTTGTTCGACCAAAGCGTGATACTCCTTGTCAATCAACAACTGCATGGAAATATCTTCATAGGTTTCAAAAATAACATCCAAATTGTTTGCCGCTTGGCCTACCGTTTGCATGCTGGCGGCGGAAACCTTTTTTTCGATCATGCCTTTGGCTTCCGAATACGCAAGCAAACCAACAGTTAAAACGCAAGCGAGTATGCTCCCGAATATCGCAATAAAAAGCTTCATGCCGACGGATTTGACAGGATTCGTTATATTCATCTCTTTGATCAGCCGAGATACTGCAGCTGTCCATCCTGCAATCGTTTTAAAACCCGCCTTCATAAATAACACCGCCTTTGTTTGATGGAACGAACCATTTATAGCCAGCATTATCGAATCTTGCCGAATTGTGTAAAACTATTGCCTCTATTATTTGATATCGGAGCAACGTTGTCAATTCTATCCTATAAAAAAAATCCTGCCTCCAGACAATTTGAAACTTTAGTTCCAAATGCCGAAAACAGGACTTTTTTCCTACCTATTCATCTTATTAAAGCTTAAACTGTGCTAATGAATCCGTCAGCCTTTTGGATACTTGCCCAAGCTTATCCGATACTCCTACCAAGTTGTCGCTAACGCCTAGCTGCTCGCTGCTTAGAGAAGCTACCTCTTCCGATGTCGCGGAAGATTGTTCAGCAACCGCGCTTATGTTAAAAATGGATTCGGAAAGATTGGCCTGCGATTGCCGCAGCTTAGCGATGGAAGAGGTCACGCCCTCCAACTGATTCACAAACTCGGACATTTGCTGCTGAACGGATGCAAAAATATCGCTTGCTTCTTTAACCGAGCCTATTTGCTCCTGGAACAAAGGATAAACATCCGAAAGCACTTGTACGGTCTGGTCGATTTCCTCTTGAATCTTTTCTGTGATTTGAGCCACGATGTCAATCGACTGGCGGGATTGGTCGGCGAGCCCCCGGATTTCAACCGCCACAACTGCAAAACCTTTCCCGGCCGCGCCTGCGCGAGCAGCCTCGATCGCAGCGTTAAGCGCCAAAACATTGGTTTGCTTCGTCAACTGGTGAAGCACGTCCAATATTTTTACAATCGAGGAGGTACTATGCTTCAGCGCATCGACCTTCACCGCCATAGCTCTAGTCATGCCCTCCGTAATACCCGTTTTCTCAATGAGCGAGCTCATATAGGTAGCGCCCTGAACGCTGGCTCGCTCGACTTCTTCCGCTGAGACAACCATATCTTCATTGGCGGATACTACCTTTTTCATACTTTCATTAATGACTTCTGTCAGTAGACTGCTTCTTTCTGCTTCGGCGGCCAAATGGGTCGATCCGCTCGCTATTTCCTCCGTTGCCGCTGCAATTTCCCTAGAGGAAGTTGCCGTTTTAGTGGAGGTTTGCGACAATTCCGACGCAGTCGTCAGCACAGCTTCCGCTGAGCGGGTCGTGTCTTGCGCCAGCTCGGTCATCTGCGCCATCATACTATTAAAGCTTTCGCTTAATTCTCCGATCTCGTCGGAGCGCTTGCCCATGTTGGAGCGAACCGATAAGTCGCCGCCTGCTCCTTGAAGCATCAAATTTTTAAGTCTGGTTAGCGGCCTGGCAACCGTCCGGATGACAAGCAGCCCGATTGCGATGGCAATAAGAGCCGCTGCACCCGCTGTCAGCCAAGTAATTCGATGAATCACTTCGGCGTCTTTTACAAGCGCCTCCACCGGGATAATGCCTACGAGCCTCCATTTCATGGAGCCGAATTCGTCGTACACAGCCAGCACATCGGCCCCGCCAGCCTTTTTCAGCTTATGGGCTCCGCTTTGAACATCTTCGCCCACCTTCGGCAGTTGAACGCTTAACGGCTTGCCAATCAGCTCCGCATTCGAGGACATCACATACAATCCCTCGCTGTCCACGACCGCAAGCTCGCTTCCCGCTTCAAACTCTACATTTTCGTAACGCTCGATAAACGTTCCGATATCAAACTCCATAAACAACACAAAAGAAGGCGTCATTCCATTTTTAATCACTCGGCTAAGTGCAATCGTCGGCGTTTGGGAGTCGTAGGAAATGCCGCCCGCTTGAGGAGCAATCCAGTTAGGCAATCCGTCGAGCTCAATCGTTTTTTTGTACCAGTCCGATTTTTGCATCTCTGCTGCTTTTGTGCTGATCGACTCGCCCGTCGAAACAACGTGAAGCCCTTCCACAACGGGCAGCAGCATCATTCCTTTGACCGTCTTTTGGCTGATGGCATAATTGCGAAACTTTTGACCAAGTTCTTTCACCGATTGAAAAACAACGACTTCATCCTCGCTGCCCGTAATGTTGTAAGTGAGCCTTTGAATGTCTTTATCGATTAAAATTTGCAACGTGACGTCCTCGTATGTCTTCATAACGACATCCAAGTTTCCGCCCACTTGATGAATGGTCTGCAAGCTTGCATCGGACACATTTTTTTCGACGAGTTCTTTAGCTTGATTGTAGGAAATTAGTCCCACCACCATCACGCAAAGCAAAATGCTTCCAAAAATAATGACAAACAATTTCAACCCTACGGAATGAAATTTTTGCGTTAATTTATTTGACCTTCCATTATGTATTTTTTCCAGTTTTTTATTTTCATTCCGTTGAATTTCATTCGGAATGTTCTCTTCGTTTCCGATTCGCTTCTTCTTTGTCAACATATATGACACCCACCTTGTCGATTGTGGTACAAATACTGCTTCTTTCGATTGCTGAAGAGACCATTGGAATGAATTTGCTTTAGTACTTAAGCTCTATTATTTGTGAAGGATCACTGCTTGTCAATGAAAAATAAAAAGAACCTTGCTCGCTATTAAACGAACAAGATTCTATCGGGCTGGGATCACGAGATCCCCTTGAAAAAGGATGCTTTTCCGCTTGCTCAGCGAATTTTTTTGCGCATCATATCCATCGCTTTGACCGGCTTCAGCGTCCGGATGCGAACATGCTGTAACGGATGTCTGGCGGCATCCATCGGACCATTTTCCAAATCGGTCAGTTCTGTAACCGTCTGTTTGAAAAAGGTGCCGCCTGGACCGACAAACTCCACCTCTTGGCCCACTTTGAAATGATTTCTCTGCTGCAAAGTTGCGATGCCGCTGCACTCGTCATAATCAAGCACAATGCCGGCAAAATCGTAAGGCGCCGCTTTTTCCTCGGGTCCGTAAATATGATCTTCCGCCCCTGGAGCATCAAGGAAAAATCCCGTATTAAGCGGACGATTAGCCGCTTTGTTCATCTCATCGATCCATTCCTTCTTCAATTCGAAGCCTTCTGGATCGGCGAAATAAGCGTCGATCGCTTGGCGGTAAACGTTGACCACCGTAGCGACATAATGGATGCTTTTCATGCGGCCTTCAATTTTGAAGCTGTCCACGCCTACCTCAATCAGCTCCGGCAAATATTGAATCATGCACAAATCTTTGGAGCCCATCGTAAACTGGTCTTCTCCCTCATCGTACACCGGCGCATCATCGAGGAACAGATCGTATTTCCAGCGGCAAGACTGGCAGCAGCCGCCGCGATTGGAATCCCGGTCTGTAAAGTGGTTGGAGAGAACGCATCTTCCCGAATAAGAAGAGCACATGGCGCCATGTATAAATGCTTCGATTTCGATGTCGACATGCTGTTTAATTTCGGCAATTTCTTTAAAGCTGGTTTCTCTAGCCAGTACAACACGCGGCAGCCCTTCATCCTTCCAAAACTTAACCGCCTGCCAGTTCATCGTAGATTGCTGCGTGCTCAGATGGACTTCCATCTTGGGAGCCACTCGCTGCGCCGTTTCTATAATAAGAGGATCTGCGGCGATAATGGCGGCAATGCCCGCCTCCTCTAAGTTGCGCAAGTAGTCTTCCAGTCCTTCGATATCTTCGTTGTGGGCATAAATGTTCGTTGCGACGAACACTTTGGCACCGTAACGACTCGCGAACTCAACGCCTTCTTTCATTTCCGCAAAGGTGAAATTGTCGGCTCCCGACCGCAAGCCATACTTTTGCCCGCCAATATAAACGGCATCCGCTCCGTAATGAACCGCAAACTTCAGCTTCTCCAAATTTCCCGCAGGAGCGAGCAGCTCCGGCCGATCCAGGCGATTGCGCTTGCCCAGGTAGCGCGGCGCCGTGTTTATCACAGTACTCATTGTTGTTTACACCTCCTGCATGTTTCGATCAATACACTTGCTCTTTGTAAAAGAATCCAAAGCTAAGCTCGCGCTTAACATCCTGCAACTCGCGAATGGCATCCAACCATTCCTCCTGAAACTCGTATTCGTCCGGGTCCGCCGTATAAGCATCTATGGCATTCCGATAAGCTTTAACGACGGCCTCGTTATATTCTATCGATTTCATAATGCCTTCCACTTTAAAGGATTCTACGCCAATAGCCATCAGCTCATGCAAGCTTTCCAGCATGCAAATATCGTCGGAGCTCATGATATGGGTGCCGTTTGCGTCTTCGAAAATCGGAAACCGCTCGCCGGGACGCTCCGCTTCCATCATATAAAGTCCGCGGTTCTGATCAACATTTTCGATACGTCCGCTATCGCCTTGATGATCCAAATAGTTGTTTACAAGCGAACGCTTGGAATGGTAGATATTCGTCATCCCATGTACCTGAACTTGAATTTCCATGCTTGATTTTGCTTTTGTATCCTCTATCTGCTCCATGTTCAGCTCTCTTGCAAGCACAAACCGGGTAGCTCCTCTGCGCGCCCAATACTCCGCTGTCATGTAGTTGGTCGAAGTCATTTCGGCGTTCCAGTGCAGGGCTAAGCCCGGCGCTTCCGCTTTTGCTGTCATAAGGACAGCCGGATCGCCAAATACGATAGCATCTACGCCCGCCTCACGCAACAAGCCGATATAACCCGGCAAATCATCCAGCGATGCGTTATCCATAATATTGTTGACAGCCGCATAGATGCGCACGCCCTTCGGCTTTGCAATAGCTACGGCTTCTTTTATCATCTCAGGAGTAAATTGTCCCGCCAGCCGCGTTCCGTATTTGGATTCCCCGATTAAAAATGCGTCGGCTCCCGCTTCCATTAAGCGAGCAAGCTCTTCAAGCGTTGCAGCGGTCGCCAGCAGTTCAGGTCTGTATGACATGGGTGTCTCCTTTGCGTTATAAAATAATCATTTTGCTCATGCCCCGTCTATCGAACAACGGCTTCGCTTAGCTCAATGTTGCGTTGATGCTCTTTAAACGTTTCCGCAAACAAATGGGTTTGTGATCCGTCTTTTTTCGTGACGTAGAACAAATATTTCGTATCGGCCGGGTAAAGAGCCGCTTCAATCGACTCCAAGCTTGGGCTTGCAATTGGCCCTGGCGGCAATCCGTCGATTTTGTACGTATTGTACGGACTATTGATTTCCAAATCCGAAAGCGAAAGCTTGGCCTTCGGCGCATCAAGCGCGTATTGAACCGTAGCATCGATTTGAAGTCGCATTGGACTTGCCAAACGGTTGTAAATAACTCCCGCGACGAGAGCTCTTTCCTCATCCACAACCACTTCCCGCTCCACCAAAGAAGCAATCGTCAATATTTCATGCAGCGTTCTGCCAGACGCCTCCATTACATCTTGCCATCCCTCAGGCAGAGAGCTAAGCTTGCGGTCGGTCTCGACTAACATACGAGTAATGACATCTTCGGGTTTGCTTCCGTCCCGCACTTCATAAGTTTCAGGGAATAAATAACCTTCAAGACGTTTGTGAAGCTTGTCCGACTTCGGTATGCCTTGTACCGACTCGGCATCCCCCCAAGTTTGTTCTTTCTCAGCCAGCTCCATAAACTTCGCCTTGTCTACAATGCCTTCCGCATGAAGCTTGTCGGCAATTTGCAAAACGGTATACCCTTCCGGTATCGTGAAACGAACCGTTTCCTCTGCAACGGTATCGCCCGTGTTCAGCTTCTCGATGATCGTTGCGTTATCCATTCCGGGAGCAAGCTCATATACACCGGCCTGAAACTTGGAGCCTTCATCTTTTAATTGCAAATAATAGCCAAATACGGAGCCGTTTTTAATAATGCCCTCTGACTCAAGCAAATCAGCAACGGAATTGGCCGACATTCCTCGCGAAATTTCTACTTTTTTGGTTTCGCCTTTGGCAACCGGCTGCAAATTGCTCCATACGAAATAGAGCCCTATGCCCGCAACAAGGGCCATGATGCCGAGGAGACTCACGACTACCCATAAATTAATTAGCCAGCGTCTCGGTCCTGCTTGAGGCTTTCTCCGTTTTCTCTTTTTTTTCTCGGGTTGTTTATCTTCCGTCTTATCCAACTGCTCGCACCCTCTTTTATAAGTTTCCGAAAAAAAGAGCGGTAGTTAGCCGCCCTTTTGGTTCAACTATAAGAATGTAAGCCTTATAAGCATGATCGGGCCAAAAATCGAAAGTCCCGCTTGCCTAACAGCCATTTCGCAGCTTACGGACGCTCGTCGTTTGCGAATAATAAATCGTCGTACGCTTCGGACGCGGCTTCCCACTCCTCATCGTCATCAATGGATTCCAGCTGCGGCTCGCCGTCGCCGATTAGAACGCGAAGCAATTCTACTTCGTCTTCTGAACGCATAGACTCGCTTTGCAAAGCGATATACTGCACATCGCCCAGCTGAAACTCCGCTTTAATGCTGTACAATTCCGTTGTTCCGTCTTCCGCAACAAGCTCGACTTCGCCGCCGAACAGCTCCTGCAGCCGGCTTAGTCTCTCAGGTGTATGGTTTAGTCCCTCAGTCATTAATCCCGATCCTCCAGCTCTCCAAGAAGCGTGTTGAACGTTTCTTCGACCATGCTCCATTCTTCTTCGTCTTCAATCGTATAAAGCTTAAGATCGTCGCCGTCTTCCTCGTAACGGAAAGCGTATACTTCGTCTTCCTCTTCGTCATCCCCAATAAGCGGCACGACCATCATATATTTCTGATCCGAACCATCCACATCAAATTTCATGATGACTTCGAATTCTTCCTCGTTACCCTCTTCATCCGGAATATAAATAATTTCCGGCTCTTCGTACTGCATGTCGTCCTTTGTCATCGTTACCCTCACCTTTTCGTTTTAGAATCGAGATAATTTTGCAAAATGAGCGTCGCCGCCATCTTGTCTATGACCAGCTTTCGCTTTTCCCGACTGACATCGGCTTCCAGAAGCGTTCGTTCGGCAGCTACCGTTGTCAGCCTTTCATCCCAAAGGTGAACAGGTAATTCTAACTTCTGCCCCAAATGCTCGGCAAATGCGATGCAAATTTCGCCACGCGGGCCGATGGATCCGTTCATGTTCTTCGGCAAGCCGACGACCACTTGGGATACCTCGTGTTCCTTGACCAGTTCGGCGATCCGATCCATCTCGCCGCCGTCCCGCCTTTTCTTGACGACCGTTAGTCCTTGTGCCGTCCATTGAAAAGCGTCGCTGACGGCTACCCCGATATTGCGGTCACCGTAGTCCAAACCCATTACTCTCATCCGGCGTCCGGCTCCTTATTGTTTCTTGTGCTGCAAGTAAAACCGGACCAACTCTTCGATCAATTCGTCGCGTTCCTTCTTGCGAATTAAACTTCTGGCGTTGTTGTGCCGCGGAATGTACGCGGGATCTCCGGACAGCAAATAACCAACGATCTGGTTTATCGGGTTATACTCTTTTTCCAGCAGCGCCTCATGCACGCTCAGAAGAATGTCCCCAGAAGAAGCCTCCACCCCCTCCGCCTTCACGTTAAACTTCATTGTTTGGTCCATAGAACTCATCAACAGCACCTCGCTTTCAAAAACCGATCCAAAAGGATACAGCCTAGCTCTATCATATCACATTCGACCCGTTTACAACCAGTTGTTCCGCAAGTTTGAGCGCTTCGTCGAGCTTTGAGACGTCCTTGCCGCCCGCTTGAGCCATATCCGGGCGTCCGCCGCCGCTTCCGCCGACTGCAACGGCCGCATCTTTAATGATTTTTCCGGCGTGAAAGCCTTGCTTCACCAGATCAGGGGATACGGCCGCCGCCAGGTTGACTTTGTCGTCCTGAACCGCGCCAAGTACAATGACGCTGGAGCCGAGCTTTGCCTTAAGTTCATCCACGATGCCGCGCAGCGCGTCCATCGAAGGGGCAGCTACTTTGGCGCAAAGAACGGAGATGTCGCCGGCTTTGACGACTTGCGACTCTAGCGAGCCCGCCTCGATGCGGCTTAGCTTCGCCTGAAGCGACTCATTGTCGCGGGAAAGCTCTTTTACCTGTCCGAACAAAGCTTCAATCCGCTTTGGAACATCGGCAACGTTCGCTTTCAGTTGGGACGCCGCTCCCTTTAGAAGCTCAACTTGCTCTTCGTAATACGTATAAGCATGCTTTCCGGTTACAGCTTCGATTCGACGTACGCCGGAACCGATTCCGCTTTCCGACAAAAGCTTAAATAATCCGATTTGAGACGTATTGCGCACATGGCAGCCGCCGCAAAGCTCTAGGCTGTAATCGCCGACGCGCACGACGCGCACGACATCGCCATATTTCTCGCCGAATAGCGCCATGGCGCCCATTGCTTTTGCATCCGCAAGCGATTGATTGGAAATGTCCACGTCGGTGCCAAGCCAAATTTGCTCGTTTACTTTACGTTCGATAACTGCCAGCTCTTCCGCCGTTACGCTGCCGAAATGGGAGAAGTCAAAGCGAAGACGTTCGCTCTCCACCAAAGAACCGGCCTGGTTGACATGGTCGCCCAGCACTTCCTTCAAAGCTTTGTGCAGCAAATGAGTTGCCGTATGGTTTTTAATGATATCTTCGCGAGACGCTTTGTCTACAGCAGCTTTCACGGCTGCGCCAGCCTTGACGACGCCGGAGACGACCACCGCATGATGAACCGTCTGGCCGTGCGGAGCTTTCGTCACATTTTGAACGCGAAGAACAAAATCGTCGCCTTTCATTTCGCCTTTGTCAGCGATTTGACCGCCGCTTTCCGCATAAAACGGAGTTTGCTCAAGCAGCACAAGCACTTCGCTGTCTACGCCCGCTTCCTCGGCAAGCTCATCCTCAAGCACAATCGCGGTAATTTTGGATTCTTTTACCAGTTCATTATAGCCAACAAATTCGCTTTTAACCGTAAAATCGGATAGCGGGCCGCCCTGTACCTTCATGCTTCCGGCATCCTTGCGCCCGTCGCGTCCGCGCTCGCGCTGCAGCTCCATCTCAGCGTCAAAGCCTGCACGGTCCACGGTCATCCCGTTTTCAGAAGCAAAGTCTTCCGTCAAGTCGAACGGGAAGCCGTACGTATCGTACAATCGGAACGCATCCGAGCCCGCAATTTGTTTCGATCCCGCTGCCGTTGCCGATGCAGCGAGTTCAGACAACATCGCCAGACCGTCGGAAAGCGTGACATGGAAACGTTCTTCCTCCGTACGGATAACGCGCTCGATAAACTCGCGCTTCTCTACCACCTCTGGATAGTACACGCCCATAATTTCGCCGACAACCGGCGTGAGCTCATACAGAAACGGACGATCTACGCCAAGCAGCTTTCCGTAGCGCACCGCGCGGCGAAGCAGTCTGCGGATAATATAGCCGCGGCCTTCATTGGATGGCATAACGCCGTCGCCTACGGAGAAAGCAACCGTACGGATATGATCGGCAATAACTTTCAGCGCCACGTCCTGCTCTTCATTAGTTTTGTACTGCACGCCGGCAATTTCGCAAGTCCGGTCGATAATGGGACGGAACAGATCCGTATCGAAGTTGGAGTCTACATCCTGCAAGATGGAAGCAAAACGTTCCAGACCCGCGCCCGTATCGATATTTTTGTTCGGCAGAGGCGTGTAGCTGCCGTCTTTGTTATGGTTGAATTGCGAGAACACCAAGTTCCAAACTTCGAGGAACCGCTCGTTTTCCCCGCCCGGCCAACATTCTGGATCGGACAAGTCGCCGTATTTTTCACCGCGGTCGTAAAAGATTTCCGTACATGGTCCGCACGGGCCTTCGCCGATATCCCAGAAGTTTTCTTCCAACTTATAAATACGTTCCGACGGTAGGCCGATTTTTTCGTTCCAGAAGCGGAAAGCTTCCTCGTCCTCCGGGTATACCGTAACCGACAGACGTTCAGGATCGAGGCCGATCCACTTTTTGTCGGTCAGAAACTCCCACGCCCATGTGATGACTTCCTCTTTAAAGTAGTCGCCGATGGAGAAGTTGCCCAGCATCTCAAAAAACGTATGGTGTCTGCGGGTTTTGCCCACATTTTCAATATCGTTCGTCCGAATGCACTTTTGCGAGTTTGCAATGCGGGGATTGTCTGGAATGACCCGTCCGTCGAAATAAGGCTTAAGCGGCGCCATACCCGCGTTAATCCATAGCAGAGATGGATCGTTATGCGGCACTAGCGAAGCGCTTGGCTCGATTTTGTGACCCTTTTCCTCAAAAAACTTTAGCCACTTGGCTCTAATTTCACTTGCTTTCATCGTTATAATTCCTCCTAAATTAGTATGGACGAACTGGCGATTAAACGGCCCGATTATGCCCGCCGCTTTGGCGGAGTAGGGGCGTAAATACAGAAAAAAGTCCCTGTCAAAGACAGGGACGAAAAATTCGCGGTACCACCCTGGTTATTGCGCCGGCAATCTGCGCAATCTCCTTCTTGGACGATAACGGGTCCAGCCGGTGAAGTTCGTTCACACTCCGAAAAGAGCTTTCGGCCATTCTTCGCCATAAACGCTCTCTCAACCGACGCTTGCCGCTTAAACGGCTGGATGCGAAGGAGCGCTCTCTCTGGCTGACGGGCAATGGCTTACTTCAATTCGTCAACGTGTTTGGACATATAGTTCAAATTATATCCACGGTCCAAGTAGCTGTCAAATGATCTTTCGGCGCACATAATACGCGAACATATGCTGAACGATGACTTTGCATGCCGCAAAAATCGGGACAGCGAGAATCATGCCGACGATGCCCGCAATTTCTCCGCCAACGAGCAAAGCGAAAATAATAAGCAGCGGATGCATATGCAACGTTCTCCCCACCACTTGGGGCGAAATGACGTTGCCTTCGAGAATTTGGCATGCGGTATTGACGACCGCTACTAAAATCATCATTTTAAGCGATACGGTCGAGGCCATGAGAAGCGCCGGAGCGGCACCGAAAAACGGACCCAAATAAGGAATGACATTTGTGATTGCTACAATGCCCGCAAGCAGCAGCGCGTAGGGCATGCCGATCAGCAAATAGCCGCAATAAGCCAAAATGCCGACAATGAGACAGACAAGAAACTGTCCTCTTATGTAGCTCCCAAGCGCGTGGTCGATGTCTTTCATTAGCCTTACCGTATTTTTGCGATGCGCCTTCGGCACGTAAGTGATGACGGTTCTTTCGAATACGTCAAAATCCTTTAATATGTAGAAAGCGAGAAACGGAATAATAAAAGCGACAAACACGGCGCTTAGCACTTTGCCGATATTGTTGACGAAATCGAACAACGCCTCCGATACCCGCTTTTCCATGCCGAGAAGCGCTTTGTCCACCCCATCCCGGAAGCTTGCCGGCAAAAAGGACGTATTGTTAATGTCCGTCACCAGATTTTGCGCCCTCATCGACAATTCCGGTATATGGCGGTTCAGTTCTTGCACTTGATTGATAAACATCGGAATCAAATTGACCAATAGCACAGCGATAACCGCACAAAATACCGCATAAATGAGAAGCACCGCAATCGTTCTGGGCACCTTGCGCTCGTGAAGCAGCGTCACAATCGGATTGAGCACATATGAAATAATCATAGCGATAATAAAAGGGCCGAGTACCGCTTTTAGAAAATCATATATGTTTACGATCAGCGGTTTCAGCAGCATCAAAAAATAAATAGAGATGAGTCCCAATATCAAATAAATGAGCCAGACAAACAGCCGGTTATTTGTAAACCGCTCCAATGCTTGCACCTCCGAACCTGCGCCGTCCGCACCCGCCATATCCATCTTGGCGAAACGGCTTCCCGTATCTAGTTCAGTATATGTACAAGTATCGCCGTTCATCCTTCTTCCTTTCCCGAACTGTAAAATCTCAATAAAAAAACGTCCAGACCGCCGGTTTTCCCGTTGTCTGGACGACTTTATAGTTAACTGCCGATTTCAATTCCTGCGCTTGCGTATCCGACAACTGTATTTAATAATTGGATTCCTGTCGCAGTGGACGAAAAGACAAGCATATATCGATTGCCTGCAACAACTGGTGCATTCATTCCATTCATTGTACCGCTTATAGTAGTTCCTAATGAAATAATGCCAGTAAAACCAGGAGACAGGGTAAGCAAAGTGCCAGGCAAAGGGGCAAAGGTATTATTTCCGCTTGCCTCATATAGTTGGGCTTGAACAGTAATCGTTGTACCTAATAAGGAAAGCGCTATGGTCGTGCTGAAATAAGCAGATATGGAGGTTATACGGCCGCTTCTAGGTGCGATAAAGGCAAAGTTTGGCTGACTTGTAAGATCGATATTCTCTCCACTATAATTCAGTCCGCTGGCGGAGTTTCCGAAGCCGATTGAAGCCGCTGTTCCAGGAAGTCCAAACGCTGTAGTAGTCAAATTAATAGGGGAGCCCGAAGCGAACGGGATGATTGCGGAAGCTCCTTGCGGGCCTTGTGAACCTGCTGGGCCCGCAGGACCTGTTGGACCTGCAGGACCTGTTGAGCCTGCGGGGCCTTGTGAACCTGCGGGTCCGGCTGGGCCTTGTGGGCCCGCTGGACCGGCTGGACCTTGTGAACCTGACGAGCCGGCTGGGCCTTGAGGGCCTGCAGGGCCGGGTTCCCCTTTAGGACCTTGAGGGCCCTCCGAACCTTTAGTATTTGTAAGGATGTTAACCGATTGTTTTTCTTGATCCCACTTAACATCTGCTCCTAGCGTTTGAGCTAAAAATCTCACAGGAACGAGCACGCGGCCATCCTTAAGGATTGGAGCCTGATCCAAAGTAATCTCTTTCTTACTTTCACCTTCTGTCAAATAAGCCGTTTTTTTGCCTATCGTTAAAACAACCTGATTTTTATCCCATTTAACCGTTACCGTTTTTTCCTTCTCGTTCCACTCAAGTGTAGCGGCGAAAGCTTCCTCAATAAACTTTAGAGGCACCATTACGGAACCGTTTATTTTCACTGGAGCGGAATCCACTTCCACTGTCTCTCCGTTCACAACTAAAGAGATGGCTGCAGCTTGCGCAACAGGGACAACTATCATGCTAAATACAAGTATCAAAACAGCAACCTTTAAAGACCATGTCGATCTCATCATGCACACACCCTCTTTTCCTATTAAACATGTAGCGCCGCCTTAAGATGCGAGCCCAAAAAATAGTATAATAGATAGAGATGAATATAGATAGAAAAAAAATCCAGTAAGACTATAGATGCAGACGCTTTAATTTTTGATTCGCGGAAATTGTCTTGACTATAACTTTAGACGCAAAAAATCCCAGTCGCTAGTGGACCGGGATTTCTTCTTTTTTATGAAAGCGGAGACGCTAAGCCACGTAGTGCCCAATAGAAATGTGTTATGGAATTTGGATAGAAAACAGCGACGCCGCTCCCAAATTTATTACGCTACATAATGACCCATGTACACATAACCGCCGATCGCTTCTGGCCAGCCCGTCTGATACACTTTCAAATAATAGACATCACCCGGCGAAACCTGTATCCCGTTCTGCGGATTAGGCACAACATTAAAATTGGCGTCCAGCACCTGCCAGCCGAATGAACCTCCCGCAGTAGAGCCTAAATAAATAATAAGAGCTGTGCCCGATTTGTAGGCATAAAACTCATGCAGACTATACGACGATCCGGCTCCGGTCGTGCTTTGATAATAAACGGGATTGCCCGAGCTTAGCTGATGACTGGTATTGGCGGCATAGACAGAGCTTGACGAAAATAGGCTTACGATCAGGGCAGCGACAATAAGCGCAAGGCCAACTATTTTTCTCATCATAAACTTCTCCTTTCCTTCCGTTCTTCATCTACCACCCACTATAGCGCCCGCTGCTAGATTTGTATACAAATTCAGAAAACTTATCAAATTATTACAATTTTTATCAAAATTTACTCGTGAAACGGACGCAAAAAAAGACGACCCCTCGGCCGTCTTTGACTGTATGCGTATGTTGGACTGCGCTAGTTCAAATGAACCTGCGAAGCCGGAATTTCATCTTCGAAAAACAGATCGTCAAGCGAGCTTAACGTGCCGTCTTCCTCTACTTGATAAACCGACATTTTTTCGCCGTTTACCGTCAATTCAATAAAACAGCCCCAGCAATAAAATTGATGGGAACCAATTTTCCCAATATCTTTGGAATTACAGTTCGGACATCTCATCATTATAACATTTCTCCCTATTCTCTGAAATTGGAAGCTGCGACGGGCTCCAATTCCGCTTCACTGACAGCCGGAACGATAATCGCGTCTTCCCCGAGCAATACCATATCCGGATCACTCGGCGCCTTCAGCCATTTACGCCCTTCCATCAGATCCGAAACAAAACCGTCAGTAAGCTCATAGCCTACTATCTGTGTACCCTGAAGCGGGTAAAAATAAACATCGGACAACAAACCAAGCTGTTCGCCTTGAACCGTTACAACGGGCATATCCTTCAGCTTCACGATTCCGGTATAAAACGCGCGTCTGATTTGCTTTGGCTTTATGCTGACTACGGCCTCTTCGCTTGAAATCATAACCGTATCATCGCCGCAACTGAGCACATCGCTCCAGCCTACTACGCGCGTGCGGACGGCAAACCATTTCGCAAATTCCAGAATGAGTCCGTTCAGCTTCCAGTTTTCGTCGAACCAGGCGTCCTTGACTGTTCCGACACGTTTGCCGGAGTGGATTACAATAACCGGCAAGCCGATCAGCTTTTGTAGTTTGATCACTTTGGATGGCAGCCTCCTGCTACAGCTACTCTCTGCGGATTCTTTTGACAATGCCGACTACCCTAGGCGCGGCGATTTCCAAATCCTCCAAAGTATTCCCCAAACCAAAGCTAAATCTTACAGCTGAATCCAATCTTTCGCTCGACAATCCCATTGCGCGAAGAACATGGGATTTTTCAAGCGATCCAGATGTGCATGCCGAGCCGCTTGCGGCCGCAATTCCCGCCATATCGAGATTCATCAGCATCGTTTCGGTATTTACGCCCAAAAAGCTAATGTTCGTAATATGCGGCAGCCTCTCCGATTCGTCGCCATTTACAACGAGTTCCGCCTCCGGAATTCCTTCTTTCAGCAGTTCTATCCATCTCTTACGAAGCTTGTCCGCAAAAAGTTGCTTATTTGCAAGCTCGTTCACACAAATGTCAACGGCCTTGGCAAATGCTGCAATTCCCGCAATATTTTCGGTGCCCGCCCGGCGTTTTCGCTCTTGCAGTCCGCCATGCTGAAGCGGCTCAAACGGAACCCCGCTTGCCGCATACAGAGCGCCTACCCCTTGAGGACCGTTTATTTTGTGGGCGGAGAAGCTCATAAAATCAACGGGAAGTTGACTTAAGTTGTATTGTACGTAGCCTAACGTCTGCACCGCGTCGACATGAAACAACGCCCCGCCCGCATGAACGGCTTCGCCGATTGCTTCGATAGGCTGAATCGTGCCGACTTCGTTGTTGCCATGCATGATGCTGACAAGAGCTGTATCCTCGCGCATAGCTTCCCGCACTCGATCCGGATCGATCCGGCCGCTCCCGTCGACGGGCAGCACCGTAAGCGAGAATCCTTCCTCCCGCTCCAGCCACTGGCATGTATGAAGAACGGCATGATGTTCCGCCGCGGTTGTTATTAAATGTGTCTTTCCCCGTTTTCGTTGGGCTCTTGCCGCCCCAATCAGCGCCATATTGTCGCTCTCTGTCCCCCCGGACGTAAAGATCAGCTCCGAGGGCTTGCAGCCGATTGCCGCGGAAACAAGATCACGCGCACGACTGAGCTGTCCCTTCGCTGCTCGTCCGTACGCGTGAGTGCTGGAGCTGTTGCCGCCGGGACCTTGCATCAGTTCCACCATCGTTCGAAGGACCTCTGGATGCATAGGCGTCGTAGCGGCATGATCGAAATAATAATTTCTCATGTACCGTCACCCTTTAAGTGTAGAACATATTAAACAGTAACTAGAGTATAACACATTAGTCAAGAACCTTTATGCACCATACGAAAAAGAGAATAATTAATCTCCAAAATTCTACATTATAAATTGACAATATAAGTGGTGGTCGAGGTTGGGGACAATACAAGTTAGAACATGGCGAGGCAATTTACGACAGGGATGCTGATCGTATAGTTGTCAAACTCGCGGGCAAAAAAAGAATAACATTTTTTAGAAAATATTTATCGACATAAAAAATAAGCCCCTCCGAGCTAAAACCGAACTGACCTGGGCAAAATCTTATGAAAAAAGGACTTTCACAACTGCAATGAGCATTACAAATGCCCGTTACAGCGTGCAAAGTCCTTTTCCATATGTTTATAGCCCAACTGCTTTATTCCCTAAATGTAGAACATGTAGCTATCCTTAGCTTCTTCTGCCTTGTAGGAAATCAGGTTTTCAAGCGTTGTGGAGTCCAGCACCTCTGCGATGCTGTCGCGAATACGCAGCCATAGATGACGTTTTGCCGGGTCATCCTCTTCCGTGAAATCTACCGGGGAAATGGGCCCTTCCAAAATGCGAATGATATCGCCGGACGTAATTTCTGCAGGGTCCTTTGACAAAATATAGCCGCCGTACGCGCCTCTTATGCTTTTCACTAGACCAGCATTCCGAAGCGGGGCGACAAGCTGCTCCAAATAATGTTCCGATAGCTGATTTCTTTCTGCGATGCTCTTGAGCGAGATTGGACCCTCTCCAAACTTCGCCGCAAGCTCCATCATAATAGTAAGTCCGTAACGGCCCTTAGTCGATATTTTCAAGGTAGCACCTCTCTCTATAAATCATTGTATTCCCATTATTCTTCTATGTTAACATACTGGACCATACCCTTGTCAAAAAGGTTGTTGCTTTCATGAAATTCTTTTGCGACTATGATACAATAATGACAGTTTCAATCAACTAGGCGGTGGAAAACATGATCAAATCAAACGCGGAAACGCGAGTCGTGGTCGGCATGTCCGGCGGCGTCGATTCGTCCGTCACAGCCCTTTTGCTCAAGCAGCAAGGGTATGACGTGATCGGCATCTTTATGAAAAATTGGGACGATACCGACGAATTCGGCCATTGCACGGCGGAAGAAGATTCCGAAGACGTAAGGCGGGTATGCGATCAGATCGGCATCCCTTATTATACTGTAAATTTTGAGAAGCAATATTTTGATAAAGTATTCAGCTATTTTCTTGACGAATATAAGCGCGGACGCACGCCGAACCCCGATGTCATGTGCAATCGCGAAATTAAGTTCGGAGATTTTTTGCAAAAGGCGCTTGAGCTGAATGCCGATTATTTGGCTACCGGCCATTACGCCAGAGTAGAACGCGACGCAAATGGAGCCACTAAGCTGCTTAGAGGCGTCGACTCCGGCAAAGACCAGACGTATTTTCTCAGCGCTCTGAATCAGGACCAGCTTGCGAAAGCGATGTTCCCGATCGGGCATCTGCCTAAGCCTGAGGTTCGCAAAATCGCAGAAGAAGCGGGGCTCTATACAGCCAAGAAAAAAGACAGCACAGGCGTATGCTTCATCGGCGAACGAAACTTCAAAGAGTTTCTAAGCGGCTACTTGCCGGCAAAGTCCGGCGATATGATCGATATTCGCACCGGTGAAAAGAAGGGCCGCCATGACGGGCTCATGTACTATACGCTTGGCCAGCGCCAAGGCCTAGGCATCGGCGGCTCCGGAACGGGATCGGGCGAGCCATGGTTTGTCGCTGACAAAGATTTGGAGCGCAACGTGCTCTACGTCGTGCAGGGGGAAAAGCATCCAAGCCTCTATTCGGAAAGCCTTGTCGCTTCCGGGGTGAACTGGATCGTTCCGACGGAGCCTGCCGGTTCGTTCAAATGCACCGCCAAATTCCGTTACCGCCAGCCGGATCAAGGCGTTACCGTAACGATGCGGCCGGACGGCACAACTTTTGTCGCGTTCGACGTGCCGCAGAAAGCTGTTACTCCGGGACAAGCTGTCGTGTTCTACGATGGCGACATCTGCCTTGGCGGCGGTACGATCGATATCGTAAACAAAATTGCGGCCGAAGTGGCCCAATGATGAAAAAAAGGCTCAGTCGGGAAAACTCATTTTCCCGCCGAGCCTTTTTTCTTCGTGCCGAACGATGTTCTCCGGGCTCTCCGCCCTTGTTTTGACCCGTATTTGCGTTATGCGCAGATGCTGCATCTCCTCGATTTGAAACTCTACATTCCCATCGCAATAAACGGATTGATCGGGCATAGGAGTAAAGCCGATTCGAGAATAAATCCAGCCTCCGATCGTATCGTACTGATCCGTACCGATGTCCGTTCCGAAAAAGCTGTTCACCTCTTCGATCAGCGCAAGTCCGCTAATGGAGTAGGTTCCGTCGTCATGCTTCACAATGGCGACCCGGTCGGGATCGAATTCATCCCTTATATCGCCTACGATCTCTTCCATAATATCTTCAAGCGTCACCAGCCCTGAGGTTCCGCCATACTCATCTATTAAAATGGCAATTTGCGACTGCTTTTTTTGCATCAATTTAAGAAGGGAGCTGATGGGGATGGAGTCCGGCACAGTCGTAATCGGTCTGACCCATTCCAATAAAGACTCATTTGATCCAGGGGAGTGCTTGAGCAAATCTTTAATATGGATGAAGCCGATAATATTGTCTTTGTCATGTTCGCATACGGGATAACGGGTTCTCATATATGCCATTGCGATCGTTTTGTTCGCCTCAAGCGTTAGTCCAATGTGCAGGCAGATCATTTCGGTCCGAGGGATCATAATTTCACGCGCCGTCGTTTCGGCAAATTCGAAAATATTGTCCACCAGCATAAATTCAGTGACGTCGATATGTCCTTTTCTATGGCTTTCCTTGAGCAGCATGCGAAAATCGTCTTCCGTTTGGACACTAATTGACTTAGGGACCGTTTGGCCCATGACAAAATGAAGCGCTGCCAGTATGATAAAAACGAGAAACCATGCGAATAGCCCGGCAACTTCTTTATTGATAAGCAAAACTCCCGACAGCCAAGGAGCCGTCCAATCCACCGCAATGTGGGCTCCAGCCCAGCCGATAGACAATGAAACGACCGTAATGCCAAGCTGGCATGCTTTCGCATAAAATGGCCGCTTGCTCATTGCCCTTTGCAGCAGCCATTCGACTTTCCCGCTCTTCCCCTTTGCCAGCAGCTCCATCCGTCCTTTGATGAGCAAATGCTGGGCCGTTACCAGAAACCCGTTGATCAAAATGAGCAAACCAACTATCGAAAGCCATACGCCAATCGGTAAAGGATCACTCAACCTATTCCCGCCGGCCGCAGCGTCTTCAACCTGCACGAGCGGCAAGCGCACCTCCCTTTTCCGTCCAAAGCCACAAAAACGCTTGGAGTATTTAATGATGTGTATTCCACGGAGCTTATACTTTATGATCGTTCCGTATGGAATAGAATCCATTTTTTAGAGGAGGCATTCAAAAAACGTTCATAACTCCGTTACGAAATACTCACTTCTTATCCCCGTATGCCGGGCAAAAAAGGCGCTATTTTGTTATAATGCTTAAAGTGGCCGGTCAAACAGCAACAAGCTTATTGCAAACAAAAATGGAGGACTGATCTAATATGAAACGAATATTTATTCTAGTTTTTGCCCTTATGCTTATGGTTCCTATGGCGGCAATGGCCCATTCTACGCTCGATACAGCTACCCCTGCCAAAGATGCTGCCGTTGACGCTTCCCCTGAAAAAATTGAAATGAGCTTCGACACAAAAATTGAAAAACTAAGCAACTTTAAATTGTTTAACGCAGCGGGAGAGCAGATGACAACGGGCAAAGCCGTTGTGGAAGGCTCCACTATGACCGGTACAGTCGATAACGTTTTGGAAAATGGCGCTTATACCGTCAAATGGACGATCATCGGCGCAGACGGACATCCGGTAGAAGGCGAATACAGCTTTTCGGTAGCGGCTCCTTCCCCTTCTCCATCCGCAACGCCAGAAGCGACGGAAGTAACGCCAAGTACAGCGCCGAGCGAGCAGCCGAGCGCTTCTCCTGCTCCTACCGCTTCCCCTGCTCCTGAGCAGCCGGCTGAAGAGGATGGCGGCAACTCCACTCTGCTGTTGACGGTCGGCGGCATTATTGCCGTTGCGGCGGTGCTGGTTCTGCTGCTTCGGAAACGTAAATGATCCTTTATTTAAGCGAAAGCTTACTCTATGTATGCTTTGCTATTTTGACGGGGTCGCTTCTGCTTCGGCTTGTGCCGGAGCGGAAGCGGCCTGCCGTTTATGTGCCGAACGCCCTGCTGCTCGCTTGCGCGCTGGCCATTCCCCTTTTGTCTTTTGTGCCCATTCATCAGTTGGCGGCGCTTTTTGCGCGTGATTTCGATATGTCTTATATCGACATGCTCAAAAGCGTTCTGCTTGACGTCAATTCGGGCAAAGCCTGGATTTGGACCGCCATTGGCTCCATCGGACTTGCCGTGCTTCTCGGCCTAAAGGCTTTTCGCAACGACAAGCATATGCCCAAAGTCGCCCTGTTTATTACTCTATTGCTTATCGTTTGGCTGGGCTATGCAAGCCACGCATCATCCTTAAGCTCGATCAAAGGACTTGTTATACATACGACGCATTTTCTAGGCTTCAGCATCTGGATCGGCATCTTGTTTGTTGTCGGCTGGTTTTCCAAAGACAGCAGCAACTGGCCCGCATTTTTAAAATGGTTTTCACCCGTCGCCATCCTATCCGTAGTCGTCACCTTGCTGGCGGGTCTTGCGCTTATGGCGTTTACAACTCCGCAATATGTAAACTCCTGGATCATTCCGTACGGCCAGGCGCTGCTGATCAAACATTTGCTTATTTTGCCGCTGCTTTTATTCGCTTTTACAAACGGCTTTTTATACAAATCTGTCGCGGCAAAGGATAGAGGCTTCAATCCCGTTAAATGGCTGAGGGTCGAAAGCGTCATCGCGCTGTTGATTTTAGCGGCTACTGCCTTTATGGGGCAGCAATCGCCGCCGCATACGTTGAAAGAGACGCTGCAGACGGTCGCTCCTTCACCTTTGTTCACTTGGCTTTACGAAGACGCGTTCAGTCCGGACATCTCGCTAAAAATGACTTTGGGACTAGAGAGCGTGCTTATGTTTGCCGCCGCCGCTGTAATGGTCGCAGGCATCCTATGGAGCTATCGCGCCAATCGCCCTTTGATCGCTTTTTCGATGGGACTGCTCACTGCCGCCTTCGGCTACTTTGGGCTCATGTTTTCCGTCTCGTAAAATAAAACCAGCAGTCACGCTCACTTAGAGCGGCGCTGCTGGTTTTGTTTAATTTTATCTTCCATTCCTTGTTCAGAAGCCTTATAAAAGTTGAGCTTCGAAAGCGGGTCGGGCAAATATTGCTGCTGCACATAGTGGTTAGGATAATCATGCGGGTATTTGTAGCCTTCATGGCCTAGCTGAGCGGCCCCTTTGTAATGCGTGTCGCGCAAGTGGAGCGGAACCTCCGCCTGACCATGGCGCTCGATAACCGCCATCACATTGCCGATCGCCACCGCCGTCGCGTTGGATTTCGGACTTTCCACCGCAAACAAAATGGCCTGCGAAATATTGTATTTTGCCTCCGGCCAACCAATCTTATGGTACGCATCCATTGCCGTCACCGCTTGAACCATCGCTTGCGGATTCGCAAGCCCAATATCCTCGCTGCACGCGACGATGAGCCGTCGCAAAAACGTCATCGGGTCCATGCCCAGCTTCTCTACAGCGTAGAAAAACCAAAACAAAGCGGCGTCGCTCGATCCTCTTACGCTTTTGTGGAAGGCGGACAGCACATCATATTGCGTCGATTGATCCGCCCTGACGCTCCGCTTGCGCACGGATTCCTGCGCCACTTCAAGCGTGATTCGCACCGTGCCGTCCTGCTCCGACGGCGTCGTCACCGCGGCAAGCTCCAAAGCGTTCAGCGAGCGTCTCACATCGCCCCCGGACATAGCCGCAATATGAGCCAGCGCCTCTTCCTCCACCTCTAGCTTCATAAAGCCTAACCCGCGCCCAGAATCGGCAATCGCCCTGCGCATCGCCGCAAGCGAATGCCTCTCTTCAAGCGCTTCAAGCTGGAACAAAGTCGACCGCGACAAAAGAGCGCCGTTTACATGGTGAAACGGATTTTCCGTGGTGGCGCCTATAAAAATGATAATGCCCTGCTCAACCGCCGGCAGAAGCGCATCCTGCCTGGAAGTGTTGAAGCGATGCACCTCATCCAGAAACAAAATCGTTTTTCGGCCATAAAGCGTTTTATTGGTACGAGCCCGGTCAATGACTTCGCGCACGTCTTTGACGGAGGCGTCCACTGCGTTCAGCTTGACGAAATCTCCCTCCGTCTTCAGCGATATAATATGCGCCAGTGTCGTTTTGCCGCAGCCTGGAGGACCGTACAGCAAAATAGAGGAAACTTGGTCGCCCTCAATCGCGCGGCGCAGCAGCTTCCCTTGTCCGACAATATGCTCCTGACCGATATAGTCATCCAGCGTCTGAGGGCGCATTCTATCCGCCAGCAGGCGGGCGCGCGGCTCTTCCGCTTCATTTAGCGTAAACAAATCCATAACTCTTTCAATCCTTTATGAGGGTATGCCTAAATGATAGCACACAAGCACACACGTTCGCCAGACGAATCAAGGCCTTTACACTTTTCCGTAATAAACTTCGGTTACGTACTCCAAGGCAACTGTGCCGTCGCACTCATGGTCCCGGAATATGTTCTCAAGCTCTTCCATCATCTCTTTATAACCGGGCTGATCCGGCGTCGGCGTATAAGAGGATGATAACATTCTCCCTTTCAAGCCCGATTCATCAACATGTTGCACCATCTGAAATGTCCGAAGGCCGGGGCCTCCATCCCTGAAATAAGGCTGCAACGTTTGTTGAGTGATGCTTTTGTGGCCTACCTTCTCATAATCCGTTCCATAGGTAAGCAGCAGCCGCTCGAATTGTTCCAAAAAGGGAGTCCCGCTCGTTTTTCTTGAGTTCCAGATGAGAACCGCTTTTCCTCCGGGCTTCATAATTTTTTTAAACTCTCTTTCTGCTCGTTCCTTGTCAAACCAATGATACGACTGAGCGCACACAATAAAATCAACCGAGCTATCGGGTAGCTCCGTCTCCTCTGCAGAACCATACGACACACGGTAGCCTCTTTGTCCGCCCAACTCCTTCAGCGCCGCCTCCCGCATCGCCTCATTAGGCTCCACTGCCACAACCTCGCTCCCGCGCTCCAGCAGCAGCTTCGAAAAAATTCCCGTTCCAGCCCCTACATCGGCAATGACGCTATTTTCCGCAAAACCAAGCTCGCCATATAAAAAATCGATAGCCTCTTTCGGGTAAGAAGGACGATACTTTACATAGTTCTCGACCCGGTTACTAAACCGTTCTTTGTTGTCCATTCCTTCATTCACTCCTTGTTATTTAAATTCGTTATGTACTGGAATACATTCGAAATAGGAGGCACATCGACTTCCTTTAATAAAGCGTTTATTAAAATGGACAGCTCTTCTTCTCGTTCATTGATATCTTCAACATAGTTTTTTTCGTAATCTTGTTTAAATTCCTCTTCACTTTGATACGAAGAAAATCTTTCCAAAACGTAAATCTCTTTAAGTTGTACGAACAACCCGATAAAGTCCTTCAAATGATTAGCAACTTTTTTTACTGGATGATCGGAATCCATCGGTTGAACGAATAAGATCGGAGCATGCTCTAGCGATTCCAAGGAATCTCCCTTTGTAGAAAAAACAAAGTGATCCCCTCCAGCTCCTGTCCAAAGAAAGATCACGCTATCTTTGGGCGTACAAAAGTATCCGTTCTCTCTGTCAAACGTTAAACATCCTCCAAACAACTCATCAAAGCCCATGCCATGCTCATTCTGAAGTTTTCGATCGATTCCAAATAAAATTTGCAGTGTTTCTGGCCGGTCATATATTCTTTGCATGTTGTTTAGCCCCCATTTAATTATTGCAGATCGCAGCTCAATCTCTCAATAATACTCTTAAAAATGGCCCGTCGTTTCTTTTTTCTTGCTTTTTTTGTGCTAATTGGCATACAAAACAAAAAAACGTCCGAAAGAATAAATTCTTTCAGACGTTTTTATTTTTTCTGCTGTAGTTGCCACTTATGGCTCTACTTATCGGTAGGCCTTTTCAAGCCCAATTCCAGCTTCTCGATAGTAGCGGCGATTCGCTTCAACTGTGTCTCTTCTTTTTTGGCGTCCAAAACCCACTTTAAATAATCGCGTTTCATGGAAACCGTTAGCGTATCGTAAAAGACGCTTGCAGACGGCGACGCCGCTAAAGCTTCCGCCAACGCTTGCGGCATGTCCGGCAACGAAGCCGTTGAGACAACAGCCGGATTAGCTTTGCCAGCCGAAGGTGATGCCGCAGTTGCCCCTGAGCTTGCTTTCTGCTTGGATGAAGAAGAGCGCGGTTTCTTGGCAGAGCCGGCAGGCCTATAGCGCATGGCCGACCAAGTCTCGTTCATCGACACCATCGCAACGCCTTCCATTCCGAGCTTCAACATCAGCACCCAGCCCGTATCGCGGTTTATATCGGTTTTGATTTTGGACGTCCCCTTTGGATACGCAATCCAAAAGAGCGCATCCTCCTCGCACACCCGAATAACGGCGGGGGCTAGCTGCTCCAGCTCGGCCAAGGACGAAACGAACAGAAGCGCAAAGCCGCAACTGTTTTCCTCCCTCTGTGCCAACTCCTCCTCGGAAGAGACCAGCATAGACTGCGGCAAAGCCAATTCCTCTGCAATCCCGTAATCGCTAGGCGGATTAATCGCGATTGCATGAAACTCCGGCTCTAGCCGCAGCTTGCGAATCAATTCGCTGTTCACAGCTCAATGCCGGCGGAGGCAAGCAAATCTTTTACAACAACGCTAACCATAATTAGCCCGGCTACCGGCGGAACGAAAGCGTTGCTGGAAGGCGGCTGTTGCGCTTTGCGAATTTCCGGAGCGTTCTCCGGCACAATACGCTGAGTTACATCCTCGCGAGGCTTCATTGGCTCCTCATCCGAAAATACAACTTTAACCCCTTTTTTAATGCCGTCCTTGCGCAGCTTGGTCCGTACAACCCGAGCAATCGGGTCGGTATGGGTTTTCGAAATATCTGCCACCTTAAACCGCGATGGGTCCATTTTGTTGGCTGCGCCCATGCTGGAGATGACGGGAATGCCTCTTTCCAGACATTGCTTTATCAAATGCACTTTGTAAATAATCGTATCGGAAGCGTCAACGACGTAGTCGAGCGGATATGCAAACAACTGCTCATACGTTTCCTCCGTATAGAACATCCGCAAAGCAATCACGTCGCACTCCGGGTTGATCAGCTTAATACGGTCTCGCATCAAATCCGCCTTCGGCTGTCCTACCGTCGTCGTGAGCGCATGGATTTGACGGTTAATATTCGTAATGTCGACAACGTCCTTGTCGATCAAAATAATACGGCCTACGCCAGTTCTAGCCAGCGCCTCCGCCGCGATGGAGCCGACGCCGCCGATGCCGAGCACGGCTACCGTGCTCCCTTTCATGCGCTCCAGCCCTTCAGGGCCGATAGCCAGTTCCGTTCTTGAAAATTGGTGCAGCATGTTCTGCCGCCTCCTTTATCTGTTCAAACTTATTTGTCGTTGCCTTCGGAAGGCGCAGCCGCTGCAGCGACCGGCTTTGGCTTAAGAACTGTGCGAATATGAAGCTGCTCTAGCTGAGACAATTCCACTTCGGACGGTGCGTCGCACAGCAAGTCGGTTGCGCTTGCCGTTTTCGGGAACGCAATCGTCTCTCTGAGGTTGGTGCGGCCAGTCAGCAGCATAACCAAACGGTCAAATCCGAACGCGATGCCGCCATGCGGAGGCGTGCCAAACTCGAATGCGTCGAGCAGGAAGCCGAACTTCTCTTGAGCCTCTTCCATTGAAAAGCCGAGAGCTTTGAACATTTGCTCTTGAACTTCGCGCTTGTAAATACGCATGGAGCCGCCGCCCACTTCATAGCCGTTCAGAACAAGGTCATACGCTTGAGCGCGGATTTTGCCCGGATCGGTATCGAAATAGTGAAGATCCTCTTCTTTTGGACGGGTGAACGGATGATGCTCCGCCACATAACGTTTGGAATCCTCGTCCCAGCCAAGCAGCGGGAAGTCCACAACCCAAGCGAATTTGAACTTGGAGTCGTCGATTAGACCGAGGTCACGGCCCAGCTTCAGACGCAAGTTGCCCAGTACGTCAGCCACTACTTTTGGCTTGTCGGCGGAGAAAGTGAGCAAGTCGCCTTCTTCTACTTGCAAACGCTCCGTCAATGCCGCAATTTCTTCCGGTTTCAGGAACTTCACGATCGGACCGCGCCACTCACCGTCTTTAACCGTGATCCAAGCAAGACCTTTGCCGCCATAACGCGCAGCAAACGGCTGCAAATCGTCAAGCTCCTTACGGCTCCAGCTTGCGCAGCCTTTTGCGTTCAGCGCTTTAACAACGCCACCGCCCGCTGCAACGCTTGCGAATACTTTTACGTCGCTGCCGGATACGATGTCGGTAATATCTTCGATTTCAAGACCGAAACGAAGGTCCGGCTTGTCGGAGCCGTATTTGTTGATAGCGTCAGCATACGTAATGCGTTGGAACGGCAGCTCAAGCTCAACGCCTACCGTTTCGCGCAGAAGCTTAGCGGAAAGCTGCTCCATCATGTCTAGCAATTGGTCTTGCGATAAGAACGAAGTCTCGATGTCGACTTGCGTAAATTCAGGCTGGCGGTCTGCACGAAGATCCTCGTCGCGGAAACAGCGGGCGATTTGGTAGTAGCGCTCAAGGCCGCCGACCATAAGAAGTTGTTTAAAAATTTGCGGCGATTGCGGCAATGCAAAAAACTCGCCTTCGTGAACGCGGCTTGGCACGAGATAATCACGAGCGCCTTCCGGCGTGCTTTTCGTCAAAATTGGCGTTTCTACTTCGATAAAACCTTCCCCGTCTAAGAAATCACGGAAAATTTTCGCCGATTTGGAGCGAAGCAGAAGCGTCTTCTGCATTTCTGGACGGCGCAAATCAAGGTAACGGTATTTCAGACGAAGCGACTCGTCTACCTCTACCCCATCTTCAATCGGGAACGGAGGTGTTTTTGCAGCGTTCATGACTTCGATTTCCGTCACGCGAATTTCAATCTCGCCAGTAGCAAGGTTGGCATTAACCGTTTCCGAATCGCGTTCTACAACTTGACCCTTTACAGCCAGTACAAATTCGTTCCGTGCGCGGTCGGCAATAGCAAGCGCGTCGCCGGAGAAATCCGGGTTAAATACGATTTGAACAATGCCCGTACGGTCGCGCAAATCAATAAACAATACTCCGCCCAAATCGCGGCGGCGCTGTACCCAGCCGTTCAGTGTAACCGTTTGTCCTACTTCCGCTTTTGTAAGCGTTCCGCAGCTATGTGTTTTCAACATCATCGTCATCAAACTCCCTATTTATCAGTATTGGCACTTTCGTGCAGGTTCAATAGCTTAGCCTAGCAATTCGTCGGCAAGAGCGGACAGAGCAACCATCTTTTGCACTCCCGTTGCCATATCTTTCAGCGCGATTTCTCCACGGCTCAGCTCGTCGTCGCCCAAAATAGCGGTAAACTTGGCTCCAAGCCGGTCAGCCGATTTGAATTGGGCTTTCATCTTGCGTCCTTGGTAATCGCGTTCCGCACGGATGCCACGCTCTCTAAGCTGGTAAGTTAGCTTAGTCACTTCGCGATCCGCAGCTTCCCCCATCGCCACAAGATAAATGTCGACTTCATTTAAATTTGGAAGCTCCGTTTTCTGGTGCTCCAGCAGTAAGATCGTCCGCTCCAGCCCAAGTCCGAAACCGACGCCCGGCTGCTCCGGCCCGCCAATATCGGATACGAGACCGTTATAGCGGCCGCCACCGCCGACGGTATCGATCGCGCCGATGCCCTCCGCCTTAAACTCGAACGCGGTATGCGTATAATAGTCGAGTCCTCTCACGAGACGGTGATTGATTTCGTAAGGAATGTTCATATCCGTCAAGCTTTGTTGAACTTTTTCGAAATGGGTCCGGCATTCTTCGTCCAAACTATCTAGAATGGAAGGGGCATCGGCAAAATGAGCCTGATCCGTCTTGCAGTCCAACACGCGAAGCGGATTGCGTTCCATCCGGGCTTGACAGTCCTTGCATAGAATGTCTCGTTTCGGCTCTAAGAACGAAAGCAGCCGCTCGCGGAAAGCAGCTCTGACCGCCGGAGTTCCGACAGAGTTAATTTCCACTCTAACTCCTTTTAAACCCACTTCCGTATAGAAAGTGTAGCCAAGCGCGATGACTTCCGCATCGAGAGCTGGCTCGGTGGAGCCGATAGCCTCAACTCCGAATTGGTGGAATTGACGGTAACGTCCCGCCTGAGCCCGCTCGTAGCGGAACATCGGTCCGATGTAATAAAGCTTTGCAATTTCGGGATCGCCGAACAGCTTGTTTTCGACGTACGAGCGCACAACGCCCGCCGTACCTTCAGGACGAAGCGTCAAGCTGCGGTCACCGCGGTCGATGAACGTATACATCTCTTTTTCGACAATATCCGTTGTTTCGCCAACGCCGCGCTGAAACAGCTCGGTCGATTCGAACATCGGCGTCCGCACTTCCCTAAAATTGTAGCGTCTGCAAATTTCGCGGGCTTTCGACTCCACGAACTGCCATTTCTCTACACTGCCCGGTAAAATATCTTGTGTACCCGGCGACTTTTGAAATTTCATGCCGCGACCTCCTGACTCCCTGTAATGTTCTTAACGCAAACAAAAAAACTCCCGCTCCAACGGCATTGCCGAAGGGACGAGAGTGATTCTCCCGTGGTACCACCCACATTCCGAGCCTATTCCGAAAAACCGGATGACAGCTCGCTTCAAAACGGGTAACGTCCGTTATACGCAAATCGGCTAATAGGTCGGGCATCATCATGCAGCCGCCGTTCGCCAACCGTTCTCAGGGATGTTCTTTCATTCAACCGGTATAAGGATGCTTTCAGCCAAGTGGCATCCCTCTCTGCGTATCCGTGTGGAATTACTTTTTCCCGTCATCGAATCCATATGAAATGATAATGATTGTTTATTTTAACGCTCCCAGCGTGGAAAGTCAATGCTGACCGTATCGTCCTTCAGCGGAATAGACAGAAAAAAACCTGCAACCACGTCGCAGGTCCAAAATAACGTATATTTTTAAAAAGGGGGTCGAGATTTATTATAGGCCTGCGATATTAATAACACGTTATAGTTAGGTTACAGTATTGTTACAATTTAGAAAGCGTTTTTATATCTTATGGGGAGCAGAATGACTGCTAGCGCAAACTGCCGGTTCTTCCTGCGTGCTGAGGCTTGCCTTCCCACTCCTCGGCTGCTTCCAAACCCGTCTCAAGCGCCGCTATGATGCGCGCCTCGCGCAAGTCCGGCACTAGCAACCGCTTAATTCCCCGCTCGACTCCCTGTTCTTTTCTAGATTGATGCATAACGGGCATTCCTCCAATATCGGTTTTCACTACCTCTATTGTTGCCCGCCGCGTGAGTCCTTAAGCCCCGCTCTCTAAAATAAGCGTAACAGGCCCGTCATTGACAAGCTGGACCTCCATCATCGCTCCAAACTTGCCCGTTTCCACCTTTAAGCCGACCCCGCGCAAAACCTCGTTAAAAGCATTGTACAATTGCTCAGCCTGCTCGGGTCTAGCGGCA
The DNA here is from genome assembly GCF_042675505.1 of Paenibacillus sp. GCM10027627. Taxonomy (NCBI): domain Bacteria; kingdom Bacillati; phylum Bacillota; class Bacilli; order Caryophanales; family Paenibacillaceae; genus Paenibacillus; species Paenibacillus sp. GCM10027627. The sequence goes on from NZ_JBHTHB010000002.1 coordinate 335,540, forward strand.
GCCATAAAGTTTGGACGTCTCCCCTTGCGGCAATCGCCGTAAAGCGTAAATTGCGATACGGAGAGGATGGCTCCTCCCACATCCGTAACGGAATGATTCATTTTGCCCGCCTCGTCTTCAAAAATACGAAGACCTGCCACTTTATCCGCCATCCAGCGAACTTCTGCCATCGTATCTTCATGAGCAATGCCTACAAGCAAAACCAAGCCGGAATCGATTTGCCCCGTCGTTGCTCCATCTACCGTTACTTTTGCCGCCTTGCTCCTTTGCACAACAACTTTCAACGCGACCTACTCCTCTATTGCATAATGCGCTGCACGGAATAAACATCCTGAACGCGTTTAATTTTTTCCACCACGGCGGACAAATGCTCGATGTTTTTAATGAGCACCGTCATATGAATAAGCGCCATTTTATTTTTGACGGAGCGTCCCGTCACAGCGGAAATATTCGTTTTGCTTTCCGATACGGCTTGGAGCACCTCGTTCAACAAACCTCTACGGTCGTTGCCTGTAATTTCGATGTCGACGCTGTAATTCGCCTCCACCGACTCTTCCCACTCCACTTCAATAACGCGTTCCGCTTCTTCATCATCCGTTCCGAACGGGATGTTCAAACAATCCATCCTGTGAACCGACACGCCGCGTCCACGCGTAATATAGCCGACAATGGCGTCTCCCGGAACAGGATTACAGCAGCGTGCGAATCGGACAAGCAAATTGTCAACGCCTTTTACCGTTACGCCATGATTGGGACGGCTTCTTTTGCCGGAGGAGGACTTGATTTCTTTTTTCTCCGCGGTCAGCTCGATTTGATTCGCTTCTTCCAGTTCCCTGCGCATTTTCTCCGTCAGCTTCGTACAAATTTGCGCGGCCGTAATGCCGCCAAATCCAATCGCCGACATCATATCTTCAATATCGTTGAAAGCAAATTTCCCTGCCGCTTCCTGCAGCTTGTCGTCCACCATCCAAGCGGACGGCTCCAGCGCCAAACGCTTCAGCTCGCGTTCAAGCAAGTCCCGGCCCTTTGCGACGTTTTCTTCCCGCTTCTCCTTTTTGAACCATTGGCGGATTTTACTGCGGGCATGAGAGGATTGAGCTATTTTTACCCAGTCCTGGCTCGGGCCATAAGAATGTTTGGAGGTCAATATTTCAACGATATCGCCTGTTTTGAGCTTATGATCCAAAGGAACAATGCGGCCGTTCACCTTCGCTCCGATTGTCCGATTGCCCACCTCGGTATGAATCCGGTAAGCAAAATCAAGCGGAACGGAGCCCGCAGGCAGCTCGATCACTTCGCCGCTCGGCGTAAAAACAAAAACGAGGTCCGCGAAAAAGTCCATTTTGAGCGATTCCATAAACTCGGATGCATCGCGTGCTTCGTTCTGAAGCTCCAAAATTTCTCTGAACCATGACATCTTGTCTTCAAAATTCCCATCGGGAACGACCATGCCTTCTTTGTAGGCCCAATGTGCTGCGATACCATATTCCGACGTACGATGCATTTCCCAAGTTCGAATTTGCACTTCGGTTGGCTCGCCCTTCGGTCCAATAACCGTCGTATGAAGCGACTGATACATATTCGCTTTGGGCATGGCGATATAATCTTTGAAACGGCCGGGCATCGGCTTCCAAAGCGTATGAATGATCCCTAAAGTAGCGTAGCAGTCTTTAATATTGTCGACGATGATCCGAATAGCCAGCAAATCGTATATTTCGTTAAACTGCTTATTGCGGGCCGTCATTTTTTTGTAAATGCTGTAAAGATGTTTAGGTCTGCCGGAAATATCGCCTTCGATCCCCATCTCATCCAGCTTTTCGCGAATGCGGGAGATAACGTCATCGATAAATTGCTCGCGTTCCGCCCGCTTCTTTTTCATCAGATTGGCGATTCGGTAATATTGCTGTGGATTCAAATAACGAAGCGCAATATCCTCCATCTCCCATTTGATCGCCGAAATGCCCAACCGATGAGCGATTGGACAAAAAATTTCGAGCGTTTCGTAAGCGATTCGACGCTGGGATTCCTCTGACTGGTATTTCAACGTGCGCATATTATGAAGACGATCCGCAAGTTTGATCAGGATAACCCGGATATCTTGCGCCATCGCCACAAACATTTTCCGATAATTTTCGTTTTGCTGCTCTTCCTTGGATTGAAACCTGATTTTTTCGAGTTTGGTCAGTCCGTCTACAAGCATCGCGCAGGTTTCGCCAAATTTCGCCCGCACGGTTTCCAAATCAACGGTGGTATCCTCCACGACATCGTGAAGAAGCGCTGCAATTATCGACAGCACATCCATCCCCATATCCACCAATATATCGGCTACCGTCACTGGATGCAGAATATAGGGTTCCCCCGATTTCCGCACTTGTCCATGATGGGCTTGCTCTGCGAAATCATAGGCTTCCTTGATGCGTACAAGATCCTGCTCTTTCATATATACGGATGCCTTCTCAAGTAACTGCTCTATGCCCATGAAACGTCCTTTCCAAGCGTACAAGGTTAACGCCATCGAATTCTCTTTACACATGCGTTGATCGCCGCACTGTCCGAGTTTTCTAATATTATGCCTTTAAGTGCGGTATTACGTCAACTTCCATCCTTAAAAAAGAAGCCGCCTCCGTCATCACGTCCAAAATCGCGACGAATGCGGAAGCGGCTTGCCTGTCCGATAGCCTGCAATGGCTTATTCGTATGTCATGAGGGAGAACACGTCGATGTTTTCCAGCTTTTCCCGACCGCTCAGGTAAGCTAGCTCGATTAGGAACGCCGCGCCTACCACTTCGCCGCCAAGCTGGCGAATCAAATTGATGGAAGTTGCAATGGTTCCGCCCGTAGCGAGCAGGTCGTCCGCGATCAATACTCTTTGGCCTGGAGAAATGGCATCTTTATGCATAGCCAATTGATCTTTGCCGTATTCCAAATCGTAGCTAGCCGTAATCGTTTCGCCCGGCAGCTTGCCGCTTTTGCGGATTGGCGCAAAACCTACGCCTAACGCTAACGCAAGCGGAGCGCCTACAACAAAACCGCGCGCTTCCGGTCCCGCAATAACGTCAATTTTCAAATGCTCGACAGCAACACGCATATCTTCAATGACGGAACGATAAACGGCGCCGTCCTTAAGCAGCGTTGTAATATCCTTAAATCGGATGCCCGGTTGCGGGAAATCCGGAATAACGCGAATGTAATCTTTGTAGTTGTATAATGCCTTGGACACGAATGGTCAACCCTTTCTTCTACACCCTTAATAATATCATGTTGTTGCCTACGCCGGCGCAGTGGATTGGTTGTTGCGCTCCATAGCTGCGCGATAGCGTTCCGACGAAGCCAGCTCTCTCTTCTCAGGAGAAGCGGACGCAATGAGATAACCGTCCTGAAACCTGATAAAACGAAGCTCCTCGAATACGTCAAGCATAAGCTTAACCGCTTCCACAGTCAAGCCGCATGTTTCCGCTAGTTTTGGGGCCAGCCCGCGCAGCGGCAACCGACCTTCCCTCCGCACCATTTGGTAAACTTGCCCAAACTGTTCCCTGCTCGGAAATGACTCCAGAACCGGTTCTTCTTGATGCAAATCATGCACCTGCAGCTGAGGCTTCCTTTGGCCGTTCCACTCATTTATGGAAAGCTCTCCAATGACATCGATCAAACTTCCTTCGGAAAGTAAAGATGCAAGTTCTCCTCTACCGAATCCTATCGCATCCAGAAGCTTTCTGCCTCTGCCAAACATAAGTTTCAAATGTTTGGATTCTTTGCCGATCGCCCGGCGCTCCGCCAGCTCAAGTTTTTGAAACAGCAGCCTTGGAGACGGATTTGCAATGCCAAACGGTTCGAGCAATGCAAGCTGCGAAATGGTTGAAAGCGTAGCGTCCTCCAATGTGCAATCGATATCCACAAGCGTTTTCGGAATCCAATCCTCCTCGCTAAGCCAAGCTTGGGCAAGCGAGGACATCTTCTCCTCCAGCTGTTCAAGATGATCCCGATGCAAGCTCATCCCGGCCGCAGCCTGATGTCCTCCAAAATGATCGAACAAATCCGCGCATAGCGACAAGGAAGCATATAGATCGAAGCCGTCGATTGAACGGGCCGAACCTTTGCACTTGCCGGTTTCTGCATCGATTCCTAAAATGATAACCGGCTTGTAATGCCGCTCCAGCAGCTTGGAGGCTACAATGCCGATAACGCCTACATTCCAGCCTTCGCCCGCCAGCACGATAACCGAAGGAGGCTGAACGCCATTCCCTTCAGCCGCCGCTTTTTTCGCTTGCCAGAGCGCCTCCGCTTCCTTCACGATCGACTCGACGATTCTCTGGCGTTCCTTGTTCAGCGTATCAAGCCCAACCGCTCCCAAGATCGCTTCGTCATAATCGACGGCAGTCAATACTTCAACCGCTCGCTTCGCATGGTCGAGCCGGCCCGCAGCGTTAATGCGCGGTGCCATACCGAAAGCGACTCCCGTGGAAGTCATGGAGTCCAGCTCCAGTCCCGCCGCTTCGGCAAGCGCACGGAAGCCCGTAGAGGGCTCATTCTTCATTTTTTTCAGTCCGTATTGAACAAAAATCCGATTTTCGTCGACCAAAGGCATAAGATCGGCTATCGTTCCTAAGCTGACAATATCCGCCCACTCCAGTGGCGGCCTCTCCATCAGCGCTGTCGCGAGTTTAAAAGCGACGCCTACCCCAGCCAAACCTTTGAAAGGATACAAGCAGTCCCGCTGCTTCGGATTTACGATTGCACATGCGTCCGGCAGCTGCTCGGGAGGCTCGTGATGATCCGTTACGACGATATCAATACCGACTGACTTCGCAAATTCGACCTCTTCATAGGCACTGATGCCCGTATCAACCGTCACAATTAATGTGACTCCCTGCTCCGCTGCAGCCGCAATGGCGGCCCTGTTTAAGCCGTAGCCTTCCAAAGATCGGTGCGGGATATAATAGTCGAATTGCAAATGAAGATGCCTGAAAACATGAATGAGCAGCGAGGTACTGGATACCCCGTCTGCATCATAGTCTCCGTATATTCTTATTTTCTCGCCGCTTTGGCCCGCTTGCCGAATCCGCTCCACAGCTTGTTCCATGCCGCGCATCAAATAAGGATCATGCAATTGCCCTGCATCGCCATACAAGAAGATGCGTGCTCTTTCCTCATTGCGGTAGCCTCTTTGCACAAGCAGCCTGGCAACAAGAGGAGGAAGCGCCAGCTTTTCGCTCAGAAGGCCAGCCGCTTCCTCATCGGTTTCTTCCCAATTCGCCAAAGTCCAGCGGGTTTTTCTATCAATCATCAGGTATTCTCTCCTTCCTGCCGCCCTTCATTCTACTGCAGCAGTGTGGGCATTTGCTCCTGATTAGGGTCGTGGTTGGATTTGTACGGGTATCCCGGATCGTACGGCTCCACATAGATGGACACTTCCGAAAGATGCAAAAAACGATGCATAAGCAGCATCTTTACCCGTTTTGCAATTTCCTGTCCCTCCAGCACTGTGATACGCGGATTTACGCTGATGACCATTTCGGCCACCACGTAATGCCCTTGCTCTCTGGCGCGAAGCGACTGGACGGTCACTACGCCTTCAATGCGCTGGACGACCTGCATCAGTTCGTCGGTACCTTCCTCGCGCCCTTCGCCGCGATCCTTTCGAACTCTCCGAAACAGAACGTTCATCACGTTTTCCCATAAGCGTCCGCCCCTCGAAGGATACCTTTTTCCGTCTCGCTGTCTGGTTGACATTTGAACCTCCTAAAGGTTTTACAATACCGATCCGAACGGATTGGTATTGTAAAACCACTTCGTAAGCATAGGCTTAGGTTTTACTTTGCAAATACGATCAGATTTGTATTGTAAAACCACTTCGTAAGCATAGGACTTAGGTTTTGCTTTTCAAATTTATTGAACCGCTTTCGATTGCGCAGCTTTCGGCTTTTGCTTCTGGTTGCGTTTAAGCAGGAACCAAAGCGGGCTCGCGATAAAGATGGATGAATAGCCGCCGCTTACAAGACCGACTAGAAGCGCAAGCGAAAACATTTTGATAGACGGGCTGCCAAGCAAGAAAATACACAACGTTACAATGACGACCGTCAGGACGGTGTACAAGTTACGCGCCATCGTTTGCCAAATACTCGCATTAACGAGCTCGGCAAGCTGATCTTCATTTTTCACTTGGGAAAATCTCAAGTTTTCACGAATTCGGTCAAATACGACGATCTTGTCGTTGATAGAATAACCGAGCGTTGTAAGAACTGCCGCAATAAACGGCAAATCAACCTCAAACCGGAAAATCGAAAATACGGCGACAACAACAAAGCTGTCATACAAAATAGAAATATTCGAAGCGAGTGCAAAACGCCACTCAAAACGAATCATCACATACACCATAATGCCAAGGCTGGCAATTAAGATAGCCCAAATCGTTTTGATCCCTAGCTCTTGAGCAAGCTCTGGAGAAACGACGTTGACCTCTGTGGAAACCTCATCACCGTATTTGGCTTTGAAAGCAGCCTGTACTTTCGCAGATTGCGTCTGATCCAAAACATCGTTAAAGCGGATGGAAACCCGGTCGTTATTTTGCCCGCCGATTGTCGGTTTCACATCTTCAAAGCCCGCACCCTTCAATATATCAGCGGCTTCCTGTTGAGTGATTACTTTGCCTACAGCAATGTCCATGTTGGAGCCCGCTTTGAAATCGACCCCAAAATTCAATTGGAACAGCAGCAACGAAACGATGCCCGCTATCGTAAGAATGATCGAAAACAAAAAGTATTTATTCCGGTTGCGTACAAAATCGTAACGAATTTTCGTATTATAGTTCACGAATTTCACTCTCCTTCACGCCGTAATAGCTTGGTTTCATAAACCGGTTGCTCTTCACGATCAGATCGAGCAGAAGGCGTGCGAAATAAATGTTCGTCACGATACTAACGAGAATACTGAAAATCATCGTCAGCGCAAACCCTTTAATCGCTCCGTCGCCAATAAAATAAAGCACGACGCTTGAAATGATACCTGTCATATTGGCATCCATAATGGTACGGAACGAGTTTTTGGAGCCGGCTTTCAAAGAGGACAACATGCTCTTGCCGCTCCGAATTTCCTCTTTAATTCTCTCCGCTGTAATAATGTTGGCATCCACCGCCATACCTACGCCTAGAACAAAAGCCGCAATACCCGGCAGCGTAAGCGTAGCGCCAGTCAAATCTTGAACAACGATAAGCAGCCAAGCATACGTAATAATGGTAATCGCAGCTACAAAGCCCGGTACGCGGAAAATAATAACCATAAGAATAAGAACGATTACCGAGCCCAAAATGCCTGCGGTAACGGTATCCTTCATCGCTTCCATTCCCAGCTTGGCTCCGATGCTTTGCGTATATTTAGCTTCCAGTTTCAAAGGAAGCGAGCCCATATTGATTAAATCGCGAAGCTCTTTTGCTTCTTCTGTAGAAGCGTTCCCCATCTCAATGACGGCACTTTTGCTAGCAATCGGGGTATTGACGCCAGGGCGGGAAATTTCTTCCTCATCCAAATAAATCGCCAAGTATTGACCAACCAATTTGGTCGTCACATCTTCAAACTTTTTAGCGTCCTTCAACTCAATCGTAACGATAGGACGGTTCAATTCGTCGAATGTGAGACCTGCTGCGTTTTCTACAAAATCTTTGCCATCCAACATAACGGTGCCGTCCGGAGCCCGGAAAGTCAAGTTAATAGGCTTCGAAAGCAGTTGTAGAACCTCATCGTCTTCGCTGTCGATACCCGGAAGCTTAACGCGAATGCGGTCTGCCCCTTCAGTCGTAATTTCTGGCTCTACCAAGCCGGAAGCGTCAATCCTCTTCTGCAAACTTTGTGCCGTTTGCTTCAAGCTTTCTTTCGTTACAGCCGTGCCGCCTTCAAATGGAACGGCCTCGTAAAGCACCTCGTAGCCGCCTTTCAAATCCAGGCCAAGCTTAATACCTTTAACAAACATTGGGCTTGTCCCGGCAATAACGGCGAACGTGACGAGCACGACCGCAAGGAAGGCAACTATTCTCTTCCCGAACATACTTTAGAATCCCCCTTATGATCTCAATATTCCCATTATACAGATGTGGCAAAAACGAGTCAAAAAGAAAGAACCCCATTTCTAAAATGGGGTTCCCTTAAATGCGCTCATCGTCATATAGTTCATAAACTGCGTAACCTTGAGAGACAAAATATCGTTCACCAAACGATGCAGCTCCGGCTGTCCGGTTTTGACATATTTAGCGTTCACGCATTCCCAAATGTCCTTCCAAGAAACGTGCTCGTAGCCGAGCAGCTGAAACTCCTCCGCTTTGCTATGGCACAACTGTTCGATTTCCCAGCTTAGCTCGTGCTCCATTATGCCCACCTCTACCTTTGCCGCTTTCCTTATGTATTCGATTCCTTCCTCCAATCTCCTGCCTCCGCTCAAAAAATGAATGACATGTCAGAGGACATGCCGCGCATAAAGTAATACTACCGGCATGTCCGGGTCAACTCGCAATTGTTTAAGAACGACCTTGAAGGAGAAGAGGTATAGAGCTATGACGAAGCAAACGTTTATTAAAGGAGCTATGATTCTTCTCGCGGCCGGTATCGTGAACCGGCTTCTCGGTTTTGTGCCGCGAATTGCCCTGCCTCGTATTATCGGGGCGGAAGGCGTTGGATTGTACCAGCTTGCTTATCCCTTTCTTATTGTATTGCTTACCCTAATTACAGGCGGCATTCCGCTTGCCATCGCCAAATGGATCGCCGAAGCGGATTCGCAAGGAGACGCCCGTAGAATTAGACAAATTTTCAATGCAGCGATGGCTTTTGTGATCGTACTGGCTTCCGTACTGACGATCGCCATGCTTCTGTTCGCCCCGTTCATTATCCGCCATATTTTGCCGGACGAGAGGGTTTACCGCGCTTTTTTAATGATGAGCCCCATTCTTTTGATTGTAGGCATTTCTTCGGTATTTAGAGGCTATTTTCAAGGAAAACAAAATATGATCCCGAGCGCTGTTTCTCAAACGGTAGAAACCGTGATCCGAATTGTCGCCTCCCTTGTGCTCGCCTATCTGTTTCTTCCGCAAGGTTTGGAGTGGGCAGCAGCCGGCGCCATGCTTGGCGTTGTGGCGGGCGAAGTAGGCGGACTGCTCGTTATGTTATGGAAATATGCCCGCGACAAAGCCCGTCTTGAAGGACTTCAGTCCTCTCCGGATGGGAACGAGCCGGGTGAAGCTTCGACTCCCGTTTTAAGAAGACTGCTCGGCTTATCCATTCCCGTAACCGGAAGCAAGCTTGTAGGTTCCATCTCGTATTTGCTGGAATCGATCTTCACGGCTCGAAGTCTGGCGTCCGCAGGCATTGTGACGGGAATTGCAACCGCCCAATACGGCGCTTTGCAAGGCATGATTATCCCGCTCCTGCTGCTGCCGACCGCGCTCACTTATTCGCTCGCGGTGTCCCTTGTACCCTCCCTCTCCGAAGCCGCCGCACGCGGCGACAAAGCATTGATCCATAAGCGGCTGCATCAGTCGATGCGCATCGCTTTGGTGTCGGGCGCTCCGTTTGCGGTCGTGATGACCCTCTTCGCAGAACCGCTGTGCCGGCTCATTTACGACCATGCGGATATTGCCCCTATGCTGCAATTAATGGCTCCAATCGGCATCTTCATTTATTTGCAGGCACCGCTTCAAGCCGCGCTGCAGGCGCTCGACAAGCCCGGAGCCGCCTTAATGAATACGTTTGTCGGGGCCGCCGTCAAGCTCGTCCTAATCATTCAACTCGCATCCAAGCCGGAACTTGGCATTTATGGCGCGCTCATCGCCATTAATGTCAACATTGTGCTGGTGACCATATTGCACGGCATCAGCGTGCTCCGCTACATTGGATTCAGCATGAAGCTGTTTGATTTCGTAAAAGTAGGGGCCGCGATGATTATGATGGGCGCAGCCGCGCGCCTAACGATGAACCATTCTCCGCTATCGGCGGAATGGCTCAGCTTGCTTGCCGCTTGCGCAGCCAGCGTTGTTGTTTACCTCATCTTAATGGTTTGGATGCGCATCATCGACCGTTACGACATGGCCCGAATCCCATGGCTCGGCGCTTGGTTTAAGTAAACCGCTTCTGATTAACATCAACAAACAGCTTGCCTTTATGATCGATTGTACATAAAAAAACTTCCTTAAAATCGTTGACCTTCTGCTCTTGCAGCACATTTTTAAGCCAAAATCTCGTTTTTTCGATTTTTTCCAAATTATTGTCCTGCACTCTGCCGTCCATAATTAAAGGAATTGGCAAAATCTCATAACGGAAGCCTTGCGGGATCAGCTTTTCCCTTCCTTTTGGCGCAGGAGTATGACTGGATACTTCAACGTTGACATCGGGCGAAGTACGTTCGTTTCCTGGTTCCGTCTCTTCCGCCCCGTCCTTTGGGATAACGGAGAGCTTTCCGCTCGTCTCCAAAATGGCAAACTCCACGTCGGCTACGGACGTAATTTTATTTTCGCGCAGCTGCAGCATTAAATCGTCCAAATTGTACCGCTGCTTGCGCATTTCATCTCGGTTGATTTTCCCTTTTGCAATAATGACGCTTGGTTTGCCGTCAAACAGCAGACGAATCGTCCGGTTGTTCATGGAGAGAAAAGCGGTGCTAATTTGAATGAGAAGCAAAGTAACCATTGGCACAATGCCATCCCACATCGACCGATCGACGTCTTCAATGACGATAACCGCAATTTCCGCTACCATGACCGAAATGACGAGATCCAGAACGGATAATTTGCCGATTTCCCGCTTCCCCATAAACCTCATGATCAAAAATACGACAAAGTAAATAATTACCGTCCGGATCAACAAGCTCCACATTTCCAATGGTAAGCGCCTCCTTGAAAGTAGCATGTTGGCCCCTAAACCAGCGCCAAGCTCGTAAGGCTATTCTCACCTTGCCACATACACATCATACGAGCGGAAAACCGCGAATATATGGGAAATGGTTTGTGTACTATTTCGGCGAGCTTGGCCATATGGATAAGTAATATGTAATAAACGATAGGAGGAATAGCATGAGTTCCGTTAAACCTAAGCCTTCCCCCAAATCGCCCCTAATTGGGGCCCCTCTGCTTGCGGGTGTCGTCTTTTCTTTAATATGGCTCGCCATTGGAGCGCTTACTTTGTCGCTTTTGCTTCATTTTACGGACATGAAAGAAAGCAACCTCGCATCTTCGGCCTTGTTCATTCACAGCTTATCCGCACTGGCAGGCGGCTTTACTTCCGGAAAAAGATCGGAGAAAAAAGGCTGGTACAACGGCGGACTGCTCGGCCTCATTTACGGAATTATTATTATCATCGTCAGCTTTTTGGCTGCGAACGCCTCCATTTCTTGGAACAGCGTTCTCATTCTTGGAGCGGCTTTGCTCGCTGGCGCATTCGGCGGTATGATCGGAGTCAACTTGAGAAAATAAGAAAAGACCGACAGAAATTTCTGTCGGTCTTCTTCATTGAATGTCCCTATTACTCCGAAGCGGAAGGTGCGGAACTTACGATAGTGTTGACCGCGCTGCGCTCAAACGTCATCTTCGTTGTATCGTTAACACGAATAACAACTGTATCGTCCGTCAATTCGGCAACTGTGCCGTGAAGGCCACCGATCGTCGTAACTTTGTCGCCCTTTTTAATTTGATTCAGCATGGATGTACGCTGCTTTTGTTTTTTCTGCTGCGGGCGGATAAGCAAGAAATAAAAGACTGCAAACATAAGTATAAACGGCCAGATCATGCCCCAAATGTTGCCCGATCCCGCTGCTTGGCTAGCTAGATATGTCATAGATTTCACCCCTTTCAAAATCCTTTATCGTTATTATGCAAGCCGTACGATTCGAAGAAGGAATCCCGGAAATCTAGCAGTCGGTCTTCCATAATCGCCTGACGAACGTCCCGCATAAGCTGAAGCAGAAAATGCAAGTTATGGTACGTCGTTAACCGAATGCCGAATGTTTCATCCGCTTTAAGCAGGTGGCGAATATAAGCCCTTGAATAATTCTGGCAAGTATAGCAGGAGCAGTTCGGATCGAGCGGTCCAAAATCCTCAGCAAATTTGGCGTTGCGAATGACAAGTCTGCCTCCGCTCGTCATGGTTGTCCCATTTCTGGCGATGCGGGTCGGCAATACGCAATCAAACATATCTACGCCGCGAATAGCGCCTTCCACAAGTGCATCCGGCGAACCGACACCCATCAAATAGCGCGGTTTGTTAGCCGGCAGCTCTGGAACTGTATAGTCCAGAACCTCATACATTAAATGTTTGGGCTCGCCTACGCTCAGTCCACCAATAGCATACCCCGGGAAATCCATGGAAGTCAAATCTTTCGCGCTCTGGATGCGCAAATCTTTGTGCATGCCGCCTTGGACGATCGCAAACAAAGCTTGATCATGCGGACGGGCATGCGCTTTAAGGCAGCGTTCCGCCCAACGGGACGTTCTCTCCGTCGATTGTTTAATGTACTCATACTCAGCCGGGTATGGCGGACATTCGTCAAAGGCCATCATAATATCCGGGCCAAGCGCATTTTGAATGTCCATCGCCACTTCCGGCGACAGAAACAGCTTGTCTCCGTTCAAATGGGAACGGAAATGGACGCCCTCTTCCGTAATTTTTCTCATTTCGCTTAAGCTGAACACTTGAAAACCGCCGCTGTCCGTCAAAATCGGGCGGTCCCAGTTCATAAATTTATGCAATCCGCCAGCACGCTTTACAATGTCGTGTCCAGGACGCAGAAATAGATGGTACGTATTGCTCAAAATAATTTGAGCGTTCATCGCCTTTAGCTCTTCCGGACTCATCGTTTTAACTGTAGCCTGAGTACCGACCGGCATAAACGTTGGAGTTTCGATGATGCCGTGTGGAGTATGGACTCTTCCAAGCCGCGCCCCGGATTGTTTGCATTGTTTGATTAATTCGTATTTTACAGCCACGTCTTCACGCTTCCATTCTTAAAGTTAGTAGATAAACATTGCGTCGCCAAAGCTGAAAAAACGGTATTTCCGTTCAACCGCTTCGCCGTAGGCTTTCATTACTGCGTCGCGTCCGGCAAGCGCGCTTACCAGCATGACGAGCGTTGATTTGGGCAAGTGGAAATTGGTGAGCAGCGCGTTAACAAGCTTGAACTTGTAACCAGGAAAAATAAAGATGGAAGTCCAGCCGCTGCATGCTTCAAGCTCCCCCTCTTCAAATCTGGCAGCCACCGTCTCCAGCGTACGGGCCGAAGTCGTGCCAACCGCAACGATTCGACGTCCGCTGCGTTTCGCTTCATTAAGCAAAGCTGCCGTTTCTTCATTCAACTCGTAATACTCCGCATGCATCTCATGCTCTTCAACCGTTTCCGACGACATCGGGCGGAACGTCCCAAGCCCCACATGCAGCGTCACGTACGCAAGCTGCACTCCTTTTCGTTCCAGATCCTGCAGAAACGGTTCCGTAAAATGAAGTCCTGCCGTAGGAGCCGCCGCCGATCCTTCATGGCGCGAGTACACCGTCTGATAACGCTCACGCTCATCCAGCCGCTCTTTAATATAAGGCGGCAACGGCATCTCGCCCAGCTTGTCCAGCAGCTCTTGAAAAATGCCGTTATACCGAAAACGAATAACGCGCGAGCCCATTTCGCCTTCGGACAAAACATCCGCTTCCAAAAGCGGGTTTCCGCTGCCGTCGTCCCCAAACCGGATAACGGTGCCTACTTTCAGCCGCTTGGCCGGCTTGGCCAGCGCCTCCCACTCATCATTTCCAAATTGCTTCAGCAGAAGCAGCTCCGCTTTGGCCCCAGTATCGCTTTTGGCGCCTACCAGTCTCGCTGGAATAACTCTTGTATTGTTCAATACAAGAACGTCTCCCTCTTGAAGCTGATCCGCTAAATCTGTAAACATGCCGTGCGCGGTGTCGCCCGTCCCTTTGTCCAGCATAAGCAGTCTGGAGGCCGTCCGCTCTTGTAACGGCGTTTGTGCAATTAACTCTTCCGGTAAATGAAAGTCAAACCAATCTACATTCATCTCTTATTTATCATTCCTTAGCAACGGTTATACCCTTGTAGTAGTATTTCAAAATATATTCATAGTCATACCCTTGCTTCGCCAGAGTCAACGCCCCGTATTGGGACAATCCGACGCCGTGGCCGAAGCCTGTTCCTCTGAATTCGAACGATGCATCTTTGGTTGCGGCTCGAATATCGCCCTCTCCATTGAGCACATACAGATAGGGGTCTTCCAAAGCGGCTGACTTGCCGCCCGCTCCCATGACATAGACCTTTTGCGAATTGTCCGTCCTTGTCGTTCCCTCTCCGCCTGCGCCTTGAATAGCCACCTTTGCCGTTTCGTCCACTGTAAACAGAGTGCTTGGCAAGGAACCGCCGACACCGAGAGCGCCCCTTATGGAGTCTGGAGAAGACAGCTTTACTTTCATGCCGTTGACCGATAATTCCGTCGCTCTTCCAGACGGCCCCCGGCTGCTGACCTCCAAAGAGAGAAGCGGCGCCGTTAATTTCGGATTGGTCCGCGCATTAATTGTGGTCAACAGCTCCGCTCCGGTAAAAGGTCCTCGTATCCAGCTCATTGGATTGGATTCCACCACCGTTTCAAGCACGATGACCTGTTCTCCTTTGCCTAGCTTGGCGACAACCGGCACTGAATCTTGAATAACGGGATGTTTCCTGATGTTGGTCCCATCCGTCGTCAGTTCCATAATACGGCTTCCGGCTGCGGTTTTGCGGCCTGTATCCTTCACTAAGTCCTCGCGGATATACCCGATAAGGCCGCTAGGCAATACGATGCGATGCCAACTGTACGCGCCCTCTTCCGCCGATTCGTCGGGACTCGGCACTGCTTGCAGGTATGGAATGGCATTGTTCCACGCCTCTTTCGCATCGGCCGTCATTCCTCCGCCATTCGAAGAAAAGACGGCTTCAATGACTTTGCCATTATAAAGCGCTACCTGTCCTTTGGTCGCCTCCACCGCTTCCGTGGAAGCCGGGCGCTCCGATCCTGCGCCATAGTAGGCCTGGCTAAGCGTCGTGTCGACAACATGTGCAATTTGAAAGCCGAAGCCTTTATTCAGCGCATAAGAACGTGCAGCAACGGCTTGTGCCTTGAGCGCTTCGATTGGCCAAGACGGGTACATCTCCACCGCTACAACGGAATACAAATATTGCTCAAAAGGAAGCTCGTTAATGACCGCCAGTCTTCCGTTAAACGAGCTGATTTCGAATTGGCCCCGGTACGTTCGTTTGCTTCGTTCCGTAAGACCAATCGGCTTATCACCAGCCGGAGAAAGCCATGCTTTGACTCCTGCCGGAACAACAAACAGCTCATGGCTTTCGCCTGCTTTGCCGCTAACGGAATGGTCATTGCGCATGAGCATATGCTCAGAACCCGCTTCGATTGCTTTGAGAGCGGCTCCTCCCGGCGCTTTAGTAGCTGCTGCTTGAAGAACTTTAAGCTCCTCTTGCGTTGAAGCGCCTCCTACCATCACGCTATAAACGGCATCGCCTTTTGCCGAAGCTCTAACCGCTACGTAGGCATCAAACCCGGCCCCGCCAAATGCGTCGGCCGCAGCTTGGGCAGCCCCTTTGCCTTCAAGAGCGGCTGTTTCGAGCCGCATTGGACCTTGCATCTCCGGCTTAAATCCGTTTAGTAGGGAGATGAGCTTAGCGTCAGCATTCCAGCGTGCAAGCGCCGCTTTGGATTCCTCCGCCGTTTTGTACATCCCTTCCAGCACTTGATAAGTAAGAGCCCCGTTTTTGGATAACGAAGTTAAATAGACGTTGCCTTTTGCAGTTTTAACGTACTGATAAACCGCTAGAGCGGATGCAAAGTTTTTGGATTCCGCCAGTTTAACTTTATAGTCGTCAACCGCAAAGCGAACTTGCTTGCCTGCCGGAACGCTCATCATCGGGCGGATGCCCCCGGGGCTTCTTACTCCAAGGTCCATACCGCCTGCCGATTGAAAGGTGGCAGCAGATGTTGTCGAATCGTATTTCCCAGGCAATTGAAGGAAAAGCGCAACTCTAATCGTATCCAAAGAAGGGACGGCAGCTTGCGCCTGATGCGCGGTCCACGTCGAAAAAAGCAGTAAAAAGGCAATGACTGTAATGGCAACCTTTTTGACTGTAGTCAGGCTTTTGTAGGTCATGATGGTTCTCTCCTCTCACGCTTGCTGAACATTTTCTCGTCAAAGGTTAAGTGTTAAGGGCGCTTGGGTAACGGAAGTCCCAAATGATTGTACGCGCTGTCCGTTGCGATCCGTCCTCTTGGCGTTCTTTGCAGAAAACCGATCTGCATCAAATAAGGCTCGTAAACGTCTTCTATCGTCTGGCTTTCTTCGCCAATCGTAGCCGCTATCGTGTCTAATCCCACCGGCCTACCGGAGAAGGTTGTCATCATGGCATACAGCATTTTGTGATCGATATGGTCCAGCCCCATCGGGTCGACCTGCAAAAGCTCCAGCGCGGATCTGGCTATTTCATGCGTAATGACGCCGTCTCCCCTTACTTGTGCAAAATCCCTTACCCGTTTTAGCAGCCGGTTTGCGATTCGCGGCGTCCCTCTTGACCTCATCGCGATTTCGCCAGCGGCCTCGCCAACGATGGTTACGTCCAATATTTCCGACGCTCTGGAGACGATATAAGACAACTCGTCAACCGTATAAAATTCCAGCCTGCTGACTACGCCGAACCGATCGCGCAGCGGAGCCGACAGCAGTCCTGCTCTCGTTGTGGCGCCAATAAGCGTAAACGGCGGGAGATCGAGCCTTACCGAGCGTGCGCTCGGCCCCTTGCCAATCATTATATCGAGAGCGAAGTCTTCCATTGCGGGATAGAGTACTTCCTCCACCGTACGGTGCAGCCGATGAATTTCGTCGATAAAAAGGACGTCGCCTTCTTGCAGATTGGTGAGCAAAGCAGCCAGATCGCCAGGTCTTTCAATAGCCGGTCCCGAAGTCGTTCGCAGATTGACGCCTAGTTCGTTGGCGATTATGTTGGATAGCGTCGTTTTTCCAAGTCCCGGAGGGCCGTAAAGAAGGACATGATCCAGCGCTTCCTTCCGCATTTTCGCAGCTTCAATATAAATCGTCAAATTTTCTTTCACTTTCGTTTGTCCAATATATTCTGCCAAATAGCGAGGCCGCAAGCTTAGCTCGACGGCATGCTCGTCCATCATCAGGCTTGCGGAAACGATCCGGTCATCCATATTCGTTCCCCTCCTTTCTATTACCCTTTAAAGAGCTGTTGCAGCGCCCGTTTCATGAGGGAATCAACCGTTTCGTCCGGCTTCACGCTGTCTTTAAGCCCGCTCCATGCCTTATCCAGCTCCGCATTCGTGTACCCAAGAGCGGCCAGCGCCTCTTTGGCTTCCTTCCAAGCTGCCGTCCCCGCTCCGTCTTCGCCGGATTCAGCTGTAAAGCCCGACACGGAAAGCAAGCTTTCTTGCGGCACGGCGCCAAATAACTTGTCTTTGAGATCGAGCACCATTCGCTGAGCTGTCTTTTTTCCAATTCCAGGCAATTTCGTCAAAAAAGCAAGATTGTCCTGCTGAATGGCGGCAACGATCGATTCCGGCTTGCCTGCCGACAATACGCCAAGCGCAACGCGCGGTCCGATTCCCGATACGTCAAGCAGCTTGCGGAACAGATGGAGCTGCTCCCGCGATTCGAAGCCAAAAAGCAAGATCGCATCTTCCCTTACATGATGGTGAATAAACACGGTCACCGCTCCGTCTTTGCCGGCAAATGCGTACGGACTAGGTGTGAACACGCGATACCCTACATCCCTAACGTCCATAACGACATATTCGGCTTCAATATGTACAACAGGCCCTCGTAAAAAATCGATCACAGCCGTTTCACCTCGTTTATTTTTTGGCTCAACACGGCCGAATGGGCATGGCAAATCGCAACTGCAAGCGCATCCGCCACATCGTCCGGCTTCGGAATCGCCGACAGTTTCAAAAACATTTTGACCATTTCCTGCACTTGACGCTTCTCCGCCTTGCCGTAGCCAACAACGGCCTGCTTCACCTGGAGCGGCGTATATTCCGCAACCGGAAGTCCCCGCTGCGCGGCAGCCAAAATAATGACCCCGCGAGCCTGGCCTACCGCAAAAGCCGTCGTGACGTTTCGATTGAAAAACAGCTTCTCAACGGCCACGGAATCCGGCTTGTACCGATCCATCAACG
The DNA here is from genome assembly GCF_042675505.1 of Paenibacillus sp. GCM10027627. Taxonomy (NCBI): domain Bacteria; kingdom Bacillati; phylum Bacillota; class Bacilli; order Caryophanales; family Paenibacillaceae; genus Paenibacillus; species Paenibacillus sp. GCM10027627. The sequence continues at coordinate 353,743 of NZ_JBHTHB010000002.1, forward strand.
CACCTGCGGACTCATAAATTTGTACAAGCCGCTTCTCTGCCGGCGTATGGGCTTCCGTTTGAATTGCTCCATATTGTACCGCTGTCAGCTTATGCCCCACTTTATCTATAAAACCAAAACCCGCAATCGCTATGCCCGGGTCAATTCCAAGAACGCGCAAATCGCCAACTCCTAACAAAACATGCCTTATGAATGCCTACCCTCCATTATAGCAAAAGTTACCGAGAATGAGAACGGACGTTTGATGTTTCTGTGAACAAGCCCCTCTCCAAAAACAAAAAGCGGCAAGCCAGAACTTCCAATGAAGTTCTTGACCTGCCGCTTGCATGAAGGGAAATCTGATTGTTTCCATTTATCGTGGGCTAATAAAGAAGTGGCTTCGTTATTTCATTTCGGTTCACTGCATAATCACTGAAAGTAGACAATACACTGTTGAACTCGTCCATGTCGCTTACCCGTATTCCTTGGGTCAAACGCTCCAATTTATGCTGCGGCAAGCTGCTCTCCATAAACCGGATGTCCAGTTGAAAGAAGGTGCGCAGCACCTTCTCCTTCCTTGGCTCTCCGTCAAACAAAGTAAAATTGCCAAATCGGTCTACGCCAAAATAGGCATGCGATTTGCAATAGTCGGACAAGTCCTCGATTCGCTGCACCAAAACAACCTGTTCCGGGTCCTTGTTCAGGCTCGCGCTGAAATCGGGATGATCGCGCAAAAGCTGTATAATGTCCTTCGTATTCATCGAGCCCAGCGCTTCGAATTCTTCTCCGCAAACATATTGCCGTTGCAGCAAGACTTGAACGTTTTTGTCCCGTTCTTTCAAAAGCTCGCTTATCGATGGCTGCTGGGGCAAAAGCATGCTGTCCGCCGCTTCAGATTCGTGGCCTTGCGCATACGCCGCAACTGGCAGTTGAACAGCCGCACCGGCTGATAATGCAATTACCATTAGCCAAAAGGCGATGCCCCCAAGCGTCCATAGTGGCCTTCTAGTGCGGCGAAGGCGACGTTTCAATTGCTTCCACAAGCTGAATGTCATCATGAGGAAGACCCCTTTATTACGTTTTCTGATAGTCTGCACCAATGATGTATAATTATTCAAAATAATAGTTGGGGACGGTTTTACATAAAAAAAGGAACAGAAAAAAAACCGGCACCCAAATAGGTACCGGCAAAAAAGAAAGTTTATTGAATTGGATTATCCATTCAAGTCATCGTTTACTGATTAAGCCAAGGCCTGCTGCTGCCTGAAGTAGATTTTCGTTTTGGACGAGGGGCTACCGTGCGGATAACCGCTTTTTTGGCTTTTTTGCGAGGTTTGGCTGAATTGGCTTTAGATGAACCCGTTTTGTTTTTTAATGAGCCGTTAATTTCATCCTCACGCTTCCCGCCGCAGCCACAATCGTCATTTTTTTTGTGCGAGGGATTCGCAGCCGAATAATCGGACCAAAGCGGATAGGGGTATCCGGCCGGATAACCGTTAGAATAATCTTCGAACCCTGCAGGCGGGTATTCGGCTGAATATCCTGAAACGCCTCCTGTCGTAATCGCTCCCGCATTGTGTTCGTTGGAGAGCGGCGATACGCCGGGATTGGATACGTTCGAGTAAGGCGATATGCCGGGATTAGACGTATTCGAGAACGGCGACACCCCTGTATTGGACAAATTCGAGAGTGGCGATACGCCGGGATTAGATGTGTTCGAGTAAGGCGATATGCCGGGATTAGATGTATTCGAGAACGGCGATACCCCTGTGTTGGACAAATTCGAGAGTGGCGACACGCCTGGATTGGATGTGTTCGAATAAGGCGATATGCCAGGATTAGACGTGTTCGAGTAAGGCGATACGCCTGGGTTAGACGTGTTCGAATAAGGCGATATGCCAGGATTAGACGTGTTCGAGAACGGCGATACCCCTGTGTTGGACAAATTCGAAAGTGGAGACACACCTGGATTGATCGTATTCGAGTAAGGCGATACGCCCGGATTGGACGTATTCGGCACATTTCCCGAAGGCGAAATCTGATTGTTTCCGGCATATCCCCAGCCCGGATCTGCCGCATAAGGCAACAACGGAGGAGCCGGATAACCTACAAATGGACCGGGCGGACAATTAAACGGATTAACCGGGTAAGGCTCACTATACGGGACAAAGCCAGAACCTGCATTCCCATACGGCGAATAAGATTGCTCAGCACCAAAGTACGGATACATGTTTGTGGAAGCATCTGCGAATTGCTCATGACCGTAAAGGGATGCCTGATTAGCAGGCACTCCATATGGATGGAATAAATCCACACTTTGTATATATTCCGAGTTAGACGGCTTAATCTTCGTTTCTTTTGCCTTCTCAGAAGGCAGAACTTTTTTGCCGTAAGGAGCTATCTTTGCTGAAGGAGACGTATTAGCCAAAGGAGCTACGTTGGACGACAGCGGGCTAACATTAGACGACAATGGCGATACGTTGCCGCCTCCAAGCGGAGACAAATTGGATGACAATGGAGCTGCATTGCCCGTTCCTTGCGCTCCTACGTTCGAAGACAATGGAGCTACATTGCCACCCGTTCCTTGCGCTCCAACGTTCGAAGACAACGGAGCCACATTACCACCCGTTCCTTGCGCTCCAACATTAGAAGACAACGGGGCTACATTACCACCCGTTCCTTGCGCTCCAACATTAGAAGACAACGGAGCTACATTGCCACCCGTTCCTTGCGCTCCCACATTAGAAGACAATGGAGCTACATTGCCACCCGTTCCTTGCGCTCCCACATTAGAAGACAATGGAGCTACATTGCCACCCGTTCCTTGAGCTCCCACATTGGAAGACAACGGAGCTACATTGCCACCCGTTCCTTGCGCTCCGACATTAGAAGACAACGGGGCTACATTGCCACCCGTTCCTTGCGCTCCAACGTTTGATGACAGCGGAGCTACGTTGCCGCCGCTAAGCGGTGCGACGTTTTCCGTGGATAGTGGCGCCGTTTTTCCTTTAGACAACGGAGCCGTCTTTCCTGTAGACAAAGGAGCAGTTTTGGAGGATAGCGGCTCCACTTTTTTGCCTATTGGCTCCTCTTTCGTTGCCAACGGCTCTACTTTTTTGCCTATCGGCTCTTCTTTCTTAGCCAATGGTTCCACTTTTTTGCTTATAGGCTCCTCTTTTTTCGCAAGAGGCTCCACTTTTTTGCTTATAGGTTCTTCTTTTTTCGCTAGAGGCTCGACCTTAGCGGCAGGCGGCTTCGGAGCCGGGGCCGGAGGAACAGGCGATACGATTGGCCCTGTAGGCTTTTTCTCCGCTGCCAGCGGCGCCGTATTCTTTTTTTCTGCAGCCAATCCCGTAAACGTTTTGCCGACTATACCCTGTACACCTTGCATAATAGAAGTAGGATGAAGCGGATGATTAGGCGTTTTGCCTGCTGTATGCTGCCCGTGTGCGTGCTGTCCTTGTGTGTGATGACCCTGTGCATGATACCCTTGTGCGTGGTGCCCGGCGGAATGATGGCCCGTTGAATGATGACCGGTATGATGCTGGGCTGTCATGTGCGGGACAACGGTATCCGCTTTAGGTATGTTTACAATTTCTCCAGTCAGCAGCACATTTGGATTTTTTAAATGCGGATTGACATGTACCATGGTTGCAAGGGGAACTCCCCAAGCTTTGGACAGCTTCCAAAGCGTGTCGCCTTGCTTCACGATATGTTGATGCATGATGTTCATTCCGTTCACTCCGTTCTGCGCGGGATGGGTAGACGGTATTCTCAGCTTCGACCCAGCCTCTAGGGCGCCCGGATTTTCAACACCCGGATTAAGCGCCAAAATTTGTTCAAGCGAAACATTGTACTTCTGGCCAATGAAGTATAAGGAATCGCCACTTTTGACCATATGAATTTTCACTCGCCGATGACCTCCTGTCACGTTCTAGGGCTATAGCCAGTTATCAATCTTTACATCCTATGCAGAACATAGGCGAGTGTCTCCACTTTAGTAAAAAATACATCCCAAAAAAGTAGAGGGCTAATCCTAAATCTTTCTTTTTCGCGCAACAAAAAAAGGCCAACCGGAACTCTCCGGCTGACCTTCTCTATTTTCACAATCAACTATTCAAACACTTTTACTCCATCCACTTTCACTATATTGCGGAACTCCTGCAGCAAATGAGTCGTAATCGGTCCCGCCTGACCAGAGCCAATCGTGCGGCCATCCACTTCGCGAACCGCAATGACTTCAGCAGCCGTTCCTGTAAAAAACACTTCATCCGCAACATACACATCGTGGAGTGTAAACGGCTCTTCCTTCAGCTTATAGCCGTGTTTCTCGCAGAGCTCCATAATGGCGGCCCGGGTAATGCCCTCCAGCGCGCCAACGTAACAAGGCGGGGTGTAAACCGTACCATTTTTGATTATAAAAATGTTGTCGCTAGAGCCTTCGGCCACGTACCCTTGCGAGTTCAGCATAATCGCTTCGCCCACTCCGGCAAGGTTCGCCTGAATTTTCACCAAAATATTGTTTAAATAGTTAAGTGATTTAATTTTCGGATTAAGCGCATCCGGGATGTTGCGGCGCTGGGAAACCGAAACCGATACAAGTCCGTTTTTGTAGGCCTCTTCCGGATAAATGGAAAGCTGCTCAACGATGATGATCACCCACGCGGTAGGGCAGCGTCTCGGATCGAGCCCCAAATTGCCGGGACCGCGGGACACGATGAGGCGAATATAGCCGTCTCTAAGTTCATTGCGGCGAATCGTCTCCACTAGCGCGTCTTGCATGTCATCAAACGTCAGCGGAATGTCCAGCATGATGGATTTGGCGGAATCGTACAAGCGATCCAGATGCTCTTTGCATTTAAAAATATTGCCGTCATAAACGCGAATGCCTTCAAAAATGCCGTCCCCGTACAAAAAGCCGTGATCATAAACTGAAATTTTTGCGTCTTCTTTTGCAACATATTCCCCATTCAAATAAATCCATTGCTGTGCCATACCTTGCTTCACACCTCCGAAATGTATGTAAAAATTAATACCTACAGCAACTGCTCATAAGTAAAGCTTGGATAGCAGCCCATGACGCGGATTTGGCATCCGATCGCTTCGATTTCCTGCAATGCCGCAGGCAGCAGCACAGAGTCCAAAGACATTTCTATTTCGATATAAAAATAGTAATTGCCCAGCTTCTTTTTGGTCGGACGCGATTCGATTCTCGACAGATTGATGCGCCGCCAAGCAAAAGCGGACAACATCTGATGCAAGCCGCCCGGATAATCTTCCGGCAACGTCACCAAAATGCTTGTTTTGATCCGGTCCGACTTGCGGGCCGTATAAGGCTCGTTGCCTACAAGCATAAATCTAGTGTAATTGTTGTCATGGTCGGTCACTTCCGTCGCAAGCAAATCGAGCCCGTTGTTCGAAGCGGCAATACGGGTACCAATCGCGGCGATTCCCGCCCCCGGATTGTCGCGCACGATACGGACCGCCTCTGCGGTGCTGCTTACATGCTCCGTCTCCGCATGAGGCATGTTCTGCCTTAAAAATTGCAGGCATTGCGCCATGGCAACGGGATGGCTGATCACTTTTTTGATGCGTGAATAATCCAGCTCTCCCGCCTCATTCGACAGCTCCCGTCTTCTGCCGATTAAGTTTTGAATGGAGGGATATACCCATTCCGCCTGCATCGGGAGATCCACTTCGTGGACAAGCCAATCCATATGCAAGCTGACAGAACCTTCGATTGTATTTTCGATTGGAATGACGCTGTAGTCGCTGACTCCGTTTACCGTAGATTGAAAAACGTCGGCAATAAGGCGGTGATGCTTCCATTCCACCTGGCCTTCCCCGGAAAACAATTGTTTGGCTGCTTCATCCGAGACCGAGCCTGCCGGCAATAGCGCTATCGTTTTCATGCCTTAACTTCTCCTTTGATTCTTTCCAGCAGTGTAAGCGGCGCCGCTTGCTCCTTGCCGGAATTTTCGCCGTCCGCAAACGACTCTTCAATTGCGATTTCGGGACCGTTCAAGCAAGGGGCAAGCCACAACGTCTCTGCGTCAATGCCTTCCTTCTGAAGCGTCTCTTTCAAAAAGCTTTCGAGCTCCGCCTTCTGCCCGCTCTCCGCATCCACAAAGGCAATGAGCGTCGGCCCTGCTCCGCTAAGCGCAGCTCCCAGCGCGCCGAAGTCGGCCGCGCGCTCCAAAATCTCGGCCATGCCGGGAATGAGCGCTGCACGATAAGGCTGGTGCAGCCGATCCTTCATCGCATGGCGAATCATTCCCAGCTCGCCGCTGGCCAGCGCCGCGACGAGCAGAGAGCTGCGGCCGACGTTATAAACGGCGTCGGCCATCGAAAGCTGAGAAGGCAGCGCATGGCGAGCCTTCTCCGTCGACAGCTGGAACGCTGGAATAGCGACCAGCGCCTCCAATCTTTCATGCGGCTCGAGGCGCACCATATGCGCTTCCGTGCCGTCCCATGCCGCAACGACGATGCCGCCGAACAACGAGGCGCCGACATTGTCAGGATGCCCTTCCAGCGCCGTTGCCATTTGGAACAGCTTATGCCCGCTCAGAGGGCCCCCGATCAGCGCGTTAGCCGCAACAAGCGCCCCTACAATTGCCGATGCGCTGCTGCCAAGCCCGCGTGTAAGCGGAATTTCACTGTACATGGCAATATGCAGCTCCGGCATATCGACGCCCGCTTCTTCATAAACAAGCTTCGCAACCTTATATACCAAATTCGACTTATCTTGCGGCAAACCGTCCATCCCGTCGCCATCCAATTGAAAAGTCGTTTCACCTGTCGTGGATTCCGAAAGCTCGATCCATGCATAAAGAGACAACGCCATACCCAGCGAATCGAAGCCTGGACCTAGATTGGCCGTGCTGGCCGGCACTTTTACCGTTACGCGACGTGGATTGCTCATAACATTAGCCTTCCACCCGGTAAACGCTCTTCACCTTATGAACGACGTCAAGCGAGCCAAATTGCGCCAGCACTTTGGAAATAGCCGCTTTATTCGCATCGTGGGTAATGATGATGATTTCCGCCTCTGGATTGCTGGCATTCGGCTGCTGCAAAACGGATTCCAGGCTGACTTCAAATTCCGCAAACACTTGCGTAATCCGGGCAAGAACGCCTGCACGGTCGGCAACATGCAAGAGCAAGAAATATTTCGACGAAATTTGCTCATCGGTTTTCAGCTTTTTCTCTTTGTAAGGCATACCGCTTTGTTTGCCGTTTACGCCAAGCTTCAAGTTTTTCACAACGGCTACCAAATCCGCTACGATCGACGTAGCCGTAGGAAGCTCGCCCGCTCCAGGTCCATAGAACATCGTTTCGCCTACTGCTTCGCCATATACATAAACCGCATTGAATACACCGTTAACCGAAGCGATTGGATGGGACTTCTTCACCATAGTAGGCTGTACGCTGATGCTGATCTGGTCGTCTTGACGCTCCGCGATGCCAAGCAGTTTCATTTCGTAGCCCAAACGATTAGCGTAAAGAATGTCCTCTTTGCTGATCGAAGAAATACCCACAGCGGATACATCTTCAAGCGCTACGTTAGCGCGGAAGCCGAGCGTAGCCAAAATCGTCATTTTGCGCGCGGCGTCAAGCCCTTCCACATCGGAAGTTGGGTCCGATTCGGCATAGCCCAAATCTTGAGCCTCCTTCAGCACGTCCAAATAAGAAGCGCCTTCCTGGCTCATTTTGGTCAAAATATAGTTTGTTGTTCCATTTACAATGCCCATAATTTTCGTAATGCGGTCAGAAGAGAAACCCTCTACTAGCGTACGAATGATCGGAATGCCGCCGGCAACGCTCGCCTCGTACAAAACGTCGCAGCCATGCTTCTGAGCTTTGGCCAATATTTCAGGTCCATGCAATGCCATCAAATCTTTGTTGGCCGTCACGATATGTTTGCCGAGCGACAACGCTTCTAAAATATATTCTTTTGTATGGGAAATACCGCCCATCACTTCCACAATGACATCAATCTCCGGATTGCGAATAATTTCCCACGGGTCCTCCGTCAGCTTTTCCGGCGAAATCGCAATATTGCGTTCCTTAATTTTGTTTTGCACAAGGACCTTCTCGATTTGGATCGGGGAGCCTACCTGGCTCTGCAAATCGTCCTGATGCCCTTCCACAATGCGGACTACACCTGTTCCGACCGTACCTAATCCCAGCAAACCTACTTTAATCGGCTTCATCTATACTCCTCCGTTGTTTTTCAATTTTTAACCGCGCCCAATGATGGACGCTTTCCGAACGCCGGATTGACCCCGCAGCAGCTCAACCAGTTCCGACGTATCGCCTTGCACCTGCGATATATCAACCGACAACACGACGTTTGCGAACCCTTGCAGAGGAATGCTTTGATTCATCGTAAGCACACTGCCCTCTTGGCTCGCGAGTAAGGCAAGCACGCTGGACAAAACGCCGGCGCGATGCTCCAAATCCATCGAAATGGTAACGATTCTTTCCTGCCTAAGTTCATTAAGCGCGTACACGCCATCCTTATACTTATAGAAAGCGCTCCGGCTAAGCCCCGCTCGCTCCACCGCCTCATGTACGGTAGTGGTAACGCCGCTCGCCAGCATCTCTTTTACTTGGATGGTTTTTTGGATCGCTTCCGGCAATATGTCCTCGCGAACGACAAAATAGCGATCAGCCACTTCAGTCCTCCTCAAAAAGACAAATGTACACCTATAGTGGACATTATAACGGAATCCACCACTAGGAGCAATAGGCTTAATCCAAAAAAAAGACGACTTTCGTCGTCTCTCGTCTTAATCGTAAGGGTTGTAATCGCTGCCCTCAAAAAACTCAAACGCAAAATCGGCTACTCTTACCATATCGCCGTCTTTTGCACCTTGTTTTCTTAAAGCGTCGTCAACGCCAAGCTTTCGCATCGTGCGCGCAAAACGCATAAAGGCATCGTAAGAGTTAAGATTCATCCGTTTCATCATGCGGGCAATGCCTTCGCTTTCGACGACAAACACTTCATCCTCGCGATGAATGGTAAACGTAATTTCCTCTTTTTTCTTGTAGCCATATACTTTGCGTTCTTCAATTGCTTTTACTTCTTCCACTTCAGCCTGAACCGCTACCGTATCGAGCACGTCTGCCGCTTTGTACAACAATTCCTGAATCCCTTGTTTCGTCAAGGAAGAAATCGGAACAATTTCGTATACGCGCTCGGTGCCGAGTGCCGCCAGTTGCTCTTTAAAGAGAGCAAGCTGCTCTTCCGCTTCCGGCATGTCCATTTTGTTAGCTGCGATAATTTGTGGACGGTCCGCAAGCTTTTCGTTATATAGAGTTAGCTCGGCATTAATTTTTTGCCAGTCGTCGAATGGATCGCGTCCTTCCGAAGCCGCCATATCCACAACGTGGATTATAACGCGAGTCCGTTCCACATGGCGCAAAAACTCGTGTCCAAGCCCCACGCCTTCATGCGCTCCTTCAATCAATCCCGGCAAATCCGCCATCACAAAGCTGCGGCTGTCGCCTACATCAACGACGCCAAGATTCGGCGTAATCGTTGTGAAGTGGTAAGCGCCGATTTTCGGTCTTGCTCCCGATACAACGGAAAGCAACGTCGATTTCCCAACGCTTGGAAACCCGACCAACCCTACGTCCGCCATCACCTTAAGCTCCATCACAACCCAGCGCTCTTGGCCTTCTTCCCCGTTCTCCGAAATGTATGGAGCTGGATTCGTAGCCGTCGCAAACCGGATATTGCCGCGTCCGCCTCTGCCGCCTTTAGCGACAACGACCTGCTGCCCGTGACGGGTCAAATCGGCAACCACTTCGCCAGTATCGTCGTCCACAATAACCGTTCCCGGAGGAATCCGTACGATGGTGTCGTCAGCGCTCGCGCCATGCATGCCTTTTACTTTGCCGCGCTCGCCGCGCTGAGCTTTAAAGTGCTTCTGATAGCGGAAGTCCATAAGTGTGCGCAGACCTTCGTCCACGCGGAAAATAAGATCCCCGCCATGACCGCCGTCGCCGCCCGCAGGACCGCCGTTCTCTACATATTTTTCGCGGCGGAACGAAACGATTCCGTCTCCCCCGTCGCCGCCTTTTACAAAAATTTTCGCCTTATCGACAAACATGGCTTGCCTCCGTTCAAGCGCGCATTTCCGCTCGTAGCAGCACCTTGGAGAAGGACTGTTCGGAGCCCACCTGCTTAAGCGGCGCGCCTTCCAACTGCTTTTTAATTTTTTGAGACCATTGCTGCTCGTTTATTAGCTCGCCCTCGTAAAAAAACGACGCATATAACGCTTCCTCATCCGCGCTTAGCTCCAATTTGAGCACAGACAATTCGCCGCTGCCCGACTTTACGGCAAAACGATAAGCATTAATGGTATGTATGAGCGTTTCCGCCACGGCTTCTCCATCCAGAGAAAGCTCGCTTAAGTTCAGTTCACCCTTGATGTCCACTTGCAAAGCAAGCGAATTCGTCAGCGTTCGGAACGATTGGATGAAACTGATCAAAGATGGCGTGCCAAGCTTCGCGATTGCGGTTTCGGCAGCCATTCTCTCACATATTCTCTCCACATATTGAATGGTCCTATCCAGCTTGCCCATTCTTGCATATCCGAACAGTACTTGAAGGTCGTTCATCCAGTCGTGACGATGATGGTTTAACGTTCGAATGCTCGCGCTCTGCATCGCATGAATCGTTCTGGCCAGCCTCTCGCGCGATTCCTTGCGCTCTTCCCGGACCCAAAAAACGGCTGCCGCCGCTCCCCAAATCATAAACAAAGCCGTCAGCCAGCCTTGTCCAGGCCAAACCAGCGCCGCAATGCCCGAAGGCACAATGGATGCGGCCACGTAATGCTTCGCTGTCAATAAGCGTCCCATTCCAAGACCTACCTTCACCAAGTTTCCTAGCTCATCCAGTATACCATGCCCTTATACTCCGGTCATCTACTTAAATGACAAAAGCCCCGAGCCAAGCAAAGCCGGCCGGGGCTTATCGAAATATAAGATCGCCATACAGGGCTTATATTTCAACGCTAAACGAAAGATATTCCGCCCGAAGGCAAGAACAAAGACCGTTTACGCTGGGTTCATTAAGCTTCTACTGCCGCAGCTACTGGAGCCTCGGCAACAGGGTATACGCTCACTTTTTTGCGGTCGCGTCCTAAACGCTCGAACTTCACGACGCCGTCCACTTTTGCGTACAAAGTGTCGTCTTTACCGATGCCCACATTAGTGCCCGGGTGGATCTTTGTACCGCGTTGACGGTAAAGGATGCTTCCTCCGGATACCACTTGACCGTCGGCACGTTTAGCGCCAAGACGCTTGGATTGCGAGTCGCGTCCGTTCTTCGTGGAACCTACACCTTTCTTCGATGCGAATAGCTGAAGATTCAGTTTCAACATGGTGTATTCCCTCCTTCTCTTAGGATGTTCCTTGCCTCATTCACAACTTTCTTGAAGCCGCTCATGTATAACAACGTGTTTGCCGTATGATGTAGCGATCGTTTCCAGCATGGACACCATCGATTCCAACAGCAGCTGCATCCTATCATCCATCTCCGCGTCGGGCAGAATCGGAATGTCGGATGACAGCCAGCCGTTTTTCATCGTGGCGGACAGCTCGAACCCCGCCAATTTTTCAATCGCATTCACCGTGCCGATCGATACGGTCGACACGCCGGCGCAGACGATGTCTTTGCCGCGCTTCGCATATTCAGCATGTCCTTCGATCGCAAACGATAAGATGCGTCTCGAAGCCTCATCCCTAACAAAAGTTGCGTTAATCATAGAAAAACCTTCTTACGCTTGGATTTTCTCGATTGTTACTTTTGTGTAAGGCTGACGATGACCTTGCTTGCGACGGTAGTTCTTTTTGGCTTTGTATTTGTAAACGGTAATTTTTTGGCCTTTGCCGTGTTTCTCGACTTTGCCTGTTACCGTAGCGCCGGATACAACCGGAGCGCCAGTTACGAATCCGTCCTTGCCGGATACGGCCAGAACGCGATCGAACGTTACGTTGCCGCCTTCGTTTCCGTCCAGTTTCTCGATGTAAATTACATCGCCCTCCTGAACTTTGTATTGCTTGCCGCCAGTTTCGATAATTGCGAACATTGTGGTGCACCTCCTTGTTTTCGAAGACTCGCCTGATTTAGGTGGCAAACGGGTTTACCCCATTGCGCTTGAAACCTGATCGGAGCGGTACCTGCATACCCGCATCACCTAGATACGAAACATACACCCAAACAGTTTATCATATCCAAATGCCTAGTTCAAGCTTTTTATGTGCGTCCACAGCTTTTGCAGCTTCCGTTTAATTGCTTCTTAGCATTTTCGCGCGCCTTTTTGCGGGTCAGCTCCATAAGCCCCAGCCTTGTCCAGCCTACAATCGTACATTTTGTGCCGTCCTGCCGCGCTTGCTCCGTCATACGGTCCAAAATGCGGCCTCTGCTTTCTTCCTGCTGCATATCGATAAAATCAATAATGACAATTCCTCCGACATCCCGAACCCGCAGCAATCTAGCAATCAGCTCCGCCGCTTCCATATTGGTCCGGAATACGGTATCCTCCAAATTACTTGTGCCAGTATATTTGCCCGTATTGACATCGATGACAGTCAGCGCTTCCGTTTCTTCCCAAATGAGGTAACCGCCGTTTCTCATTGGGATGCGTCTAGAAAAGGCCTCCTCGACCTGTACATTCACTTTAAACTCCTTAAACAGCGTCTGGTCCGCACGGGGCTTAAACAAACGAAGCCGCTCCGTAAGTTTCGGCGCCATATCGCAGAGCAATTTAGAGACTTCGTCCAAAGCGGACTCGCTGTCGATCCATACCTCGTCGATATCCGGCGCCAGGCTATCCCGCATGACCCGGTGCATAAGCCCGGCTTCGCAGTGAAGAAGCGCAGGAGCCTGCACCCTCTTAGCCCGCTCTTCCACTGAACTCCACAGCTCTCTCAGTCTCGCAACGTCGGCGCTTAGCGAGCCTTCCTCTTCGCCTTCCGCCGCCGTACGCAAGATGATTCCCTCCTCATCCATGCGAAGCTTCTCGCCAAGGATGCGCAGCCGCTCCCTCTCGCCGTCGCCGTCTATCTTTTTGGACACGCCGACATAATCCGCTTGCGGCATATAGACAAGCCACCGGCCGGCAAGATTAAAATGCGTAGTGACGCGCGCACCCTTTCCTCCGAGAGGATCTTTCACCACTTGTACAATAAGCTCCCCTCCGGGCTGCGCGACTTCCCCGATTGCGGGTTTGGGCTTTGGCTGCTTTTCCGCGTGAGGATGCAGCATATCGTCGATATAAAGAAAAGCATTTTTCCCTAGACCTATATCTACAAAAGCCGCCCCCATGCCGGGAAGCACATTCACTATTTTCCCTTTGTATACATTGCCGACTAGGCTGACCCCACCGGATTTCTCTACAAAAAACTCTGAAAGTTTGCCGTCGTCGAGCACCGCCGTTTTCAGCGTGTCCCCATCCCTGTGCAGCAGCAATTGCTTCATGATCATCACGCCTCTTTCGCGGTAGCTTTTCCTATAGTTTAACTGAAAAGCTCTTTTACTGCACGATAAGGACTGGCGCCGGACAAGCAGCCTTCTACAATGCGCCCTTCCGGAAGCATCTGAAAGCCGGAACCGTCAGGCTCCGCCACGTAAATCAAATGAAGCTTCTCCCTGCCGAACAGCTTCGCTACGGAAAGAATAGATTGGCTTCCGCTTACCATGATCGGGCTGGCCGTTTTGCCAGCTTGAAGAGCCATGTCTGCAAATTGACCGCGCCGCGTTAAAAAGCGGTAAAACAATAGAGGAATATTGCGGCGATAAGTCCAGTTAGTTGCCAGTAAAAAAAGGGCTACGATCAGCAAATTCAGCTGAATGCCGCCCTCCGCCGTCAAAAGCGGGGCAACCGAAAGCCCAAGCATAACAAGGCTGGTAAGCAGACTGATTCTCGCCGACCAAACAAGCACGCGGTAATATTGAAAAAAATAGCTGAAAGCCGCTTGCAGCAGCTTACCCCCGTCAAGCGGATGAATGGGGAGCAAATTAAACAAAGCGATCATGAGATTGGCCTGAGCGACATAATGCCCCCACTCCCCATCCCAAACGCCGGCGGCGCCAAGTCCCCAAGCCAGCGCCCCCATCCACACATTTTGCAGCGGACCAGCAATGGCGACAAGCGCTTCTTCGCGGGCGGACAGCCCCCCGGCTTCCTCTACCTCCGCCACTCCGCCAAACGGCAAGAGCTTGACCTCCCGTATAGTCCAGCCAAAACTCCGGGCCGCCACTACATGCCCAAGCTCATGCACAAGCACGATAACAAACAAAGTAATCAGCTCGGCGAAATAGCCCGTGACGGCCGAAGCCATCATAATGATGACGAACAAAGGATGAATCGACCAAACGATGCCGCGCCATTTAATCAATCGGGATCACGTCCAGCGGATCTACGTACCGATCGTTTTGCTTGATGGCAAAATAGAGCAAAACCGGATCCCCATCGCTCGCTTGAGGCAAACGTCCAATCGTCTGCCCCGCCTCCACCCACTCGTTGACCTCCACGTTTGCGCTGCCGAGCTTGCCATAAATCGAAATACGGTCGTTGGCATGCTGAATAAGGACGCTGTCTTTCTCCTCCGTCACTTGAATGACCCTGCCGGTTTCCGCCGATACGACCTCAGCTCCCGCTTCGCCCGCTATTTCTATTCCGCTTAGCAAATCTGCAAACGTACGGACGACCGTCGCGTCCTGCAAAGGAGATACGACAGGCGTGCCCGCTTTTCCATCCACAAGCGCCGAATCTTCTGAGCCGTCTTGAAAAATAGGGATAAAAGACGGGGCTCCCGCAAACACATCTTTATACCACGTTGCCGCTGCCGTAAAGTCGATTTCATCCTGAAACGCTCCTGACAAAAGGGCCTGTCCTTTAACCGCCCAAGGCTCGTCCGAATGGTACATCCCCCATGCGCCGCCAAAAATGGCTAGCGATACAATCGATTTCCATACTAGCTCCCTGCGCAGTCTGCTCAAGCCCGGCGCCTTAGGAGGAATGTAGTCGGTATGCTGCGATTTGACATAACTTCTTATTTGTCCAGGCCGATCCCCAGTCTCCCAAGAAACCCATGGGTTTGGATTGCGTTTCCAGGCCGTTTCGGGATCGGAATAATTGTGTTGATGATTGTGCCGCAAGTCCACTCGTTCAGCAATGTCCAGATCCTCATTCGAATCCGGGAAGCGGATATGCCCATCATCATGGCGGGCATTGCCGTTTCCGGCGTCTCCCCTTCCGTTCGTCTCTTTTGTTGCTCCGATCTCCCGCACATCTCCGCCGCTATATTGATCCAGCAGACTTTTGATTTTGTCGTGCCGGCGCTGCTTCACGTCCTTGATCAATCCCATGTTTCACTCCCCGTTTCCTAGAGGCTCCATTCATGCGGCCCCTTCTCTTACTTTCATAGGTATGAAGCGGGGGAGACAAGTATTCGCCGCATAAAGGACTGTCCTAAAAAGAATAAGTTGCAAAAACAAAAAAGCATGGCGACCGGTTTCATCCGGCTGCCATGCTTCATTAATTTCTATTCCGCAAGCTCATACACTTCCTGATGGGCCTTAATACTGAACACGAGGCCAATGGAAGCCATATTCAGCAGCAGCGAAGTGCCTCCATAGCTGACAAAAGGCAGCGTAATGCCGGTAATCGGCATTAGCCCAATCATCATGCCTATATTTTGGAACACTTGGAAAACAAACATCGTTACAATGCCTATGACGATATAAGACGCTCGCCTATCGTAGCATTTAAACGCAATCATAATCATTCGGTAGATGAGCAAAAAGTACAGCAGCAGCAAAATGGCTGAGCCCTGAAAGCCGAATTCCTCGCCGATCACGACAAAAATGGAGTCCGAATACGTATACGGAACGAAGCCGCCATTTTTCATATCGCCCTGCAAGTAGCCGTCTCCGCTTAATCCCCCCGAACCTATTGCAATTTGCGCGTTGTCCGCTTGACGGCTGGCGTCGGGACTTGCTTCCGACGGGTTGATATAGGTATTGATCCGCTCATACCAATGCTTTTTGCTTTTATCATACAAATAGTCCTTAATTTCCGTGTTAAAGGTGTTGAACAAAAACATAAACAGCATTAAACCGCCAACCACAACGGAAAGGCCGATCGCTACATGCGAATATTTAATGTTTCCGATCCATAACATGCCAATGACAATGACGAGGAAAATAATCGCATTGCCGAGATCCGGCTGAATCATCACGAGTAAAAACGGCAAAAAGGCAAATGCGCCGATTGTAAGCAAATCATTCGTAAATGTCAGACGGTCACCCGTCCGGCGCCCCATTATATATGCAATTCCGATAATCAAAATAATTTTCATAAATTCGGCAGGCTGAAAGGAAAAACCTCCGAATTTGAACCAGCCCTTTGCACCGTTAATTTCCGCCCCAAAAAAATAAACGAGAATAAGCAGTGCAACGCCCAGCCCATAAAGCACATGCCATAGCTTCAGTATAATTCTGTAGTCAAACAGAACCGCGGCAATCGCCACAAAAAAGCCGAGTCCAAAATAAACGAGCTGCTTCAAATGAAAGTTGCTAAGAGTAGCACTGTAGGCCGTTGCGCTGTTGATCGCTATTGCGCTTACCGTCATGAGACATGCAAGGATGAGCAATATGCCCCAATCCAGCTTTTTCAGTTTGTTAAGCACTAGGCAATCATCCTATTCCCAAAAACTTGCGGAATCGTTTAAAGGCGCCGGCTTTTTCATCCAATACCATCAAAGGAACCATATCCCCAAGAATGCGCCTTGCAACATTCCGATAAGCGATAGCCGCTCTCGATGCCGGATTCATGACGGTAGGCTCTCCGCTGTTGGATGCGGAAATGACTTTTTCGTCATCCGGCACAATGCCGAGCAGATCGATTGCGAGCACCTGGCAAATTTCATCGATATCCAGCATCTCTCCATTTTTTACCATCGATTGGCGAATACGATTGACAATCAATTTGGACGGGATTTTTTCCCCTTCCAGTAGTCCAATAACGCGGTCCGCATCGCGAACGGCGGCGTTTTCAGGCGTTGTAACGACAATCGCGCGATCGGCACCCGCAATCGCATTGCGGAAACCGTGCTCGATGCCTGCCGGACAGTCGATAATGACATAGTCATGCTCCTGCTTAAGTTCCAGCACCATATCGCGAACCTGCTCCGGTCTAACGGAGTCTTTATCTTTGGTTTGCGCGGCAGGCAGCATATACAGTTCATCGAAACGCTTGTCTTTCACAAGCGCCTGCCCGAGCCTGCAACGCCCTTCTACAACGTCTACCAAATCATAAATGATCCGATTTTCCAGCCCCATCACTACATCTAGATTACGAAGCCCGATATCGGTATCGACCAAACAAACCTTTTTGCCGAGCAGCGCAAGCGCCGTGCCGATATTGGCCGTAGTTGTCGTTTTTCCGACTCCGCCTTTGCCCGAAGTGATTACGATCGCTTCTCCCATGCTCTACACCCCTTTAAACATTGATGGAATTTGCCTGATACGGAATAATTGCGACAGCTTGTCTATTCTCATCTGGCCATCATCCAAATATGCGAACTCCATTGCAGCGTCGCCAGTGATCCACTCCTCCGGCGGTCTGCTGACGACATCGGCTATACGAAGCTGCGTTGGCTTCATCAGCGATGTGGCAATAATCGCGTCACTCCGTCCATCTATCCCGGCATGGGCCATGCCTCTAAGCGCACCCATGACATAAATATCGCCTGTACACAGCAAAGTGCCACCCGGATTCACATCTCCAATAAGCAGCAAATCGCCGTCATGCTCAAGCGTCTGTCCCGATCGGACAATTCCCGTTACGACATGCAGTTGAGACAGCGGCTCCTTGCCCGAATCCACTTGCGGAGCATCCGATTCGATAGAGGCGATCATTAAATTGCCTTGCGAGCGAATAATGTTGGAAAGCTGCTCCTTCTGCTCTTCATCAATTACTCTTGCCCCAAGCTTTACATGGATATGAACAAGAGGACCAGAAAGCAACTGCTGATGAGTCTTTTCGAGCTTGTACTGCAATTCGGCTAACAATGCCTCAAATGTGCACTGATCGTTGAGAAGGAACAGAAGACCTTCTTTGACGCCTTTTATCATGATATGCTGCTTCTCGGTCACGTTCGTCCCTCCCCAACCTATTGAATTCTTGCTAGCCGACCGGAATTCCTGCCAGAGCAAATCGAATTATTCCTCTTCCTTCTCTGGACTTGTTTTCATCCGGGACTCAAATATCTTCCTGACAGGGACGTAACAAGCGAGCGCAAAAGCAAGCTGAAGGAACAAGCTCGGAAGAATATAGTCGAGCAACGCGAACGCATAAGTCGAGTCGGTAATACGGAATACCTTATAAATAAAAAACAAAGCCGAATCATACAAAATGCAAGCGAAGCCTATCATCGAGAGCGCCATCATAACGGTTGCCCGCTTGCGCTCCATCAATACGCCGACAAAGTACCCAATTAAGCCCATGATAAAAAAATGCGGACCTAGCAAATGGCCGAAATAAACGATATCCTGCAGCAGCCCAAAGCCTGCGCCCAGCATTAAAGCCAGATGGCGGCCTCCGTAAAGCGCTGAATACATCACGATGACAAAAATAAAATGCGGAATGATGCGGGCGCCAAAGCCGTTCGGAATGATCCAAGGCATAACGGCCCCTTCCAAAACAAACAGACAAAACATGAGCGCAACGATCCGATTCATGCTCATTGCTGCTCTTCCTCCATAGAAGGAGTTTGAACGACGAACACTTCCGTCAAATGGTCAAAGCTTGCGGACAGCTTGACGGTCGCCGTATAGGTAAGACCAAAGTCACCGACCTGCTTCGTTTCGACCGTGCCTACGCGCAATCCGCGCGGATACACATTGCCAAGACCGGACGTAATGACGGTATCGCCGATTTCCATCTTATCGTTTTCGGCAATTTTGGTCATGACGAGCCTGCCCGTTTCCTTATTGTAATTGCTCAAAATGCCGAAGGACTCGTTCTCGCGCCCTTCAATGGTAGCCGCCACGGAATTAATCGTCGGCGATGCTTCATTAAGCTCAGTAATGGGCGTAATGGTTGCCGTAAAAGGAGTTACAGAGCTAACGAGGCCAATCAGACCATCCACAGTCGTAACCGCCATATTAGGCTTTACGCCGTTTTTGGAGCCGAGATTAATATTCATCGTCCGGTTGTTGGCATCGTTGCTGACGGAAATGACTTGAGCGATCAAATAGTTGTAATCGTACATTTTTTTCTGCTGTTCCGTAAACTTCAGCTCTCTTTCGAGCCTTTCATTTTCCTTGCGGATAAAATTGTACGTCACCTTGTCTCTGGCATAAGCCGCCGCCGTCTGCCGCAGCTGCTCGTTTTCCTCGTAGAGCTCATCCAGCTTTCTCAAATCCTCAAAGAAGCCCGCTACATAACCAGCGGGCTTGTAAAACCATTGCTGCACAAAACCGGAGGTGTCCTTTACGAACTTCTCCGGCCACGTCAGCTCTTTGCGATCGCTAAGCGAGAAGCCGATGATCGCAATAAACAGAATGAAACCTACCATCAAAATAAACAAACGCTTGTTTTTCATTAGATTCAACAGCCCGACCACCTGCCTATCCCATATCCGATCCTACTCAAATGAATTGCAAGCTTACCGCTTGGATCTTCCCGATCCTCTATTTTTGAACATGTGAATGTGATCCAAAGAACGGCCCGTCCCGATTGCGACGCAATCCAGCGGATTGTCGGCAACGATTACCGGCATGCCCGTTTCCCGTTGCAGCAGCTTGTCCAAATTGCGAAGCAAAGCCCCGCCGCCCGTCAGTACGATGCCGCGATCCATAATGTCGGCCGACAATTCAGGAGGACATTTCTCCAATGTCACTTTGACCGCATCCACAATCGAATTGATTGTATCCGTCAATGCATCCGTAATTTCGTCCGATGTAATAGCAAGCGTCTTAGGCAAGCCCGAAACTAAATCGCGACCGCGTATTTCGAGCGTCTCCGGCTTGTCGAGCTGCAGCGCAGAGCCAATCTCCATCTTAAGCTGCTCAGACGTTCTTTCGCCAATCATCAGATTGTACAAACGTTTAATGTACTGGATAATCGCCTCATCCATTTCGTCACCGGCAACCCGGATGGAACGGCTCGTTACGATGCCGCCAAGCGAAATAACGGCTACTTCCGTCGTGCCGCCGCCGATATCGACAACCATGCTGCCTGTCGGCTCCCAAACTGGCAAATCGGCGCCGATAGCGGCTGCAAACGGCTCCTCAATCGTATAGGCTTCGCGTGCGCCGGCCTGCTTGGCCGCATCCTCAACCGCCCGTTGCTCTACTGCGGTAATGCCGGAAGGCACACAAACCATGACGTTCGGATGACGCGGAAACAAAGACCGCTGCTTCTGCGCAGAACGGATAAAATATTTAATCATCGTAGCCGTCGTTTCAAAATCGGCGATAACGCCGTCCTTCATCGGTCTGATGGCGCGAATATTGCCAGGCGTTCTGCCGATCATCTTTTTGGCTTGCTCGCCCACCGCTTCAATCGTTTTTGAATCCGTACGTATAGCAACCACAGATGGCTCTCTAACGACAATTCCTTTACCTTTTACATATACAAGGGTATTCGCAGTACCCAAATCGATTCCCAAATCTTTCGAAAAACTCCCAAACATGTTCTTGCTCCCTTCTCATTACGACAATCCCTTATATTATATTACAAATAACCTTGCTCCTTCAAACTGACAAACCTTCCATCTCCGATAACCAAATGATCCAGCAGTTCGATTCCGATCAACTGCCCCGCTTCCGCCAACCGTTTCGTAAGCGAAATGTCCTCGGGACTCGGCGCCGGATCGCCGCTTGGATGATTATGAGCGCAAATGATAGACGCGCTGCTGCATTTAATAGCCGCTCGGAACACCTCGCGCGGATGAACGAGCGAAGCGTTCAGCGTCCCCATCGACAATGTTTCCCGGGCAATAATATGGTTTTTGGTATTTAGGAACAAACAGACAAAATGCTCCTTTTTTAAATAGCGGAGCTCTTCCATGACATAATCGGCGGCGTCCTTAGGCCTTCGCACAATGGTAGCTTCTCCCAGACGACTTTTCGTAATGCGCCTGCCCAGCTCGATCCCGGCTTTTAGCTGCAGCGCCTTGGCCGTTCCGATTCCGCTGATCGAGGTAAGCTCCTCCATACTCATATCCAGCAAGTTCCGCAAGCTGCCGCATTGCTTCAAAATCGCTCCCGCCAAATGAACAGCGGACTGGCGCTTCGTTCCCGTTCGCAATAAAATAGCCAGCAGCTCCGCATGGCTAAGTGCTTCTGCCCCATATTGCATCATGCGCTCTCTTGGACGTTCTTCATGGGGGACATCCCGCAAATTCGATGCTTGCGTCAAAAAGCCCCAACTCCCGCCATATATTCAATCCGCTTATTCCAAAACGCGAACTCCATATTGTTCCAGCATGTCCGACAGCAACGATACCGGCAAACCCATAACGCTGTAATAACAGCCCTCGATTTTGTCCACAAGCGTAGCGCCAATCCCTTGTATGCCGTAAGATCCCGCCTTGTCCAAAGGCTCGCCCGTCTCTACATAACGCTTGATTTTGCTCAGTCCGAGCTCCTTCATCCAAACTTTCGTATGACGGTGCGATACGCTCATTTTGCCGGAATCGGCAAGCAAAACCGCAACTCCGGTATAAACATCGTGCTGCCTGCCGGATAATTTCGCAAGAGTTTCGATCGCTTCTTGCTCATGCTGCGGCTTGCCTAAAATTTCGCCATCCAAAACCACTATTGTATCCGCCGCTATGATCAGGTCTCCGCCTGAACTCTCCTTCGGCAGCATGTCCAAAGCCGCTTGCGCTTTCCGCACACTCAGTTCTTCAACCGCTTGCTGCGGCGACCAATGTTCCAAAATGGTTTCATCCGCATCCGTAGACAAAATATAAACCGGCAAGGAAAGGTCCAAAGATGCGACCAGTTCCTTCCGGCGCGGCGACGATGAAGCCAGCACAAGGCGGCTTATCGATTCGGGTGTATGCTCATTATTCATCTTAAATTCCGACTCCTTATTTACAGAAACAAAGGAAATTTACAGTTTGCGATAAAGCCATATAGCCAGTATTGCCCCCGCGATGCTAAAAATGCTCAACTCAAGCTTGAGAGACAGACTAAAGCTGATGACATGCAAATCAAGCGCAGGCGACCAGGATGCCGCAATCGGTTTTGTCAAAAACGATACGGCTTTCACCGGCTCAAGCCACCGGGCAACTAGCGCGCCCGCAATAAGCCCAAGCACAATAAACAAGAAAAGGATCCATCCGTTTTTCTTCATCAATCTAATCCCTTTCCTTGCAAAATGATACCTAAATCTATTATACGCAGGATGGACTCCCATTACAATGCGCTCGTAGACTCAAACCATTCTTTTTGCGCCAGCACCGCATCCAACAAGGCGGCTTGCGCCTTCCACAGCTTCGGCTTGGACGGACCTTTGTCATAGTCTTTCATACTTTGAGCTGCGCTCTCGAACGCTTTGTCGATCACAGCGTAATGATTGTTCCCTTGGTCTTTCAACAATCCTTTTTTCATTGTGGCAGCCGTTTTCGTCCAAGCGGCGTATTTTTGCTGCCATGCGGCAGAGGCAGTTTCGCCAAGCGGCGATAACGAAGGCTGCTCCAATTGGGCGGCAATCAATGAGGACCATGCCGTAGCCAAACTGTTGGTCTCTTCGAAAAACAAGCTGGCTTCGCTCATGCTGCCGCCAAACGCCAGCTTGTCGGGAGTACGAAGAACGAGTTCTTTTTTGTATAATGCGATACCTTGAAGCTGCGACACAATCGTTGCCGCTCCCCCCTGATCTGCAGCTATTCCGGCATAAACGGAAAATCCATTTTCCGTTTTGGTTACAGCAGATGGAAATCCCTTTTTCGACAATTGGCTAATCGCTCCATCACGGCCTGCCGCTCCGCTAAACACTCCGAATTGCAGCAAAGTATACGAATAAGACTTTCCGCTTATATCGACCGAAGCCGCAGCCGCTGCTGGCTTATCGGGCAAGTTCTCTTTCGATGTTCCTTGACCGGATTGATCAGCTTGTCCGGCGCTCTCTGCCAAAGGCAAACTTACTATTTCATCCAGCGTTACGCCTTTTCCATTTGCGGAAACGGCCCCTCCGCCTTCCCCCTCCTTGCCGCCGGGCCACAAAACGCCTCCCGTCAACAACGTTAAAATGAGATAGCCGAACAAAGCCCCCGTAGCCAGCGCGCCTGCAACCGACAAAAAAACGTTAAGCCAAGAAGGCCCTTGTTTTTTTTGCCGATAACGCTTCCTGCCGCCCGCCTCTTCTTTGAACAGATGCTGCTCCTTTTGCCAATATTCGTTCAGTCCGCCTGATGTCGTCTCGGCATAAGCGGCATTGTCCCCATGCTTCTCGGAAGATGCCTCCCCTATATCCGCTCCACTTTCAACATCCATTTCCACAGATTCCCGCTCGGCAAAATGGTCCTCATCAGACTCGTCCTTCTCGCTCTCATTAGAGTCCCGGTTAGAGCCATAGTTAGAATCCTCCCGAAATCCCGATTCCCGTATAAGCGTTTCAAGAGCGCTAATATCTTCTTGATATACGCTCTCCCAAGGATGAATCTCATCTATAGTATTCGAAGCAAGATTTTGATATAAGGGGACAACCTTGCCGGTAAATTCAGGCTTGCCCTTTTTGGCATGCTCCGGCTCCCTCTTGTCCTCCAGCTTGACGTTTTCCTCCCGCTTTCTTTCCTCTTCCAGCTCCCATTCACGCCCAGTCATTTGGCGTCCTTGCCGATCAAAACGGTAAGTGATCCGATTGTTGGAATTCATTATCGATCTCTCCCTCGCCCTAGTATGTGCTATTAGTCTATGAAACGATTAAGAGAGTTATGACGGATTCGCAAGATTTGGATCACAAAAAAACGGAGGGGCTCCAGGAGACCCTCCGTTTTTGCTTTATTGTGAGTGAAGCGATTTCGCCAGCGCATCCGCCACTTTCCAAATATCGCCCGCTCCCATTGTAATAACAAGATCGCCAGGAGCAACCCTTTCTTTAAGCACTTCCAGCACTTCTTCTTTGGTTGCGATATATTCGGCGCTGGCATGGCTGTTTTTCCTAATGAGCTCTACCAGCTTGCCGGAGCTGACGCCTTCAATTTGTTTCTCCCCGGCTGGGGAATAAATGTCGGTAATGATCACTTGATCCGCTTCCGGAAACGCTCTGCTAAACTGCTCAAACAGAAAATAAGTCCGCGTATAGCGCTGCGGCTGGAAAACGGCGATAATCCGTTTGCCCGTTGCCTTTGCCGCGCTGATCGTCGCTTGAATTTCTGTCGGATGATGGGCATAGTCGTCAATGACCAGAATGTCATTGATCTCTCCAAGCACCTGAAAACGCCGCTTCGCACCCCGGAACGATTTAATGGCTTCCTTTACAGCGTCAAAGGCCAGGCCCGCTTCAAGACAAGTAATAACGGTAGCCATTGAGTTGTATACGTTGTGAAGTCCCGGCACCGACAGCTCGATCGTTCCGAGCTCCACTTCGCCCCGCAGCATAGTGTAGGAAACTTTGCGGTCTCCAAGCACGATATCGGCAGCTTTGTACTGGGCATTGCCCTCAATGCCGTACGTAACAAGCTGAGACGCTTCTTTATCCGATTGTCCGGCATAAATTTGCGGCAGCAGCTCTTGAACGATTATATCGTCAGCGCATACAATCGCCTTGCCGCCTTCTTTTACTTGCCTTAGAAACTGGACATAGGCGGCTTTCAGCTTTTCGAAATCGCCATCGTAATTTTCCAAATGATCCGGCTCAATGTTGGTCACGATCGCAATGGAAGGATGGTATTGCAAGAAAGAACCGTCGCTTTCATCCGCTTCCGCAACTACATATTCCCCTTTGCCGGCTTTGGCATTGGTGCCTACGTTGACGATTTCCCCGCCGATAATATAGGTAGGATCGGCCTTGCACGACTCCATCACCAGAGCAATCATGGACGACGTTGTCGTCTTCCCATGGGCGCCCGCTACAGCGACGCCTTTGCCCGCATTCATTAGTCTAGCCAGCATTTGGGCGCGATGCAGCACAGGAATGTTCAGCTCCTCCGCCGCTCTGCGCTCTACATTGTCGCTTGTCAGCGCCGTCGAGTACACGACAAGATCAGCGCCCTTGACATGCTCCGGCTGATGTCCGATATAAATATCGGCCCCTTTCGCGGCCAGCTTTTCCGTAAGCTCCTGCCGCGCCACATCGGAACCCGTCACCTTATAGCCCATTTCGAGCATAACGCGGGCGATAGCGCTCATTCCGTAACCGCCGATTCCGATGAAATGCACATGTTCTGCCGTATTCAAAGACGGTTCACCAACCTTTTTCAGAATCCGAGTTGTACAGCAAGCGAGCGCGTGCATCCGCTATTAAATATAGCGTTCCAGTCACGACTCCCAGATCGCCTGCCTCGGTCAACTGTTGTAATTTGTTCAATGCTTTTTTCCAATCTTTTTCAATTATTAGCTCAAACGGCTTCCAATCCGGATGATTCCGGCGTATTTCCTCTACGATTTCAGCCAAACTTTCCGCTTCCATCTTCATCCGATAATCAGGCTCGGTTAAAATAAGCGTATCCACTATTGGTAGTATATGCTTAAATGTATCTTCATGATTCTTATTCTCTAGCATACCCATAACGACATGCAGACGGTCGTAGGAATACGTTCCCTTCAAAGCATCGACCAGCACAGCAGCTCCTTCGGGATTATGGGCTCCGTCGAGCAAAAGGCGCGGCTCTCGCATCACCATTTCCATCCGTCCCGGCCAAGCCGCTTTCAGCAGCCCCGCTTGCAGCACCTCGTCATCAAGCACAAGCGCGTTATACTGGCGCAGCGTCTCTAGAGCCATGACGGCAACAGCCGCATTCGTCCGCTGATGCGCTCCGTTTAGGCCGATTTTAAGCGGCTCAATCGTGCGGAACAGTCCTTCGAAGCGGAAGGTTTGTTCGTCTTCCTGAACGGACACGGCCGTTTCTTGAAACTGTTCTCCCAGCAAATAAAACGAGCTTCTTTTTTCAGCGGCAACCCGTTTCAGCACCTCAATAACTTCAGGCTGAGTAGCAGCGCTGACAACCGGAACGCCCGGCTTAATAATGCCCGCTTTTTCTTCCGCTACCTTCTCAAGCGTATCGCCCAAACGATCCATATGATCATGGCCAATATTAGTGATAACGGACAGAACGGGATATACGATGTTCGTTACATCCATGCGCCCGCCAAGCCCCGTCTCCCAAACGACATAATCGGGATAAACCACTGTTGCAAAATAAAGAATAGCAAGCGCGGTAGACACTTCAAACATTGTAGGAGAGCCCAGTTCGGTTTCCGCTATCGCTTCGATATGAGGCTTCAATTGATTGGACAGACGAAGCAGCGTTTCCTCTTCAATATCTTGTCCGTTGTACTGAAAACGGTTTGTGAACTTGGTAATATAAGGGGAAGTGAACGTCCCCACATCGTATCCGCCCTCAATTAGCGCACTTGTCAAAAAGGCACAGGTCGAACCTTTGCCGTTCGTTCCCGCAACATGAATAAACTTAAGTCTTCTGTGCGGATTGTCAAGACGATTCATCAGCGCCTCGATACGCTCCAAACCCGGCCGTATGCCGAAAGGAATAAGCCCCGTAATCCAGTCCACAGCCTCTTGATAAGAGGAGAGAGACGCACTCTCTCCATTCACGCGTACCATATCTGCCATTCCTCCATCTCATCCTGTCGTCAATCGGCAAGCAGCATTAACCGCGCAATTCGGCAATTCGGGCCAACACTTTATCGCGTTTCTCCGCATAGTCCTTCATTTTGGCGCGCTCTTCTTCGATGACCTTTGCAGGAGCTTTGGCAACAAAACCTTCATTGCCCAGCTTCTTCTCCACACGCTCCACTTCGTTTACAAGCGTTTGATGCTCCTTCTCTAGGCGAGCAATTTCTTGAGAAATATCTATCAAACCGGCAAGCGGCAAATACAGCTCCGCTCCCGTAATAATGGAGCTCATCGCTTTATCCGGCGCAGTGACATGCAGGCCGCTTTCCAGCAAGGAGGTACCGCAGAACCGTTTAATAAACTCTTCGTTGCGGGTCAGAATGGCTGCTTCCGCTTCGCCGGCAGGCTTAATGAGAAGCTCTACCTTTTTGCTCATCGGCACGTTGACTTCCGCACGAATATTACGTACGGAACGAATCATTTCCATAAGCAGCTCCATTTCCTTCACCGCATCCGGAGCTTCAAGCGATTCCTCGTACACCGGCCACGGGGCGAGCGTAATCGTCTCTCCTTCATGCGGCAAGTGCTGCCAAATTTCTTCACTAATAAACGGCATGAACGGATGGATCAAACGCTGAGTACGATCCAGCACATAAGCAAGCACCGACTGAGTTGCGCGTTTTGCCGCTTCGTCCTCTCCATTCAAGCTTAATTTCGAGAACTCGATATACCAGTCGCACAAATCGTCCCAAATGAAGTTGTACAGAAGACGTCCCGTCTCCCCAAATTCATAGCTGTCGATAAGGCGGGTTACATCACGAACCGTCTCGTTCAATCGATGCAAAATCCAGCGGTCCGCTGTGCCCAGCTTCACGTCGATATTAATGTCGCTTGACCCGAATCCTTCCAAATTCATAAGCGCAAAACGCGACGCGTTCCAAATTTTGTTGGCGAAATTGCGCGCCTGCTCTACCTTCTCGAAGCGGAAACGCAAATCCTGTCCCGGCGTACTGCCCGTCGAAATCATAAAGCGCATCGCATCCGCGCCGTATTGCTCAATAACATCAAGCGGGTCAACACCGTTGCCCAGCGACTTGGACATTTTTTGCCCATCTTTATCGCGGACCAGACCATGCAGCAACACATCTTTAAACGGCATTTGATCTGTAAACTCAAGCGCAGTGAAAATCATCCGGGATACCCAGAAATAAATAATGTCATATCCCGTAACGAGTACGTCCGTTGGATAATATTTTTTCAGATCGTTGGTTTGATCCGGCCAGCCGAGCGTAGAGAACGGCCAAAGCGCGGAGCTGAACCACGTATCGAGCACGTCATTGTCTTGGCGAAGGTGATCGCCTGGCAAATCTTCGCGGGAAACATGAAGCTCTCCAGTCGCATCGTCGTACCAAGCCGGGATGCGGTGTCCCCACCAAAGCTGTCTGGAAATACACCAGTCACGAACATTTTCGATCCAGTTCAAATATATTTTTTCAAAACGGTCCGGCACAAACTGCACGCCTTTGCCCGATTTTTGCGCAGCAATAGCGGCTTCCGCCAGCGGCTTCATCGCAACGAACCATTGTGTCGACAAATACGGCTCCACAACGGCGCCGCTGCGCTCGCTATGTCCGACTTGGTGAACATGGTCTTCAATTAGAACGCACACGCCCTGCTCCTGCAAATCTTTCACGAGCGCCTTGCGACATTCAAAACGGTCTTGCCCCTGATAAGGGCCGGCTTCGGCGTTCATCTTGCCGTTTTCGTCCATGACGATAATTTGCGGCAATCCATGGCGCTCGCCTACCTCAAAGTCGTTCGGATCATGCGCCGGCGTAATTTTCACCGCACCTGAACCAAAATCCTTTTCCACGTATTCGTCGCCGATAATCGGAATTTCGCGGCCGACAACCGGCAGCACGATCATAGAGCCGATCAAATGCTTGTAGCGCTCGTCTTCGGGATGGACAGCTACCGCGGTATCGCCAAGCATCGTCTCCGGACGAGTTGTCGCAACCGTAATATGGCCGGAGCCGTCCTTGAGCGGATATTGCAAATGGTACAGGTGGCCGTTCAGTTCTTTGTAGTCCACCTCAATGTCCGACAGAGCCGTACGGGCTTCGGGGTCCCAGTTAATAATCTTTTTCCCTCTGTAAATAAGCCCCTTTTCGTACAGGCGGACGAACACCTCGCGAACCGCTTTGGACAGACCTTCGTCGAGCGTAAATCTTTCGCGGGAATAATCTAGCGACAATCCCATCTTCGCCCATTGCGAGTGGATTGTATCCGCGTATTGCCCTTTCCATTCCCACACTTTTTCAAGGAAAGCCTCGCGGCCGAGATCATGTCTGGACTGACCTTGCTCGCGCAGCTTTTGCTCTACTTTCGTTTGAGTGGCAATGCCGGCATGATCCGTTCCCGGAAGCCATAGAGCGTCATACCCTTGCATCCGTTTGGTCCGAATCAAAATATCTTGCAGCGTAAAGTCCAGCGCATGGCCGATATGAAGCATGCCCGTTACGTTAGGGGGAGGGATAACAATCGTATACGGCTTCGCATCCGGGCGCTGGCCCGCTTCAAAATAGTTGCCCTTCACCCAATAATCGTACCACTTTTGTTCCGCTGACTTCGGATCGTACGTCGTTGGCATTGCCGAATTGAGTTGTTGATTTTCTGACATGGGTTCCATCCTCCACAAGTTCTTATACAAACAAAAAAGACCTCTCATCCTGTTAATAAAGGACGAAAGGTCATGCTTCCGTGGTACCACCTTTGTTCCGAAGGACATGCGTCCATACGGCACTCGAACAGATAACGGCTGCTACCGGCCCGATTTAGCGCTAAGCGTACAGCCCGCGATTCGATCGAGCAACTCCGGGACGACCCGTATGCAGCCATATCCTGCAGAACCTCTCAGCGTTACGGTTCCACTCTCTGAAGGCTTGCTGCGCACTTTTCCCCTTCAACGTTGTTGTCACACCTATACCTACCATCATACCGCTGTTGGCAAGCGGAGTCAACCTGCCTATGAACATATAGGCTGTAGCTATAAAGAGGAAAGGTTGCGATAGGCCAATTATCCGATTTTATCCAAAGTGGCGGGAGTCGGGATCATTTCCCGACTGCCGCCACTTCTTTTCTATGGAATATAAAGCAGCTGACCTTCCGCAACGGCGGACTCATGCAATCCGTTATGCACGAGCAGCTCCCTAGGGTTCAAACTGTAGCGCAGCGCAATTTGCTCGAGCGTTT
This sequence comes from Paenibacillus sp. GCM10027627, assembly GCF_042675505.1. NCBI lineage: Bacteria > Bacillati > Bacillota > Bacilli > Caryophanales > Paenibacillaceae > Paenibacillus > Paenibacillus sp. GCM10027627. The sequence goes on from NZ_JBHTHB010000002.1 coordinate 383,805, forward strand.
CCTCCCGCTGCACGATGCAGACCCTTATTTTCCGGAACTCTTGATCGTCAGCTTGCTTACTTAAGAAAAGCTTCTTCCATTCAATTTCTTCTTCGCCGGCTTGGTTGCGTGCGGCGTCGGCTTGCTGCTTCGAGATCGTCTCCTCCGCCGCTTGACGGGCCGCCTGCTCCCGCTTGCTGGACTGCAGAAGCGTTTTGAAGCTGACATCCGAACCGGCTTCATCGCCGCTGCCTACCGATTTGCCGGTAAAAGCGATTTGGACCTCTTGCGGCTTTTTAGCCAGAGCCTCTTCGGCTTGTTCGGCTTCAATCGCCTCCAAAATCGGCTCACGTTCGAGCTCCTGGTCCGTTTCCGGCTGCTGCTCGGCAGCCTCCCATTCCGCTTCCTCTTCTTCGGGGCGCTGAATGTATTCGGTCTGGTCCGGTTCTTGATTGTAGCTGGACTCTAACTGTTCGCGCGAGCTATACCACTCTTGCTCCGAATGTTCGGCCGCTCCCCAGCCCTGTTGTTGCGATTGGATTGGGGCACCCTGGTTCTGCTGCGTTTGGAACGCGCTCAAATGATCCTGCTGTGACTGGAATCCAGTCGTATGGTCCAGCGGCTGGAGCCCCGCTTCCCTGTCTCCTGAAGGCGGCGGGAATGCCGCTTGCGGATAAGCCGGTATATGGAACTGCTGATAAAACCCGTCTTGTCCCGCGAACGGCCCTCCCTCCTGCCCACCGGCAAAAGAAGGCGGCGGCTGCGCTCCATTCCATTGCAGCCAGCTATCCGCATACTGCCCGCTGGACGCCGCCGTAATTTCACGCTCTTCCCCGACTTCATCATCCGCAGGCCCGCTTTCCTCCGCTATGTAAAACTGTTGCGGCTGAAGCCCGGTCGCATCCGCATTTCTATCCGGAGCAAGCGCATCATGATAGGCAGGAAATGATGGTATCTGCTCAGACTGGAAGGCTTCATTTAAAGGATTCGCATATTCAGCGCCCTCATTTTGAAGCTGCTCGTACAACTCCCTCTGATGCACGGCAGTAAACGATTCATCTCCCCACTGAGGAGCTTGATCCTCGACAGGCTCGACGGATATTCCCCTGAGAGACAACACCCCTGTAATATTCAATGTCCGCGCCGAAATGAGATCCACATCAAAATTGTCGATTTCAATGGAAATATCGTCGAGTCTGGACACCCGATTCATCGGCAATGAAATCTCCACCGGAATCCAATGCTCCAGCGCAAGCGGTCCATCGCCGCCGTCTTGTCCGCGATAAACGCCGCTAAGCAGCAATTGCCCCTTTAGAATAGCCTGCTCCCCTTGGTCGATGACCTGTATCCGGGGGACAAGCTCAATTTCCTCCAATTCATCAATCCCTGCGACATCATCGGGAAGATGAACCCGCTCGTACACATCAAAACGCAATCCGTTCGATCCGTTAGACACGCCTTTTCCTCCCTTCTCGTACTGAATGCTTGGTCTAGCTATACATTCACTACTTATCTATATGGCTTGATAGCCGGGAGCATGACTGTCTTTTTGCGAAAATGGCACGATCAGCGCTTTGTCAGCCGCTCAAGCCATTGGGGCCAAGGAGCCTGTACGTTCACCATAAGCCCCGTTAACGGATGGGGAAATGTCAACTGCTCTCCATGAAGAGCCTGATGGCTTAGCCAGCGAGGGGAACCGCCATAAAGCGAGTCCCCCGTTAGCGGGTGACCGATATAGCTCATATGTACGCGAATTTGATGGGTTCTCCCCGTTTCTAGCTGAACGCTCACAAGGGTAAGCTCGGGCAATTTTTGCAAAACCTCATAATGAGTGACTGCTTCGTCGCCCGACGGCGTTACCCGTCGTCTAGAGGGGTGATGGCGGTCTTTGCCGATCGGCTCGCGAACGGCGCCGGCGCTTTTTTTCATAGCGCCTTCGACAAGGGCAACATATTTTCTGTCGATTGCCTTCTCACGCATCGCAGCGTCTAGCCGAAGCTGGGCCAAATCGTTTTTGGAATATAAAACGGGACCCGACGTCTCGTCATCAAGCCGATGAATATGGCGCACGGGCAACGGATCTCCGTTTTGCAGCAAATAAGCAGCCGCCATATCATCCAATGTGCCGCTTTGTCCATCGTAGGAAGCGTGCACCGGGATGCCGGCAGGCTTGTTTAATACAAGACAGTAGTCGTCTTCATAAAGCACCAGTTCCTCTATCCTTGCTCCTTGCGCTTCGATTCCGATTCGGCCCTTCTCCTCCGCCTTGCGATAGAGCGGATCCTTGCGGACATCCGCAGCGGGAAAAGCAAGCAGCCCGATTCGGTCGTCGATCCATTTGATCCCGCCAATCGAGAACAAACGGCCCAGCCACTTCTCTGGAAAAAGAGAAGAGGCCAGCAGCCATTGCCGCAAATGATGCGGATGGCTGCCAGCCTGTGGAACCGCGAGCTCTTTGGAAGCGGAAGACTGAGCGGCGTTTAACGCATAACCGATAGCGTCAAACTCCAGCCACTGTCCATTCCTTCTGCAATATAAATCAAGCACTCGCTTCAGCTCCTCCAATACTACCTCTCTTTACAAGCGCGCCAGCGCCGCGTCATGCGCGGCAATCGTCGCGTCCAGGTCGGCATCGGTATGCACGGCCGATACAAACATGCCCTCGAATTGAGAAGGAGCGATGCTTACGCCAAGATCCAGCATATGACCGAAATAGGATTTGAATTTGCCAAGATCCGAATGTTTGGCAACGTCGTAGTTAATGACCACTTTGTCTGTAAAAAACGGACAAACCATAGAACCTACGCGGTTAATCGTCGTAGCAACACCGTGTTTTGCAGCGTTGGCTTCAAAGCCGAGCTGAAGCTTAACCGCTTTTTGCTCCAGCAGCTCGTACGTTTCCTGTGTCAAAAGCTTAAGCGTCGTATAACCCGCCGCCATAGCGAGCGGATTGCCCGACAGCGTACCCGCTTGGTAGATCGGACCGCTTGGAGCGATCATGTCCATTAGTTCGCGTTTTCCGCCATATGCGCCTACCGGCAAGCCCCCGCCGATCACCTTGCCGAAGCAAGTAAGGTCCGGCGTTACGCCGAACAACCCTTGCGCGCAGTGATAGCCGACGCGGAAGCCCGTCATGACCTCGTCAAAAATGAGCAAGCTGCCATATTGCGTCGTAACGTCGCGCAGCCCTTCCAAAAAGCCCGGCAAAGGAGGCACTACGCCCATATTGCCCGCTACCGGTTCTACGATGACGCATGCGATTTCTTCGCCAAATTTTTCAAAAGCGAGCTTCACCGATTCTATATCGTTGTAAGGCACCGTAATGGTATGCGAAGCGACATGCTCTGGAACGCCCGGAGAATCCGGAAGTCCCAAAGTAGCAACGCCGGAGCCCGCTTTAATGAGCAGGCTGTCCGCATGTCCATGGTACGAGCCTTCAAATTTCAAAATTTTGCTTCGTTTTGTATACCCTCTCGCCAGACGCAGGGCACTCATCGTCGCTTCCGTACCGGAATTGACCATACGAACGATATCCACAGACGGTACGCGCTCGCAGACGAGCTCTGCCATAAGCGTTTCTATCTCGGTAGGAGCGCCGAAGCTTGTCCCCTTCTCGGCTGTCCGTTTAATCGCCTCCACCACTTCAGGGTGAGCGTGGCCCATAATAAGCGGACCCCAAGATGCTACATAATCGATATAAGAGTTGCCGTCGATGTCGTAAACGCGGCTTCCTTCCCCGCGCTCCATATAAACAGGCGTCAAACCTACCGATTTGAATGCTCGAACCGGTGAGTTCACTCCGCCGGGAATGACCTTCTTCGCCCGTTCGAAAGCTTCCGCGGAACGGGTTTCTTTTTGCCTGCCCCTTTGCTCAGCCATGTCGTTATTCTCCTCTCAAGTATCGGGCCGCGTCTTTGGCGTGATACGTAATAATAATATCTGCGCCTGCCCGTTTCATACTGGTCAACGTTTCCATCACGATGGAACGCTCGTTCACCCAGCCGTTTGCCGCAGCTGCTTTGACCATCGAATATTCAGCGCTCACATTGTAGGCGACGACAGGAAGGTCGAACTGATCCTTAAGCATCTTCACAATGTCCAAATAGGCCAGTGCCGGCTTCACCATCAGCATATCCGCGCCTTCTTGCACATCCGACTCTGCTTCGCGAAGCGCTTCGCGCGTATTGGCCGGGTCCATCTGGTAAGTCTTGCGGTCGCCGAATTGCGGAGCGGAATGGGCAGCGTCGCGGAACGGACCGTAGAAAGCGGACGCATATTTTACGGAATACGACATGATTGCGATGTCGCTAAATCCTGCTTCGTCAAGACCGGCTCTAATCGCTAGCACGAATCCGTCCATCATATTGGAAGGAGCAATGACGTCGGCTCCTGCCTCCGCTTGCGATATCGCCGTTTTGACAAGCAATTCGAGCGAACGGTCGTTGTCCACTACCGCGGTGCCGGTTGCTTCCTCCAAATGGACGATGCCGCAGTGGCCATGGTCCGTAAACTGGCACAAGCACGTATCCGCCACTACAACAAGCTCAGGCGCCCAGCCTTTGACCGCACGAATGGCCTCTTGCACAATTCCATTCGGATCGTAGGCCGAGGAGCCGTGAGCGTCTTTATGATCCGGTACGCCAAACAACAGAACGGACTTTAGACCAAGCGATACGATTTCTTTTATTTCCGCCTCCAACAGGTCGAGAGACAAATGAAACACACCCGGCATGGAAGGAATTTCTTCCCGCACCCCGCTGCCATGCGTTACAAAAATAGGGTAGATCATATCATTTACGCTAAGTTCCGTTTCTTTTACCATTCTTCTAAGGCCGGCCGATCTGCGCAGCCGGCGGTGTCTGACTACTGGAAAACTCATTTGTTCTTTCTCCTCTCTTGGTTGTACGCTGCTATCGCTTCAATGAGACTGTCTAGTGTGGAGGCTTCCGCTTCCACCGTCGCCCGCAGCCCCGCTTGTTCAATCGTTCCAGTCGTAATCGGGCCAATGCTTGCAATAGGGATAGTCTTCAGCAGCTCAGCAGCATTCTCGATGCCTTTCCGTTTCAAAATATCCAAAAAGTTGGTAACGGTCGAAGAGCTTGTAAAAGTAATCATATGAATGCCGCCGCTCTGAAGCCATTCCAAAGCGAGCTCGTCCTGCTCTTCCGCCATGACGGTATCATAGACGTCGATTTCCACCGCTTCCACGCCTCTCTTGGCAAGTTCGCGCGGAAGAACGTCGCGCGCCAAATCCCCACGCGGCAACAGGGCTTTATCTCCATTGGCGAGCTGCCCTTCCAGAGACTCCAGAAGCGATTCCGCGTGAAATTTAACCGGCAGCTCTTCTACGGTAAGCCCTCTTGAGATCAGAGCTTCGGCCGTTTTGGGACCTACGGCAACGATGCGCGCCGCATGGAATCTTCTCATATCTATGCCAAACCGGCGTAAAAACCGGAAAAAATAGTCCACTCCGTTGACGCTTGTAAACATAAGCCAGCCGTAGCTTTCCGCATCTTCCAGACTTGCTTTCAAATGCGTAAGCTCAGCCTCTCCGGCAGGTTCTCTCGTCTCGATAACGGGAAACTCGCATGGTTCTCCGCCAAGCGATTCGATGGCGTCCGCGAGTTCGCTCGCTTGCGCTCTCGCTCTCGTCACGAGCACCCTCATGCCGAATAGCGGCTTGCTTTCGTACCAGCGCAGCTTGTCGCGCTGCAAAACGACATCGCCAACTATAATGACGGCTGGGGGCTTAAAATTCGCTTCCGTAACAATCGCTTCTATCGTCTCAAGCGTCCCTACAATCGTCTCCTGCTCCACTCTCGTCCCCCAGCGGACAATCGCAACCGGAGTTTCCGGCGGCTTTCCGTGGCGAATGAGCTGATCGGCGATATATCCAATTTTGGCTACACCCATCAAAAACAGCAGCGTTCCCGTCGCATTGGTCACCTTGTCCCAGTGGATGGACCGGTCGAGCTTGTCCGGACTTTCGTGCCCGGTCACAATCGACAAGGAGGAGGCCAGATCGCGGTGGGTAACCGGAATTCCGGCATAAGCAGGCACCGCAATTGCGGAAGTAATACCCGGTACAATCTCGAACGTAATGCCATGATCGTAAAGAAGTTCCGCTTCCTCGCCCACCCGGCCAAAAATGGTAGGGTCTCCGCCTTTCAGACGGGTTACCGTTTTGCCCTGAAGTGCCAGATCGACGAGCAGCTGATTAATATCCTCCTGCTTCATCGTATGGCGATCCGGCAGCTTGCCGACGTAGACCATCTCCGTTCCAGGCTTTGCATGACGCAGAAGCCGCGGACTGGCCAATCGGTCGTAAACGACCACGTCGCATTCCTTCAGACATTCCAGTCCGCGAACCGTAATCAACTTCGGGTCGCCGGGACCCGCGCCAACCAAATAAACCTTCCCCTTGTTCATTGTTTAGCCCCCGATTTCCGCCAAAATGCGATCCGCCCCGCTTGCGATAAGCGCCTCGGCCACTTCTCTCCCCAATTGCTCGGGGTCCGTTCCCCGTTTCATTTCTTTAAGCAGCGTCGCTCCATCCGGCGAGCCGACCATACCTGTCAACTCTAGCAGAGTCGCCTCTCCATCCCGCGAGATGACCGTCGCATACGCTCCTATAGGAACTTGGCAGCCGCCGTGCAGTGTCCCTAGGAAGCTGCGCTCTGCCCTTACGGTAAATTCCGTTTCGAAATCGTTCAGAAACGACAGCAGCTCCCGAACCCGCTCATCGTTTTCCCGGCATTCAATGCCAAGCGCTCCTTGCCCGACAGCCGGCAAACATACATCCTCCGGGATAAGCGCCGAAATGCGGTCTTCCCAGCCCATCCGGGTGAGACCTGCCGCTGCAAGCACAACGGCATCGAACCCTTCCGTCTCCAGCTTGCGAATCCTGGAATCGATATTGCCGCGTATCGACTCCAGTACAAGATCCGGCCGCGCATTTTTTAATTGGCAGGAACGGCGCAAGCTGCTTGTGCCGACGCGCGCACCAAGCGGCAGGCTGCTAAGTGCGCTGCCGTCCTTTGTCACCAGGCAATCCAGCGGATTGACCCGTTTTGGCGTAGCCCCGTTCATAAGCCCTTCCGGCAATTCGTAAGGCATGTCTTTCATGCTATGTACAGCCAGATCGATCTCCCCGTCCAGCAGCGCCTGCTCGATTTCTTTGACAAACAAACCTTTGCCGCCGACTTTGGACAACGTAACATCCAAAATCCGATCGCCCTTCGTTACGATTTTGCGTATTTCAAACGTGTACGGCAGCCCCTGCTCCTCGCAAATACGCTTCAGCTCATCGATTACTTGCCCTGTTTGCGTTAGCGCAAGAGCGCTTTGGCGAGTACCGACCACAATGACCCTTCTATCTGTTCCATTGTCTATCATTTTTAGCTACCTCCCCTAGTTGCCGCCAGCAAGCGATCGAGCCACTGCCGGGCACTTAAACCTGCTATATGATCATCCAAAACCTCTTCCGCCGCATGACGGAGAATAGCTTCTTTTTTTTCGTTTTCGACCTGTTGGAGCGCCAACTCTCTAAGCTCCCGAAGCTTTTGCACGGCTCGCTCGTATCGGTCGCCGTATTGCGCCTCCAATTCCTTTTTCAACACCTTCGCCAAAGAAGGACTCGCGCCGGATGCCGTTACCGAAATGAGCAAATCGCCCCGACGGACGACGGCTGGCGTAATATAACTTCCGCTTTGAGCATCGTCGGCAATATTGGACAATATGCCCAGCTCCTCCGCCTCGGCCGCGATCGATTTATTGACGGTCCCATCGCTGGACGATGCGATGACAAGCCAAGCCCCAACGAGATCCCCCGCCTCATAGTTTCGATTGATCCATTTCAGTTGACCTCTGAGCGCCATGTCGCGGATATTTTCCGTCACATCAGGACTAATTAGGACAATGGTATCCGCGCCTGCTTCAATCAGCCCTCTTAGCTTCCGCTCGGCAACGGCACCTCCGCCCACAATGACGCAACGTCTGCCCGCAACCCGCAAAGCAACGGGATAATATCCGTTTGGAGCCGGTGTATCGATCATGATCTCCTTCTTTCCTTAGGCGTAAACTTTGCCTCGCTAATGAAATGAAGAAAACGAGCTTGTCAGAAGGTTTACTATAAGCATGCCAAAAGCAAGGATATACAGCTTCGCCAGCTGCTGTCCCGGCCTTTGATTCACCGCCCGCTGGTAAACGTAAGCAACGTACGCAATAAGCGATGCAAACGAGGTCAGCACCTTCCAGTCGAGGAGCAGCATAGCCCTTCCCTCCACCAGCAGAGAAATGACCGCAATCGCCAGCGACAGCGCCAGCAAGGGAACTCCGATAATGACGGCTCGATCAGCAAATCGCTCTATCGTATCAAGGCTCGGATAGCGGCGAACGTGTTTGGACCATTTTTTACTTTTCAAGCGATGATGCAGAAACAAATACATGCCGGCGAGCAAAGCCCCGACCGTTAGCGCTGCGTAAGCGCATAAAATCAAACTGATATGTACGTATAATAATTCCCGGGTCGTCTGCCATAGCTCATACGATTCCCCTTGCGCGGAACCGCTGTACAAATTAAGCGCTAGTACTGCGAAACTGACCACATTTACAAAAAACACAATATAATCGATAAAATAAAACCGGCTAATGACCAGCGAAACCGTAACTAAAAGCCACGAAAAGGCAAGCCAATATTCAAATGTCGTAAAACCCGTCCAGTCCGGGTGAGACAACACGCGCGTGACCAAAAAACCGGTCTGCAATATCCATACAAAAATAAGTAGCCCTGTACCTATCCGCTTCGCTCTCCGATTCGCATTCATAAAATCGGAAAAATAAAACAGTAGGCTCAGGGCGTAAATATAAAGTATCGCATCGTACATCCAGTTAGCTGTTATCATAGCTCCTCCACTTTACAGCCCTGTTCGTATTTAGCAGCAAATTCCTTGCTACCGGAGCCGGGTCGCTTAAGGGCGGGCGAATGCGGGAGCAGGCACATGGGTATGTACCGCACTGGCGCTTGCCTGAGGAGCTTCCTGAGCAGCCAGCTCGGCATTGCGCGTAGCCACAAGCTGCTCCTCCAGAGCAAACAGCTTGACGAACATATCCATAGCCTCATCCGCTTTTCTTTCGCCGGCCATTTCCTTAATGCGCAATATAGGGTCCTGCATCATTTGGTTGACAATGCTTTTTGTCAGCTTGCGAATGACTTTCAGCTCATGCTCTCCGAGGCCCGGCAGCTTGTTCGCGAGAGAATTCATCGTCTCCTCGTGTATGTCCGCCGACTTCGTCTGCAGCGCCCGAATCAACGGCACAACGCCAAGCGTCCGGTACCATTGCTCGAACTGCTCCATTTCCTCCGCAATCATAGCTTCTATTTTGGCTGCTTCCTGATGTCTTTGCTGCAGATTGCTCTGCACGATTCCTTCCAAGTCGTCTATATCGTAAAGGAATACATTTTCCACAGCGGCGATAGAAGGGTCCAAATCTCTAGGCACGGCAATATCAATCATAAAAAGAGGTTTGGATTTGCGTTTTTGCATCGCCGTCTGTACCTGCTCTCTTGTCAGGATGTATCCTTCTGCTCCCGTAGAGCTGATCAAGATGTCAATTTCATGCAGTCTGCTCGCCGCTTCCTCCATCGACCACGGCACCCCGCCGAACTTGTCCGCGAGCTGTACCGCTCTCTCAAAGGTTCGATTGGCCACGATGACGCTGTCCGCCCCATTTGAGTACAGGTGCTTCGCCGTCAATTCGCCGGTTTCTCCCGCTCCCAATATCATCACTTTCTTTTTGTTGAATTGGCCAAAAATTTGCTTGCCCAGCTCAACCGCCGCGTAGCTGACGGAAACAGCGGCTTCGCCGATCATCGTCTGCGAATGTGCGCGCTTTGCAAGCGTTACGGCCTGTTTAAACAACATATTGAACAAAGTGCCTGTCGCCTTTTGGCTTTGAGCCAGCAGAAACGCATTTTTCACTTGTCCCAAAATTTGCGTTTCGCCAATGACCATCGAATCAAGTCCGCTCGTCACTTTGAATAAATGTTGAATCGCTTTTTCATCCTCGTGCATATATAAATGATTCGTAAACTGCCCTCGCGGCAAGTTAAACCATTTCTCCATAAAACTGCGGATATAATGTCCGCACAATTGATGTCTGTCTACAACGGCATATAACTCCGTCCGGTTGCAGGTTGCGACAATCACACATTCCATAATGCTCTGCGTCCCCAAAAGACCCTTCAGTGCAGCCGGAAGTTCCTTTTCTGCAATTGCAAACTTTTCTCTTACTTCCACTGGGGCCGTTCGATAGTTGAGTCCTACTGCAATTATGTGCATGCGCGATCACCTGCCTCCTTCTTTAGCTCGTCCGAACCTTAGATGTCATCGAATATTATAGCATAGTTCGACATTCATAAAGAGTTCATTTTTGAATAATATTTGAAAAATTCATCCTCAGTATTCCCATTTGCCATAAAGAAATAACCATGGAGCTTAGTCCATGGTTATTTCCATATCGTTCTAATAATGAGCGTTAAACAAGCTCGATTTGTTTCATTGTTGGTTCTTCCACTTGCAGCTCACCCATGCCACGTACAAGCTTCTTCGCATGTGTCGTCTTCGGCTTAAGCACGGAAAGCATGTAATCGATCGCGAGCTGAGGATCTACAGTTTCACCGCAGGTATAGCAGTCCAGCGCGGCAAAGCCTCTCTCAGGATACGTATGGATCGAGAGGTGACTCTCCGACAGCAGCACGAGCACTGTTGCTCCTTGAGGATCAAATTGTTTGGATTGCACCGACAACACAGTTGCGCCGCATGCTTCCGCAGCCTCCACCATGTGAGATTGCAAAAATTCAGCGCTGTTCAGCAAATCAAAATCTACACCCCAAGCATCAACAGCAACGTGTCTTCCGAAAGTTGAGTATTCCATCTTCCGGTTCCCCCTTCCTAGGAATAAAATGTTTAAAAAAATTTCATCCGCTAGGACCTACGTCATTCACTTCCCGAGGGATTAATCTCTCGCAACATAACTATGTCCTGAGTGAATCCTGGTTCCTAATTATTCAGTTATCATTCTTTTCAACGAAAATAAAAATAACATCTATCGGTGAGAATTGCAATAGTTTTTTTTGTTTAGGCGGCAATTGGGAAAAGTAAGCTCGTATAAGTTTCAATGTATGCGGAAATCGCCCCGCCCGAAACTGTCGAAATAAAAAAAGAGCGGCTGTCCGTACAGCCCCTCTTTTTCTTTGGTTCAATTGTCCCTCACTTAAGCTTCCAAAACAAACAGCTTGCGAGTCAGCTCCGTCAAACGCTCGTCGATCGCAGCAATTTCCGCTTTATCGCGTGTTTGATTGCGCAAATCGAGCAATTCGTTGACCGCACCGTTAATCAATCCGATTTCCCGCTCGATCAGGCGGCTGTGGAATACTCTCTCGAGCTGCCCCAGCGTATCCTTGTGCTCGAACACAACCCGTTCACTCGCACCCGAGCTTTCCACGATTTTGTGGACGGCGCCGTTCCTATAATGATAGATCATCGTATAATGGCTGTAAATTCGGTTGACAGTCGCATTTCCTTTAAAAGCGGATACCGCTTTTCGCAGCGCGTTGGTCAGCCTTGGTTCTACAAGACGGCAAGTAAGCTCGCATACATAAAAGTCTTGTTGACGCTCGAAGCTCAGTCGGACTTCTTCCCTCCCTGCCACGTCATGAAGAACAAGCTCTTGGTTGCCGTTATCTAGCACTAGCACCTGCAAACGCAATTGCTGGTCTTCCATCAGTGCGATAAAACGGGCCATTTCTTCATGTTTCAGCTGCAGTTTGGCATTGACATACTCTGTGGCTAGCCGCTTAGCCATAAAAATCTCTCCAATTCTTTGAGACCCCGCCGTTTGAAATAAGGCGGCAGCCTTTTCAGCATTGCTTAGTCTTTATTATACGTGATCGGATCGATTTATTCCTGCCGTCCAGACGCGATATTTGAGCATATTTCCATAAAAATCGGAGGATTTCACGAGGAACCCTAACTATATTGCTGTATTCTCTGCTTTATCTAATAACTTCAAGCACTTTCTGCCTTATGTGGCGATCGCTTCCGAAATAACGTCCCAAAGCTGCTCGCGGCCAAGCCCGGTCTCAGAAGAAAACATAACAATCTTATCTCTCGGGTCGATTTCCAGCGTCGTCTTGATTGCCTTAACATGCTTGTCCCACTTGGATCTCGGAATTTTATCCGCTTTTGTTGCCACAACACAGGTTGGAATGTTGAAATGTTTAAGCCAATGATACATAAGCACGTCATCCTTGGACGGCTCATGGCGAATGTCAATAATAAGCAATTGAAGCTTTAGCGGCTCCCGTTCTTGCAAATACGTTTCGATCATTTGCCCGAACTGCTCCCTTTGCGTTTTCGACACTTTTGCGTAGCCGTAACCAGGGAAATCGACCAAATAAACCATATCGTTGACTCGATAATAGTTAAGCTGCTGGGTTTTGCCCGGCTGGGAGCTCGTTCTGGCCAAATTTTTGCGCATGATCAATTTGTTGATAAGCGATGATTTACCCACGTTGGAACGCCCTGCCAGAGCAATCTCCGGCAAGGCGTCTTCTGGATATTGATGCGGCTTAACCGCACTAATGATGAATTGTGCATCCATAATTTTCATGAAATAATTGTACCTTTCCTCTCTTATGTCTGTGACGGAAGCAGTGCGTGCCCCAGCACTTCGTCCATGTGGCCCACCGGCACAAACTCCAGTTCGTCGCGGACGCTGCTCGGGATGTCTCTAAGGTCTCTTTCATTGTCCTTAGGCAGCAGCACTTTTTTGATGCCGGCGCGGTGAGCCGCAAGCGACTTTTCCTTCAAGCCGCCAATCGGCAGCACTCGGCCGCGCAGTGTAATTTCCCCGGTCATGGCCACTTCCTTGTTGACGTAACGGTTCGTCAGCGCCGAAATAAGCGCCGTAGCAATCGTGATGCCAGCCGACGGGCCGTCCTTTGGAATGGCTCCTTCTGGAATATGAATATGAATATCGTTTTTTTCGTGGAAGGCCGGATCTATGCCAAGCTGCTCCGCTTTGGAGCGTGTGAAGCTGAACGCAGCCTGCGCGGACTCCTTCATGACATCCCCCAGCTTGCCTGTAAGCGTCAATTTCCCGCTTCCCGGCATGACAGTCACCTCAATCACGAGTGTGTCTCCGCCAACTTCCGTCCACGCAAGACCCGTAACTGCGCCAATCTGATTTTCACTTTCGGCCAAACCATATCTAAACTTGGAAGGTCCGATCCATTCCTTAATCAGATCCGTATCGACCACAAGCTTGCTTTCGGAAGCTTGGGAGTGATGGACTGTATCTGTGGCTTCAGCAGGCTCAGAAGTTTTGGCTGTCTCGGTAGTTTTGGTAGACTCAGCTGCTTTGGCAGTTTCGGTCATTTTGGCAGTCTCAGATTCTTCAGCAGTCGTTACTGCCTCCCCCTCCAATTCCTCTACGCCTTCAGGCGAAACGACGCTGCGCTGCGATACAAAATGTTTGGCGGCTTTGCGGCAAACGGCTGCAATTTGCTGTTCCAAATTCCGAACGCCCGATTCGCGCGTGTATTCGCGTACGAGCAATTGCAACGCCTCTTCCGTCACCTCCAGCTGCTCCTCGGAAAGCCCATGCTCTCTCCTCTGCTTAGGCAGCAAATACCGCACGGCAATCTGCAACTTTTCCAGTTCCGTGTAGCCTGGTATGTAGAGCACTTCCATCCGGTCAAGCAGCGGTCTTGGAATGTTGTGCAAAGCGTTCGCTGTCGTCACAAACATCACGTTTGACAGATCGAACGGCACCTCGATGTAATGGTCGCTGAACGTATTGTTCTGCTCAGGATCGAGCACTTCCAGCAGCGCTGAAGCCGGGTCGCCTCGGAAGTCCGTCGCCATTTTGTCGATTTCATCCAGCAAAAAGACCGGATTAAGGCTGCTGGCCGATTTCATCCCTTGCATAATTCTTCCCGGCATCGCTCCCACATAAGTTCTGCGGTGGCCGCGGATTTCCGCCTCGTCCCTAACTCCGCCTAACGAGATGCGGACAAACTTTCTTCCCAGCGACTTGGCTACAGAACGGGCAAGCGACGTCTTCCCGACACCCGGAGGACCTACGAGGCATAAAATCGGCCCTTTCAGCTTTTTCACCAGCTGTTGGACGGCCAAATATTCCAGCACCCGTTCCTTCGGCTTCTCCAGCCCATAATGATCATCATTTAAAATGTCTTCCGCTTTGGACAAGCTGAGATCGTCTTCCGTAATCTTATTCCAAGGCAAAGCGAGTAACCAATCGATATAATTGCGGATGACGCCACCTTCGGCTGAAGACGGAGGCATTTTTTCCAAACGGTCAATTTCTTTATTGACCTTCTCTTTAACCGATTCCGGAACGCCGGCTTCTTCGAGCTGGCTTCTCAGCTCTTCCGCTTCGCCTGCGCGGCCTTCCTTCTCGCCAAGCTCCTTTTGAATCGCCTTCATTTGCTCGCGGAGATAATATTCCTTTTGCGTTTTCTCCATTTGCTTTTTCACGCGCTGGTTGATTTGGCGCTCTAGCTCCAGCACTTCCCGCTCGTTGTTCAGCAAATCCAGAAGCTTCTCCAGCCTTGCGGCTACATCGATCGTCTCAAGTATTTCCTGCTTATCCTTAATCTTGAGCGACAGATGGCTTGTAATAACGTCCGCCAAGCGGCCGGGATCGTCAATATCCGATACGGCCGCATAGGTTTCGGGCGTTACTTTTTTGGAAAGCGAAATATAGTGCTCGAATTGATTCAAAACGGAACGCATAAGCGCATCCACTGCCGGATCGTCGGTTTCTTCCTCCGGCAGCTCTTTCGCCAGCACCTCGTAAAATTGATCGTTTTCGACGTAAGACTGCACTTCCGCTCTAACGACGCCTTCTACAAGCACTCTAATCGTCCCGTTGGGGAGCTTAAGCATTTGCCTTACCTTAGCAATCGTTCCAACCTTATAAATATCTCCTTCGGTCGGATCTTCAATATTGACCTCGGATTGCGAGCAAAGCAATATCATATGATCTTCGACCATCGCGCGGTCGAGCGCGCGCACCGATTTGTCCCTTCCCACATCTAGGTGGAGCACCATGCTGGGATAAACGAGCAGCCCTCTTAGCGGAAGCAAGGGCAAACGACGGCCTTTCGATTTGCCAGATCCCATGCCAGCACCTCCATATCAATTAACATCTACCTTATTTTATCATTCAGCGGAATCCGCCTGCAAATAGGGAATGCCGGGCGCGAGAAATAATTCGGAGGCGACGGGAATTTCTGTACGCACTGCGGATAGTTCCGATTCCGGGAATACATGTTTGAACACTTCTTCCACACGATCAACCGGAATGACCTTCAGCCCTTCCAAATCTGCAAAAATAGCCTGCCAGTTTTCCTTCGGAATAATGACCTGCTCCGCGCCTGCCTGGAAAGCCGCTTCGACCTTGGCGAGAACGCCGCCCACCGGCTTCACATTGCCGTGAATGCCAACCTCGCCAGTCATCGCCAGCTTGTTGTTCACTGGGATGCCCGTAATCGCGGAAGCAATGGCTGTAGCCATCGTAATGCCCGCCGATGGTCCGTCTATCGGGGTACCTCCAGGGAAGTTGATATGCAGGTCGTAGTCTTGCGGGCGAAGGCCCAGCCGGCGCAGTACGGTCAATACATTTTCAACGGAGCCTTTAGCCATGCTTTTTCTGCGAAGCGTCCGGGAGCCACCGCCCAGCTCTTCTTCGTCGACAACGCCTGTTATCGTAAATTGGCCTTTCCCTTTCACCGCGCTAATCGCACTTACTTCGATTTCAAGCAGCGTTCCCATATTGGGACCGTATACGGCAAGACCGTTTACAAAGCCGACCTGCGGCGCATGCGGCACTTTCCGATCAGGCCGAGGCGGAATTTGGCTGCTGTTGACGACCCATTCGATATCCGAAGCCGCTATTCCTTCTCTTTTTTCAGAAAGAGCGACTCCGGCAGCCAATTGAATGACATTAACGGCCTCGCGCCCGTTGGTGGCATATTTTTTGACGACATCGATCGCTTCCGGACATGGGCCGAATCCGATTTTTTTGACCGCGTTTTCAGCGACCGAAGCAATTTCGTCAGCCAGCAGCGGACGGAAAAAAACCTCCATGCAGCGAGAGCGTATAGCTGGAGGAATCTCTTGCGGCGATCTGGTCGTCGCTCCGACGAGACGGAAATCCGCAGGGAGGCCGTTTTGGAATATGTCATGGATGTACACAGGAATGTTGGCATCCTCAGAATTGTAATACGCGCTCTCCAAATAAACCTTCCGGTCTTCCAGCACTTTTAAAAGCTTATTCATCTGAACCGGATGCAATTCGCCGATTTCGTCGATAAACAAAATGCCGCCATGCGCTTTCGTAACCGCTCCGGGCTTAGGCTGCGGTATGCCGGCAACGCCCATCGCTCCCGCGCCTTGATAAATGGGGTCATGAACGGAGCCGATTAGCGGATCGGCGATGCCTCTTTCATCAAATCTAGCCGTTGTCGCGTCGATTTCCGTAAATTTAGCCTCAGGCAAAAACGGCGACGACGGATTTTTTTTCGCTTCCTCCAAAACAACGCGCGCAGCAGCCGTCTTCCCGACTCCCGGAGGTCCGTAAATAATGACATGCTGCGGATTGGCGCTGCATAACGCCGCTTTGAGCGCCCGCAGACCGTCCCGCTGTCCAATAATGTCTCCCATCGTCTGCGGCCTTGTTTTCTCCGCCAGCGGCTTTGTCAAAGAGACGCTCCTCAACTTGCGAAGTTTATCCATCTCCTTCTTCGACTCACGGTCGACGGCCGAGCGGTTCGTCTTCTGATTGCGAAGCAAATTCCAGAAATAGAGGCCGATAACGACCGCAAAAAACACCTGAACCAACATTAATACCAAACTTAAACTCATCACTCATCCGCTCCTTTCAAGCGCAGCTTCACGACTAACCTGTTTCAGCAACTTTTGCCCGACTGATCCGTTAATATTATCCGTATTCAGTCAGTATTGCCTCACAGCAATCGGAATAATCGCCTTAAGGTTTCTTTCCCAAAATAAAAGAAGGCCCCTTTTGCTAGGAGGCCTTCCTCGTTTCATGGCGGACGATTATGCGTGTGCGTGATTTTTGCGGCCGGGAATTTCACCCGTTTCCTCAAACACTTTTACGATGATATCAATTTCTTTCTTCAGCTCGGATAGAAGCTCCGCTTCCGGCACTTTGCGAATCATCTCTCCATAGCGGAAAAGCATGCCTTCGCCACGGGCGCCCGCTATGCCGATATCCGCCTCGCGCGCTTCGCCGGGGCCGTTCACCGCACAGCCAAGTACGGAAACTTTAATCGGCACTTTAATTTTTGAAATATATTCTTCCACTTCGTTTGCAATGGAGAACAAGTCAATGTCGAGACGTCCGCAAGTCGGGCAAGAAACAAGAGTCGCCGCATTTGTAATTAATCCGAACGTTTTTAGCAGCTCTCTAGCCACTTTAACTTCTTCCACAGGGTCTGCGCTTAAGCTAATCCGAACCGTATTGCCGATTCCCATAGCAAGCAAAGCGCCGATGCCCGCCGAACTTTTAATCGTACCGGAGTGCAGCGTTCCAGCTTCCGTAATGCCAAGGTGCAGCGGATATTTGATTTGCTCCGCAGCCATTCTATAAGCGGCAAGCGCCATTGGCACATCGGATGCTTTCAGCGATACGATAATATCATGGAAATCCAGCTCTTCCAAAATGCCGATATGGAACAACGCGCTCTCCACCATCGCCTCCGGCGTTGGGTAGCCGTATTTCTCAAGCAGATGGTTTTCCAAAGAGCCCGCGTTTACACCAATTCGAATCGGGATGCCTTTATCTTTGCAGGCTTTGACAACAGCTTCTACCTTTTCTCTGCGGCCGATATTGCCCGGGTTGATCCGAACCTTGTCGACGCCGTTTTCGATCGCTGCGAGCGCCAGTCTATAATCAAAATGGATATCCGCCACGAGCGGAATATGGATACGTTTCTTAATCTCTTTAATGGCGTCTGCCGCTTCCTTGTTGTTGACGGTAACCCGCACCACTTGGCAGCCCGCTTCTTCCAAACGCAAAATTTCGGCAACAGTCGCCTCTACATCCGCCGTTTTGGTTGTGCACATGCTTTGAATGATGACCTCGTTGCTGCCGCCGATCGTCAAATCGCCGACTTTAACCGCTACCGTATCTTGACGCAAATACATATATGATCTCTCCCATCGAGCGTATAAGACCGTACCGCTTTAGCTTAAACCCAATTATCTATACGCATCTCCGCATAAAAAGATTCAAGCATTTCCGTTTCCATTATCTTATATTAAAACACGAAAGTCCACCCCATGCTAAGGGCGCGTACGCACAAAAGCATGGGGTGGATATAATGGCCTTGCTATTGATTAGGCGCTTTCTTCTTTCTTTTTGCCTTTTTTGGCGGAAAGTTCAGGCATGATTTTGTCCTGCACCGATTTTTCCGTAATGAGGCATGTGCTTACGTCGTCGCGGGACGGCACTTCGTACATCACGTCGAGCATGATGCCCTCGATGATGGCGCGCAGGCCGCGAGCGCCCGTATTGCGCTTGATAGCTTCTTTGGCGATGGCATCCAGTGCCGCCGGCTCAAAGTCCAGCTTCACATTGTCCATCTCCAGCAGTTTTTGGTACTGCTTTACAAGCGCGTTTTTCGGCTCGGACAAAATCCGAACAAGTGCCGGCTCGTCAAGCGGCTCCAAAGTGGAGATGACAGGCAGACGGCCAACAAACTCCGGAATGAGACCGAATTTGAGCAAGTCTTCCGGCAATACCATGCCGAGATATTCGCCCGGTTTCAAATCTTTTTGCATTTCTCCGGAAGAGTTGAAGCCGATCACCTTTTTGCCGATACGGCGTTTGATGAGCTGCTCAAGCCCGTCGAATGCGCCGCCGCAAATGAACAAAATGTTCGTTGTGTCGATTTGGATAAACTCTTGATGAGGATGCTTACGTCCGCCTTGCGGAGGAACGGAAGCAACCGTGCCTTCCAAAATTTTAAGAAGGGCTTGCTGCACCCCTTCACCGGAAACGTCGCGAGTAATGGACGGGTTTTCCGATTTGCGGGCTACTTTATCGATTTCGTCGATATAAATGATGCCGCGTTCCGCTTTTTCCACGTCGTAATCCGCCGCTTGAATCAGCTTCAGCAAAATGTTTTCAACGTCCTCGCCGACATAGCCCGCTTCCGTCAAGGAAGTGGCGTCCGCAATGGCAAACGGCACGTTCAAAATTTTAGCCATCGTTTGCGCAAGCAGCGTTTTGCCGGAACCTGTCGGTCCTAGCAACAGAATGTTGGACTTTTGAAGCTCAACGTCCTCGATTTTGCTGCCGGAATTGATCCGTTTGTAGTGGTTGTATACCGCTACGGAAAGCGATTTTTTCGCCGACTCCTGTCCGATGACATAGGAATCCAAAATCGTGCGAATATCTTTTGGCTTCGGAATATCCTTCAGATCGAGCTCCTCTTCGTTCCCAAGCTCTTCCTCTACGATCTCCGTGCACAGTTCGATACACTCATCGCATATATAAACGCCAGGACCGGCTACCAGCTTACGCACCTGATCCTGCGACTTGCCGCAGAACGAGCATTTCAATTGGCCTTTCTCGTCGTTGAATTTAAACATGTACTCACCCCTTCTATTAAATCGTTAACCGATTACCGGCGAAGTAATGACTTTGTCGATCAAGCCGTAAGCCAGAGCTTCCTCTGCGCTCATGAAATAATCACGGTCGGTATCCCGATCGATCTTATCGTACGGCTGTCCAGTACGGTCGACATAAATTTGATTCAGCTTTTGTTTCGTCTTCAAAATCCAGTCCGCGTGGATTTTAATATCCGTCGCTTGACCGCGCACGCCGCCGAGAGGCTGATGGATCATTACTTCGGCGTTCGGCAGCGCAAAACGCTTGCCTTTGGCTCCCGCCGTCAGCAGAAGCGACCCCATGCTTGCCGCCATCCCCATGCAAATGGTAGATACGTCCGGCTTAATATATTGCATCGTATCAAAAATCCCCATCCCGGCCGTTACCGAACCGCCAGGGGAATTTATGTATAGATGAATGTCCTTTTCAGGATCGTCGGCCGCCAGAAACAGCAGCTGCGCAATAACGGAGTTTGCGACATCATCGTCAATTGCGCTTCCGAGAAAAATAATGCGATCCTTGAGCAAGCGGGAGTAAATATCATACGATCTCTCACCGCGATTCGTCTGTTCAACTACGATCGGTACCAGATTCAT
Source organism: Paenibacillus sp. GCM10027627 (assembly GCF_042675505.1). Lineage (NCBI taxonomy): Bacteria > Bacillati > Bacillota > Bacilli > Caryophanales > Paenibacillaceae > Paenibacillus > Paenibacillus sp. GCM10027627. The sequence continues at coordinate 404,105 of NZ_JBHTHB010000002.1, forward strand.
GCGACCAACCTCTTTTCATTTTGGAATGGATATAGCTACCTTATTGTATCACGTACGCTAGTTGATGTCATTTTCCCACTACTACAGTATACGGCGAAGGCCGTGCGATATGTACGCCATATACGTGATAGGAAAACACAAATCATATGTAAGACACAAAACCGATATGTAGGGTCAAAATAAGGCACGTCTTGTGCACGCGCCTTATCTTGAAGTCAATCTATTCATCTATTCCGGCTATTGCCGGTCATGATTTAAGCTGTTTTGCTGTTGTCAAGCAAGAACTTGATTGTTTTGCGAAGCAGAATATCCTCTTGAAGGTTGCTGATATTTCCGTTTTTCTCGAAAATGCTGCGCAATTCTTCTGCAGGACGGTTGTACTGCTTGGACAATTTCTCTAGCTCTTCGCTCAGGTCTTCGTCCGTTGCTTCGAAACCTTCCGCTTTTGCGATGGCTTCCAAAACAAGGTTGTTGCGAACGCGCTTCTCAGCGTCGGAACGCATTTGACCGCGAAGCACTTCTTCGTTTTGGCCGGAGAATTGGTAGTACAGATCCAGGTTCATGCCTTGTGCGCGCAGACGGCTTTCGAAGTCCTTCACCATGTAGTCGGTTTCGGTATCGATCATCGCGCCCGGAATTTCAACTTCAGCAGCAGCAGTTGCCTTGTCGACTACAGCAACCTCGCGCGTTTGCTCAACTTCCTTCTCTTTGCGCTCTTTCAAATTAGCGGACAGATCCTGCTTGTACTCCTCAAGCGTATCGAATTCGCTGACGTCTTTGGCGAACTCGTCGTCTAGAGTTGGAAGCGATTTGCGCTTAAGCTCATGCAGCTTCACTTTGAATACCGCAGGTTGGCCAGCCAGATGCTCCGCGTGGTAGCTCTCCGGGAATGTCACTTCTACGTCTTTGAAATCGCCAAGCTCCATGCCTACCACTTGCTCCTCGAAGCCAGGGATAAAGGATGCGGAACCAAGCTCTAGGGAGTAGCGCTCGCTAAAGCCGCCTTCAAATTGCTTGCCGTCTACATAACCGTCGAAGTCGATAACGGCGATGTCGCCGTTCTGGGCAGGGCCCTCGTCCACAACAGTCAGTTCAGCATGGCGCGCTTGCAGGCGCTCAAGCTCAGCTGCAATTTCCTCTTCTGTTACTTCAGCTTGTACAGCCTCGATTTCAAGGCCTTTGTACTCGCCCAAAGTCACTTCAGGTTTAACCGTTACTTTCGCAGTGAATTTGAAATCTTGTCCTTTTGCGAATTGGGTAACGTCGATCTCAGGACGGTCAACCGGCTGAAGGCCGTTTTCATTTACCGCTGCGGAATACGCTTCAGGCAAAAGAATGTCGATTGCGTCTTGATAAAGGCTCTCCACGCCGAAACGGGATTCAAAAATGCCGCGAGGCACTTTGCCTTTACGGAATCCTGGAACGTTAACTTTAGCCGATACTTTCTTAAAGGCTTGATCCAGTGCTGTTGTTACTTTGTCTGCATTAACCTCAACTTCGATAGAAACGAGGTTCTTGTCTATTTTTTCCCAAGTTGCTTTCATTTTATGCCTTCCTCTCCAAAATGCACATGCATTAAAAGTTTTCACGTTACATAAACCATTCTATTATAATCAAGATGTGCTAGCTTTTCAAGGCTAACCTTCATCCCCATCCGTATGCAGAAGCATCGCCACTCCGCGAAGCGTTCTGCAGGCTTGCTCGTAACGGAAGCGCAAGCCGTCGGTAATGCCATATGTATCCCTTATATCGTCATCGTTCGCAGACCCATACACCGTAAGGTTTAGCGTTAGATGCAACGCGGCGGCGAAACAATCCACCGTCTCCTCGTTGTCGCCAAGCATCCATCTGTAAGCAGAAGTGCCGTACAAATATTGCAGGCTTTCCTTCCAAAGCTCTCTGGCAAAATGAGGAAGCGTCGGATCGTCGATTTCTGCGACGGCTTCCGTTCGCTCCAAAATACGTCCGATCGGCTCTGGAAAATCTTCCATAGAAAGCGGCGTCTCCTCAATGTCCAGCTCAACTCGCTCATCCAGCCGTTGCAGCGACACGGTGCCGGACGCTCTTCTTTTGCGCAAGCATTGAAGCGCCTTAAACTGGACGATGGGATGATTGTCCCCCTTTTGCAGCCACTCTAATATCGTCTTCGTCACTTCCGGCGAATCAATGTAAGCGGCACGCTCCAAAGCCAGCATCTGCTGATCGATCATCGGGTGATGCTGCATAATGTACATGACTTGGTTGATATAAGCCTCGTCCTGAGACGGGGGTTTCAAAAGCTGCTCCCGGATAGAGGCTTCTTCCTCCGCCTCGTCACCGTCTAAGGAAACGCGTTCGTCCTCCCCTTCGGGAAAAGCCATCTCCAGCCAGCTAAGCAAGCTTTCCCATTCCTCGTAATGCTGCTTCTCTTGGCCTTGGCACTTCAACAGCAAGCGCAGAAGTCCCTTCGCCTCCCGGTATTGCTCCGCCTCCAGCATTCGAGTAAGCTGAATTTGGTACTGGTCTAGCATTTTAGGAAACAGATAAATATTGTCTTTGCCCTCTGCCTGAGGGTCTTGTGGAGTCGTAATGCTAACACCGCCTTCGTGCAACTCCCCGGGCTCCGCAGGAATCAGCCTGTAATCTTGCGATAGATTATACCACGCTTAGGCAAAAGAAAAAAATATCGCCCTTTTTAAAAAATATCTAAAAAATGGCTTGCATAAATCGAAATACACATGCTATAGTATTACTTACGCGTCCCAGTAGCTCAGTCGGATAGAGCACTCGCCTTCTAAGCGAGTTGTCGGGGGTTCGAATCCCTCCTGGGACGCCATTAGATTTAAAAACGTTATGAATTATGAAATATATAAACGTCCAAAACTCCAGTAATATTAAGGGTTCTGGGCGTTTTTTTTCACTTTATTGCTAACCATTCAATTGGGGAAGATCACTTTTTTGTACACATTTATATACTAACCAACTACGCATAGAATACCAGTCAGCACTTTTAATAACAACAATGGGAAAATCCCCGCGATGCCTTAATGCTACCCGGGCTCGCAGGGATTTTTTTGATTTTCAAGATTATTATTCGTTATGCTCTTCCACCTCTACTTGATACCCGTTTGAGCGAACCACATCGCCATACGGCTTGCCATTCAACTCGTAGGTGTAGCGTGCGATCGCATGTCCCCGGACGATGGAGGACTCCACAACCTCGTTTAGCAAAACTTCGTATCGAATCCTAATCCTTTCCCGCGGTTCAACCGTACCCAGCGGGAGCAATCCGCTTGGAAGCCACTCGGCATCTCCCCTCCCGACAATCCGAATGCTGCCTGGCACCACCTCGGTTTCAGGAGGAATCAGCCTCGACAGCACCACATCGGCTGCCAAATTGCCCGCATTGCTCAATTCTGCCTCGAATGCTATTCGGCTGCCGGCTTCCGCGTATGGAGATAGAGGCTTTATCGTCAAACGGATTATGGGGGCAACCAGCGCCGTATCCACCGGGTTTGACCATACCTCCTCTAGCACTTTGCGTCCGTCGGGCAATGGATACGTATAGCCTAGCTTTGCTTTGTTAGTCCAAACGCCGTCGCTTCCGTCTATAGCAGCGGATGGAACTGTGACGTCAAAGGCAACGGCAACAGCAGTAAACGCGCGAATCGTGCCGAGCGGAATTCCTTCAGACGGCTGGAAGCCCTTTTCGCGCTTGCCGTCGATCTTAACGCTGTCCCAGACAAAAAGGGCGCCTTCGGGCAAACAATCCCGCAAAACCGCATCTATTGCAAAACCGCTGTCATTGCGCACACGCAGTTCATAACGGAGCGTATCACCTCTCGTTACAGAGCCTGCACTTGCCGTTTTGTGCACAACAACCTCAGGACAAATGACTTTTAGCTTTACCTTGTTTGTCGCTTCCTCGTACTTAATCCCTTTGATATCGCAGCGGACCAATGCTTGTATGATTAAGAACGGGTTAATAGGCGCACTTGCCGTCTTTATACGGAAAGCAACTTGAACGGTGCGCCCGGGATCGATATGTCCTACAGCGATCTCTTCACCGTGATCAAGCGACGGCATGCAAACATCGTCTACCACTACGCTCCCTCGAACGAGCTCCGCTTCCGGGGGAAGGAGAAGCGATAGAAGCGTATTGTTCATCCGATTGTTCCCTCTGTTTGCCACGACCAACATAAACGATACCGTATCGCATACGTACGTATAGTCCGCAGATGCCTTCAAATGAGCAGAGAAACGAGCGCCTTCCACCTTAATTTTCACCGAATTCGACAAGACTGTCCCTGTAAATCGCCTCTCATCAATCGTATAAAAGACATACTCCGCTCGCGCTTGATTGACCAGCTTTAATTCCGGAGGCAAAAACGAAATAAGAACCTGAAAGACAATGCGGACCGTCGTTTTCGGCTCTATGACCCCAAGCGGGATACCGCTGCCGGGTTTTACCCCCGGCAGCGGAACGCCGTCAATAAGCAAACTGTTCGCAACAAATACCGTGCCTTCAGGCAGCGCGTCGTACAGCACTACCTCTGCCCCCCGATTCCCGGAGTTGCTGAGCTTCAAACGATAAGTGATGATATCGTCTAATGCGGCGCAGTCCGGCTCAGCCCTTTTTGACAGCTCGAATTTTGGTCCGACGAGAGGGGTAGCTACCGTATTGGAATAAGCGACATGCTCCGTATTGCCGGAGCGGAAAGAAACAGTTGATTGGTTCAGCAGCTTATGGGAAGGCTGAGAACCGCTCGTCATGTTGCAACAACCTGTACTTGGAAGGTCAAGCTCACAGAAGCTCCCGGCGCAATCGTTCCAATAGCAACGCCTACATTTGGATTAGCAGTCGGTCTGGATACGCCGTCGACCGTTACGCTGCCCGCCACGAAGACGGTACCTGCCGGAGTCGGGTCAGACACGACTACATTATTAACCGGTGACAATCCATTGTTCGTAATGGCAATGGTGTACGTAATTTTGTCGCCGACCACGGCATCGATGACATCGGCGCTTTTGACGACAGTGACATCCGGCGAGGAAACCGGTATAACGAGTTGATTCGAAGGCTGGCTTCCCGAGCGCGTTATGCCGTCAGGCAGCACGAATGTATAATTGGCCGTTCCCTGATTGACAAGTCGCTGCGGAGAAGGCAGCGCATCAACTGTTACTTGCAGCGAGACGCTTACATGGACAGACTGCCCCGCAGTAACGGTCCCCAGCGCAATGCCTGCTGTCGGATCGACGCCCGGCTGAGGCACTCCATTAACGAGTACGCTGTTAGGGACAAAAGAAGCGCCTGTCGGAATGTTGTCGACAACCGTAACATCTGCAGCCCAATTGCCCGTATTCGTTACGTCAAACGAATAAACAATCGTATCCCCAACGGTTGCATTCGATGTATTCGCGCTTTTGACTATGCCAATGATCGGCTGATAAATAGGTGTAACGAGTGTATTCGAGAACGAAGAGCCGGAGAAAGCGCCCGACGTAAAGCTGACGAGCGACCGGTTGCTGAGCTGCGCCGGGTTTGGCAGTGACGTGACCGTTACTGTAAAAGCAACCGTAGCGGAAGCGCCAGGAGCAATCGAACCAAGCGAGAAGCCAGATGCAGGATTTGCGGTCGGCAACGGCGCTCCGTTAAGCGTGACGCTGCCTCCGTTAAAGGTTGAGCCTGCAGGAATCGGATCCGAAAACACAACATTATTGACCGTTTCAAGACCGCTGTTTGTCACCACGATTGTATATGGAATGGTCTCTCCTACGGCCGCGTCTGTTCTGGTGGACGATTTAACTACGCTGATATTAGGTGTTGATACTGGAATCGAAATTGTATTTGAGTTAAAAGAACCGGTAAGCGTCCGACCATCCGGCAGCGTATACGAATACGTAGCGGACGCCTGATTGGTGAGCAGTTGATTGGCAGGCAAACTATTAATAACGACGGAGAACATAATGGTTGCGCTGCCTGTTACATTGTCAACCGGAATGCCTGTCGCTGGATCTGCGCCGGGTACCGGAGCTCCGTTGACGAGCACACTATTGGGAACAAGCGACGTTCCGGCGGCGATCGTATCGGTCACTATGACGTTCGCGCCATAGTTTCCTGTATTATTCAGAACAATTGTATAAGAGACAGTATCCCCCACTGTAGCATTGTTTGTATTTGCGCTTTTGACAGCGGCCAAAATCGGCTGGTAGACCGGTATTGAAACGACATTGGATAAGGAAACGCCTGAGAACACACCCGAAGTAAAGCTGGTCGACGACTGGTTATTCAAAATATTTGGCACCGGCAGCGAAGTGACCGTTACATTGAAGGCAACGGTGACCGTAGCTCCCGACGCTATAGTGCCGATAGCAATGCCGCTTGACGGATTGGACGAAGGCCGAGGCGTGCCGTCTATTGTGACACTCCCTGCCACAAAAGCTGTCCCCGCAGGGAGCGGGTCCGTAAACACCGCGTTGTTAACGGGATCAATACCGGTATTGGTAACCGCAGTTGTGTACGTAATCGTATCGCCAACCGAAGCGGCCGTCGTAGTACTGCTCTTGACCGTGTTCACATTAGGAGCCGTCACCGGAATGACGACAGTATTTGAGGTCGCCGAGCCGCCTAGTGTCCGGCCATCTGGCAATGTAAACGAATAGGCAGCTGTTCCTTGATTGCTTAGCTGCTGAGTTGCAGGAAGCGAGTCAACGACGACCGAAAACAGCACTTGAGTAGTCGATCCCGGCTGAATGACTCCAGCATTGATGCCGGAAGATGGATTGCCGCCCGGCACCGGGAAATTGTTAACGAGAACGCTGTTCGGCACAAGTGATGTTCCGGCCGGAATATTGTCGGTTACGGTAAGCTGAGCCGGATAGTTGCCAGTATTGCTGACCGAAAGCGTATAAGTAACCGTATCGCCAACAGAGGTCAAATTGTCGCTGGCGCTTTTGGCAATGGCTATAATCGGCTGCGACACCGGCGTTGACACTATATTGGACAACGAGGTGCCGGAGAAGGCGCCTGACGTAAAGCTGACCGATGCCTGATTGTTCAATACGGCCGGATTTGGAATGGAGCCAACCGTGATGTTAAACTGCACGGTCGTTGTTGCGGAAGGAGCGATGGTTCCAAGGGCAATTCCATTGGGGGGTACAGCCGCCGGAGCAGGAACGCCATTGATAACAACGCTGCCCGTTACAAAAGTTGCCCCAGGAGGAATAGGGTCGGAAAACAGCACGTTGCTAACGGCCTCGATGCCGCTATTTTGAATTGTCGTCGTATAAGTGATCGTATCTCCAATTGCCGCAACAGTTGAAGGCGTTGATTTGTTGACCGAGACATTGGGCGCGGAAACTGGAAAAGTAATGGTGTTGGATGTCGCCGAGCCCGTAAGCAGTCTGCCGTCCGGGGGAGTAAACGTATAGGTTGCGTTCGCCTGATTGCTGATCTGCTGTGGCGTAGGCAATGAAGTGATAACCACTTCAAACGTCACGCGCACCGTAGCGCCGGGCGCGACATCGCCGACGGGAATGCCGCTTGCCGGGGAGACGCCCGGACGAGGGGAGCCGCCGACTGTAACGCTGTTTGTCGTAAAAGTAGTCGCTGGCGAGATCGCATCAAATAAGGTGACAGTTCCGGTCAAATTCCCGGTGTTTGCCACATCAATGGTATAGATAATGGCGTCGCCTATGGTGGCGTTGTTAGTGCTAGCGCTTTTTGTCAAATTGATCTTCGGCTGCGTTACCGGGACTGTTGTTGTGTTGGAGGATGAAGTGGCGGAAAAGGTGCCCGACGTAAAACTGACCGTCGATTGGTTGTTAATTTGTGATGGAGTCGCCATCGTTACGATCACCTCAAAAGTTACGGTAGCCGAAGCGCCAGGAGCCAAGGTACCGATTGGAATGCCGGAGGACGGATTTGCGGCGGGCTGGGGAGAGCCGTTCACATTTACGCTTCCAGGTATAAACGAAGTGTTGGATGAAAGAACGTCGCTAATAATGGCATTATTGATGTTGCTGATTCCGTTGTTCGTCACAGCTACGGCATAAGTGATTTCATCTCCTGTTGCGACGGAAGCGGTTGGACTGGCGCTTTTGACGATGCTGACGTTCGGTGAGGATACCTTTATCGACACGGTATTGCTTGCCGTGTTCCCTGTCAGATGCCGTCCGTCCGGAAGATCAAAGCTGTAAGCGGCGTTGCCTTGATTAACCAGCCGCTGGGACTGAGGCAATGAAACGATGGTAGCCACAAAGCTCATCGTTACTGTGGAACCGGGATTTATGGAACCGGTTGATATCCCCGTGTCTGGACTGACGCCAGGGGTTGGCACGCCGCCGATAATGACGCTGTTCGTGTTAAATACCGCACCGGGAGGCATCGCATCGGTCAACGTAACGGAAGCCGCAATATTGCCCGAATTGGATATATCAAAAAAATAAGTAAAGGAATCCCCCACCGTAGCGTTCAAAGTGCTCGCGCTTTTTACCGCTCCAATGACAGGCACGTATACTGGCGTAACGATCGCATCGGAAACGGAGCTTCCTAGCAGGGTGCCGGACCGGAAAGCGGCAACTGCCCGGTTAGAAATTTGGGCAGGGCTTGGCAGCGAGACGACTTGCAGCTGAAATTGGATCGTTGCCGAGGCTTGCGGTGCAAGCGTGCCAATCGAGATGCCCACATCGGGACTCGCTCCCGCAATGGCGGCCCCGTTCACGGTGACGCTTCCGGCAACAAAAGCAGTTCCCGGAGGAATGGGATCGGATAAAACGACACTGGTGACGGGGTCGACACCGCTGTTGGTTACCGTGACGGTATAGGTCAATATGTCGTTTAACGTTGCCGCCGTACGATTTACTGTTTTGACAATCTCTACGTCGGGTGCAGAGGCCGTCACGGAAACTGTATTGGATACGCTTGAGCCGGAAACCGTACGTCCGCTCGGAAGCTGTAGAGTATAGGCTCCAGCAGCTTGATCGACTAGAAACGGCGGTGAAGGCACGGCGGTCAGCTCCGTTTGAAACGTAATCGGGACGGAACCGCCTGGCGCCACTGTTCCAAGTGGGATGCCCGCTGTCGGCGAAGCGTTAGGCTGCGCAACACCGCGAACAGTGACGCTGCCTGCAACAAATGAACTGCCCGTCGGAATATTGTCGGTGAGTACGACTGACGCGGCGATATTGCCAGTATTGCCGACGTTTATAGAATAAGTGACCCTCGTACCGACGGTAGCTTTCGTCCGATCCGCCGACTTGGCGATGCCGATAACAGCTTGGTAAAGCGGGGTTATTGTCGTATTGGACAACGTAATGCCTGAAAAAGTGCCGGAATTGTACGAAACAGAAGCCTGATTAGACAATTGCGGCGGCGAAGGCAACGACGTGGCCGTAACCTGAAACACAACGGTTGCAGAAGCGCCGGCAGCCAGTGTCCCTACAGCAACGCCGCTCGCGGGAGATATGCCGGGCTTTGCGACACCGCCGACAGTTACGCTCCCGGGCACAAATGTGGACCCTGCCGGAATGGGGTCCGTCAGCACAACATTCGTAACCGGCTGTGAGCCATTATTGGATATAACGGATGAATACGTGATCGTGTCCCCTACAGCCGCGTCCGGCAAGCTTGCGCTATTCACTACCGAAACGTTAGGCAACTGGACAGGCAGCGTTAACGTATTGGATGCCGCAGAGCCAGAAATCGTGCGGCCGTCCGGAGGCTGAAACGTGTAGGCTGCAGTTGCCTGGTCGACCAATTGCGGCGGGGAAGGCAGCGTATTGACCAACGTCTGAAAGGTAACGACAGAAGTTGCTCCCGCGCCTATAGTGCCAATTGCAACACCTGTCGCAGGATTTGCTCCAGCTATAGGCACGCCATTGACGGTAAAGCTGCCAGACACATAGGTGCTTCCCGCCGGAATATTGTCCGTTATCGTCGTTACAGCCCCAATATTGCCGGTATTGGATAGATCCAGCCTGTAAGTTACCGTGCTGCCCACTGAAGCATTGGTTACGTTAGCCGATTTCACGATCGACAGCTTGGGGGAGTACACCGGCAGCGTAACCGAATTGGACGGGATCACGCCCGAGATGATCGAACCGCCCGCCACGCTCTGAAATGTAAACGCGGCGTTGGCCGTGTTAACGAGCTGCTGCGGAGACGGAACCGACGTGACCGTTGCTCTGTATGTAACCGCAACTGACGAATTCAGGTTGAGCGAGCCAAGCGAAACCCCCGTCGTAATGTCAAACGTCGGTTTGGCTACCCCGGCTACCGTTACACTCCCCGCCACAAAAGCGGATCCCGCCGGCAGCGCGTCGGAGAGGACGACGCTCGCCGCGTTGGCTGTCCCGGTATTGCTCACCGTGACGGTATAGACGATGGTATCCCCTGCCACAACCCCGGATACGTTGGCGCTTTTGACTACGTTGATCTGCGGCGAGTTAATATTGACCTGAATCGCGTTTCCGTTAAGGACGTAGGCATCGCCTGACGTCGTAAGGCTTAGCACCGCTGAGGACTGGTTATTGGCAAGGCGAGCGGATATGTCCACGTTTGTAATGTCCCAGCCTTGCCGTCCCCCGGAAATATTAGTGCCGGGAGTGCCGTTTGTTTGGTTGCGGTTGCCAAAAGTGCCTGTTGTATTCAATTGGCCGGCATCGTTGTTAATTTGCGATGCAAAAAAGTTGGTTGCGAAGTTGTTAGGCCCGGACAACGCAACAAGCGAAGCCGCGGTCGGTCCGAATAAAGCTTGATCTCCAGTCCGATTCGCATCCCCTTCTTGGGCGCTGAACAGCGCTCTCCCGCCTAGCGCGCCCGATATAGGGGTAGCAAAGCCGGTAATCGTCGTATTGACCGGATCAGAGGTAGCTTGGACCAGAATCGCTCCAGCGCGCAGAGACATATTGCGGAACGGCAGCGTTGGATTTTGGTAGATGACACCAAGCGTCCACCCCGCATGATTGGCTGTCGCATCGCCGGTTATGACGATTGTGCCAACCACCCCGCTGGTCGTATACGTGCCTGACATACCCTGCTGAATTAGCGACGTCACATTGGCCGATCTGACATAAGCCGATGCGCCGTTGCCCAGATCGACCTGCTGAGCCGTAGCGGAGTCCGGCGTAATGCTTGTTGTCCCGGTCGGAGTCGTGAAGGAAACCGGATTGTTAATCGCCGCGCTTAGATTAACGCTCCCGTTTATGTACGAGCCGCCCCAAATCAATTCGGCATACAACACCGTACTGCCTGTGGGCAGAACAAGTTGGGCGTTAGAGCTGTTGCTCTGATACAAGCTCGTTGTGCCCGCGGGATAAGTGCCATAAACGGAAGCTGTGTTCGTCGTCGTGAATGCGCCAATACTGTCCTGAGTTCCTGGTACCCCGGCCGTATCCGATCTGCTCAGCCCCAGCGTATTGCCGGTAAAGGTAATGGCGCCTGTTGCGTTGAAAGTGGCTCGAACGATGAGAGGAATTGTTGTCCCCCCCTTTACCCGAATAAAATGCTAATACGATGCGTTCTATACGACCTCTTCCTCATTCGTATGACATTTATTTCAATTCCATGTTCCCCTATCAAAAAAAGGGACTAGTACTCCGCATTCTTTTTTTGCTCCAAAACGTTGGGACGTGGATAGACCCCTCTGCTCAGCTCATCCAATTCCTCCTCAGCGATCACCTTTTTTACAGCAGCCACATAATAAACGATTTCAACTGCCGCATTCGGTTGAAAACGCTGAATCGTCCCCAGCTCTTCCGAATCGTAAAGCGATAAATCGAATTCAGAATCGTATAAAAGCTCCATATGCAGCAATCGGAAATCGAACGGCGGGGAACTATCCGCATAAGGAGAAAGCTCGGGGCATTTGAACCCATGGGAGGGCTCGTAAAAGGAGGGCGTCCAATAACGGGGGCTGGACTCGTCAAATCTTTGCTTTATATAAGGGTTGGCCATATGATCGAAATGGTGGGCGTAAGGAGCCAAAATGCAAACTACCGCCTTATGGGAGCATAACCGGTACAAGTCCGCCATCACTTTAAACAAGTCGTTTACGTACGGCAACGAACGGCTGGCCATAACAAATTCAACGGAATCGCTCGGAAGCGGTATCGACTCGTTTATATCCCATACAAGATCGACGTCCGCTATTCGGCGTTTATCGATGCCAAAATATCCGTCGTGCTTGTTCGGACCGCAGCCTAAATCTATTTTCACATCCACTCACTCCAGTCCCGAAGTTTCATTTATCTACTATATTTACTCGGGCGCAGGCGAGTGGGACACGGTATATACCCATACCTTGCATTGGCGGACATTGAGGAGCGAAGCTTTATGCTGGAATTAGGGGAGTTTCAATATAAACTCAGTCTTATTCTATAAATTTGACGCTTTTCATTTCCCTTTCCGGAAAGAAAAAACAGCAGACCGTATCGTTACGGGCTGCTGCTTGCTTTGTTTTGAACGGGGAACAAGCCCCTTGAACCATTTTCTTATATCATTAACCAAGAGCAAAACGTCTCAGCACGTCCACCTTGGCTCCCGTCAAATCGCCGCTGTTGTCAAATATAAGCACGCTGCTCTCCGGAATGTCCCAGTTGATAGTCGGCACAAAGTCCACACGCTTCTGAAAATCTCCCCAATTGTCCAGCTTCCACTGATCGCGCTCCGTCTGGCGTCCAACGATCCGGCTCTTCTGAAGAGTCATGTCCGACAGCGTCACCACGATAACCTTTACGTCTACCTGTTCTTTGGTCAAGCCAGCGGCACATATCACTTCTTCAATCCATTCTTTATTTTTAAGCTCCGCCGTAAACGGCGAAATCATAAATACGTTTTGGCCTGCGGCTAAGTTTTCGATGCAGACATCCTTAGCGGTATCGTATTCCAAATCGCGCAAATGGGTTTTGTAAAACTCGGAATCGCGGTCGTTTTTGTCGAGCCCCTTCATCTCAAGTATCGCTTCGACAAACCTTCCTCCGATCGTATCCCGGTCCAAAAACGCGGCAGGTATGTCCACGCTCAGCTTTCTGGCTACCGTCGTTTTGCCGGTACCCGCTACCCCTACAAAAAAGATCAGCTTCTGCAACTTGTATGCCCCCATTATTTTGATAAAAAAATTATACCATGTTAACCGTTTCATGCGAACCGTTTCTCGAAAGGCCGCCCCCGCTCTGCAAAAATGCCGCTTCGAGCATCATCCTTGGATCATGATGCTCGAAGCGGCATTTCTAGGTGCTGCCCGCTATTTTAGTGTTGCATAATGCCCATCGCTTCGATATGCCGCTTCGTCTTGTCCGTCCCGTATTCATAAAGAAACTGGTAAATGCGGCCGATGATTTCATCCGAGGCACCGTTTAATATTTCATCGCTATCGGGCGAAAACGGCCTGCCGCCAAAATGGAACGCCTCTGCTTCGTCCATCGAGGACAGCTCCTCAAACAACTCGCGCAGCTTGCTTAATTCCTCCTCGCCGGCTACAATCTCCAGCTCATATGCCGCAGCCTCAGGATCTTCCAATATTTGTCCCGCCTGAACGGAAATAAAATAAGGCTTGCGCTCGCCGCTTTCCTCTGATTCGAATGATCGCTCCATCGTTTGCCCCACATTCCTTCCCTTTCGTTATTGCTTTCGATTAAGCAGACGCTACCTCTAGCATCCCTGTCGGACAGACATTTTATCCCTTTTTTCAGCATATAACTGTTATTATCGCAACTGGAGTCCAGCATAGAGAGGAATGAGAGGGATGTGCGGAATAACCGGCTGGATTGATTGGAACAGTGATCTGACCAAAGAAAGCAGCCACTTGGAAAGAATGACGGATACGCTTGCCCCGCGAGGCCCCGACGCTGCGGGCACATGGATATCGGGACATTGCGCGCTCGGCCATCGCCGTCTGTCCGTTATGGACCCGGAAAACGGAGCCCAGCCCATGATTCGGTATACGGGTGACGATAAATATGTGATTGTCTATAACGGTGAGCTGTACAATGCGCCTGAGCTGAAAAAAGAATTGGAGAGCAGAGGCCGCTCCTTTACGACAACTTGCGACACCGAAGTGCTGCTCGTCGCTTTTATGGAATGGGGCCGGGCCTCCGTTGAACGGTTCAACGGCATTTTTGCGTTTGCGATATGGGATACCACTGCGCGGGAACTGTTTGTGGCACGCGACCGGCTGGGCGTAAAGCCGCTTTTTTTTAGCCAACGGGAAGGCTTGTTCATCTTCGGCTCGGAGCCGAAATGCATTTTGGAGCATCCTGCCGTCAAAGCGGAGGTAGGGGCTGAAGGATTGGCCGAAATTTTTGTTATCGGTCCTGCGCGCACGCCCGGCCACGGAGTGTATAAGGATATTAGCGAGCTGCGTCCGGGACAATGCATGGTCATTAACGGCGCGGGCGTCAAAACAATTACGTATTGGCAGCTTAGAAGCCAACCTCACGAACATACCGTAGAGCAAACGGCCCAGCATGTCAGGGAGCTTCTTATCGATACGGTTGAACGCCAGCTTATCTCCGATGTGCCCGTATGTACGCTCCTTTCCGGCGGCCTCGATTCGAGCGCTCTCACGACACTGGCAGTCAACTACTATAAAGCCGGCGGGCAAGGCAACATCCATACGTATTCCGTCGATTACCGGGACAATGACAAACATTTTGCAGCCCATGATTTTCAGCCCGGCAGCGACGCCCCATGGATCAAACGGATGACTGAGCATCTAGGCACGATTCATCATGCCATCCAATTCGATACGCCGGAGCTGGTAGCGGCTTTGCACGATGCGACGCTGGCGCGCGACTTGCCCGGCATGGCGGATGTGGACGCCTCCCTTCTTTTGTTCTGCCATGAAATCAAAAAAGGAGCCACCGTCGCCATTTCCGGCGAGGCGGCCGACGAAATATTCGGCGGATATCCTTGGTTTCACCGGGACGATGCGCTCAGCAGCAACACCTTCCCTTGGTCGCTGGCGACTGGAATGCGGGGAAGTCTGCTGTCGCCGGAAATTGCCGGATGGATACGGCCGGAAGAATACATTGGCGACAGGTATGCCGACGCCGTTGCGGAAGTACCTCACTTAACCGGCGAGGACGAACAGCTTAAAAAAATGCGGCGCATGTCTTATTTGAACATTACCCGCTTTATGCCAACCTTGCTGGACCGCAAAGATCGGATGAGCATGGCGGCGGGACTTGAGGTACGCGTTCCGTTTTGCGATCATCGTCTAGTGGAGTATGTGTGGAACATCCCTTGGGAGATCAAAACGGCGGGCGACAGGGAAAAGGGCATTTTGCGAAAAGCGTTGCAGGGACTTTTGCCGGATGACGTCTTGTGGCGCAAAAAAAGTCCGTATCCCAAAACGCATAATCCAAACTATTTGGCCGCTGTACGCGGACTTTTGCTGGATGTGCTGAATGATCCTTCCTCGCCGATCCTTCCGCTCATCAACGTGAAAAAAGTGCGCGAGCTGACTGAGTCCGCTTCCGCAAGCTCCAATATCCCTTGGTTCGGCCAATTAATGTCCGGCCCGCAGTTGTTTGCCTATTTATATCAAGTCAATCTATGGCTTAAACGGTATAACGTTTCAATCGTGCGATAAAAAGGGCAAGGGGATAACAAAAAAAGGGACGCCTCCCGCAGGAGTGCGTCCCTTTTAAGTTCATGCTCTAAGCTTCCAACTGGGCAAGAAGCGCTTTAAGCGCCTCGCCGCGGTGGCTGATGGCTGATTTCTCCTCTTTGCTTAGCTCTGCCATCCCTCTGCCGAGCTGCGGCAGCCAGAAAAGCGGATCGTAGCCGAATCCTCCGTCGCCATGCGGGCGGTCCGTAATAAGGCCGTCTACCGTACCTTTGGCTTCAACAAACTGCCCAGTCGCGGGATCATACAGCGCCAACGCGCATACAAACTGGGCACGGCTTAGCCCCCTCGAGCCATCTGGCAAACAATCGCCAGGCAGTGAAGCTCCCATCTCGGACAGTTCCGCCAGCAGCTTTTCGTTATTGTCCTGGTCACTTGCCCCTTCTCCAGCATACCGGGCGGAATAAACGCCGGGCCTGCCGTCAAGCGCCTCTACCCGCAAGCCGGAATCGTCAGCAAGGGCAGGCACGCCGAGTGCGTCGCCCGTCGTCTTGGCTTTGATTCGGGCATTGGCGGCAAACGTGTCTCCATCCTCCACAATATCTTCAATAGAAGGATAGTCGTGCAAGCTTGCCACACTTTTGCCCAGCTTCTCAAGCGCATGAGCAAATTCCTTTACTTTGCCCGCGTTTTTGGTAGCTACAACAATCGTTGATTGTCCCGACAGCAAGTTCAAGCCCACTCGCGTCAGCCCCCAATCCGATCCGCAAGCTCGCCCAGCGCCTCGCGCTGCTTGCCGATCAATTCCGCAATGCCGGACTCCGCAAGCGCCAGCAGCTCATTCAGCTCCTCGCGCGTAAACGGCGCATCCTCGCCCGTCCCTTGCACTTCCACAAATTTTCCTTCGCCCGTCATCACGACGTTCATATCGACTTTGGCTTTGGAGTCCTCTTCATAATTCAAATCAAGAAGCGCCTTCTCGCCAATGACGCCAACGCTGACGGATGCCAAAAAGTCTCTGATCGGATATTTATTAAACGTCGCCGTTTTGGAAATACGGTGAATCGCAATCGCCATAGCGACAAAAGCTCCAGTAATGGATGTCGTGCGTGTGCCGCCGTCCGCCTGAATGACGTCACAGTCCAGCGTAATCGTGCGCTCGCCAAGCGCTGACAAATCCACAACAGAACGAAGCGCGCGGCCGATCAGCCGCTGAATTTCCATCGTTCTTCCCGTCAGCTTGCCTTTGGAAGCTTCCCGATGGTTGCGGGAATGGGTTGCTCTTGGAAGCATGGAGTATTCTGCTGTAATCCACCCTTTTCCCTGTCCCTTCATAAAAGGAGGAACCCGCTCCTCGACGCTGGCCGTACAAATCACCTTCGTGTCGCCAACCTCGATTAGGACCGATCCCTCCGCATGCTTATTGACATTGGTCGTAATCGTGACCGGACGAAGCTGATTCGGCTCGCGACTGTCATTTCTCATTTCGGTATGCCTCCTGAACGTAAAATCCGTATGTAATCCTCCCTATTTTAGCAAAGTGGCCGCCGAATTGCATCTTGCCCCTTAAATTATGCGCAAAAAAACGAACTAAGCCGGAGCTTAATTCGTTTTTTCGGGGCTTTTTGCCGGACGTTTAAGATTTCAGCGCATTTACATGATGCGGCCTGCCGACTGGCTCGCTATAAGATTGGTTGTTGTCGTCGACCAAATTGGTTTCGCCGTTAATCCGGATTTGAACGGAATCCGCGCCGCTGTTTTCCGTCAAGGAAAGGATGACCGCTTGCAGCATTTCCGCCGGAATTTGCTGACCGCTTTCGTACGCCTCGTCCTGAAGGTCGACGATGACAACGCCGTCTTTTTCCTCAATGCCGGTCACTTCGACATCCGGGAGGATGACGCTGGTCAGCGCTTTTTTGTTAAGCGGCCCTTCAATCAACTCCTCGAGCGCTGCATGGACTTTGGAGTCGGAACGCGAAATCAGCCTTGTGACAGGCACATAATATTGCTCATCGCCAACAGTCTCAGCGGAGAAATAAAGGGTAACCGGAGACGAGTTCGTCACGCTGACGCCGTCGGCCGTCTCGATATTGATGCCGATATCGCGAGTCAGCTTGCCTTGGATTGGGAACGCCGCTTGCGGCATTTCCGTCAAAGGCTCGCCGTCGATGGAAAGCTCGACCCCCTCGATCCCGCTCATCGCCGTTAATGTCCATGTGATAGCTTCCACGATAGCGCGCTCGTCTTGGCTGTTGTAATTGGCAAAAGCGCCGGACAAATTCACTTTCGCAACTTTTAGTTCTTTGTCGTATTCATAGGACAGCACCTGCGTTCCCTGAGGAATTAACGCGCGGAAGTTTTCCGGCAGCTGCGAAGCGAATGCGCCTTGATCGACCATAATTTCAAGCGCCTTTTGCGGAGCCGTCTCATTCTTCTCAAGGGCAAGCGGAACAGCGACCGGAGCCAAATAGCCATTGCCATCCTGAAGATACACCGTTACTTTGGAGCTCTCTTCTGCGCCGGGCAAAAGTCCCGTTGGCTCGCCTTCCACATCCTCCGACGTCTCGATCCCAGGCGGCGGGTCAATCGATTTGCTCGTTTGCTGCGAAAACAACCCGCATCCTGCGGTTAGAACGGGCACCGCCAATAGTGCGACGTATGCGGTACGGCGAATCCATCTTTTTTGAATCATGTTGATAATTCCTCCCCGATTGATTTTAGCCTGGCGGCTTTGTACAACTCCTCATTTGTAGTAATATGTATACGAGCCCTTCCCTGTTTTAGACCAGTTTTGTCCATAAAATCATGTGGGGGAATAACGATGAACAATCAACCCGAAATTTACAGCCTTAATAGCTCAAAAGTCGCAACCGCAACTGATGAATGGCTCGCCAAAAGAGGAGTGACCAAGCTTGCGATCGCCGAGCTCGTCCACTTCCTCCAAAAAGATTATTTTCCGGGTCTTACTCCGGAAGATTGCATTGTGCATGTCGACGCCGTTCTTTCCAAGCGCGAAGTGCAAAATGCGGTATTGACCGGCATCCAGCTTGATATATTGGCGGAGGAAGGCAAGCTGCTGCCGCCGCTTCAGGATATGATCAAGCATGATGAAAGCCTGTACGGATGCGATGAAATTCTCGCGCTGTCTATCGTAAATGTATACGGAAGCATCGGTTTTACCAATTTCGGATACGTCGATAAGCTTAAGCCAGGCATTTTGGTGAGGCTAAACAGCAAATCTGACGGGGAAATCCACACTTTTCTAGACGATATCGTCGGCGCAATCGCCGCTTCCGCAGCAAGCCGCATGGCCCATCGCAGGCAAGCGGAGCGCGAAGGCGTGACCACCCCTCCTCTTGACTAAACTCGCTGACTGGCAGCATTAACAGGCTGCCGAAAAGAAGGTACCCCATTTGGGCGGGGTACCTTTTATTGTATGCACTGCTGTGGCGTGATCTAGTTGTTTCTGGCACCGCTATTTCGCTCCGCACACCTGTTTGAGCGTGTTTAGTTGTTTCTGGCAATACTATTTCACTCCGCACACCCGTTTCAGCACATTTAGTTGTTTCTGGCAGCACTATTTCACTCCGCACACCTGTTTGAGCACGTTTATTTGTTTTTGGCACCACTATTTTGCTCCGTACACCGATTTGAGCACGTTTAGTTGTTTTTGGCACCGCTATTTCGCTCCGTACACCTGTTTGAGCACGTTTAGTTGTTTTTGGCACCACTATTTTGCTCCGTACACCTGTTTGAGCACGTTTAGTTGTTTTTGGCACCACTA
>NZ_JBHTHB010000002.1:423534-799583 GCF_042675505.1 Paenibacillus sp. GCM10027627
GAGCACGTTTAGTTGTTTTTGGCACCACTATTTTGCTCCGTACACCTGTTTGAGCACGTTTAGTTGTTTTTGGCACCACTATTTTGCTCCGTACACCTTTTGAGAGTGTTTAGTTGTTTTTGGCACCACTATTTTGCTCCGCACACCCGTTTCAGCACATTTAGTTGTTTCTGGCAGCACTATTTCACTCCGCACGCCTGTTTGAGCGTGTTTAGTTGTTTCTGGCAACACTATTTCACTCCGCACGCCTGTTTGAGCACGAAAAAATAAAGCTCCTATATAAATTTGCCTGCGGCTTTACAACGTCTATCACTTACACGTATATGATAATCGTCAATACCGTCTTGATGCTCATCATTTTAAAAATTGTACAAATCGTTGTACAAATCATTACTGTGATATATATCCTGCAATTGAAGGGGAGCAAACCCAGAGCCTTCTAAGCCCAAAGTCATTCTGGCCGATCCTGATCGGATCCGATCCAATCGTCCATGGAATTTCTACTTCCTCCACTTTTTTGGAGCAGTAAAACTCATTAAATAAAACAGCAAAGAAGACACTTCCGTCAATGACGAGAGTGTCTTCTTTTTCCGTACATCTATGAAGTTGAGGTTCCCCTACCTTATGTCCAGCCCAAACCTTCAAGCATTTCGCCAATTAAACCTTCTCTCTGGTGGCGGCCCGTATCCGTATTTTGCATCAAGGCCGCTCCTTTGCCCAATTCGGGAGAAAACACCATCATGCTTTGAAAGCCGACTCCCCAGCCATAAGAAGACACGATACGCCTGCCCTCTTGCCCGCTCAAAAACAACCCTAATCCGGCAAAATCCGTTTGGCCCTGTGGAGTCAGCATCTCCTCCACAAGTGACTTGGACAGCCCAAGCTTCCCTGTTCCTCTAAGCGATTGAATCACTTCCATAGCAAGCTTGGCCAAATCAGAAGGCGTCGACCAAAGCCCCGCAGCGGCTGCAAAAGGATAACAGGGATAGCGCGGCTCCGTACGTGTGCCCGTTCGGTCATGCCCGGACGCATATCCAGACTTGGCAGCAATGGACAGGGAGCTTTCGTATGAACTGAGCGACATGCCGAGCGGCTCCAGCACTTTTTCGGACATTAACACGTCAAACGGCTTGCCGCAGCAATCCTCCATATACTTTTGCGCAACGCAATATCCCGCATCTGAATAATGAAAAGCACCTCCCGGCTCCGCACCGACCACAATCGGCTGTGACATATAAACGGTCTTCCCCCGCAATATATCGGTCATGCTTGGAGGGGGCGCATCATCCCTCCCAATATCGAAGCTGTCCTCTCCATCCCTAATGCCTGAATGATGGCTCAGTAGCTGCCTAAGCGTAATTCTGCCTTCATCTCCGGCATGGCCGACCTGACATTTCCATCCTTGAAGCCTTTCGTTGACAGGGTCGTCAAGTCCGATTCTCCCCTCTGCTGTAAGCTTCATAGCAAGCAAAGCGGCAGCCATTTTACTAATAGAGCAAGCATTAAACCGGGATTCCGCCTGAACCGGCTCCCTCCCCTCCGCGTCAAGAAAGCCATAGCTCCTCGTGGCAGCCGTTCCAAATTCATCCCACAGCGTCATGCTGAATCCGACAACGTTATGCTTTTTCATTCCCTCTAAAGCGTTAGTTTTTAGCCTATCCATCTCGCACTCTCCCATTTATGAAAAGACACATGCTCCATTATAGAACGTATGTTCCCTTATAGGAAGTGGGAGTTTATCCTTTTAAAATGAGCACAATAGCTGCTTTATGCTATGCATAATCGAAACCGCTCTAACCTTCATTCTGACGCAGCATCGGCTTATTGGGCAAATAATGTACCGTTCGGATGAACCGAATCGTCTTCGTTTTTGCCCTCATTACAATGGAATGCGTCTCCGCCCGCTCGTCGGGAAAATAGCGCACACCGCCAAGAAATTCGCCAGGCGTAACCCCAGTTGCTGCAAAAATAACATCTTCTGTCCCGACCATATCGTCCATCGTCAACACTTTGTAAGGGTCTTCGATGCCCATGGCCATACATCGCTCATACTCCAAATAATCGGACGGCATAAGCCGGCCCTGCAATTCTCCGCCCATACATTTCAAAGCGGCGGCAGCGAGCACCCCTTCCGGCGCCCCTCCAGAGCCAACGTACAAATCAATGCCCGCTTCCGGGAACGCCGGCGCCATAGCTCCTGCGACATCCCCGTCGGACAAAAATTTGATCCGGACACCGACTTTGCGCAAAACCTTCACAATCGATTCATGACGAGTGCGGTCCAAAATCATGACGGTTAAATCGGACACCTTTTTGTTCAGCGCTTCTGCCGCTTTCGTAAGTGTCGTTTCCATCGAGTCGGTTATTTTCAGCTTTCCTACAAGCGCAGGCCCGTAAGCCAGCTTCTCCATATACATATCAGGAGCGTGAAGAAGCTGCCCTTTGCCAGCTACCGCAATGACGGAAAGCGCATTGTTAAGCCCTTTGGCGACTATTTCCGTCCCTTCCAAAGGATCAACCGCAACATCCACTTCCGGCCCTTGCATGCTCCCTACCTGCTCGCCAATATAAAGCATAGGGGCCTCATCCATCTCCCCTTCTCCAATTACAACCGTTCCGCGTATCGACACGGAGTCGAACATGGCGCGCATCGCAGAAGTCGCCGCTCCGTCCGCACTGTTTTTATCGCCGCGACCCATCCAAGGCGCAGAGGCAAGTGCGGCAAGCTCCGTTACTCGAACAATTTCCAAAGCCAGTTCTCTCTCCATGCACAAACTCCCCTTTTTCATGTAAGCTGCTTTCAAAATGTCTATTAGTACGTTCTATTCAATTAAATATGTATCATATATTTATATATGATGCAATAAATAATTGTCTATAGCGAAAAAAAGACTACTTAAAGCATAAAAAGCGGCCTCCCGCATGAAAGGTTATCCCCTTTCAGCGAAAAGACCGCTGTCTCTCTTCCCATTTTACGCTCAATCTATTGAATTCCAATTGCCTGCCGATCCCGTTGCGTGGGCACTACCCGTCGGTTTCCGATAAACGATACAACCATCCTGACGATCGGATACGATTATGCCCCGCTGCTCCAAAAAATAAAGATGAGCGAGCGTCTCCGACATGGCAAATCTTAAATTATGCGGATTTTCTCTTAAATGTTTCCCAAACTGTTCTTCGCATAGCGCAAACGCCGTTTGGGACTGCTCTGCCAGCCGCTCCCCCATCTCTTTTAATCGCCGGGCGTGATGATCCAAAAGCTCTTCAATCCGCTCTTTGAAGCGATCGAAAGGATCTCGATGGCCGGGTAGGGCATAATGGACCTCATATGATCTCAGTTCCGCAAGGCTATTCAAAAAATAATCGAGAGGATCCGCTTCCTCACCCGGTACGACGCTTACATTCGGCGTAATGCGCGGCAACACTTGGTCTCCGCAC
The DNA here is from genome assembly GCF_042675505.1 of Paenibacillus sp. GCM10027627. NCBI lineage: Bacteria > Bacillati > Bacillota > Bacilli > Caryophanales > Paenibacillaceae > Paenibacillus > Paenibacillus sp. GCM10027627. Next base: position 426,973 of record NZ_JBHTHB010000002.1, read on the forward strand.
ACCATCCAGCGAGTCTCCCTTTGGTATAAGCAAACACCGCCAAACGCATGGCCTGGAGCATCAATGATTTCCCATGACGCGCCGCCCAGCTCCAATATGCCTCCCGGCTCAAAGTAGTCTACTTTCGGCTGTGGAGATACAAGACTAACGAATCCCGATAAGTTGTTTTCGATGGCGTCCATCAAATGCTCCGGCATGCCGTGCGGCACATACAGCTCTCGCAGGTCATCGGCAAACGTACTGTCCTCCTCCCATAACCTAAGCGCGTAACGATGCGCCCGCGATGTCATATAAACGGGACAGCCGCTTTTTTGCTGCATATAACCGGCAAGCCCGTAATGATCGGGATGCTGATGAGTTAACAGCACTCTTTTTATATCCGGCCATTTCAAATGACAAGAAGACAGCACTTCGTCCCATAATGACCTAGCTTCATCCGTTCCAAGACCGGGATCAATGACCGTAACCCTGCCGCGCTCCGGAACGATATAGCTGTTGACCCATTTCAACGAAAATGGAAGCGGCACTTTGACTTGCAGCCAGCCGCCCGGCAGTGCAACGACCTGCGCCGTCATTGCGCCTTGCCCGCCATAATCATTCTTGGTGAGCACTCACGGTCATAAGGGCTGCCATCATAATTTCCGTACACTTTATTGAGGTCAAGACCCGCATTCAGCAGTTGCTCCTGAAACCAATCAAGCGGATAAAGCTTCACACGCTCCAAATATTTTCTAATCAGCATGGGATCAGCCTCGCACAAGGCTGCTTCTGGCAGAGCCGCCTCCTCCTGAACGGTAATGGCCTTCTGCACCCAGCCGTCCAAAATGGTACGCTCCTCCAAAATGTGCAATCCGCTTTCCTCGTCTACTCTCTGCGATTTTGGAACCAGGTGACGTTCTACATAAAGCGGATTTAAAAAATCGATAAGATAGGCCCCTCCCGGGCGAAGCACTCTGCGAATATGACGGAGCACGTTCACATTGTCTCCCTCAGACGAAAAATATCCAAAGGAAGTAAATAAATTGACCGTTGCGTCGAATGAGCCGTCCGGGAAAGGAAGCTCCCTCATATCGCCCTGCCGCCACTCTACTTTGCCGCAGCTGTCATGAGCTCGCGCCTCTTCCAATAATGCGCGCGACAAATCAACGCCGGTCACTTGAAATCCAGCCTCCGCAAGCGCAAGGGCATGCCTGCCCATGCCGCAGCCGATATCCAGCACGGAGGCGCCCGTCGGCAGTGCGAGCAAGTCTGTCATTTGGCGCACCTCGCGGCTTGCCTGCTCCAGGTCCCTATGTCTGTAAACGACCATATAGTCTTTTCCAAAGCTTTGTTCATACCAAGGTTTAATCACTTCGAGCCGGCTTCCTTTCATTTCCCATTGTTCGGATGCATTTCATCTAATTACTTATCTTAGCATATTCCTTGCCTCTTGGCGCAAACTATGGAAAATGATGTGCGGTATAAACCGGGATAACAAAATAAATGAGCAGGAGGTGCGATAGCGTGAACGAGAGAATCAAATTGCTGTTTGCCGAAGCATCCGATTTAAAAACCTATACGCTGCAAAATAGTGAAATGACGATCGAGATCGCTTTTATAGCGCCGCTATGCGACGAAAGAATGATCGGCGATTTTATTACCGTTCCATTTATGAAAGAAGAGACGTCCTATCGCGATCAGATAAAAAGAATTCCGGAATATTTGGAAGTGCAAGACCCTGCCAGATGGCAGGATCTGCTGCTGCGGGGCAACGTGCTTATTAAATCGGATGATCGCATTTACTCCTTCTTTACCGGAAACGTCATTTGCAACCCAAGCCCTCAAACGCAAGTAGAAAGCGCCATACAAGGCCCGCAGCTAGCGCTTAGCGAGGATCTCAACAAGTCCATTAATCTAGTGCGGACCATGTATCCGTCACCGGAGCTTGGCCTTGAGGAGTTTACAGTCGGCTACACCTCGAGGACACAACTGATCGTCATGTACGATCAGCGCCATGTCGATCCTATGGTGCTGGACAATGTAAGGTCAAAGCTCAGCTCCATCAGTGTCGATATCGTTCATGCCGCAGGCGAGCTGGAGAAGCTTCTGAACGGCAAGCGCCGGCATCTGTTTCCGACCATTCTGATTACAGAAAGGCCGGACCGACTCGCGAGAGCGATTGGCAAAGGAAAAGTCATTATTTTAATTAAAGGAAGCATGTTCGGCCTCATTATGCCCGTTACTTTTTTCGATTTCATGCATGCGATCGAAGATAATTACGAGGCTTATTGGATGACGCGCTTTCTTATTTTTATCCGCTATACCGCTATCATCCTCACCGTAACGCTGCCCGCCCTTTACATTGCGGTCGTGTCGTACAACCCGGAGCTGTTCCGCGTCCAGCTCGCCTTCTCGATAGCGGCAAGCCGTTCCGCCGTTCCTTACCCTTCCTTCGTGGAAGTGCTCATTATGCTGTTTATGATTGAAACGCTGATTGAGGCGAGTACCCGCCTGCCCCGCTATATCGGCTCGACCGCAACTACGGTCGGCGGTTTAATTTTAGGTCAAGCCGCTCAACAAGCTGGACTCGTGAGCAGTATTATGATTATCGTCACGTCCGTCGTTGCGATTTCCAACTTTGTCATTCCAGTCAATTCGCTTTCATTTGCCATCCGCTTTTTGAAATATCCGCTTATATTGGCTTCCGTCTTTTTTGGCATCTCGGGAGTGGCTTTCGGCCTCTTCGTATACGTCGCTTATTTATGCAATCTTAGAAGCTTCGGTAAGCCTTACTTCCGTCTTCACGGCAAGATCAATCCCGCCGAAGGCGATATCGGGCAGGTGAGAGTCAAATGAACCGTTACTTTTTCTACAACTTTATTATCGTCAGCATCATTAACTTGATGCTTTATGTTCCGCATCATTTAGTGGAATACCGGTTTGACGGCGCGGTCGCTTCACTTCTAATCGCCCCGATTATCGGAGGCGTTTTGATTTATATGTTCACAAGCGCAATGGCCAGATATCCCGGAATGGCCGTGCCGGACATTTTGAAGCTTCATTTTCCAAGCGGGGTCGTGTCGGCGTTTCTCCTTTTTTATGTGGTCATGTGGTGGTTTTCCTCCACTATCGTAGCGGTCGCATATGCCGTGCTGATCAACCGCTTTTTCAACCCTGATGCCAGCACAACGGTCATATTGATCATTCTTGTTCTCGCAAGCGGCTATGCGGCAACTCGTTCGACGCTAACCGTTACTCTCATTCTCGAAATTGGCGTCATTGTCAATGCCCCGCTTACCTTTTTTGTTTTGTTCAAAATGGTGCGGAGCCCTCAGCTCAATTTCGACGCGATACGCGTCGTGGCCAACTATGTGACCGAAATGCCTGTCGTCTCTACGATTGCCGCAGCGACGTTTATCTTTACGGGATATATTAATTTGGCGCTAGTCAACCGGCTTTTTCCGCCCAATTTCCGCTTTAAGTTTCGCTGGGTTTATCCGATACTCGGCTTTATTATTTTGCTTGTCACCTTTTTTGTACCCATTGGCTTTCATGGAACAGAAGGGGTGGACCGCTACATTTACTTATGGGCAGTAACTTCGGATTCGCTATCAATGCAATATGGCTTTATTGAAAGGGTCATGTTCCTGTTTCTCCTCATCTTTTTGAATATTACCCTTGTTTATACGATGTCAGGCTGGCATCATGCGATGGAATACGTCAAAAACTGCTCTCCCAAATACAAACCAGAGATAGACAGTCCGAAAGCTCCCATATCCAATTACGTCATTATGGGTATTTTTGCGGCGGCCTGCGTCATTTACTACATCGTAACGAATGAAAAAATCAATTACATCATTACGACCTATTGGCTCATTGTCCGCTTGTTCGCCGAAATCGTAACCGTTGTAATGATCTTTATCCTTAGCCGAAGGAGGCTGCGCCCGGAATGAAAATAACGGTTCGCTGGGCAGCCTGGTTGCTGGTGGTCCTTATGGTAGGAGGCTGCGGCTTTAAAGACATCGACAAACGTTTTTTCGTTGTCGGCACGGGTGTAGATTTGTCCGGCAACAAAAACAAACCGTACCGCATTACGCTGCAGCTCGCCATCCCGTCCCCCAAAATTGAACCCGGCGCTTCCAAAATTCAATATGAAACGATAGACGCTCCAAGCATCGCCGAAGGAATCCGTATGCTCAAAGCGTACGTCGACAAAGAGCTGGATTTCGGCCATTGCAAAATGTTCGTTCTGGGCGAGGATTTGGCTCAAAAGGATATAACCGCTTTGATCGACTGGATGCTGCGCCGAAGAGACATTCAAAATGTAGCGACCGTTGCCGTAGGCAAGCCCGACGCGGAAGCCATTCTCCATGTGCAGCCCGTCTCCGAACGCTATCCCGGAAATGCGCTCCTGCTTTCGTTCGGCGCCGACGGCACAGAGTCTTCCTACAACTATGCGGAGACGCTTTCGGGACTTGCGCGAAGGGTTTCCGAAGAAGGGCTCGACCCCGCCCTCGCGATCATTACCAACCATAGAAAAGACAGCTACATTATCAATCAGGTCGCCCTGTTCGACGAGTCCAAAATTAAGCTTGTGCTTTCGCCTGCGGAAACCCAGTTATTCAATCAGATGTCGGATCATTTTACGAAAGCGTCCATGCACGGGATGTTTAAAGGAACTCCGCTTGTCATCGCCATCAATCGGCTGCATTCGGGCTTTCGCATCAAATCGCAAGGGAACGAAACAAAGGTTGTCATGAACATAAACATGGAAGTTGTATTTGAGGAAGCCCCGGATGGTCTTTTTGACAAGCCTTGGGGGCCGATACAAGAGCAGCTTGGAAAAGAATACGAGGAGGCCTCCCTTAAGCTGCTCAAGAAGATACAGAAGGCCGGAATTGATCCTTTTGGCTTCGGGCTTCGCTATCGGGCCAGCCATCACAGCGAAAACAGCATGGAAGCATGGAAGGAAATTTACCCTCATGTCAAATTTGAAGTCGACACCAAAGTGAAAATTGAAGGGACGGGGTTAATCAAATAAGGACGTGCAATATACAAATAAGGATATGCAATATACAAAGTAAGCAGCGTTAAAAAAAGGCAAGCCTTCTGTACACTGCGAACAGAGGCTTGCCTTTTGGATTTAGCTTTATTTTCGAATAATCCGCTTCGTTCCCCGCAAATCCGATATCGTTCCCGCACCGATTCCAAACATGGCCGCCTTCAGCTCAAACTCCATTCTCTCGAATTGAAGGAGCAACTGCTGAACCGACCAATCAAGGTTTCCTTGAGCCGCCCCGGGAAGCAGCGTCCGTCCAAACCCTGCAAGGTGGGCTCCGAGCGCTATCGCTTTGGCTGCGTCTACGCCGGTAAGCAATCCGCCGCTGGCGATGAGCTTGGCGCCTGGCAAGCGGTCCCGCACCTCCAGCAAACTGTCGGACGTGGGAATGCCCCAATCGGCAAAAGCTTCCGCCGCCGTCCTTCTGAGCGGATCGGAAACGCGGAATTTCTCCACTTGGCTCCAAGACGTGCCGCCGGCTCCGGCAACATCAATAAATGCGACTCCCGCCTCGTTTAACCGAACGGCCGTATCTCCATCGATGCCCCAGCCTACTTCTTTAACGCCAACGGGGACGGAAAGCGCCTTGCAAACCTCTTCAATTCGGCCCAGCAATGAGCCAAAATCGGTATCCCCCTCAGGCTGGAACACTTCCTGCATCGCATTCAAATGAAGGACCAGACAATCGGCCTCCGCCAAATCCACTGCCTTTGCGCATTCCTCGACGCCAAAACCATAATTTAATTGAACGGCGCCAATGTTGGCGATGACGGGGGCAGTCGGCGCAACGCCGCGAATGTTGAATGTGCCGGCCAGCTCTTCCTTTTCAATCGCTGCGCGCATCGAGCCAAGGGCAATGGCCCAGCCTCTTTCCTCTGCGGCAGCGGCCAAGCGGCGATTTATGGCACCGGCCTCATCCGTGCCGCCCGTCATAGAGCTGACAAGAAACGGCGCCCGCAGCGGCTTTCCAAACCATTCCGTTTCTAGGCTTACTTCTGCAAACGAAAGCTCCGGCAACGCGTTATGTTTAAATCGATAGGAATCCAGCCCCGTCGAAATGCCGATTCCGTTTACCTCTTCCTGAAGGCAAATACGAATATGCTCTTCCTTGCGCTTCGACGTATCTGGAAACCCTCTATTTTCAAAGTTGTGCCCCATTTCTTTACCTCCTGTTGCGCTGAGCCGATGGTAGGTACAGGCTGATCCTCATCCACCCGTCTTTTGCACCCAAACTACTTCTAATCACTATGGACTAGCATAGCATAAACGCCCGCATTTCGCTTCAACGTCTTCATCTAGTCACATGATTTTTTCGATCAAATATTTGAAAAGATCAATCAAAATTATTGTGAAATGAACGGTTTTCATATACACTTAAATCATAACGGATAAGCGATTAATCTGGACTTTCAACACACTATATGGGAGGCAGAACCAATGGAAATTAAAATTTTTGAAACATCGGCAGAGCTCGATCAATACGCAGCGGAGCTTTATACTACACTAATCAACGAAAAACCTAACGCGGTGCTTGGCCTTGCGACAGGATCGACACCTATCGGGATTTATGCCAAAATAGTAGAGAACTATAAAAATAAAAAAGTGAGCTTCAGCGGCGTCACTACCTATAACTTGGATGAATATGCCGGATTGACGCCGGACAACGATCAAAGCTACGCCTATTATATGAATCAGCACTTGTTCTCTCATATCGACATCCCTGCCGGAAGCACTCATTTGCCGGACGGAATGGCTGATGATCCGAAAGCGGAATGCGCTCGCTACAATGCTCTTCTTGATGCGAGTCCGGCCGATATTCAATTGCTCGGCCTTGGGCATAACGGACATATTGCCTTTAACGAGCCTGATGATCATCTGTCGGCAGGTACGCATGTCGTGAAGCTGAAGGAAGAAACGCGCGAGGCGAATGCCCGCTTCTTCGCTTCGATGGACGAAGTGCCGACTCAGGCGTATACGATGGGTGTTGGCTCCATTTTGAAAGCCAATACGATTCTGCTTGTTGTGCGCGGTTCCGATAAGGCCCGAATTGTAAAAGAGGCTTTGACCGGACCGATTACGACTCAAGTGCCTGCTTCTTTGCTGCAGACACATCCGCGGGTTATCGTTCTGCTTGATCGCGAAGCCGGAAGGATGCTGGAGTAGATGTCAAACAACGCTTCGTCCTGGAACATTCATAACGTTAACATTGTTCTTGAGAATGAGGTTGTCAGAGGCAGCGTACGCGTCGTAAACGGACGCATCGATTCTATTTTTGCAGAGCAGCTAAGCCAGGACGCTATACTGGATAGAAACCAGTCGGGCGACAGCATTGACGGCAATGGCGGCTGGCTGCTCCCTGGCTTTATCGACGTTCATGTTCATGGAGGCTTCGGCGGAGATTTTATGAACGCAAACGGCGACAAATATGATCGCATAACTAAGTTCCATGCCTCGAATGGCACGACAGGTATGCTGGCGACGACGATGACCGCTTCAAAAGAGGCGATTGACGACGTTCTGAATGCCGTATCCGCCTATCGGGAAAAGGAAATGCCTTATGCGCCGCTGCTTGGCGTTCATTTGGAAGGCCCGTTCATTAGCGAAAAGTGGCCCGGCGCGCAAAATCCGGCCTTTATCCGCACTCCTCAGCTCGACTGGCTGAAGGAATGGAACGAGCGCCATCCTGGACTCGTTAAGCTGCTTACTCTAGCCCCGGAGAAAGAGGGCGCTATTGAGAGCATCTCTTGGATGGCTGCAAACGGCATCGTCGCCGCAGCCGGACATACGGATGCTTTGTACGAGCAAGTAAAGTCAGCGGCCGACGCGGGGCTCTCTCATGCCGTTCACACGTACAATGCGATGAAGGGATTGCATCACCGCGAGCCCGGCACACTCGGCGCCGTATTGACGGACGACCGGATTTATGCGGAAATTATTGCGGACGGCGAGCATGTGCATCCTGCTGCCATCGCTTTGCTGCTTGCAGCCAAGCCGCTTGACCGCGTCGTCCTTGTGACCGATGCCATCGAAGCGGCGGGTATGCCGGACGGCGATTATGAGCTGGGCGGATTGGCTGTCGTCGTCAAAAACGGCACGGCGCGTTTGCGCGAAGGCAACGCTTTGGCAGGCAGCAGCTTAACGATGATTAGCGCGGTTCGTTTTATGCTGAACAACACCAAGCTGTCTATCGTCGACGTAAGTCGGTTCGCAAGCGGCAACCCAGCCAGAGAGCTTGGCCTTTTCGAAGAGACCGGCTCCATTGCAGTCGGCAAGCAGGCCGACCTCGTATGGGCGGATGCGCAGTTGAACGTTGAACGTACTTGGGTGCAAGGACGATCGGTATTCAGCGCAAATTAGTGAGAGACTGCTCATCGATTGGGAGTCGTTTAATTGATTTTAACGAAAGGGACTGTCCCAAAAGTCATTTTTGACTTTTCTATCCCCTCGTGTCCTATTTAAAGAAGCCTTCAAACCCGCTGTAGCGCTGGGGTTGAAGGCTTTTTTGGCTCCAAATGTGGGACAGGCTTATCCTTCGGTGTCTTTGGGAAATTCCTTTTTGGTGAAAAATGTACCCATGCACAAACATGACTGAGAAGTCCGCCTAGTTGTGCCAGAAACCACTAGAGCGCTCGCGACGCACCCTTTTGAACATTTAGTTGTGCCAGAAACCACTAGAGCGCTCGCTGCTCCCCTTTTGGACATTTAGTTGTGCGAGAAACCACTAGAGCGCTCGCGACGCCCCCTTTTGGACATTTAGTTGTGCGAGAAACCACTAGAGCGCTCGCGGCTCCCCCTTTTGGACATTTAGTTGTGCGAGAAACCACTAGAGCGCTCGCGGCTCCCCCTTTTGAGCATTTAGTTGTGCGAGAAACCACTGGAGCGCTCGCGACGCACCCTTTTGAGCATTTAGTTGTGCCAGAAACCACTAGAGCGGTCACGACGCCCCCTTTTGGACATTTAGTTGTGCCAGAAACCACTAGAGCGCTCGCGGCTCCCCCTTTTGAACATTTAGTTGTGCCAGAAACCACTAGAGCGCTCGCAGCTCCCCCTTTTGAGCATTTAGTTGTGCTAGAAACCACTAGAGCGCTCGCGACGCCCCCTTTTGAACATTTAGTTGTGCGAGAAACCACTAGAGCGCTCGCCTAACGAAGCCCCTTCTGGATATTGGGTTGCGAAAGCAAGCCTTGAAGGTCAATAGCTTTCGCTTGCTAACCATCTGCTCAAGAAGATAGCTATAGACCAAAAACAGGAATGGCAATGCAGGGATGAATGAGAGCAACTGCGAACCGCAAGATAGACACTTAAAAAAGTGCCCCTCTTGCGGGTTTTTATGTTTTAAACATGCGAGCGGTCTCATCAAGCAAACCTACTTACGAGAGTGACAGTCCCTTATTTTTCAATCTAGCCCCTCTAAATTACGTCATTTAACCCTTTAAAAAAAACGCAAAAAAACCGGAAAGGAGCCACTTTTTTAAAGTGTTTTCCCCTCCGGTCACCGCTTTGCTTGTTGTATAGTCTTTATTCTAATCCGTTACATAAATCGAAACATGATGACGCTTCAATTCAGCCCCAAGCTCACCGGTAAGCGATGAGTCCGTAATAACGGCCTTCAGCTCCGAAATGGCAGCCAGCGAAAACAGAGAAGTTCGATTCGCTTTTGTATGATCGAATACAGCGTACGTTTCTTGCGAGCGTTTAATTAAAGCTTTGGCGCTTTGCGCTTCCGCTTCCGAGTAGCTGGAAATGCCACCCGTAGCCGAAATCCCGTCAATGCCAATAAACATCTTGCCGATATGCAGCTGAGCGATCATTCCTTCGCCAAGCGGACCACATAGCTCAAAGCTGTTGTGCCGCATAATTCCGCCAGTGACAACTACTTGAATTTGGCTGCCAGCCAGCTCCATCGCAATATTGACGGCATTGGTCACGACCGTAATCCCTTTGCGCGGCTTAAGCAGCTTAGCCAACAAAAAATTGGTTGTCCCACCGGACAAGCCGATGACATCGCCTTCGACGATCAAAGAAGCCGCAAGCGCGGCGATCTTTTCCTTCTCCAGAATGGACAAACCTTCTTTTTCCGCAAAATGAAGCTCTCTCATCGTGCCCATCCCGTCGTACATCGCTCCGCCTATCGTGCGAATGACGGGATAAACGCCCTCCATCTGCTCCAAATCCCGCCGAGCCGTTGCTTCCGAGCAGCCAAAGCGTTCGACCATCTCCGTGATCGTGATCCGCCCTTGCTGCTTCAGCAATTGCAAAATCGCATCCCGGCGGCGTTGCCCTTTGGATCCGTTCGCATCCGCCATCATTAACGTTCCACCCACGCTTTGGACGACATCCGCTGCTCTACGATATCCCATTCCGGCAGCGCTTCCCAATCGCCGCGCATTTGCACGACAAGCGAGCCGTTAATGCTAGCCAGACGGACCGCTTCAACGGGGCTCATGCCCTTCATGATGCCCGCCAAAAAACCGGCGCAAAAGCCGTCGCCCGCACCAACCGTATCGACCACCTGATCCGCCGGGTAAAAGGGGACGGAAACTTCCGTTCCTTTGTCCAGCACAACGGTGGCGTCTCCCATCCCTTTTACGATGCTGATCGCTTTAAGCTCGTCCAAACGGCTTTTGATTTCGGTGTAATGATCCGTATCGTACAGCAATTTCAGCTCGTCCCAGCCGGGCAGAAAATAGTCCGCGTCCGCAGCGAGCGGCAACAGCGTCTCGCGCGCATCCTCAATCGACCAAAGCTTCAGACGCAAATTCGGGTCAAAACTGACCTTCACACCTGCTTCTTTGGCGATGTCGACGGCACGGCGAACGGTTTTGCGGCCTTCTTCGCTAATCGCGCAAGTAATGCCTGTTACATGGAGCAGCTTAGCTCCTTGAATGTACTTTTCATCAAGGTTCTCCGGCACCATCTTGCTGGCGGCGGAACCCTTCCGGAAATAATGGACGGCCAGCCTGCCCGCCACATGCTCGCGGAACATCATGCCCGTAGGCGCATCTCCGCTTAGTTTGGCGCGGGAAACATCGACGCCTTCTCCGCGCAGCGCTTTCAAAATAAGCTTGCCAAACGGATCGTTGCCTAGCGCACCGAACCAGCCGACGGACGAACCTAATCGGGCAAGACCGATCGCCACGTTGCTTTCCGCTCCGCCGAAGCTTTGCTCCAGCGTTGCGGCACGTTCGATGGACTTGTGCTCCTCGGGCATAAACAGCGCCATGGATTCCCCGAACGTTACAATTTGAGGTGAAGCTTCATGCACGACTTAATCCTCCCAATTACCCGTTCTATTCTTATTTAAAAATCGGATTTACCATAAAAAAGATCATAGCCACATAAAGAACAAGGACAACAAGGCTAAGCACTTTTGCTTTGTTGATATGAGCCGAAGCGCTTTGCCCGTTTTGAATCGAGGACACCACCAGCTTAAGCGGCTTCGTCACTATGCCCCCGACAGCAGCGATGCCAAGGAACAATGCCGTTACAATAATCATCCAAATGACAGCGTATTCGCCTTGCGCCATCAAATAACCGCCTGTAAGCAATTGAATGATCAAAAAATATTGCGCAATCCGGTTTGCGGAGAGAAGTCCTCCCGCCAGACCCGCTTGTCCGTTTCCTTCCGCCTTGGAAGCCCCGCCAAGCATAATGGGCAATACAATATAAAATCCCATTCCGACAGCTCCAAGAACATGCAATAACATCATAGCTCCAAACATTTCTATTCCTCCTGTTTCATTTTTACCTATACTAAATAGTTTATCAGAATCCGCATATTTTTCAAATGAACAAAAACCAACATCCGTTGTTTTCGAGTGTTTTTTTGGGCAAAAGAATAAGCTGGCGCCCTTGATTATTAAAGGAACTCAAAAAAAATTGCCCGCAATCAATGCGGGCTCAAGTGGTTTGTATTTAAAGAGTGGGGTTGTTAATTCATAGTATAGGGACAAATTATTAATAAAACCTGAGAGCAACCTTACAGGAAGATTAATTTTTTACATAAACAACGTTTTATGCTCTTCCGCCCATTCCGCATACGTTTTCGCTGGGCGTCCCGTTACCTGCTCCACCGTAGGAAGTATGGTATACCCGATTTCCGGCGGATTTTTGCCCATTTGAACAAAAAACTCGATCGACTCCTCGTCATAGCCCTGCTCTTGCCATCTCAATCGGGCTTCCGTCTCGCTCAACTCTTGGAACTCGATCGGCTGTCCAATCGCATTAGCGATAACCTGCACCGCTTCCTTGCGCGACAGAGCTTCAGAACCCGTTAAATAGTAGCTTTGCCCATGATGACCGTCTTCGAGCAACGCGGTGATCGACACGCTGGCAATGTCCCCCTCATGAACTCTGGAGCTGCGGACGGAAGCAAAGGGCTCGCGAACGATTCCTTCCTTGCTGATCGATTGCTGCCAGTCGACGATTGAATTCGCCATAAACTCGACGGGCTTAAGCAGCGTCCATTGCATTGCGCTTTCCATCAACGTCGTTTCAAGCGCGCCTTCTTCGTAAGAAACAAGCACCGATACCCGCTCCACCCCCGCTTTCGCCGCGAGTCCGATCAGATTGGGATCTGTTTTCCAAGATTCATAGCCGTCGATGCTGGCCGCAATGAGGTGAATGCCCGTCACCCCTTGCAACGCTTCTTGCAGCGTCTCTGCCTGTGTAAGATCGCCTCTGACCACCTCTACGCCCGCCGGAAACTGCGCCTTCTCCGGACTGCGGGTAACCGCCCTCACTTTCACCCCTCTGTCCAAAAGCTGACTCACGACATGTTTGCCAACGGTTCCCGTTGCGCCTGTCACTAAAATCGTCATTTCAATTTCCTCCTAGTTTTTATATTTCAGTTGAATGTGCTCAACTTCCTTAACCAATCGTTCTTTCAAATCCTCCGGTGCTAGTATAGAAACGGCCGAGCCAAAGCTTAAAACCACCGATACCGCATAAGCCATGGAATAAAAAACGGTATGAACATCGATATAGGTTCCATGATGCATGCACTGCCCCGGAAAACAAGCAATAACTCGCGGCTGGCTCGTATCTTCGAACCTCAAATGCGCCTGGAATGCAAGGCCTCCTCTTTCTTCCCAAACATGAGGACGATGTTCCTTTTCCCGCTCTGCAAAATGTTCCTCTAAGGAAACGAGCCCTTCGATTCTGGAAACTCGAAAACACCGCTTCGCTTGCCGAAGCAAGCAATAGCCCTCCAAATACCACCACCCCCGCTCCCAATAGAGCCGGGAAGGTTCCACTTGCCGCTCCGTCTCCTCCCCTGCCGAATTGGCATATGAAAACGAAACGATCCGTTTTTGCTGAACGGCTTCATACAGGGGCCCGATATCATCCTTTTCTTCCTCTGCCGCGCTAATGTCCAGCAAGTAAGAAGGTTGCCCCAACCCTTGCAAGAGGCTCGGCTGCAAGCTGCCCAGCTTATGAATCAGCGAAACAACTTGGCTTCCGCCGGTGTTATCCCCCCCTCTCAAAAGCTGGTACATAACTATAAAATCTTCGATAGAGAAATGCTGTTTCGATAAATAAAAACCGTCCATAAGCTCGAACCCGCCGACTGTCCCCGAATAAGAAGCGACGGGAATGCCCGCTTCGTTAATCGCGTCAATATCCCGATAGATGGTGCGTACCGATACTTGGAATCTCGCAGCCAGTTCTGTCGCCGATACACGCTTATTGGTCATCAGTTCCATCGTAATGCCGAGCAGACGATCCCATTTCAACGTTCCCCCTCCCTTCCGCAGCCTTTTTTCCTATCTCCCATACGACCATATTAAGGCCCAAACTATGACAGCTAGTGTGTCAGTATTTAAATCGCTTTTTAAACTTTTTGCATAAAAAAAAGACGAAGCAATAAGCTTCGCCTCATCTTTTTTCATGACCTTTTGAATCCACGGAGGCTGTTTCTGGCCTCGTATTTGTGTCCCTTATATCTCGTCCTTTAATTGGAGCCGGAAGGAATGCCATGTTTGCACAGCACACCGTGTATCGCAAAATAAGCTACATCGCCGGGCAGCTCATCTTTAATAGGCTTAAGCCGTTCCGATCCTACACGCTCGATTACTTCCAAAATGATGCCTTCTTGATGTGGAGGCACGATTCTATCCCAATCCACCTCATGCCCTTCGCTTGCGGCCCGTATAATATGGCCTTCGACGGTGACTTGGCTGAATCCTCTGCTTGCGGCTACCTCTTTGGGCGTTAAACCGCTGTTGAACAGCTGGAGAGATTGAACGTGGCTTGGCGCATCGCCGCCAGAAGCCCCTCTGGATGTTGCAGCCGTTCGGGGTCGAGCAACGTTAGCCGATTGACTCCTGCCGCCCTCTTCCTCTGCAAACGGGGCAATAACCGCCAGAAGCCCCTCTCCGTATTTGCCCGCCTTGGCAGCGCCGATCCCTTTGACGTCCATAAGATCGTCAATTGAAGCTGGCCTGGCGTTTGCAATATCCCGGAGCGTCGCATCAAAAAAGATCATAAACGGAGGCACGCCTTCCTTCGCGGCCTCCAGCCGTCTCCATTGTTTGAGCGCTTCAAACAGCGGCGACGAAGCTGCCGACGGATCGAGGTTTGCTTGGCGCACAGTAGCTCGCACTCGCTGCGTAATCGCTTCTTTGCCCTCTAGTACGGGCAGCGCATTCGCCGTCAGGGAAACCGTCGGATATTGGCCTTCGCTAAGCCGCATATATCCTTCCGCTACAAGCCAATACAGCCAGTCCGCAATTTCCTTCTCCGGCAAATGGCGCATTAAACCGTAAGTCGTCAGCCGATCCAGTCCGAACTCCAGCAACCTTTTGTCACGCGAGCCTTTCAGCACCTTCGCAGCCATCATTACCCCAAACCGGCCTTTCATTCGGCCGACGCAAGAAAGGGCCATCTTGGCATCCTCCGTCCGGTTTACCGGCTCGCTCTTGTCGAGGCAATTGCTGCATTTCCCGCAGTTTGGCACATCGCTTTCTCCGAAATAATCGACGATAAACTGTTGCAAGCAGCGCTGGGTACGGCTGTAATTCATCATCGTATGCAGCTTCGATAACTGGATCGACTTGCGATCCTGATCACCCATCCCTTGCTCAATCAAAAAGCGTTGCACTTGCATATCGGCAGGCTCAAACAAGAGAATACATTCGCTCTCCTCTCCGTCTCGCCCCGCTCTTCCCGCTTCCTGATAGTACGACTCCACGTCTCCCGGCATTTGCCAGTGGAGCACATAACGGACGTTTGGCTTATCGATTCCCATGCCGAACGCATTGGTCGCGACCATGACGCGCACCTCGTCAAACCGGAATTTCTCCTGCGTCTCCGCTCTTTCAGCATCTGACAAGCCGCCGTGATATTTGCCCGCAACGATGCCAAAACCTTGCAGCGCAGAGCAAACCTCTTCCGCTTCCTTGCGCGTGGCGGTATATACGATTCCGGATTGATGCTCTCTTTCCGCTGCAAACTGTTTCAAAAACCTCTTTTTGTCCACACCGCTCACAACGGAAAGGGACAAATTCGGTCTTGCAAAACCTGTTACATATTTGCGCGGGTTATTCAGCTTCAGCATATGGCAAATATCATCCGCGACCTCTTCGGTCGCCGTCGCCGTAAACGCGGCAACAAGCGGCCGATTCGGCATTTTGCCAATCCAGCCTGCAAGCTGTCGATAGCTCGGACGGAAATCGTGCCCCCACTGGGAAACGCAATGCGCTTCATCGATTGCGATGAGCGGAATTTGCATCTGTTCCGACAGCGTTTGAAACATGGGGGCATCTAACCGCTCGGGAGCGACATACAGCAGCTTATATTCCCCGTTCATGGCCGCCCGAAGCACATCCCGATATTCAGCCGCCCCCAGCGAGCTGTTCAAAAAGGCGGCCGCAACGCCTACGCGCTGCAAGCTGTCGACTTGGTCCTTCATGAGGGAAATGAGCGGCGAAATCACTAACGTCGTACCCGGCAGCAGAAGCGCCGGAATTTGGTAGCAGATGGACTTACCGCCCCCTGTCGGCAAAATAGCGAGCGTATCGAAACCTTGAACGATACCGTCGATAATTTCATCCTGTCCTTTGCGGAAAGAATCGTATCCATAAATGTCCTTCAACAGCTGGCGAGCTTTTCCCATGACAATGCCTCCCTTCCTTTAGAATGGAAAAAACCCTGGCATCCAAAAATGTCAGGGTCCTCCCGTACCTTACAATCCAAATCTTAATGAATCCATTCATTATCCGCCTTGTACGATCCCAATCACGTTGCGAACGGATTCTGCGGATTTATCAAGCGCGGCCTTCTCATCTGCTGTCAGCTCCAGCTCAATGACCTTTTCGATGCCGTCTCCGCCGATGATGGCAGGAACGCCCATAAACAGGTTATTGTAGCCGTATTCGCCTTCCAAATAAGCGATAACCGGAATAATTCGTTTCTTATCCTTTAGAACGGCTTCCGTCATTTGCACAAGCGCTGCGGCTGGAGCGTAATAAGCGCTGCCGTTGCCGAGCAGACCTACGATTTCGCCGCCGCCGACGCGGGCTCTTTGAACGATTGCCTCGATCCGATCGGCAGGAATAAGCTTTTCGATCGGGATGCCTGCCACATTGGAATAACGTACGAGTGGAACCATGTCATCGCCGTGACCGCCAAGAACGAAGCCACGAACGTCTTCAACCGACACGTTCAGTTCTTGTGCAATAAAGGTACAGTAACGGGCAGTATCGAGGACGCCGGACTGGCCGATCACTCGATTTTTTGGGAACCCGAGTGCTTCGTAAGCCACGTAGGTCATGGCGTCGACCGGATTGCTTAAAATGATGATGTAGGCATTTGGGCTAGTAGCTTTTACATTTTCGCAAACAGATTTCACGATACCGGCATTCGTGTTCACAAGATCGTCTCGGCTCATGCCTGGCTTGCGCGCTACACCGGCCGTAATGATGACGACATCCGAATCCCGGGTGTCTTCATAATTGGATGTACCGACGATGTTTGCGTCGACTCCGATAACGGGGGTTGCTTCCAGCATGTCCAGCGCTTTGCCTTTAGTCGGATTTTCCAATGGAGCGATATCGACCAAAACGATGTTACCGAGTTCTTTTTGAGCCAGCATGAGCGCCGTCGTTGCGCCTGTGAAACCAGCGCCTACAACCGTAATCTTCTTGCGAGTAATAGCCATTCCAAACGCCTCCCAAAAATAGTTTGTCTTAAGCGCAAAGAGAGCCATAGGCTCTCCCGCATTTGATCTAAATTTTCTGTACTTATCCCATATAGTTTGCAGTAAACAACCCAATTCAACTCTGGTTGACCAGTAGCCTCTGTCATTAATCAATGGTCTTCTCATTAATCCATGATGTTGTCATTAATCAATGGTCTTCTCATTAATCAATCACTATCACAATGGTTGTCCACTCATCTCAACCTCTCTCGGCCAAGATGTCCTAAAGGACATCAGCCTCTCCCCACCGCACATACGCGCTCCTCTTTCCCACCGACGTTATTCATGCGGGAGTCCAGAGGGCGCAGCGCCTTGGGGCCCTCCCTTGGAAGGGAGGGTTTGGGAGGGTTCGAAAAGAATTCGAAAAAGGGCCGTAGGAACCCCTCCTACATATTCTTAATGATTTCGTCAGCAAAAGCAGAACATTTCACTTCAGTAGCGCCTTCCATCAGACGTGCGAAGTCGTATGTTACCGTTTTGTTGTTGATGGATGTTTCCATGCCTTTATAGATCAGGTCAGCCGCTTCTTGCCAGCCCAAGTGCTCAAGCATCATAACGCCGGACAAAATAACGGAACCAGGGTTTACAACGTCTTTGTCCGCATATTTAGGAGCTGTGCCGTGAGTTGCTTCGAAGATAGCATGTCCAGTCAAGTAGTTGATGTTAGCGCCCGGAGCGATGCCGATGCCGCCTACTTGAGCAGCCAGAGCGTCGGACAGGTAGTCGCCGTTCAGGTTCAACGTAGCGATAACGTCGAAGTCAGTTGGACGAGTCAATACTTGTTGCAACGCGATGTCCGCAATAGCGTCCTTCACGATGATTTTGCCAGCTGCTTCAGCGTCTGCTTGCGCTTTGTTAGCAGCGTCAGTGCCTTCTGCTTCTTTAATGCGGTCATATTCGCCCCAAGTGAAAGTTTGCTCAGCGAACTCCTGCTCAGCCACTTCGTAGCCCCAGTTTTTGAACGCGCCTTCTGTAAATTTCATGATGTTGCCTTTGTGTACAAGCGTAACGGATTTTTTGCCGTGTTTGATTGCGTATTCGATCGCTGCGCGAGCAAGACGTTTCGAACCTTCGGAAGAAACTGGCTTAATGCCGATGCCGGATGTTTCAGGGAAACGAATTTTGTTTGCGCCCATTTCTTCTTGCAAGAACGCGATTACTTTTTTAACCGCTTCAGAACCTGCTTGGTACTCGATGCCCGCATAGATATCTTCTGTGTTTTCACGGAAAATAACCATGTCAACCAGCTCAGGGCGTTTAACCGGGGAAGGTACGCCGTTGAAATAGCGAACTGGACGCAAGCAAGTGTACAGGTCAAGCTCTTGACGAAGCGCAACGTTCAGGGAACGGATGCCGCCGCCGATTGGCGTAGTCAATGGTCCTTTAATCGCAACGATGTATTCGCGGATTGCTGTCAGCGTGTCGGCAGGCAGCCACTCGCCATATTCGTTGAACGCTTTTTCGCCGGCGAATACTTCGTACCAAGCGATTTTTTTGGAGCCGCTATATGCTTTCTCAACAGCCGCGTCTAGAACGCGTTTGGAAGCGCGCCAAATGTCGCGGCCCGTTCCGTCGCCCTCGATAAAAGGAATAATCGGATTGTTAGGAACTTGAAGAACACCGTTATCAATTGTGATTTGCTCGCCTTCTGTCGGCAGGGCGAATTTTTCGAACTTGGACATGAATAAATTCCTCCTAAAAAAGTTTAATTGCTGTTGTAAACGTTTTCTACGAAAGTGGTTTACGCAATAAATTCATTTCGGTTTCGTAAACAATATGAACTTAAATAGCTTAAGCAAGGAAACAGAAGAGAACAAGCTTGCACCCGCCTCTTCTTTTTCCTTGAATTAATAATTAGCGCTCGTCAATTGGAACGTACTTTGCGTTGACAGGACCTACATAATCCGCACGAGGACGGATCAAGCGGTTGTCTTGGTATTGCTCAAGAATATGAGCGCTCCAGCCGGATACGCGGCTAATTGCGAAGATCGGCGTAAACAGGTCGCGCGGAATTTCAAGAGCGGTGTATACGGATGCCGAGTAGAAGTCTACGTTTGGCTTCAACCCTTTTTGGCCTGTTACAAGCTCTTCGATTTTAATGGACATTTCGTACAGTTCCATGTTGCCAGTCAGCTTGCCCAGCTCGCGGGACATCTTTTGCAAATGCTTCGCGCGCGGGTCGCCGTTTTTGTAAACGCGGTGTCCAAAGCCCATAATTTTCACTTTGTTGGCAAGCGCGTTATTGATGTAGCTCTCCACATTCGCGGAAGATCCGATTTCCTCAAGAGTAACCATAACAGCTTCGTTAGCTCCGCCATGCAACGGTCCCTTGAGGGCGCCGATAGCGGAAGTAACGCCGGAGTAGATGTCGGACAACGTAGCAACCGTTACGCGAGCGGCGAACGTGGAAGCGTTCAGCTCGTGGTCGGCATGGAGTACGAGCGCTTGGTCAAGCGCCTTCACTGCAACGTCTGCCGGTTCTTTGCCAGTCAGCATGTAGAGGAAGTTGTGCGCAACGGAAACGCCTTGTTTAGGCGCAATCGGCTCTTTGCCTTCACGAATACGGGCAAATGCAGCGACTACTGTAGGCAGCTGAGCTTGCAATTTAATCGCTTTCAACTGATTAGCCTCAGGGCTCATGTCATTTGCAGACTCATCGTAAAGAGCCAGGCTCGATACTGCGGTACGAAGCGCAGCCATGGAATTGGCATCCTTCGGATACAGCTTAAGTCCTTCCAGGACAGCGTTTGGAACCTCAGCGTATTGATCGAGCTTCTTTTGCAGCTCGCTCAGTTCAGAACGGTTAGGCAGCTTTCCGTACCAAAGCAGATAGGCAACTTCTTCGAAAGAAGCGTTTTCTGCAAGATCGTCAATGTCAATGCCGCGATACGTCAGTACTCCGTCAATAATAGAACTGATGGACGACGTTGCCGCGACGATTCCTTCCAGACCTTTTGTTGCTGTCATCGTTCTCTCTCCTTTATACTCGAAATAGAATGAACATTTTGAAATGGAAACGTTTTTGTAGCACTGTATTTAATCATAAATGATTTTTTTGGGGAAGCCAACAAAATCGGACATAAAATTGCTTTATCGGCTTCATTGATATTTTGAATCGGTTATGTACGAATACCTTGTTATACGATTTTCAAGGTGCCCGACAGCTAATTATTCCTCTTCCAAATCGGGATTATACTTAGAAATGATGCTGCGGGTATGATAAAATGTCCAGTAAACTACCGGCATGCTAGGCATGCCGAACCGGAGGCAATTATGACAGGTCAACGCATTGGAATCATCGATATCGGCTCCAACTCCATAAGGCTCGTCATTTACGAAAGAACCGACAGCGGTGCCCATCGGGTTGTTGACGCCAGCAAAAGATCGGCGAGACTAAGCGGAAAAGTAGACGCAAGCGGCGCTTTGCCGGAAGAAGCAATTGTGGAGCTGGCTGATACGCTGCGCCATTTCCTTCGGATCTGCTCGCTTCACGGGATCGCGCAAACGCGCGCGGTGGCCACTGCCGCCATTCGCAATGCGGCTAATCAGAGCGATATTTTGGCCCGTATTAAAAGCGAGATCGGACTAACCATCGAGCTTCTGTCCGGCGAAGAAGAGGCGTCATACGGCTTTCTCGGCATGATCAATTCACTGAACGTCACCGAAGGCTATTTAATCGATATCGGGGGCGGAAGCACAGAAGTGTCGCTCTTTCAAAACCGCAACCTCATCCATTCCGTCTCGTTTCCGTTCGGATGCGTCAGTTTGAATAAATTGTACGACTCCAAAGAACTTTTTTCCGACGAGGCGGTAAAAGCAATCGAAGGACTTGTAGCCGATGCCGTCAAGGAACATCCCTGGATTCGAA
Organism: Paenibacillus sp. GCM10027627; assembly: GCF_042675505.1. Lineage (NCBI taxonomy): Bacteria > Bacillati > Bacillota > Bacilli > Caryophanales > Paenibacillaceae > Paenibacillus > Paenibacillus sp. GCM10027627. The sequence goes on from NZ_JBHTHB010000002.1 coordinate 448,078, forward strand.
AAATGCCAGGCCTTCCCCTCGTAGGAGTAGGCGGTACGGTACGGGCCTTTGGCAAGGTGCATCAAGGAGCGCACCACTATCCTTTTGCCCAGACGCATAATTATGAAATGTCAGAATCGGGAGTCGACGACCTTTTTCATAACATGAGGAAGCTTCCTCTAGACCGCAGGCGGAAACTGCCGGGCTTGTCCAAGGACCGCGCCGATGTTATCGTCCCTGGCGCAGCCGTCATGCGAGCTCTGTTCCGGGCTACACGCGCTTCCCATTACCAAATTTGCGGCGCTGGACTGCGGGACGGGCTGTTTCATGCCACACGGTTTCCGAACCGGCCAAAGCTGGACGATCCGCTTGCATTCAGCCTGAGCAATATTAGCTCCTTGCATACCGAAGCTCCTAGGCAGCATATGATGCAAGTCAACCGAATCGCCATGGAGCTGTTTGAAGCGCTGCATCAGAAAACCGATATCCATACGGAATCGGCGCTGCTGCTAAATGCCGCTTCTCAATTGTATCGAATTGGCGCGTCTATCGACTATTACGACTATGCCAGACATTCTTTTTATTTAATCGTACATTCTCATTTAAACGGATTGTCGCATCGGCAAATCATCATGACGGCCGCTATCGCTTCTTTTAAAGGAAAAGGACGCGCGAGAGCCCAGCTCGCCGAATATCGCTCGCTTATTAGCGAATCGGATCTTGAGCTCATATGCAGGCTCGGCTCCGTGTTGCAGCTTGCAGCAGCGCTGGACAGAAGTGAAAACCAATCTATCGGACAACTTTCCATTCGGAAAACCGAAAAAAAGCTCCTTATTATTCCGCTTCATCCTAGAAGCTCTTTGGCTGTTGAGCACCGTGAAGTGGAGGAAATTGCAGCGGATTTCAAAAAGCACTGGAACCTCGTTCCAGTGCTCGAACACTTCGGGATGCAGCGCTAAGCGTGGCCCTTCCACAGTGAAATGGAATTGGCTTCAAATTGACTGCGTAAAGGCTTGTCGCTTTTGCCGGACAAAGTTTCATAAAGTCCGTTCGGCTTCAGCTCGCGAGCCTTTACGTTGTCCTCCAAATTCAGCCTCAGCATATTAATGAGCATAACGCGAAGCTCCGGGTCGAAGACCGGACACATCAGCTCGATCCGCTTCATCAGGTTGCGAGTCATCCAATCCGCGCTGGAAAGATAAACCTCTTCATCCCCATTATTATAGAAATAAACGACCCTTGCATGCTCCAAATACCGGTCTACGATGCTGATAACGGAAATATTTTCGCTGCGACCGGGCACCCCTGGCCTCAAACAGCAAACTCCCCGTACAATGAGCTGAATTTTTACTCCCGCCTGCGAAGCTTCATAAAGCTTATCAATCATCTCTTGGTTGGACAAAGAGTTCATCTTGGCTATAATATGCGCTTTGCGCCCGGCCAAAGCATTGTCCCGCTCCCGGTCAATAAGCCGGTACAGCTTCTCTTTCAGATCGGTCGGCGCTACTCCAAATGCTTTCCATTCATAGGGAGACGAATAACCGGTCACTTCATTAAAAAGAGCGGAAGCGTCGCCGCCAATGACGGGATGGGAAGTAAACAGGCCAATATCCGTATACAAAGTTGCCGTATTGTCGTTGTAATTGCCCGTTCCTACATGAACATATCTTCTAAGGGTGCCTTGCTCCCGCCTTACGACCAGCAAAATTTTGGCATGCGTTTTAAGGCCCACCAAACCGTAAACGACATGGCAGCCCGCTTTTTCCAGCTGTCTGGCCCAGGCAATGTTGCGCTCCTCGTCAAACCTGGCCTTCAGCTCAACAACAACCGTTACTTGTTTGCCGGATTCCGCCGCTTTGGCCAAAGCTTGAACAAGCGCAGATTGTCCGCTGACCCGATAAAGCGTCATTTTGATCGCCAAAACATCGGGATCGTATGCGGCTTGCAGCAAAAAGTCGTTAACCGCTTCAAACGATTCATAGGGATGATACATAAGTACGTCTCTTTGCCTGATGACCTCGAACATATCGTCATTTTCATCCAGCTCTCGCGGATAAACGGGCTCAAGCTTCTCATATCTTAAATTGTCATAACCGGTTAATCCATTGGAAAAACGAAGAAGGAAGCTTAGATCAAGCGGACCATCGATTTCAAACAAATTGTCTTCGATCTCAAGCTCTTCCCTTAACGTTTCCAGTGCGTACGGATGCATCCCTTTTGCCACTTCCAAACGAACTGGAATGCCCCAGCGGCGTCTGCGCAGCTCCTTTTCGATCTCTTCCAGCAAGTCTTCCGCGCCCTCTTCGTTAAGCGTCAAATCCGCATTCCGCGTCAAACGGAAAGGGTGAACTGAAAACGGCACATATCCGTTAAACAAGGTTTGAATAAATTGCTCAATGATATCTTCCAAAAGAACAAATTCTTGTTTCTTGCTGTTGACTCGGCCCGGTACGGGAACGTAGCGGCTTAATATAGAAGGAACCTGAACGATCGCAAACAGGGGCTCATCTTCCTCGGAGGCATGCTCACGTTTAAGCAACACAGCCAAATAAAGCTCTTTTGTATGCACGAGCGGAAACGGGCGGCTTTGGTCGACCGCCATCGGCGTGAGTACAGGAAACACAATTTCGTGGAAATAATCCGAAACGGCTTTCGTTTGCGCAGCGTTCAGCTCATCAATCGTCCGAATGCAAATGCCTTCTTTACCGATCGACCGAATAATTTCCCGGTACGTTTTGTACTGCTCAGCGACCATCGCGGTCGTTCTCTTAATAAGCCGTTTCCATAAACCGGCTGGCGTATATCCCGTAAAATCCGTTTTCGTTAGTCCGGCTCTCATCTGATCCTGGATGCCGGCTACACGGACACTCATAAACTCATCCAGATTGCTCGATACAATAGACAAAAACTTAGTTCTCTCCAAAAGCGGGTTGCGCACATCCTGCGCTTCTTCCAGTACCCTTCGGTTAAACTCAATCCAGCTTAAATCTCGATTTACATAATGGGACAGATGTTTCATTGGTTGGTTTCTCCTCCAGGGTTTGTGAACAAACCCACTTCGTAAGCATTCACTTAGGGTTTGTGAACAAACCCACTTCGTAAGCATTCGCTACTCTCATCATGACAGATGACTATTATTTACATATTAACGAAATGTAAAGCTACGGTAAATTTAAAATCGTCTGATCGTAAATCCATCGCCGCTTTTCATCTTTTTTTCCAGCCACTGTAACACGATATGACGGAAGATGGGTCTGGTGATAGGCAGAAGCAAGGCTAGGCCAAGCAAATCGCTAAAAAATCCCGGTATAAGCAGCAGCAGCCCGCCTAGCAGCACGCATAATCCATCAATAAGCGCTCGTCCCGGCATTTGACCGACCTGCATTTGCCGCTGGGCTTCGAGCCACACCTTGCGTCCTTCCAAGCGAGCAAAATAAGCTCCGGCAAAACCTGTGCCGATTAAAATAAAAAACGTATTCCAGCCGCCAATCCAATCCCCCATTTGCAAAATACCCCAAAGCTCCACAACAGGAACAATCAAAAACAGAGCAAGCAGCCATTTATACATCTTATTCCCCCCTATCAGGTTGAATGAACCTTAAAACCGGCAAAACCCCATCATTTATTTCCCTTTAATAATGGAATAGAGATCCGGCATCGATTTGCTGAGCCTGGCAGGCTGCCAATCTTGATTGACCCAAACGTGACTTGTGCCGCCCTCTACAAGCAGCTCACCAGGCAATAATTCGCCATAAGCAATTTCCGCTCCCGCAAATTCCGCTTCGTTCACCTTGCGAACTTGCGATTGAAACGAAACGCGCAGTGGCGAGCTATCCGAAATACGAGTACAGACAAGGACTAAATCATCATATTTGGCTGGAGCTACAAATCGGCATTGCAAATCGACAACGGGAAGGAGCATTCCCTTTTCCTCAATCGATTTATAATCGTAGCCGGCGGCTCTAATCCATTCTGTACGTCCAATTTCGAACCAAGTTACATAGTTTCCATGAAAAACAACACCCATTTGATCCGTTTCCTGATATCTTACCCGAATCGGGTGCAGCCGCCATACATGATCCACCGGCATCCCGTCTCCCCATCCTTTATGCAGATGTAACAAAAAGCGACGGTGAATTCACCATCGCTTTTTGACTTGTTCATTGTTTTTTATTAAAACACTTTGGATTGGCCGGAATAAATAAATCCGGTTTCCGCATAAATGGTAACTTCCATTCCATCCTTCAAGGAATCGGTCGCGCCGCTCACTCCAAGGATAACAGGGATGCTGAGGTTCAGGCCGCAAACAGCCGCATGGCTTGTAATGCCGCCTTGCTCTGTAATAACCGCTCCAGCTTTTTCAAATGCTGGCATATATTCTTTGTCAGTAGAGATCGCAACAAGAATATCGCCTTTTTGAACTTTGGCAATCGCCTCTTCAGGAGTACGGGCAACAACCAGCTTGCCAGTAACCGTTTGGCTGCCGATGCCTTGTCCTTTGGCCAGCAGTTCGCCAATGTGGTGAATCTTCATCAGGTTTGTTGTGCCGGCAAAGCCAACTGGAACGCCTGCTGTAATGACAACCGTGTCGCCAAGGCTTAGAAGGCCTGTTCCCATTGCGCCTTTTACCGCATTTTCAAACATTTGGTCCGTTGTGTCAGCGTCTTCGCCTTTAACCGGGATAACGCCCCAGCCAAGTGCCAGACGTCTCATCACTCTTTCGTCAGTCGTTACAGCGATGATTGTAGCTTTAGGACGGTATTTAGATACCATACGAGCCGTAAATCCGCTTTGCGTTGCTGTGACGATTGCTTTTGCATTCAGATCAAGCGCAGAGTTGGCAACCGCTTGGCTGATCGCTTCCGTCACGGATGTTTGCTGAGCATTGGCTTGTTTTGTGAAAATTTCACGGTATTCAAGCGCGCTTTCCGCACGCTCTGCAATACGGGACATCGTTTGAACGGATTCAACCGGATATTTGCCGGCAGCCGTTTCGCCGGAAAGCATGATCGCATCCGTGCCGTCAAAAATCGCGTTGGCTACGTCGCTCGCTTCCGCGCGTGTAGGACGCGGGTTGCGCTGCATGGAATCCAGCATTTGTGTAGCTGTAATAACCGGCTTGCCTGCGCGGTTACACTTTTTGATCATCATTTTTTGAACGAGCGGAACTTCCTCCGCCGGAATTTCTACGCCAAGGTCGCCACGGGCAACCATAAGACCGTCGGACACTTCCAAAATTTCATCCAAGTTGTCAACGCCTTCTTGGTTTTCAATTTTGGAGATGATTTGGATATGGCCTGCATTGTGTTTCTCAAGCAGCTCGCGAATTTCAAGCACGTCGCTTGCTTTACGTACGAAAGAAGCAGCGATGAAATCAACGCCTTGCTCGATGCCGAAAACAATGTCGTTAGCGTCTTTTTCCGTGATGCCCGGCAAAGAAATTTTGACGCCCGGCACGTTAACGCCTTTTTTGCTTTTGATCGGTCCGCTGTTCACGATGCGGCAATGTACTTCCGTTCCTTCGATCGCTTCAACAGTAAGTCCGATCAAACCGTCGTCGATCAGTACAGTGGAGCCCACCGACAAATCGTTCGGAAGATTGTTGTACGTAACTGGGATGCGGCTGCGATCGCCCAAAATTTCTTCGGTTGTCAGCGTAATCGCATCGCCCTGAACCAGCTCAATCGGCTCTTCCTTCAGTTTTCCTAAGCGAATCTCAGGACCTTTCGTATCAAGCAGGATGGCTACAGATGTTCCAAGCTCGGTGTTAGCCAGCCTGATGTTTTTGATCCGGTTGCCGTGCTCCTCGAAGTCGCCGTGCGAGAAGTTCAGACGGCCGACGTTCATGCCGGCTTGGATAAGCTTTTTAGTGTTTTCCAGAGATTCGCTGGAAGGTCCGATTGTACAAACGATCTTAGTTTTACGCATGTTATTGTTTCCTCCGTTTAGTGCACTTAATGTCTATTTAGAATATAAATACACGTAATCTTGCAGCTTGCCCCGCAAGATTACGATTGTATACTTCGTTACTGCAAAGTAGAAGCCGTTTCTTGACCAACGTTCGGAACATTTTGCGCCGCTGCCTTATCAGCAGCTAGGCTAGCTTGTTCAGCTGCTTCGCTGTTCTCTGCCGCTTCCAGCTCGGCCATTTGGAAATAGCCCACTTTGCGGAATTTTTGGTAGCGGTCTTCAATCAATTCGCTTGCGCTCATTCCCCGCAGCTGCTGAAGATGCTTCCACAAGCTTTCTTTGATGCGCTCCGATTGGAACTCAAGGTCGCGATGAGCGCCGCCTTGCGGCTCCTCGATAATGTCTTCGATAATGCCGAATTCCAGCAAATCTTTGGCCGTAATTTTCATCGCTTCCGCCGCCTGATCGGCTCTTGAAGCATCCTTCCACAGGATGGAAGCCGCGCCGTTTGGCGAAATCGCGGAATAAATGGCGTTCTCCAGCATAAGGACGCGGTTGCCAACGCCAAGCGCAAGCGCTCCGCCGCTGCCGCCTTCCCCGATTACTACGCATATGATAGGCACGCCGAAACCGGCCATCTCCCGCAGGTTGCGCGCAATCGCTTCCGATTGGCCGCGCTCCTCAGCAGTATTGCCCGGATAAGCGCCCTTTGTATCAATAAACGTAATAATGGGACGGTTAAACTTGTTTGCCTGCTGCATGAACCGCAGCGCTTTTCGGAAACCTTCCGGATGAGGGCTGCCGAAAAAACGGGCGATGTTGTCGCGCGTATCTTTGCCGCGCTGATGGCCGATTACCGTTACCGGCACTCCATTCAGCTTGGCTAGACCGCCTACAATCGCCAAGTCGTCGGCAAACAGCCGATCCCCGTGCAGCTCCATAAAATCGGTAAATACTTCGCCGATAAAATCAAGAGAAGTCGGGCGCTGGTGATGTCTTGCCAAATGCATCTTCTGTGCTGGCGTCAGCTCGCTGTACAGCTCTTCCTCAAGTTGCTTGCAACGCTCTTCCAGCCGCAAAATTTCTTCGGAAAAATCGATGCCTTTGCCAACGCTAAGGCTCTTCAGCTCCTTAATCTTTTGGCGCAATTCGTTAATCGGCTTCTCAAAAGGCAGTTCATTCGGCATCGAACGATTCCTCCTTCACGCAGTGCATGTCAAGCAGCTTGGTCAATGTCGTCTTCATATCCTTGCGGTGAACGACTTTATCCAGTTGTCCGTGCTGCAAGTTGAACTCAGCCGTTTGGAAATTGTCTGGAAGCTTCTGGCGAATGGTCTGTTCGATTACGATACGTCCGGCAAAACCGATAAGCGCACCGGGCTCGGCCAAATTGTAGTCGCCAAGACTCGCGAAACTGGCGGAAACGCCGCCAGTCGTCGGGTCTGTAAAGACCGAGATGTAAAGGCCGCCAGCGCCTTGAAACTTAGCAAGCGCCGCGCTTGTTTTCGCCATTTGCATCAAGCTAAGAATACTCTCCTGCATACGCGCTCCGCTGGATGTTGAAAATATAATGAGCGGAAGCTGTTTCTCGTGAGCCGCTTCAATCGCCCTCGTTATTTTCTCTCCTGCAACGGAACCCATACTTCCCGTAAAAAAATCGAAGCTCATGAACGCTACGACTACGGGAAATCCGCCGATTTTGCCTTCGCCCGTCACAACGGAATCACGCATATTCGACTTTGCTTTCTGAGCTTCCAGCTTTTTGGCGTAGCCTGGGAAGGAAAGCGGATCGACCGATTCCATTGCGGCGTCGTATTCAGTCAAACGCCCGTCATCAAGCGTCATTGCGATGCGTTCCCACGCATTTAACCGGCAATGATGCCCACAAGACGAGCATACCTTCAAATTTTTCTCCAATTCTTTGCTGTACTGAATGGTGCCGCACTTGGAGCACTTATTCATCAAGCCTTCCGGGATGTCGCGCTTAGGGCGCTCCGATGCCGAAGGAATTGTGGCGTATTTTTTTTTCGAAAATAGGTCCTTTATTTGCACGTATGTGACACCTCTCAAGGCGCAATAATAAGAGCCAGTCGTCAAGAGCGGAACATGGAGTTGAATACTTCCTGCACTTCCTCCAATTCACCTGACGGAACCAGAATCTCATATTGCTGTTTAGACAGATTGACGGGCCGGATCTTAATGAGAAAACCTTCTTCCGTAAGCCGTTTCTTGATGTTTTCTGCCATTTTTGCTGTTGGTGCGATATAGATTACCGTCCACATCATGGTACCTCCTGAAAACCTCGCGTTAGCAAAGCTAACCTGTCAAGCTTAAACGGCTGCGTCCTGCTTAAGGCGCAGCCCCCGTTTCGCGGTCAATCCCGCAAAAAGGCCATATGATGTCACAATGATAACATAGTTATGGCGTTTCCGGCAAATGATATTGGACAGCCTTCGGGTCGCCATGGGCGATGCGCGCAGATGCGGCGGCGGCGAGACCGGCTACCAGATCGTCTAAAAACACATGAATCTTTTCGCCTTTTACGTTAAGCTGCCGGATTATTCCCGGCTTCATTTTATCCAAATAGCCAAAGCTGGTCATGCCAATTGTTCCGTATACGTTCGTAATGCCAAGCGCCAGCGTTTCGTCGACACCGTACAGCGATTCATCCGTTTCCATAATGGATTGCAGCGGCTCCGGCAGCAGCTTTTTCTCCGCCAGCTCGTCGAGCGCTATGCCCGTATAAAAAGCGTATTGCACTTCGCGTTTCCCCAGCACCGTTCTGACGCTTTCCAAACATTCTTCGATCTTCAGCTCATCATTATAAGGCCGCTGCAACGAAAAAACAATTTCCGCAACTTCTTCGACCGTTACCCCACGCTTCGCCAGCAAATTCTCTATTCCGTTCACGGCCATCATTCCTCTCGGGCTGCTTGTATCTCTATGCATATGCTCGAACAAGCCATTATGTGCATAAAAATCAAACCCCCAATGAGCGGAGAGCGAATGGGAAAAAGGAATGCTGGTCTTAACGGATGACAGCCGTACCGGGGCCAAGCAAACCCTCGACCGCCCCCATTAATTCCCGGTTTGGAGAGACCAGATAGTCGCCGCTAAGCGCCATCATCTTGCCCTCCCTCTCGTAAAACAATGCCGACTCTAGCTGTCCCGGATAAGAGAGAAGAAGCCTTTTTAAAGCGTTCAGCACTTCGGCGGTTTCATTCGCTTCCGTAATTTTCATATACAGCCTCTGCTTCTTGACGGCCCGCTCTCCCGTCCCTCCCGTCTTCGGAGAAGAAGGAGAACCGATCCGGCTGGCAGCCCCCCGCTCTGCGGATGGGTCCAAACCGCTCATCGTCTGGGGCCTAGCATCAGCGTTTCCACGAGCCGCGGGAGCAGGGGCAGGCTCCGCCACAGCGGGCTTGCCCCCGCCAAACCGCGCTGCACGCGATTTTGCACTTTGCCGCAGCCGCCTTGCCTGGGCCGTTAATTGCTCAGGCGATACCCCGTCAAGCGGAATCACATCCTCCACAATGAGCTTGTAATCGTCCTCCTGCTGCTGAACTGTAGCCAACATCATGACGATCCCATCTTTCGCGAGCTTCGAGCCGATTCGCTTCCAGACAGCGGGGAACACGACGCCCTCCACCCTCATGATCCTATCTTCCACTTCTATAAAGCCCATCGCATTTCCTTTTTTATTCGTAAACGGCTTAAGACCCGCAATCATGACGCTGACGATCGCCGCCGTGCCATCCTCCGCTCCAAGCAAGTCGACCAGCCGGTCAAGCTCCAGCTCATCCAAAAGCGGCGCGACCGTATCAAGCGGGTGCCCGGACAAATACATCCCGAGCAGCTCCCTCTCGAATTCCAACATTTGGCCCGTCGTATAAGGGGCAACGTCGGGGAGCGCCACATCCCAGTTTTGCACCTCTTCAAAACCAAACATCTCAATCTGCAGCTCTTCGCGCTCCTTCTTCCATTTGACAGCCGTATCAACCGTTTCCTCCAGCGCCGCGAGCTGCTGCGAGCGATGTCCTTGCAAGGAATCGCATGCTCCCGACTGAATTAAAGACTCCAGCACCCGCTTGTTGGCAACGCGAAGGTCAACGCGCTTGCACAGATCGAGCAAGCTGTCAAAAGGCCGCTCGCCCCGCTCTTTCAAAATAGCCTCGATCGCTTGCGAGCCCACGTTTTTAATAGAGGCGAGTCCAAAGCGGACCGCACCCTCCACCGGTGTAAACGAGACGCTGCTTTCATTGACGTCGGGCGGCAAAACCTGAATCCCCATTCTGCGGCACTCGTCGGCATATTCCGCCGTTTTTCGCATATTGCCCGTTACCGAAGCCAGCATCGATGCCATAAAAGGAACGGGATAATGGGCCTTCAGCCAAGCCGTCTGAAACGCAAGCACGCCGTAGGCGGCCGCATGAGCGCGCGGAAAGCCGTAATCCGCAAACCTGACGATCATATCGTAAACTCGGTTCGCATCCTCCGCTCCGTACCCTTGCGCCAAGCTTCCTTTTACAAAATGGGCCCGTTCCTCATCCAGCACCTCGCGCTTCTTTTTGGAAACGGCTCTTCGCAGCAAATCCGCTTCGCCAAGCGAAAAACCGGCCATCAGCGACGCAATTTGCATAATTTGCTCTTGGTACACAATGATCCCATACGTATCGGCCAAGATCGGCTCCAAGGAGGAATGCGGATACTGCACAGGAATCGTGCCGTGTTTGCCTCCGATATATTTCGGAATAAACTCCATCGGACCCGGACGATACAGCGCAAGCACCGATACGATATCTTCAAACGAGGAAGGCTTCATATCCTTCAGCACTTTGCGCACGCCCGCCGACTCCAATTGAAAAATGCCCGTCGTATCTCCTTTGCCAAGCATCGCATACGTACCCGGATCGGAGTCGCTTATTTGGCGGAAATCAATTTCGTTGCCGAACAACTCCTTCACCCATCCTAGCGTCCTCTCCAAAATCGAAAGCGTTCGAAGGCCTAGAAAGTCCATTTTGAGCAAGCCTACGGCTTCCAAATGCTCCATAGAATATTGCGTAAGCGGAATTCCTTCGCTTCCTCCCTGAAGAGGGACGTAATGGGTGAGCGGCTCTTGCGAAATGACGACGCCGGCAGCATGCGTGGAGGCATGTCTCGGCATACCTTCGACTTTTATCGCCATTCTCAGCATTTCATCGGTTTTCGGACTGCGCTCTGCCGCTTGCCTGAGCTCCTCGCTGCTTTGCAGCGCATGTTCAAGCGTAATGCCGAGCTGATGCGGAATGAGCTTGGCCGCCCGGTCTACCTCTTGAAATGGCACATTTTGCGCCCTGCCGACGTCGCGAACCGCCGCTTTGGCCGCCATTGTGCCGAACGTAATGATTTGCGCGACATGCTCTTCGCCATATTTGGCGGAAACGTAAGCGATGACCTCATCCCTGCGCTCGTCGTTAAAGTCGATATCGATATCCGGCATCGAAATTCTTTCGGGATTGAGAAACCGTTCGAACAACAGCTTATATTTCAGCGGGTCCACATCCGTAATCCGCAGCGCATAGGCAACGAGGCTGCCCGCAGAAGAGCCCCTTCCGGGCCCGGTACGGATGCCTTGCTCGTGAGCGAAGCGAATAAAATCCCAGACGATTAAAAAGTAATCGCTGAAGCCCATATTTTCAATGACGGAAAGCTCATAGGCGAGCCGGCTCTCCGCTTTGCTTCGAAAATCGGAGCCGTCGTTCCACTCCGGCATCCCCGCATAGCGGGCAACAAGTCCTTCCCTGCATAATTCGGCCAAATAGCTGGACGACGTTACGCCGGCCGGAACCGGACGGAAGGTCGGCAGCGCCGCGCGTCCCAGTACCAGCTCCAGGTTGCATTTGTTCGCAATTTCAACCGTATTTGCAATGGCATCCGGCACATGCCGGAACAATCCGGTCATTTCTTCCCCGCTCTTCAAATAGAGCTGATCCGTCATGATCCGCATTCGGTCCTCATCCTGGAGCGATTTGCCCGTTCCGATGCAAATAAGCACTTCTTGAACCGCCGCATCTTCCGCTTGCACATAGTGGACATCGTTGGTCGCGGCGAGCTTAATGCCGGTTTCCTGCGCCAGCTCTATCATCGCCGCAGCCACTTTCTTTTGATCCAGCATGCCATGGTCTTGAAGCTCCAAATAAAAATCGTCTCCGAAAATGTCGCGGTACCTAAGTGCGGCTTCCCTCGCTTCCTCTCTTCGATCATGCAGCAAATGCTGGGATACCTCGCCTTTTAAGCACGAGCTTAAACAAATCAGCCCCTCCGAATAGGCCGCGAGAGACTCCATATCGACACGGGGCTTATAATGGAACCCCTCCAAATGAGCAATCGAGCATAGCTTCATCAAATTGCGGTAACCGGTCTCATTTTTGGCGAGCACGATCAAATGATAGGTCGGATTTTCTTTGCGCGTCCCTTTTTCAAATCGCGAGCCTGCCGTCAAATAAAGCTCGCAGCCAATTATCGGCTTAATGCCTTGCGCCTTGCACGCCCGGTAAAAAGGAATGGCTCCGTACATGACGCCATGGTCCGTCAGCGCCAGCGCTTCCATCCCCAGCTCCGCCGCCCTTGCCGTTAAATCTTTGATGCGGGCTGCGCCGTCTAGCAAGCTGTATTCGCTATGGGCATGCAAATGCACAAACGCCGTTTGGGTACCTCCAGTGGCAATCATCGTCATTCCCCCTTTTCCTCCTGTTATCGTTTGCCTCTTAAAGTTATGCCTATTTTATCATAATCGGATTGGACACGCCCATAGAATGGGAGTAAGCATTCGCGTTTCGAAATGGAGGCATCTGGCATGACCTATTTTTTAACAAAAGCGGGACTTGATTTTTTTATTGCGTTTGGCGTCGTTATGGGCGGTTCCATGCTTGCGGGAGTCGGGGGCGTGTTTATGCTCATGCCGCCTGCCACCGTTATGGTCGATACGGCACTCCGGCTGAAAATATGGGCGATTGTCGCGGCGATTGGCGGATCGATCGATCCCGTAAAAGTCATTGAAAGCAACATAACGGCAGGACAGCTCTCGCCGGTTGCCCAGCAACTCTGTTTTATTATGTTTGCCTTTTTGGGAGCGCATGTCGCTACGGAGCTGATCAAGCTTATTTGCAAAGGAGCCCTGTAGCCTATGCGTTTGCCGCCGTTTGACAGATATATGAGAGGACTTGCGATGCTGGGCTCGTTTTTGCTGGGGGCCATCGTAGGCGCGATTGCGCTGAATACGTTGTTCATCGCACAATTTGAGGCGGTGTACCATACCAAAAACGAGCTTGAGGTGAAGCTTGAGCAATACGAGCAAGATATTCGCGGCCTAAACCAGTACCGCAATCAGCATACGGTCATCAAAAGCATCAAGCTCAAACTGGCCGACGACGGCAAAACGGGAAACCGCCCCGTTCTCGACAAAGTAACGGAAGCCGAGTTGCTCAAACGAGTAAAAGAAGACTTGTCGATTTTTCTCGGGCAAAGTATTTATGAAATCGATGCCAACGCCAAATTCGCCCGCAGGCTGCTGGAAAAAAAGGTGTATTCGGACGTGAACGGCAAAGACTATTCCATCGAGCTGAAAACGGTGCTGCTAGCCGACAATGTTTTGCAAATTTGGATGTCTGCCCGCTTGCTGGCGAAACCCCCGGCTTCTTGAAGCATAATGTTGCGGAATCTGTTACAATAGAGGACGATTCAGTAGAGAACGGTTCTGTAGAAAACGATTCCGTCAGAACTAAAGGAGATGCTAACCCCAAATGGAACAGCTTATGCAATGGGTGCTGTACCCCGGCATTATGATTACGCTGGCGCTGTCAGCTTATTTCAGCTTCAAATCGCGCCGGGTCGCCGACCCTCGGCAAAGAGGGATGTCGACGGCGCGCATGAATATGAGCATGGGAGTCATGCTTATGTTTATCGCCGCTGTGCAGCTTTTTTTATCGAATGAATCGACTTTGCGCATCGTCATTGGCGCTGTCTTCTTGGTACTCGGCGTGTTCAACCTGTTCGCAGGCTTACGAAACCTTAGCGCCTACCGCAACTGGCAGCAAACAGAAAGCCGTCGCCCTTAGGGCCGCGGCTTTTATTGTTGATACGTTACTCAATAGAAAAAGCCGCAGCCCAAAAGGCCGCAGCTTTATTAATAGGGATCGATCATTTGGGCCGTCAACATCGCCTTGGCGGCCAGTCCTTGGCCGTCGAGCACCTCGATCTCCAGCTTCGAAAACTTCCGGCTCAGCTCCAGCGCTTTGGGCTTTATCGTAATTTCGCTGTCGATCTGGACAGGCCTCACGTAATAAGAGGTCATGCTTTCCAGCAGAAAATCGCGTTTCCCCGTATCTCTAATCATCCTTCTAGCGGCCTGCGCCATAAGCGTCGTAAGCAAACCTTCCGACGCCATTCCAAGCGCCCCTGACATTTGCGGGGTAATGGTGCCCTTGTAGCTGATTCCCGCGTCATCCGTGCCGTTTTCTTCGGATTGCATGAAACCCGTCCACATCAAATCCTCAAACGTTTCGCCAGATTCCGGCTGCTTGCCGGCAAATCTCATCGCATCGAGCACTTCCTGCCGGGTTACGACTCCAAGCAGCTTCCTGTGCCGGTCGACAATAGGAAGCAGGTCGATTCCTTCGGCAGCCATCGTATGAGCCGCGGAAGTAACGGTAATGTTAGGAGCTGCCGTAATCGGCTGTCTCGACATGACCCTGTCAACCGAAATGTCCTCTACCGATCCAATGGCATCCTTCGCGGTCATCATGCCGATGACTCTTCTTCTGTCGTCCACGACGGGAAATCGGGAATAGCCCGTTTCCTGCGACAGCTTGTTGTAATCGGCAACCGTAGAACCGTTGCGCAGCACATCCGCCGGACGGCTGAACGTCACAATATCTTCGATTAGCATAATTTTCCGCTTGATGAGACGGTCGTACATCGCTCGATTGATCATCGATGCAACGGTAAACGTATCGTGCCTGGAAGACAAGAGCGGCAAAGAAAGCTCGTCCGCGAGCTGAATGACTTCCGCACTCGGCTCAAACCCGCCCGTTATAAGGACACCCGCACCTTGCTCCAGCGCGCACCGATGTGCGCTTACTCTGTTGCCTACGATGAGCAAGCTTCCTTGATCGATATACCGGAGCATTGCGTCTAGCTCCATAGCGCCAATGACAAATTTGTGAAGAAACTTTTCGAGCCCCTCTTCCCCGCCAAAAAGCCGCCCATCTACAATTTGCGCCACTTCTCCGAACGAAAGCTGATCCAGCGCATCCCGCCGTTTCCGGTCGATCCGAACCGTTCCGATTCGCTCTTTCGTGCTGACAAGCCCTGACGCCTCGGCTTCCTTAAACGCCTTGTAGACCGTTCCCTCACTGACGCTAAGCGCCTTCGCAATCGCTCTAACCGATATTTTAGTTCCTATTTTCAAGCTTTTGATATGCTGTAAAATTTGTTCATGCTTCGTACTTGTTTCGTTGCCCGAATCGCGTGTGGTAGCCAATCGTTATCACTCCCTGTATCCATACATTATAGGAGATTGGCAATTAAATAACACTACCAGTTCAACTCCACTTGTACGACCTTCAGGTTGGCATCGACCGGCTCGCCGTCTTCGCCCTTCAGCTTCCACTTTTTGAACAGGCTGCCAATCGTGCTCGTATTCATAGCGCTGGACGCTCCATCGATAATAAATTGCTGCCAATCATAATCGATCGGAACGCGATAACGCTGTTTGAGAATGGGATAGTTGTGAAATTCTATGACTTGTGCGGGGATGGCCTTCACAATAGTTGAAAATAAAAACGATCCGCTCTCACTGTAAGGTCGTTCTATGGGGTCCGATTTCAGCTGCATTAAATATTCTACCGTCTGGGTGTGCGCATTGACGCCGCAACTGAACGACCCTCTTGCCGTTGCGGTCTTGTTATGTCGGTGAGAGTAGCGATAAGTAAAGGATATCAAGAATGACACATTGCAATAATACGCACGGACCTTTCTATAAAATTCAAACTCCTCCACAAGCATCCTTACCTCTCCCTGCTCCTTCATCATTTATTCCACCATTCTAACACAATTGTAATAATTATGTTAATTATAATAAAACATCCACCTATTAGTAAATGACTATAGTCGTTATTTCATATACATCCTATATAACGTTGTTGCACCGCCTGCAAAACTCTATCGTTAGGCTGAGGTGACTTTCGTGAGAGACATTGGTCGTTTAATCGGAGAAAATATCCGCGCGCTGCGAAAATCAAAGGGTCTTAGCCAAGAACAGCTGGCGCTGCGGGCCGACATTAATGCATCCTATATGGGACAAGTCGAACGAGGAGAGAAAAATCCAACGATCGACGTTCTGAGCAAAATAGCCGCCGCGCTGCAAACGCCGCTGGAGAAAATCGTAAACGTGCAAGGCGAGACATCTTCCGTGGGCGCCGAGGAGGCTGCCCGCTACGCGGACAAAATCGCCAGCCAAATGACGGGGCTGAGCATCAAGGAGCAAGAAGCGGTCTACAAATTCGTTAAGCAGCTCGTACAGTTCAAAGAACTGGAGTAGGGCGCTCCATCCCGGCGCGTCCCCTAATATTCTGCGGGAAGTCATCAGAGTGACATGCAATTTCGCTTTCGAGCCGCTCGGCACCCGCAGCTATACCCCGATTCCGCATACGTTACCCCCGACTTCTCTCATTATCAGCGTCTAAAAACGGTGTTCGTTAACGGGATTTTCGGCAAAAAAAGAAGGCCAGATCGACCTTCCTTTTCCTTCAAATTATGGAATTTAAATCATCAAATTCCTTATCCATATGAATCTCAAAACCCTTTTTAAATCGTCCCTGAACAAAAATACAGTTTATTCCAAATTAATCACTGTAATCATTGGTGTTTCGCTTCAAATCTTTACTATATTACGCTCTTTCCTTTTTCCGTCTATCACGTTCCTCCCGTTTCGCCAAACGGGCTTCAAGCGCGCGCTCCCATTGCCGCGCTTTTTCTTTTTTTATCCGTGCAAGCTCATTCCGTTTGGATTCGCTCATAAACAACAGAATGTTTACATTGGCGGCAATTATAATGGCCGTAAAAGCGAGCCATACATACCAGAACAGGTCGGAGCCAGGCACCGAACCTCCCTCTTCCAACCTCGTCAGCGCATAAAACAGCATCCCCGAAGCCAGTATCAAATAGAGCACATGACGCGCTTTTCCTGCCGGCTTATTGTTTCTCGCCACTCACCTCAACCCCTTCATCTGAAAGACTTGTCCCTTTGCTATCATCCTATGAAAACAATAGGTTCTATATGACTAGCCATCATAAAAGGCTAAAGTCCCCGCAGTGAAAGGGGCAATCACAATCCGATAGGCCCCCTCATATGATGAATTAATTCGTGTAAAACACCTATAGGCCTCATACATTCGACTGCAATTCCTCCTCTAGTTTGGAAGGAGAATATCCATGCTCAGAACGAAAGTCGCCATAAAGGTGATCAGCCCCGAAACGCTGCCGGAGGATACGATTATGCTCGGCGAAGCTTACGTGCGCCAATGGAAAATTCCAAGGGGCCAGCATGTGCTTCTTAAGTTTGGCGCTTACCGCCGGCATTTGAAAATTATCCCCTCCCCTAAAGTGGACGGCATGCGCATCAGCGAAACGCTTGCGGCAAGAATGGGACTGCCAGCGGAAGGACGGCTGCCTATGCAGCTCCGCCTTCACTTCAAAGCAAGCACCGGAACACTTGCGCTGGGACCGCTAATCGGCGTTCTGGTCAGCCGCGACTACCCGGGTACGCCGGATAAGCCGTTTGGCTCCATCACCATGTTTTGCCGCGAGCTCGTGGAAGCCTGCAAAGTGCAAGGCGCTTTTGTCTACTTTTTCACGCCAGGCGCTCTGGATGGAAATACGGATGAAGTGCTCGCTTGGACTTATGCCGAAGGATGGAAACAAAGCTTGATGCCCGCACCGGATATCGTGAACAATCGGCTGACGACGCGAAAGTTGGAAAACAGCCCGAGAGTCCAGCACTTTTTGAAAGAAACGAAGCTAAAGTACGCCACCATCGCCTTTAACGAAAAGTTTTTGGATAAGGCGGAAGTGTTTGAAGCTCTAAAAAAAGATGCCAGCCTTGAGCGTTATTTGCCGGAATCTCATTCCTTGCGCAACTTCGCGACGCTTCGAAACATGTGCACCAGGTACAGCAACGTGTTTTTAAAGCCAATCAGAGGCAGCCTTGGCAAAGGCATTATCCGCATCTCCAATTTGGAGGGCGAGAGCTATCAAGCGCTGTATGCGACGCCAGCCGGAACGAGAAAGCAGACGTATCCCAATCTAACGAGGCTCTACACTACGCTTTCTGTCAAAATGAAATCCGTCCGCTACCAAATTCAGCAAGGGCTTCAGCTCATCGAAATTCAAAAAAGGCCCGTCGATTTCCGGGCGCTTGTTCAAAAAAACGGAGCAGGGGAATGGGTGATCACCTCCATTGTCGCCCGTACGGCGGGCAGCCAGCATTTTGTATCCAATTTGGCAAGGGGCGGCACGCTCAGTACGGTTAGCGCGGCCGTCGCCAAAAGCAACATGAGCGGCGGCATAAGCAGGCTAGACACTGCCGGACGCCTCCGCAACGCCGCACTGAATATTGCTAAAGGCATAGACACGCATATTCCCGCCCACTTTGGCGAGCTTGGCATTGATCTTGCGCTGGATACAAGCGGAAAAGTATGGCTGCTTGAAGTCAATTCCAAGCCATCCAAGAACGACAACACTCCTTTAAATGAAGGGAAAATTAGGCCGTCCGTCCGCATGATGATTCAATATGCCCGCTTTCTGTCGGGCTTCTAAAAAGGAGGGTGAGCGATGCCGTTATATGCCGCCAAATTCGGAATCATGACCGGCCCTCTCCGCTTGCCCGCTACAGGCGAGGGCGGTGCGGCTATCCCTCCGGAGCCCCGCTTGTGCCGCAGTCTTCTTCAAAAAGCGGAGTCGTTAGCCGTTGACGCCTATGTGTTCACGCCAAAAGACTATAATCCGCAAAGCGGCGAGCTGCTAGGCTGGCGTCTCCATCTTGGACACTGGCATCGGCAAGCGGTGCCGCTGCCGGATGTGGTGTACAATCGGTGCTTTTTTCATACCATTAGCGACCGAAGAGAAGCAGCCGCCACTCTATCTTCCATTTATGCACGCAAAGCACATCAATTTTTAAATAGCACGCTCCCCTCCAAAATCGCCGTTTACGAGCATCTTTTGGAAGACCATGCTCTATCGCCGTTTTTGCCGCCCACATCCCGTTACACGTTTGAAACGTTGAAGAAGAAGCTACGGGAGTCTAGCGCCAAATGGATTCTCAAGCCAGCTTCCGGCATGCAGGGGAGAGGCATTGTTCAAATCGAGAGAAGTCCTTGGGACCGCTCCGTTTCCGTTAAAGGCCGCACCAGGCAAAATCGCTGCTTCGCCCGCAATCTGGAGTCCGAATCGGAGCTGCAAGCATGGCTTAGCGCCTTTATAAACGGCTCGCCCTTCCTCCTCCAGCCTTATCTAGATTTAGGTACGGCCGATCATCGGCCTTACGATATACGAGTTTTGCTGCAAAAAGACGACAGCGGCAAATGGCAGCGTACAGGAAGCGCCGCACGCATCGGTCCGAGCGGATCGCTCACTTCCAATCTTCACGGCGGCGGCAGCGCGCTTAGGGCTAATGAGCTGCTCGCCAATCATTTTGGCAAAACGGAAGCGGGTCGCTTGCTTGAACACATTTATGCCGTAAGCGAACGTGCCGCCGTACGGCTTGAACAAGGCTTTGGCCGATTCGGCGAGCTGGCATTCGACTTCGGCGTTGAGCCGGATGGCCGATTCTGGCTGCTGGAAGCAAACGCCAAGCCGGGCAGAGAGGTGTTCCGGCTAACCTGCGATCATCATGCACAGCTTCTTTCCATTGAGAGGCCACTGCGCTACTCCGTTTATTTAACGAACCGAATATTACCGACCTTTATCGCCCGAGATTCTGCAACAGGCCCCAAAGGGCCGAAAAGGGAAACGATCCCGAATCGGCCGAGGTCTTTAAACGTTCAGGAGGTTCATCGATGAGTTTGACAACTTGTAACGTACACTTCTCACAGCAGTCCGATAAAATCGTATATTTGTCCAGACCGCTCTACAAGCAGCTCAAGCTTTCCGGCAAAAGGTCGATTCACCTCAAGCTGGGCAACGAAGCCATTACCGCAGCCGTTAGGCCGCTGAGACGCACCGGCAACCATCTGTATTTGTCCGCAGGCATTCGCCATTTAATTAAAGTGCCGAAATCGGGCAACGTCTATTTGCTTAGCACCGGGGAAAACGAATTTAAGCTGGGTCCGCTGGTCGGCATTTTGACCGATACGATTCGTCCCGCCGAGAGCTATCCTTTTGGCTCCAGATCCGGCTTTATCAAACAAGTGATCCGAACGGGCGACCGGAAGGCGTATATGTTTGGATTTACCCCAACCGACATCAATTGGCAGCAGGAAACGGTCAACGGCTACTTTTTGAACGCTCAAGGCGCTTGGTACCGGAAAGTCGTACCGCTACCAGACGTCGTATACAACCGGCTCCCCAACCGCAAAGCGGAAACGTCCCCGTTTATCAGCTCAGTCAGAGAACGTTTTGTCAAAAAGCATATTCCGCTGTTCAACTGGAGCTTCTTAAACAAAGCCGATGTCTACAAGCTGCTCGACAACGATCCCGAGGCGCTGGCGCATCTGCCCGAATCCGTCCCAAATCCGTCCCCGGCCAAAATAAAGGAAATGCTGGAAAAGCATAAATTCGTTTATTTCAAGCCAGGCGGAGGAAGTCTTGGCATCGGCATTTACCGCCTTACCCATCATCCGAGCCGAGGCTACTTCGTTCGGTACCGCAAAGGCAACCAAAACGTACTCGTCCGTTATAGCAATTTCCAAAACATGATGAGAATGCTGCAAGCTAGACACGGCAGCCGTCTAAGCCAATATGTCATTCAACAAGGCATTCGGCTCGTCGAAATCGACAAATGCCAGCTTGACTTCCGCTTCCATATGCACAAAAACGGCAGCAACCAATGGATTGCGGCTGGCATCGGAGCCAAAAAAGCAGGAAAAGGCAGCGTCACGACCCATGTCAAAAGCGGCGGTTCCCTCATGACGCCGGAGCAAGCGCTTAGCCGCACGTTTGGAAGCGAAGCCGGCGCCATATTGGAGAAGGCGAAGCGGGTGGCCGTCAAGCTGTCCGAAGCGATCGAAAGAAACTATCCCCATCGGCTCGGAGAGCTGGGTCTCGATATCGGCATCGATACATCCGGGGATATTTGGATGTTCGAGGCCAACGCCAAACCTGGGCGCTCCATCTTTAAACATCCATCGCTCCGGTCTGAAGGCAAAGCGTCCGTTTCGTATATTTTCGAACATTGCTTATATTTAAGCCGCTTTAAGGAGGGGAACAGCATATGAGCCTTGTTCCTGATGAGAAGCCTCGGGCAACGACGTCGACTTCGGCAAAGACGGTGCTGGCCATATTGACCGTCGACGATCCCGGCGGCGACTTCCGCGGCAACCGAACCAATTTTGCGGACCTGATCCGCACGGGGCAATCGATGGGGTTTCTCGTCTATGTGCTGACCGTCAACCATTTGCAGATCTCTCGCAAAAGGCTTAAAGGATATGTCTACCAGAAGGAAACGAGCAGCTGGCAGCAAGAGCTGTTCCCCTTTCCCGACATTATTTACAACCGGATTCCGCTGCGCGAAGACGAAATACAACCGCATGTGCGGCAAAAAATTAACGCTTGCCGTAAAAATCCGCGCGTCACTTTGTTCAACCCTTCCTTCTTCAACAAATGGAATCTGTTTGAGTGGCTCAGAAGCTCCAGTACGACAAGACCTTTTATTCCGACGACCAGAAAGCTTATGACGGTGAGCGGGCTTGAACGACTTATGCGCAAGCACACCTATCTCTATTTAAAGCCGGAAAGCGGAAAAGCCGGGAAAGGCATTATGACCGTCAAAGTGCATGGAGAAAAAACGCTCCCCTACCGGCTAAAAATTCAAGAAAAAAAAACGAGCTCCACTTATAGCTGCGCTTCCTTGCAAAAGCTGTGGACCCGCATCCAGAAGCAAAGCGGCGGAGCTGCATATATCGCGCAACAAGGCATTCAGCTCGCAGCCATTAACGAAAGACGTTTCGATCTGAGGGCGCTTGTGCAAAAAAACAAAAGAGGCGTCTGGGAAGTAACGGGACTTGGGGCGCGCCTGGCTGGAGCTACCAGCATTACGACCCATGTGCCGCGAGGCGGCCGTATCGAGGACCCAGAGAAGCTGCTGACCTACTCCTTCGGCCCCGATCAAGCGGGGAAATTGCTGCAAAAAGCGAGGCTGACCGCCGTGCTGATCGCCAAACAAATCGAGCGGGCGTCCCGCCAGCGGCTCGGTGAAATGTCCATGGATCTTGGCGTTGATCATAATGGGAATCTGTGGTTTTTTGAAGCTAATTCCAAACCGATGAAATTTGATGAGCCTCATATCCGTCAAAAATCTTTGGAGCGAATTTTCCATTACGGCGCGTATCTGGCAAGAAAAAAAATGAATCAGGCGGGAGGCGCTTAATGTGGAGCTGCTGCTGCATACACCTGAAATATGGTTGAAGGAGCGACGGAGGCTTCTCGGCTTTGTAATCCGGTTCGGGGAAAAGCGAATTACGATAGCCTCCCTCCATGCGCTTCGCACGCTGGACCCGGCATGGCTGGCTGTAGATGAAAGCGGCTTTAGCAAAGCGACCGTCGTCATTGCAAAACGGGGCGGCCGAGTCGTCGGACTTGGCTTTGCCGCCGACGGCGGCGACGGGGGCTGCCTGATCGTCGTGCATCCCGGCGAGAGACGGAACGGAACGGGCAGCGCCATTATGAAAGCGATGATGAATGCGCTCGGCAAGCTCGCATGCCATGTCGCAGCCGACAACATTCCAAGCATGGCGCTTTGCTTCGGCCTTGGGATGAAAGCCGTGTCGATTCATAAAGGGCCAACGGGCAAGTCGACGCTCCGTTTTGAAAGGGGAATTCAGCATGACGCAGCCCGTGCTGGGCATCTTGACGCTTTATCTCAATGACGCCGGCCTGCTCGAAGAGCGGGATTACTATAGAAGAATGACGGAGGAAGGCGAAAAGCTGGGGCTGAACGTCATCGTTTTTACACCTCAAGACGTCAACTATAAACAAAATCGGATATATGCGCTTTATTACGATGCCGAATCCAGACAATGGAAACGCAAGTGGACGTCGTTTCCCCATCTCATTTTCGATCGATGCCGAATCCAGCAGTCCAGACGGTACGAACAACTGCTGAAATTCAGATCCCGCTATAGCGACCAAACCTACTTAAACCGCCCGCTCCGCAACAAATGGGCCATCCACTCCATTTTGTCAAAAGACGATAGATTTAGCCCCTATTTGCCCAAAACGCGGTATATCGAAAGTACGGACGACATCAAGGAGATGCTCCGCTCTCACTCTCTGCTTTATTTGAAGCCGATTAACGGCACAGGGGGCCGCGGCATTTTGCGTATTGAAAGAAATGAGGACGGAACGCTGCTTGTCGAAGGGCGGGACCAATTGCGGCGAATCGTGAAGCCAAAACGGATCAGCGAGCAGCGGCTAGGCGTTTATTTGTCCAGTTGGGCTTTGAAGGAAAAACGATATATCGCCCAGCAAGGCATTCAGCTTAAGCTGCGCAGCGGAAGAGTCCATGATTATCGGCTTCTGGTGCAAAAGGACGGGAGCGGCCAGTGGCAAGTGACGGGATGTGCCGGAAGAATAGGCGCGCCAAAAAGCATTACAGCCAATTTGCACGGGGGCGGGCGCGCCGTGAAAATGGATGCGCTGCTGAGGGAATGGATCGGCGATGAGGACAAAATCGCGTATATTAAAGAAGACGTCGAACGGTTCGGCGTCAATGTCGCGCGATATTTAGAGCTTTGTTATGACGCCTTATGCGAGCTTGCCATCGATATCGCCATCGATAAAAAGGGAAAAATATGGATGATTGAAGTGAATCCGAAGCCTGCAAGAGAAGTGTTTAACCGGGCCGGCGAGCCGGCTGTGTACCGCAATGCGATCGTAAGACCGCTGGAATATGCGCTTTGGACCTATAAGGAGCAACTGCAAAAAAAGGTTCAGAAGCCGCCGCTTAAAAAAGTAAAAGGAAGAAGGGGAACGGATTGATATCCGCTCCCCTTTTTTATGGACGACTTAAAACGGATCCATGGCGAGCGTATCTATTTTTTCTCCCGTTACATCTACACCCATTCTTTGGGTAATGTCGAGGTAATGGCCGGCGCGACGCTTGACGGGACTGCCGTCAACAAAGCCCAGATTCGCCTCAAGACCATTAAGCACGAGAATAGAAACGCCAAATCCTGGCTTACGGAGACCTTTACCGATTTGCTCTTTAGTCGGCTTCCATTTGTTGATCATAACGTCGTGGGCGGACGGTTTCGGATTTTGCGGCGTCATCCAGAACAAAATAGCGGTCATGTATCCGATCTTTCCGTCTTCGGCCAATATTTCCGGTTTGGCGAGCAGCACGCTTTTGTCCCCGTAAATAATGGAGCTGAACAAGCCGTAGTTGAAATTCCAGCTCATCATAATGGGGCCTCTGCCGTAATACCGCTTGCCCTCTACTCCCGGATAAAGCGCCGCGCTGTTCTCGTCCACAAAAGTCGATTTGTTGGCTCCGGTTCGGCCTGCTATGTTTTCGTTCCAGAACAATCCCCATTTCAGCTCGCCGCCCGGTGCGGTTGACCAGCCTCCGCCGGTTTCATGCGCCAGATTCGCCAGAAATGCCGCCAGCTCACGCTTGCGATCCTTTTTAAAACCTTCTTTCAAGAAGGTGCCGAAATCAATGATAACGTTTACAATTTCCTTTTTCTTATTTTCTGCCGAATTAAAATCATCCGTGCGGCTCACAAGCGTTTCAATTCTGGCGTCTTTATCCAGTCTGTACACCTCTTGCACGTTGGGACTGCCTTTGCGAGAGCTTACTTTAAGCTTGATGTTGGCCGCTTCCGTAACGGCATCGATCAAATTTTGATACGAGAAATAGTCCTTTTGATTTTCTTTGAAATACTCTTTTCCTTTGGCTACCGCATACCACTGGGGGGAACCAAGGCGATACGGGAACAGCTCTGCAAAATCCTTTTCGGTGAGCAGGCTCTTCACCGCTTCAACCGCTTTGTCCGGCTTGTATTCCGGGTCGATGCCATCCCACTCCCGCCCTATTTCCTTCCGGGTCAGAAACCGATTTTCCCCGACCGTCAGCTTGCTTCCTTCATACACAGGCGTCGCTTTGCTTTCCTTAACCGCGGAAGCGCTTGCATTTCCACCCGCGCCAACACTTGCCGCATTGCCCGCCGACGCGCTAAGCGGCGTAATAAGCAGCGCCGCACCTAGCGAAACGCTAACGGCGCGATACAGCATCTTGCGGGATAACAGCTTATTCCATTCTGTCATGAACCATTCTCCTTTGTACCGATTTGGATTACCTCACCAATATATGTATACAATTTTCCTTTGTATATAGAACGAATTCCCTGCTCAAAAGGAATTAGCCGCTTCGAACCGATTTATTTTTCAAACGGTGTACTAAGCCTTAATGGCCTCCTTTTTGGGCGGTGCTGTCGAATCGATGGCCTTTCGCCGAATTCCCCCCTTTCGAAGGAACTAAAGCTTCTTCATCCACTTTTCCACATTCGGGGCAAAAAAAATAACTGTCGAACCGTTCTCGACAGTTATATTCAAATTATTTTTAGTACAAGTTCAGCAAAGACTTGAAATCGTGAATGTGAACATCCGCGCCTTCAAGCTCCGAGTCCCGTCCGTATTGGGCATATGCGCAAGCAATGGCTTTAAGCCCGTTCGATTTGCCCGCTTCCACATCGGATGAGCGGTCACCGACCATCCAAGCGTCTCCGGCTTGCAAGCCGTGATCGTTCATCAGCTTTGCAACCAAATCTACTTTGCTTGCCGTTTCAAATTCCCCTGCACTGTACAAGCCTTCAAACAGTGGAGCTATCTCTTTATGCAGAGCAACGCCTTTAACGTAATCTTCAAGCCCGTTGCTTGCTACAAACAGCTTAATTCCGTCCGCGTGGAGAGCTTCTAGCGTCTCTTTTACATGCGGGTATAGTTGGCCTTCTCCCGCCACCAAACCTTCCAGTTCGTATTGCAGAAGCAGCACGTCCGCCCGCTGGCGAGCTGCTTCGGAAGCGCCCGGCATCACTTGTTTCCAAAGATCATCCAAAATCATGCCTAAACTTGCAAGCATCTTATCTACCGGCGGAGTTTCCGCCAAGTAGAGCCCTTCTTCCCTCAGCGTCTTGAACACTCTTTCATGAACGTTTACCAACAAAGTGTCCGTCTCGAACAAAGTACCGTCCATGTCGAAAATAACAGCCTTCGGCCGTCCGATCTTCCCCGTAGTCATGTTGCGGTCATCCCTTTCAAGAAGATGTACCTATCATATCGAATGGTGCTCCGAGCCGCAACCCCGCCTTATTTCTCCCCCCATGCATGCAGGATCGACAGGGCCATAGCATAAATAGCGACATAGACGGCGCTGAGCTGAAATAAAGGGTTAAGCAATACGCGATGCACTTCCGTCATAAAAACGGTGCCGTGAAGCAGTGTCCCCGTTACTGCATCTCCCGCCAAAATCAAAAACAGAAACAAAGCTGCGGAGGACAGCCAGGCGAAAAGCCGTTCAGCCGTTTTGGACCGCCGAATGGCAACAACCGCAAGCAAAGAGGTCAGCAACAAGCCGCATCCGATTCCAAGCTTCAATAACATGATCATCATTTCTCCCTTAAGGTGACTTTCATTTATACTCGTAAAATCATATTTGCTACTACTCGTCAGCATAGGTTATTCCATTCGTTCATATACGTAATCATGCTATCTTGTCCGGCAAACGTTTAGAGCCCGCTATTGATAAAATAAGTTGAATATGTCAAACTGTTTGATGGATAAGAGGCACTGCCTCCGCTTACAGAAAGAAAGGACGTGACGGTGTCGCTATGACCAACTGGCTGCTGCGCGCCATGACCGAGCTAAGCTCACGCAAATGGATTTCACAACTAACAGGCAAGTTCGCTCAATCTTCCGCAAGCCGTCCTATCATTCCCCGCTTCGCGAAAATGTATGGCATCGCCGTGCACGAGGCGGAAAAAGAGCTGCGGGAGTACAAAACGTTAAACGAATTTTTCACCAGGCGGCTGAAGCCTGGCATGAGAGACATACATATCGGCCATCAATCTCTCGTTAGTCCCGTGGATGCGCTTGTAACGGGCGCAGGAACGATCCAGTCCGGCACGATCGTAAATGTAAAAGGGCAAGATTATACTATTACGGAGCTGCTTAATGGATCGCCACGAACAGCCAACTATTTAAACGGCTATTACATGGTGCTCTATTTAAGTCCGACAGACTACCACCGGATTCATGTGCCCGTCTCCGGCCAAATCGTCGAACGGGAACATTTGAGGGGGAAAGTGTATCCCGTCAACGATTTTGGACTTAAGCATATGAAACGGGTGCTTAGCCGAAACGAGCGGCTCATTACGTACATCAGCCATTCCGGCGGAGAAGCCGCTGTCGTCAAAGTCGGCGCTATGAATGTGAGCAGCATTCAGTATGTGTTGCCGCTGCAAAAAAATGTGGTGAAGGGCGATGAGCTGGCCTATTTCGAATTTGGCTCCACCGTCGTTTTGCTGCTGGAAGATGACACGTTTGTGCCGCGTGAGGATTTGCAGCCCGGCCTGAAGGTAAAAATGGGCGAGCGGCTTGGGGAGCTTGCGGCAATCAAGGATTAGAAATAAAAACTTAAGCGGCGGCCCTTTTCGAACTTGAATCGAAGAGCGGTCGCTTTATTTTGGAGAACAGCTTAGGGGATCCATTTGAAAAGCCCCGGTAAAAAAACCTTGATAGGCTTAGGCCCATCAAGGTTTCTTTGAGGTCTGTCCAATGTAACATCAACGCAATGAAGCGACTGGAATAATCTGTTCCAAAATGTGTTGAACCAGAACTGAATTTTGCGCGGACCCTTCTCCTTGCAGCATCTCCAAATGAAAGCCCGATCCTTGATATTCGATCAGCCTGCCGCTTGTCGCTTCGCTCCATGTTTCCTCATAGTGCTTGCGAATCGCCCTAATATGATGAATGGTGCAGGAAACGGTTCCTTCATTGATGAGCTCATTATAATACATTAGATAACTGGTCACTTTTTTAAAAATATCATGTTTTAAAAGAGGAACGTTCATATATTCCGAATATCGTTCACCCTCTATTTTTTGCGACCACTCCTCTACCTGCGCAGCAGCTTCGTTTGGATCCATGAAATGGATTTCCTCTTTTCGATAGGAATCAAGGAGGATGATGTTGGAGACGGCTGCGCCTCTCCGTTCAAGCTCTTTAGCCGTCTCAAACGCCAAATTGCCTCCTGCAGAATAACCTATCAAAACGTACGGACTATTCGGCTGGATTCGCATGATATGGTTTGCATAACGCTGAATTCGCATTTCGTCTTCTATAAAATCAAATGCATAAACAGAATAACCGTTCAACATGCGGGATAACCCTTTAAACTCAAACCCGAAACCGAAGATGGAAGGAAAACAAAACACTGCAGAACCTTGATCTTCATTCAATAGAATTGGAGTCCCATCCTCGTGCTGCATCCGATATTGCTCGAACCCCTTCATTTTGGCGACCAGTTCCTTAATCGTCTTATACTGAAACACGAAGGATATCGGAAGCATAATTCCATACTCCTGTTGAATTTTAGCAATGATGGACATCGCTTTAATTGATTGACCGCCAAGCTCAAAGAAATCATCCGTTACGCCGATCTCATGAAGATTAAGCACTTCCATCCAAATGTCAGCCATAAGCGCTTCTTCCTCATTGCTTGGCGGAACTGCGGCTCTGATGAGTTTTATTTCTTCTTTCTCTAATGCTTTGCGATCCAGCTTGCCGTTTGGCGTCAATGGCATTTTTTCGAGCTGCACAAAATAGGGCGGGATCATATGCTCCGGCAGCTTTCGAGCGAGCAGTTCCTTTAGCTCTTCCGAACGAATCGGCTGCTCCGACGTATAATAGCCGCACAGCGCCCCATCTTCCCCTCCGACTACCGCCGCTGCCGCTTCCTTGACCTCATCGTGCCACAGCATCGCTGACTCGATTTCTCCAAGCTCGATTCGAAAGCCCCGGATTTTCACTTGCTGGTCCATCCTGCCCAAGTATTCGAGGTTTCCATCCGGCAGCCATCTGGCCAGATCCCCCGTTCGGTACATTTTTCCTTCAGGAATAAATGAGCAGTCCACAAACTTCTCCGCCGTCAGCTCTTCGCGGTTGTAATACCCTCTCGCAACGCCGTCACCGCTTATGCATAGCTCTCCCGGCAGATGTGGAGGAAGAAGCGCTCCATTCGCGTCTACAATAAATATGCGGGTATTCGCTAAAGGCCGGCCAATGGGTATCGTGCTCGATGAAAAACCATGATCATGAACGGGGTAAAAGGTTGCATCGACGCAACATTCTGTAGGCCCATATACATTGGTAACGGACGCATTTGGATAACAGCTTTTAAACTGCTCATAGGTGCTGGTGGTCAGCGCCTCACCGCCGATGATGAACTGTCTGGCTCTTAAAACAAGTCCAGGCTGGTGACTGGCAACGAGCAATTTCAAATGAGACGGCGTTCCGTCAGACACATCTATCTGGTATTGATTATAAAAGCGGAGGAGTGCTATGCCGTCTCTTCGAGTATCATCCGGCACGATATGGAGCGCATGCCCCCCTAGCAGAGCCGGGAACAACTGCTGGACAGAAGCGTCAAACGATATAGGAGCCAAAAGCGCGATATTCAATTTCGATTCGTTAGCTGCGTATACCGAACCATACAAGCCATGGACTAAATTAACGACGCTCCGATGCTCAATCATGACCCCTTTCGGATTTCCCGTTGTCCCGGATGTGTAGATGATGTAGGCTAAATCCGTCGCTTCGCTTAGAGGTTCTGGGTTATCCGTTCTGCCGCCATGCTGCAGCGCTTCGTCTTCCAGTTCCAGTTCCAGTTCCAGTTCCACTACGAGCCCGCCGAATGCCAGCTTCTCCCTAAGATGACGCTGGGTCAACAGGATAGACATCCCGCTGTCACCCGCCATGTAGGCCAGACGCTCTGCCGGATACGACGGATCAAGCGGCACGTACGCGCCTCCGGCCTTCAAAATAGCGATAATGCCGGCCACCATCTCCGTTGACCGCTCCGCCATGATGCCGACTGGCTGACCACGGCCTACGCCCATCTCCCTCAACTGATGCGCTAGCCTGTTAGCCCGTTCATTGAGCTTGCGGTACGTCAAGCTCTCCTTGGCGCTGACCAGCGCTTCGCTCTCCGGCGTTCGCTCCGCCTGCTCTTCAAACAGGACGTGCACCGTCTTCTCCCGCGGATAACTCGCTTCAGTCGAATGAATATCCGTTACCGCTAGCCGCTCTCTTTCATCCAGCAGCGTCATCTCGGAAAATTTCCTCTCGGGGTACATCACCGCCTGCTCCAAAATGCGCAGCAGATGCTGGCCCATCCGCTCCACGCTTGCTCTCGTAAACAACCGAGTCCAGTAGTTCAACTGGAAGTGAATCTTGCCCCCACTTTCCGTGGCCGCCAATAGCAGATCGAACTTCGCCGACGTCCCTTCAAGCTGCTCCGGATGGAACGAGACATCAGATGAGGGCCATTTCTCTGCCGACTTCTCCGCCGCGGACTCCTGCTTCGCAATTGGCTCTTCCAGCATCATGCTTTGCAGCACAAACATCGTGTCAAACAGAGGATTCCGGCTGAAGTCCCGCTTCACTTCCACCTGATCCACCAGCTCTTCAAACGGATAATCCTGATTCTCAAACGCCTGCAAAGCGTTTTCCTTCACGATACCCACAATATCGGCAAAGCTGTGCCACGGCTCCGTTCGGTTCCGCAGTGCCAGCGTATGGACAAACATCCCGATTAACCGTTCGAGATCATCATGCCGGCGACCCGCCGTCGGGCTTCCGATGACGATGTCCTGCTGCCCCGTATACTTAGACAGCAGCACATGATACCCCGCCAGCAATACCATAAACATCGTCGCGCCCTGCTCGCCCGCCAGACGATTTAATCGCTCGGTCAATTGTTCTCCGGCTGTAAACCGAACCCAGTCGCCCTGCCGGTCGAACACCGGGGGCCTCGGATAATCCGTCGGCAGCGCAAGCACCGGGACTTCTTCGGCAAAGCGTTCCCGCCAATAATTTCCCTGACGCTTCATCGCCTCCGATGCGAACAACTCCTGCTGCCACGCCGAATAATCTTTATAATGGATGCGCAGCGGCGGCAGCGCATTTCCTTCGTACAGAGCTAGAAACTCCCGCTCCAGCAAAAGCATGGACATGCCGTCGCTGATCAAATGATGCATATCGTAGAGCAGCAGGTAGCTTTGCTCTCCGCTCTTCACCAGCTTTGCCCGAATGAGCGGAGCCCGGCCGATGTTAAAGGGCTTCACAAATTTGCCCAGCTCCACTTGTACTTGCGCATCTGCCGTCTCTGCCCGTTCCAATTGAAATGCGACCGAATCCTCGACCCGCTGTATCGGCTCTCCCTCTTTCCAAGCAAAAGAAGTACGCAGCGATTCATGCCGCTCAATTAATCGCTGGAATGCCGTCTCCAGCCACTCCGCCTCAAGCTCTCCTTCAATCCGGATGACTCCCGGCATGTTGTAGCTCGTGCTTCCCTCCTCCAATTGCTGCAAAATAAGGAGCCGCTTCTGCGCCGATGACACCGGATAATACGCTCGTTTTGCTACCGGCTGTATATTCGCATACACCGACCGATTGGCTCCCGCCGCCAGCTCCGCCAGCCCACGCACGGTCGGATAGCGGAACACCGCGTTCAGCTCCAGTTCCACTTGCAGCTCCTTGTATATCCGCGATACGACCGCAACCGCTTTCAGCGAATGGCCCCCAAGCTCGAAGAAGTTGTCGTCAAGCCCTACCTTCTCCACGCGCAAGACTTCTTCCCAAATGGAAGCTAGTTTGCGTTCAATTTCACTTTGCGGAGTAGACGAAACCTCGCCTTCGCCAGTCGACCTGATGTCCCCCGCCGGCTCCGGCAGCGCTTTTCGATTCAGCTTGCCGCTAGGCGACAATGGCATTTGTTCAAGTCGCATAAAATAAGGCGGAATCATATGCTCCGGCAACGTTAGAGCGAGCAGTTCTTTGAGCTCTTCCGGGCGAATTGGGTGATCCGACGTGTAGTAGCCGCACAACGTTTGATCATCATCTCCGACTACCGCCGCTGCCGCTTCCTTAACCCCAGCGTGCCGCAGCATCGCCGACTCGATTTCTCCAAGCTCGATTCGAAAGCCCCGGATTTTCACTTGCTGGTCCATCCTGCCCAGGTATTCAAGGTTCCCATCCGGCAGCCATCTGGCGAGATCCCCCGTTCGGTACATTTTCCCCTCTAGAATAAACGGACAATCTACAAACTTCTCCGCCGTTAGCTCCTCACGGTTGTAATACCCTCTCGCAAGACCGACTCCGCTTATGCACAGCTCTCCTGCAACCCCGATCGGCTGCATTCTCCGCTCTGCGTCCACCACATACATCCCCGTATTGGCAATCGGCTTGCCAATCGGTACGGCTGTTCGCTCTTCTCCTGGACGGCAATCATAAAAAGTGACGTCTACCGTCGCTTCAGTCGGTCCATACAAATTGCTAAGCTTTGCCTCTGGAACATGGCGGTAGAACGCCGACACCTGCTCTGTCTTCAGCGCTTCTCCGCTCGTAAAAACCTGCTTAAGACTCGTCAGCTTGAAGCGTTCCCCCGCAGAATTCAAATAACCGGTAAATGCGCTTAGCATCGACGGGACAAAATGCATGACCGTCACCCGCTCCCGCTGAACCGTTTCCGCGATGGCCCGCGGGTCCTTCTCTTCACCCGGTCCAAGCAGAAACAGCTTACCTCCAAACCAGGACCACCAGAACAGTTCCCACACCGATACGTCAAAGCTGACCGGCGTCTTTTGCATAATGACATCGCTTTCCTCTAGAGGATACTTCTCCTGCATCCACCACAGCCGGTTCACGACGCTCCGATGCTGGATCATGACCCCTTTCGGGTTTCCCGTTGTCCCGGATGTGTAGATCATATAGGCCAAATCCGTCGCTTCGCTTAGAGGTTCTGGATTATTCGTTCGACCGCCATGCTTCAGCGCTTCGTCTTCCAAATCCACTACGAGCCCGCCGAATGCCAGCTTCTCCCCCAGATGACGCTGGGTCAACAGGACGGACATTCCGCTGTCTGCCGCCATATAAGCCAGTCGTTCTGACGGGTACGACGGGTCTAGCGGCACATACGCGCCTCCCGCCTTCAAAATCGCGAAAATGCCGGCCACCATCTCCACTGATCGTTCCGCCATGATGCCGACTGGCTGGCCTCGGCCTACGCCTATGTCCCTCAACTGATGCGCCAGCCTGTTGGCCCGTTCATTGAGCTCGCGGTACGTCCAGCTCTCCTTGGCACTGGCAAGCGCTTCGCGTTCTGGCGTTCGCTCCGCCTGCTCCTCGAACAAGGCGTGCACCGTCTTCTCCTGCGGATAGCTCGCTTCCGTGGCGTTAAAGTCCGCCGGTATAACACATACCTTATCTTCGTTTTCGATGGATTGTAAGCTGCTGCTAGATTTCAAATCTCTCTGATCCAGTGTAAAAGCGGAGAACGGCTCGTACACATCGAGCGGTGCCGTTGTTCCCACGCATGCCTCAGCCATACCGTAAGTAGGTTTCATCGTTTCGAAACGCAGCCCATGCTTTTCCAGCTCTATCATAAATCGCAGACATGGGAGCGAAGAAGTCGGCTCAGCGCCATTGCTCACCTTGCGGACATGGGACAAATCCCAGCCTTTTGCAAATTCAGGCCTGTAAAAATCAAGGAAATGCTTAAAGCCAAAATTGGGTGACGACAAGTATGTGATCTTGTGTTCGCTCGCTTTTTTCATCCAGAGGATCGGGGAGCGAATAAACAAAGGAGTAGGCATTAAATAGAGGTTTACAGCGGCAGCCAAAGGAACCATATGAAAAGCAATGTTTCCGAAATGATGGGTTAATGGAAGCCAACTGATGCAGGAATCCTGTTCGGAGCTATACTGCTCTAGACTAACTAAACGATCGATGTTCGCTATCAGATTGCGATGGGAGAGCATAATGCCTTTAGGATCGCCTGTAGAACTTGAGGAGAATTGGATAAGCGCAAGATCATCTATATCTGGATTATGGACAACGCCTGAAATGGAATGATTGTTCCATATTAGATCGTCTGTAAAAACCGTTTTTTTCTGCATTTCTTCGGCAACGGAATGGAATCTGGCCCCATTGTCGATTCCTTGAGTCAATACACTCCACGTTTGGCGGTCAATGGCCAAATAAGGAGAGCGAAGCAATTTCCAGATTTGAAGCAACTTCAATCGGTGCTCATCGTTGCTTCCGACGGCAATAGGTACGGGAACAACCCCACCGAGAATGCAAGCCCAAAATAAAGGAACAAAGTGTTCGTTTCGCTCGATTTGAAAAACGAGTACAGCGCCCGGTTCGATTCCGGCAGCCTGAAGTTGGCCTAATAAAGATATTGCTTGATCATAAAGCTCACCGTAAGACATAAAGTCTTCCGTGTTGTCATCCGTAATAAAAGTAATGCCTCTGGAGTCTTTGGACGCAATTTGTTTAAAAAGTTCAACTAAATTGGCGTGACTTGGCATTTCATTTCTCCTTTTTCGATAATAGACAAAATGGGATTGCTGAGAAGGACAAGGATGAACCATTCATTTGCGGTTATCTTTTAGGGATATGATTCGTTTTCCCTCTTAGAGGAACTCTATTGCAGCGAGATTGGAATGGTAGACATGAGGAATAGCGCGTATCGCAAAAGAATTCATCATTTCCTGCGGCACATAAGAGATGAATTTCGAAGGAACATCTGAGTGATGAATATAAAATAGATTCCTGAGGACTTCTTATTCTCTCGATCCTCAGATAACAAAAATCTTCTGGGCCAGTAACATTATTTACACCCCTTCTACAATTCGTATGGTTATGACATGCATAAAGTACCACATATTTCCCTATTTAACAACATTTAATATAGAGAAAGTTTATAGCATATAATTTAAGGATTAATTTTAAAATCGTCGCAAGAAATGTGGTTTTGTGCTGATTTATGTCTAAAAATATATAGGAGTTAAGGGGGTTTAGGGAGGAATTTCTCTTATTATAAGCGTTACATTTTTCACCTTTTGCTAGGGTGGGCTAAATTAAGGACGACGTGAGGATGGGTGAACGGCTTGAGGAGCTTATGACGGATAGTCAACAATAAGTAAAAACAACAAAAAGCTGACCTCTTCCAAAAAGATTTCGGTGAAAATCGATTCATTATTAAATATTTATCGCTTTACCCATTAAGTCTTTTCATTATCCTCCTCCAGGAACTTCGAATGTTTCAGCCCTAGGCAATGAAAGTGTTTTATTTATTAGATATCATTTTAGCCTATCTTCCGAATCGTTAATATTAATATCTTGAATTAATACTGGATACCAGCCGCTTTTATTCGCTTATACGATTACTTTACCAAAAAAATCTGGCTATCAAGGTTACAAACAATAACTCTTTAGTAGTTTTGAGTTGCAACTGTTAAATCCAATCCTTCCTCTCTTTCCGGACTGCCCCTCTTTAAGAGATACAATTACATCCCCCTTATTCGTTAAAAACAACTTATCTTTGTAGTCATACATTGGATGCTTATAAAATAAGTAGTACTCCTTTTCAGATGAAAACACATCCGTTTTGTATAGTTGATTATCCACTCGTGGCCAATTTTTTATATTTCCCCATAGCTCAATGTCAAAAGATTAATTTGTTTCAGTAACTCCTTCAATATTTATTTTAATTCGTCTTTACTCACTAAACTTCTAGGGGAAATACTCATTTTGCATCCTCCTGGGTTTGCTTTAGAAAATAGGATGTACTATTTATTAATCAGGCTCGTTCCAGCGAACAAAAAGGCTGTTTTACTCCTGTCTATCAATACATAGCCCGAAATTAAATTTGCTCCCAACAAATAGCAAGCCACTAATGTCCTTTTATAAATAGGTGAAATTCATAATATATTTATTTGAAAAAACGCAAGAAAGCGAAGATAACAAAAAACAGGTTAATCATGGTGGTATTTGACCATAATTGACCTGTTTCATGTAACGCTTTAGTGTTAATTAAGTTATACTCATCAAACATTTACGTGCGTACAAAGGAAATCAAAAAATTCTTGTAGCGGTATTACTTGGGTTAAGTATGACATTGTTTGAATGATCGGTTTATTCGGCACTGGGTAGCCCCCACCAAAAAAAGAAACCTTGAAAGGCTATGTGCCAATCAAGGTTAAAAGGATCATTTATTATTCATACAACTTCCCAACATAAAATAAATTCGCAAGAAAGTTCCAATCTATATTTTGAGGTATTGGTACATTGTTATTTTCATAATAACCTTCCATATCCTCAACCCAAGACTTTATTCCTTCAAGAAAACTCTCAATGTCTCTATTTTCCCAATCATCAGGGTTTGATTTAAAATCCTTAACTAACAAACCAATAAATTCTGTAAATTGATCTTTTTCACTGACTTTTTTTATTTCTTTATATAATTCCATGTTCTCCTCCTACTTTATCGTGAGATTGTTTCCATCCCCTAGTTTTAATTTAATTGAATTTCCACCATTTTTCGTTGTCATTTTCCACATTTGACTATTAACCATTTGTTTAGTAGCCCATTGTACTGGAATCTTTTCAGTACCTGCAATTCTAAATGCGGCTAGTCTTCGATGATCCAACGTCCAAGTCTTTCCTGCATCATCTTTCCAAACATTAATAGGTTTTAAATCACGTGGTGAAAGTTTTCCTGATTTAAGTGCGTCAGCATTTCCTAATACAGTGTGGTCACCAGTTTTGTTTTTTATAGAACTTTGCATAAAATGAATGTTCTTCGGGTTCAAAGAATTACCCGTACCCCTATTAGAACTTTTTACAAAACTCGGTGATTTCTTAGTGGACACCCGGCTAGCCATAGTAGGTCCCGATTTGCTCGAAGTCAACCTGACCAGGCTAACATTTTTGCTGACGGCATTCGTTGCTTTGACCGTCTTCGTTACCTTTATCGCGACTTGGGCTACTTTTATGATTTTACCTGCTGGCAACAAACTAACGCCTGCCATTATTCTTTGGCCAAGGGTAGCTTTCGGATTAGCCAATGTCATAATGTCATCTAGAACGGCAAACTTCGCCACTTTGAAAGTAACTTTCGCTGCCTTTTTGAGCCACTTAGGCATATGCCCCGTCGGATCGTCGTACATCATCGGCTCGTTGTTCACATAGGTGTACAAGTTCAAGCTGAACGGATCTTTCGGGTCGCCACGGTACGTGTCTTCGCTGATAAAGCGAGCGATGTCAGCGTCATAGTAACGGGCATTCAAGTAGTACAAGCCCGTTTCGTTATCATACTAATAACCCGCGTAACGAATAGGACTGTCAATCTTGCCTGTACCCGTCGTCAATTGGCCTGATGCATTATAGAACTTCGTCGCCGTGTGAATCGGGTTGCCGAAAGCATCATAATCATAAGTCGTACGGAGTTGTCCACTGGAATCGCGCAAGCTAATGACATCGCCGTGACCGTTATACGCATAGTATACTTGGTCGGCTCCGTGCTTGCGAGTAACCAATTGCTTGCCGTAAATATTGGGAGCTTTGGCCTCGGAACGCTCATTCAGCTCCAGAACGACCTTATCTCCTTCGTAGAGATAACGGGTTGTGCCGCTGCTCGTCGTCTTCTCGACGCGGCAGCCTTCGCCGCCGTTGTATTTATATTTAATGGTTCCTTGCCCAAAGAAGTAACAAGCCTTGGAACTTTCTGACGACCAAGTAAACCGTACTAATAAAAACCAATATTAAATCCTGATTAATCAAATAATACGAAGAAACCTTGAAAGGCGGTAGGCCAATCAAGGTTCAGATTAAAACTGATCATGTACTTTGCGACTCTGTTTCCAACAAATCACAACTACTACAAAAATGAAAATAGATATATGATTCTCCGAAGAAAAATGAGAAGTTCTCATGAATTAAACTAGTTGAGTCGTAGTCTTCACTACAAATAGTAGCAAGATACTTCATTTCTTGACTACAACATTCACATTTTTTATCAATAGTTTTTAAAGCAAAAAGTGGATTGCCTAGAATTCTACACACGTACTCTGAACCAAAGGCCGCAAAAGCACGGTCATTATCATTTTCATTAATTGGAGTATCGAAATTCTTTAATTCTTGTAAAGTCATAGTAGATAAAGGTAGCGGATAAGGAAATCTATCTTCTTCTTCAAGAATCCAATGTTCCTTATCAAACTGCTTTACAATTGTCACTGTATTAGATGCCGTATCAAGTTTAAACACTTGACCCGCAGTGAGTCCCGTCACATTGTCATACGTATAGACCGAAGTACCAAGGCCCAATACAAATTTACTTGTAACCCGACCTTGCTCGTCATAGGTACGGGAGGTGCGTCCAGAGACGTCCACCATCGACAGCTCGTTGCCGTTGCCGTCATATGTGTACGTAATCGCATAGAAGACCATAAGTAAAAACAACAAAAAGACGATCTATTTCCGATATCATTTCGAAAAAAATCGCTTAATTTTTAAATGCTTATCGTACCATCTATTAAATATTTTTAATATCATCCAGTAATTTCATGTTTTACCGAAACGGTAGGCAATGGAATGTTTTATTTATTAGGTCGCATTAGCTTTTTTCCCCCTTTGTTAGAATTAATATTTTGAATCAAATCTGGATACCAGCCACTTTTTGATATATCCCCCAAACCAGCAATTGATTTTCCGATGCACTCGGCTACCTCATGCAATAATTGATTGAAATCATTGTAGTCAAAATAAATGGCTAATCCTCCATCATACACGTAAGAAATATCTTCATTACTAAGAGGACAACAGATAACTCGATGAATTTCACAACGGCCACATCATCGGCTTTTGAAATGCAAATTGCTATAAAGACAATCAAAAAACAAAATGGATCCGGACAATATAATCCCGAATCCACTTTGTAATTAGCCAACTAAACCAAATTAGGAAATTTTATTAATCTAAAACCTATTCAATCTAACTCAAGTATGCCTTGATTTCTTTCTGAGCTTATTCCTTGAAGCTTCATTATCAAATAATAAGACTGCTGACTAATAATTAATAAACTATTAGATTTCCTTTAGGCCATTTGCCCTCCCAACCGCAAGGAAAATTGCCTTTTTCATATACCTCAAGCAAATCCCTAAAAAAGGTTTTACGATAGTACTTTGAGTATGCATCTTCTAAAATTACATGCAAAATATCCCATTTAACTGAATGACAGAATCCCTCGTCTAAACCAAAACTCTCCTTCGTTTTTTCAATATACGGGTAAACTTCCAGTTCCATGAAACATTTAGCTAAGTCAACCAAATTATTCCACTGCATATATTGAGTTTGGTATTTATTATGCAAGAAAACCGTTAACTCCCCTCTTGCATCTAGAGATGTATTTTCCCAATTAATATGAGAGCAATTTTTCATTGCCAATTCCCAAGAATCAACAAATTTAATGGTTGAGCCCTCTTCAGTCAAGAAAGAATGACCGCAGTTCTCAAACCAGCGGATCTCTTTTATTCTATTCAATAAGTTTTCGTTAAGCTTCACCTAATCACCTCTTACTTTGATTTACTCTACCAGGTATTCTAGGCACTTCCTGACCACCAAGTAAACCATATTTTATTCTTTGCTTTGAGGCCGCACGTGCCAAAACCATTGCCTCGTCTTTTGATTTTCCTGCCGCCTTCAGAGAGGTCACCAGTGCTTTTGAATACTGTAAATTTGTTGGAGTTTTACCAAAGTTGGATCCACCTCGTCTGTACTGGTTCCAGAACGACTCCATATTCTCATGAGCGTTATAATGAGGCGAGTCTATCTCTTTAAAAGCATTCCCTTTTAATTTTGAGGAAACACCTTTCTTAGTTGGAATCACTTTCTTATATGCGGCATCTTGATTTAGATGGTGAGCCTGACCTGGGATATTTTTATTTTTACTTAGCGCACCGTATTCATCTACAACATTTTTAGTTGACTTCCGACTAGCAAAAGTAGGTCCCGACTTGCTCGAAGACAATCTGACCAGGCTACGGCATTCGTTGCTTTGACCGTCTTCGTTACCTTTATCGCGACTTGGGCTACTTTTATGATTTTACTAGCTGGCAACAAGCTAACGCCTGCCAATATTTTCTGGCCAAGAGACGCTTTCGGGTTAGCCAACGTCATAATATCATCTAGAACGGCAAACTTCGCCACTTTGAAAGTAACTTTCGCTGCCTTTTTGAGCCACTTAGGCATATGCCCCGTCGGATCGTCGTACATCATCAGCTCGTTGTTTACGTATAGTTTGAATTGCCCGTAGCCTCGGAGTATTCAATCCTTTTCAATGCTACCTTGTCACTACCAGTACAACGGTAACCGTTAACGTTGCACTGATACTGACTAAAAAAGAAACCTTGAATGGCATAAAACCAACCAATGTAAATACCAATAAAACTTCTTACCGCTATCAGTGGTTAACCGACCTTGTAATTCAATCTAAAACCCGCCACAGCAACAATTTCGGCGGCTTTTTCTAGAAATTCCATACAGTTTTGAGGGATATCATATTTAAAATAAATTTTAATTTCAATGTTTCTTCCCTCAGCATGTTCATATACAGAATATATCTCCCCACTCTCTAAAAACTCCAAATATGCATTTATTTTTTCTTGTATCAAAAATAAGTGCTCTTCTTCATTAGCCCACTCTAAGCTATCAAATATTGCCAGAGTAACAAATCCTGTAATATTATCTACACCTATTGCGTCAAGTTCATTAGTTTTTTGTAATGCCATTTAGCACCCCAAATCTATTGTTTACGTCGAATTTCAATTTTAGTAGGTGGGATTTTTGTACCACCCTTATATGGCGCTTTTCCTTTACCTACAACCGTAGCCCCTGATTGTTCTAATTCAGGAAATGCTTTCTTTTGATTTTTGGTTAATGGTGCAGAAGGTGAAGCCTTACATTCGACACATTCTAACTTTCCTGTTTTATTATTCTTACCAATGATATCGATCCTCGTTCTTGTTCCACTTTGCGTTTTAAGAGTTATTTGTTGTCTAACTTCGCGCTATGTGAGTATTGCATATTGCTTAGTTCCTGTCTTTCGTATGCTTCACCATCATCTTTATTCTTTTTTAATTGAAAACTACCCTTGCCCTTATTTGAACTTGTTACACTCGATTGTTTCTTAGTGGACACCCGACTAGCCATAGTAGGTCCCGATTTGCTCGAAGACAATCTGACCAGGCTAACATTTTTACTGACGGCATTCGTTGCTTTGACCGTCTTCGTTACCTTTATCGCGACTTGGGCTACTTTTATGATTTTACCTACTGGCAACAAGCTAACGCCTGCCAATATTTTCTGGCCAAGGGTAGCTTTCGGGTTAGCCAACGTCATTATGTCATCTAGAACGGCAAACTTCGCCACTTTGAAAGTAACTTTCGCTGCCTTTTTGAGCCACTTAGGCATGTGCCCCGTCGGATCGTCGTACATCATCGGCTCGTTGTTCACATAGGTGTACAAGTTCAAGCTGAGCGGATCTTTCGGATCGCCACGGTAAGTGTCCTCGCTGATAAAGCGAGCGATGTCAGCGTCATAGTAACGAGCATTCAAGTAGTACAAGCCCGTTTCGTTATCGTACTGATAACCTGCATAACGAATAGGACTATCAATCTTGCCTGTACCCGTCGTCAATTGGCCTGATGCATTATAGAACTTCGTCGCCGTGTCAATCGGGTTGCCGAATGCATCATAATCATAAGTCGTCCGGAGTTGTCCACTCGAATCGCGCAAGCTAATAACGTCGCCGTGACCGTTATACGCATAGTGGCTTCATCCAGAATCATTTATTTTTTTAATACCTAGTGTTTAAAACTAATTAATATTTCTTTAAAATTCCGTTCATCACCTGAACCATAAAACACTCTCAGTTCTGTTCCCGGTAACCATTAAAATTTTAAAAATACAATCCCTAAATGTTAATGCAATCATTTTTCCACCTTTTTTTGGATGATGATATTAACGTACTGGAACACACCAACA
Organism: Paenibacillus sp. GCM10027627; assembly: GCF_042675505.1. NCBI lineage: Bacteria > Bacillati > Bacillota > Bacilli > Caryophanales > Paenibacillaceae > Paenibacillus > Paenibacillus sp. GCM10027627. Next base: position 490,324 of record NZ_JBHTHB010000002.1, read on the forward strand.
AGAATTGATTTAAGCACGAGATTTTGTTACATTTTCTTCGTTTCTCTGTTATAGTTACCATCGGCTTCTTAGTAACCGTCCTGTCATCAAACAATTGCAATTCAGACTGAGAGGAACAGCTTTCTTAGAAACAGCATTTATTTAACAATACTCGTAGAATTCCTTGTACTATAAGCTATTTTTTTTGCCGCAGTTACGTCAACGCTAGTGGTCTTAATTAATAATTTACCCACTTGCAATCAACTAGTGGATACAATTTCCTTTTGCCCTCATGATGTCTTCGAACTGCTCAACGTCCAAATATTATCTAGTGTAAGGTACTCGCTACAACTGTACCATTCGGTCCGCCCCCAAACTATACCTTGATTAGAACACAAATGACCCAAAAGAGGGTCACTTTTTCAAGTGTCCTTCTTTTGGGTCACAGTTCATGCTCCCCGCACAGTACTGCTTCGAAGAATATATTGATTATTAAGTTGATTAATAAACCAACAATGTTCCCTTAGGCCATTTTCCTTCCCATCCACAGGGAAAACTACCTGCTTCGTAAATGGAAAGTAAATCAAGAAAAAATTTTTTCTTGTAAAAGCGGGAATAGGTATCTTCCATAATTGCATTTGCAATATCCCATTTGACATTATCAATAAATCCCTTATCTAAATTAAACCTTTCTTTTGGTTCTTGAAGATGTGGCTCAACATGAATTTCAATGAATGGTCTAATTTCTTTCATCAGATCATTCCAACAGTCAAACTGTTTATAGGCTTTTTCCTGTAAATAATCCGTCAACTCATTCCTGGCCTCTAAGCTTGTATTCTCCCAAATCAATAAGTTATATTTTTTTTTCGCTTCCACCCAAGATCCAACATATTTTACAGGCAGATTAATCTGTATGTCTAAAGGCTTTCCGCAATTAACAAACCAAGGTATCTTTTCAATTCTTTCTAAAGTAGGCTTATTTATTTTCATTTAATCATTCCTTCGATCGTTTTACTTGATTAACTTTTCCAGGTACCCTCGGAACTTTTGCTCCACCTAATAGTCCGTACTGGATTCTCTGCTTACTCGCAGCTCTAGCCAATTGCATAGCTTCATCTTTAGTTTTACCTGCCGCTTTCAGAGAAGTTACCAGAGCTTTAGAATACTGTAGGTTAGTTGGGAAGTCATTAAATTTATCTCCGCCTTTTCTGTACTGGTTCCAGAACGACTCCATATTCTCATGAGCGTTATAATGAGGCGAGTCTATCTCTTTAAAAGCATTCCCTTTTAATTTTGAGGAAACACCTTTCTTAGTTGGAATCACTTTCTTATATGCGGCATCTTGATTTAGATGGTGAGCCTGACCTGGGATATTTTTATTTTTACTTAGCGTACCGTATTCATCTACGACATTTTTAGTTGACTTCCGACTAGCAAAAGTAGGTCCCGACTTGCTCGAAGTCAATCTGACCAGGCTAACATTTTTGCTAACGGCATTCGTTGCTTTGACCGTCTTCGTTACCTTTATCGCGACTTGGGCTACTTTTATGATTTTACCTGCTGGCAACAAACTAACGCCTGCCATTATTTTTTGGCCAAGGGTAGCTTTCGGATTAGCCAACGTCATAATATCATCTAGAACGGCAAATTTTGCCACTTTGAAAGTAACTTTAGCTGCCTTTTTGAGCCACTTAGGCATATGCCCCGTCGGATCGTCGTACATCATCGGCTCGTTGTTCACGTATGTGTACAAGTTCAAGCTGAGCGGATCTTTCGGATCGCCACGGTAAGTGTCCTCGCTGATAAAGCGAGCGATGTCAGCGTCATAGTAACGGGCATTCAAGTAGTACAAGCCCGTTTCGTTGTCATACTGATAGCCTGCATAACGAATAGGGCTGTCAATCTTGCCTGTACCCGTCGTCAATTGGCCTGATGCATTATAGAACTTCGTCGCCGTGTCAATCGGGTTGCCGAAAGCATCATAATCATAAGTCGTACGGAGTTGTCCACTGGAATCGCGCAAGCTAATGACGTCGCCGTGACCGTTATACGCATAGTATACTTGATCGGCTCCGTTCTTGCGAGTAACCAATTGTTTGCCGTAAATATTTTGCGCTTTGGCCTCGGAGCGCTCGTTCAGCTCCAGAACGACCTTATCTCCTTCGTAGAGATAACGGGTTGTGCCGCTGCTCGTCGTCTTCTCTACGCGGTAGCCATCGCCGTTGTACTTGTATTTAACGGTTTCTTTACCTAAAGACGTGACAAGCTGATTCCAATCGTTAAAAACAAAGCTGGATGTACCCGCAACAATTTCATCGATTCGCTCATTCGGATTCTCTTGTCCAGGGATAAAGATGCCAAACGTTGGATCTTGGGGATTAGCCGGATCAACTAACGTCAGAGATTCCGTTGACTTCTTCACCATATTGCCATTGCTGTCATGGCTATAACGGACAATGTCCACCTTGCCTGAGTCGTGAGCCATGTTCGTGCTCGTCAGAAGGTTCTGTTCATCATACTTATAGGTAGTTACAGAGCGTACGCTACCACGGACTACGGTTTCGGTCTTCCGATTGCCGGATTCATCAAACGTATAATCCGTCGTTTGTCCGTTCGGCTCTTGCACTTTGCTTAAGCGATTCAACGGATCGTAGCTGAATTGCGTGACGCCTTTCAGAGCGCCATGCAGCGTTTCGGTTTTGCTCGTCTGATTTTTTGCTTCGTCATACGTATAATCGAAGCTGTCCTGGATGATGCCGCCCTTCAAGTTCACCAGCTTTTTGAGCAAGTTGTTCTTGAAGTAGGTATACTGTGTCGTCAACCCTCCCGGGCTGGTCAGTTGGCTGCGGCTTCCGTTTTTGAGATACGTATATTGTACAACGCTCGATCCGTTCGAGAGTACATTCACCAGACGTCCGACACGGTCAAATTGCCGTTCCGTTACATTTCCTTTGACGTCGGTTGTCGTCTCGGCCATATGTCCCGCAGTGAGTCCCGTCACATTGTCATACGTATAGACCGAAGTACCAAGGCCCAATACAAATTTACTTGTAACCCGACCTTGCTCGTCATAGGTACAGGAGGTGCGTCCAGAGACGTCCACCATCGACAGCTCGTTGCCGTTGCCGTCATATGTGTACGTAATCGCATTTTCTTTGGCAGGTTTCTGCTCGCTCGGTCTCAAAATCTTCTCCGACAGGAGCAAGCCGCGATAATCATGTTCGTAATGCGTCGTATTTCCACTACGATCCTTCTTCGTCTTCATAAGACCATTAGGACCATAGGTGTATCTCTCCAACTTGTCCTCGGTGTAGACAAGGACACCTTTGTCATCCTGCTTCACACCGCCCGGATCAATGCGGCGAGACATCTTGTTTCGGACATTGTACTCAAACGTAGATACATTGCCGAGACCATCCGTCTGCGTGATCATATTGCCGGCCAGGTCATACGTGTACACAGTCGTTTCGCCAAGGGAGTTGGTCACCTGGGTAAGTCGATCGAATGCATCATATTCGTATTCCGTTCGATTGCCTTTGCCGTCAATTTTGGCGATCAAGAGCCCCGCATCGTTAAACTCTTCTTGATCCGTTGATCCTTCTTCATCGATTGTAGCAATTTTACGATGATTGCGATCATACTCAAATTGGATCTCCTGATCCAAGGCATCCATCGACAAGACTTGCAAGCTGTCTGCATTGTAGCCTAATTTCTCAATTACATGACCATAAGCATCTCGTTTCTGGTACAAACGATTGATTGCGTCATAATCGAAATAAGTGCTGTTCCCGAGCCAATCCGTTTCCTGAATTTTATTATCATTTTTGTCATAGGCGTAACGGGTCGTCTTCTTCAAAGAGGATACTGTGAAGCTAACAGTGAGAAGTCGCTCGAGCTCGTCATACGTATTCTCGGTAAGCTTCCCGTTGGCATCCTTCTCAAAACGTTTGTTACCGGCCACGTCATAGGCGGTGCTTGTTGTAATTGAAACGCCCGTCGTGCTGGACTTTGTCGTACGAGTCAATTCGCGCCCTTCTTGGTCGTAAGTATACAGATCAATGCGTCCTGCATTGTCCGACTTTTTGACCAGATTTTCCATGACATCATACTGATGATCGACTTTCCATTCGCCAACCGTGCTATCGGACGGATAGATAATCTGACGAACTTTATCAAAAGCATTGTACGTATACCGCTCAACGTTGCCATTGCCATCCGTCTTGGAGGACACACGGCCTGCTTTGTCGTACGTATGGGACTCTATTAACTGTTCCAGATCGTCGACCGCTTTACGAACCGTCTTGGATGTAGCGCGACCTCCGTCATCGTAATAAGTCGAATGGATAATACCGTCAACATCCGACTCACGAATCAGCCGGCCCATTCCGTCATACTCATATTTAGTTGTGTATTTATTGTTGTTTAACTGCCCGACTGGATCCAGTATCCAGCTTTTTTTGTCCAGGCCATTGTATTTGTAAAGAGTTCCGTAGCCATTGCGGATTTTCTCATCTGGCGAAGTACCAACACCAGCAGCGTATCCGTCTGCTTTCAGTTCCTTTATGACTTGACCGTTCAAGTCATAAAGGAATGCTTTAACGACGCGCGTCACGGATTCGGTGATAATCGCGCCGCCGCGTTTCAATGCCTTCTCCGGGAAAATCTCGATTTGAAGCTTAACGCGATCGGCATGATCGTATACAAACTCGGTTCTCGCCATCTCTGAGATGTTCCGATTGGCCACCACATTATTCGGCAAAACCTTTGTGATCATTCGACCGCCCCGGTCGTAGTCGAACAGTTGCGCATATCCCGCCGGATCAACTTCCTTAACCAAAAAGCCCCGTTCGTTATACGTGTTAGTCGAGATACCGCCTCGCTCATCGGTAGCCGATACGACATCCCCCTCCCAATTGTACTGCTTGGAGGTAGTAATCATAATCGGCTGGCCCGTCTCGTCGATGCCTTGTTCGGTCGTCTTCGTTTGACGATTCATCCGATCGTACTGATACTGCGTTAGTCGGCCGTCAGCGGTCACCTCTTCAATGAGGTTTCCGTTCAGATCATAGTCGTAGACAGTTACCAGCTTGATTTTGCGCATGTCTGTAGGCGAGTAGCCTTGCAAATCAGACGCTTGAACGCTAACGGATTGTTTTAACACTTTGCCGCTTGGATTGTTGAAGTATTCCGTCAAATCGGCACTTTTGTCTGAAGTGTAAATACTTTCCGAAGCTTTAAAGCCGTCCTTATTGTACGTGGTCACTTTCTTAAGACCACTGCTGTCGGTTTCCAAAACCAGCTTGCCGTTGCCGTCATATCCATATTTCTTCTTAGCTAGCCGATCATCCGCCGGAATCTTGTACTGGCTGACCTGATCTTTGCCGATACGCTCCTCGATAAGGCGTCCAGCCAAATCGTAGGATTTGCCTGTATACATATATTTTCCGGCTTCGACAGCCTGCCATTTGCCCGTTTCACGGCCCAATCCGTCATATTGGTGATAAGTGATGAAGCCCATAGGGTCCGTCACCGATTCGATTTGACCATCCGGATAATATTCCGTAGTCGTAATCCCGCCGTCCGGCTCTACTTTCTCTATTTCCCGGTCGTCATAATCCGAAGTCGTCGTCGTGACCGCTTTGTCCTTTTCGTTCAAAAATTCCGTAAGCACTTCGACCCGCTTGCCATTGACCGCATTTGGATAGCTGTGCGTTTTCAGAGTAACGGAAACCCCGTCTTTGTTCGCACTAAATGATTCGCTTAACACGCGCTTCAGACCATCATACGTATAGCTGTAAACCGCGCCGCTTGGCATCGTTTTAGTTAGAACATTACCGCTGCTGTCGTAAGTATACGTAGTCGTATAGCCTTCTGCGTCGGTTTCGGTCTTCACTTTGCCATCCGGCTCATATGTGAAACGCATACCGCTTTGACCATCTCGGTAAACATTCGATGGCGTGGCGTCGTTTAATCCATCGCTTTCACTGGTATAAAGAACTGGAGAAATTTCCTGCACCTTACGGCCATCGCCGTCGTACACATAACGCGTCGTATCCTCTAGCGCACCAGTCGTGCGGATCAGACGGCCGTTAATATCGTAATCATGGTCGGTTCGATGTCCCTGCGGGGAAATGGTGGTCACATTCCAGCCTAGCAGGTTATTGGTTTTGACTGTTTTGTTGCCTTCGGCATCTGTGATAGACGACTGATACCCGTTTTTGTCGTACGTATATGTGACTGCATTTCCTTCCGGGTTAATCTCGGACTTAAGCAGCCCCTTTACTTTGTATCCGAGTGCAGCAAGCTCGCCCGATCCATAGTAGAGATATTGCGTGATGGCAAAATCGCCCGGTGAAGCAGCTTTCTCGCTATCCAGCGCCTGCATTTTTCTTATAAGTTTATTGTCGCTGCTGTCATAAACGTACATCGTCAAATCGCCGGATTCGTCTTTCTCCGAAACGAGGTTGTTTTTCTCGTTGTAGGTATACTCCGATTTGGAGCCGTCCGGGTTCTCAATAACTGTAATATTTCCTCGCTCATCGCGGGTATAGGTCCACTTGTTTCCAAACCGGTCAGTAACCGTACTCTCTTGACCGAACTGGTTGAAGCCGGACTCATTTAATTGATAGGTAACGGTTGTGATTCCACCTTCAGGGTCCTTCGATTTCGTAACGTAGAAGGCGTTATCGAACCATTTCTCCGTTACATTGCCCTCCGTATCCGTAATCGTCGTTTTGGAAGGCTCGTAGACATAGTTGTAAATATTTCCAAATGCGTTCACATAACGGATAACCTTTTTATTCGGGTCATAAGCGATGGATTCCAATTGCTCCTGCTTGCTGTTGCTTATCTTGACTAGCAAGCTGTTCAGATCATATTGATAAGAGCCAATGACATGACCGGAGGGGTCAATAACTTTGGACAGTTGGTGCAACGAATTGTATTCATATCGGACGATCCGATTCATCGGGTCAGTAATAGATACGATTCGATCATTCGCATTGTAGGCAATCGTTGTGGCCCGACCGACCGCATCGGTTACTTTGCGGACACGCCCTAAGCCGTCAACATCGATCGTAATTTTATTGCCGTCCTCATCCGCCATCCAAGAAATCCAATTGTTTTTGTTGAAGCCATACGTGTACTGATCTTTGGTCGTCAGGATGTAAGTTCCATCCGCTTGTTTAACAAGCGTGCTGTACGAGTCGTTTGCCTCAAAAGTGCCGTCACCGTTCTTTTGAAACATTTGAGCGCCGCCGTTTGGCAGCTTGACGACTAGGACAGAGCCGTTATCTGTGATGCTGCCCTCAAAGCCAAATGTCCAGCCGGAACCGAAGCGTCCGCCAGCCTGCTCCTTGGAGTTATACGTCCGGCTAAAGTTAACCTCAAAACCAGCAAATTTGTAGCTCAAATCCACAAACGTTTTGGAGTAGTTGCCCGTTGAAGGGCTGACTCCTTCTTCGCCATAATGAATCATTTCCTGCAGTTGCGGACTGATGACTGCCGCCATCGTCTTGTAGCTGCCAGCCTCTATGCTTGGAACAATTGTTCGTTCCGTAAGGACCGGCGTTTCTTTCGGCTGCTCGTATTCTTTCACCAACGCTCGGCTGGCGTCGACAGCTCCGAAGGCTACCTTTCCTTGCAACGTTTCTGTCATCACACCGCTTGCTTTCAAACGGGCGACAAGTTCATCTATGCCTAAATCCGGGAAAGAGGATTGAATGAGTGCCGCAACTCCCGTTACATAAGCCGCTGCTGCGGAGGTACCGGATTTTGCTTTGTATTTATTCCCTGGCATTGTACTGAGGATGGCTTCGCCAGGCGCAGCAAGTCCCGTCGTAAGACCATAATTGGAACCTCGCAGCAAGGATCCTTCTTGGTTTAGCGCCGTAACGGCCACATTGTTGCTCAATGCAAAGGCTGCCGGATAGATCGGAGCTTCCGCTAGATCCTCACCGTTATTGCCTGCACTTGTGACAAACAACATTCCGCTTGCGCGCATGGCCTCTTCTAGCGCGGGATTATAATCCTTGCTTCCAAGGCTCATATTAATGATTTTCACGCCGAGCGCAGAAGCGTATTCAATAGCTTCAATAATGCTGGACGTATAGCCGTCGCCGTTTTGTACCACTTTCAGCGGCAAAAGCTTTGCTTTAGGCGCAATACCGCTGTTTTCTTTGGCTTGCGTCTGCGCAGCGATGATCCCCGCTACATGAGTGCCGTGCTGATCCGATTTCGGATCGTCGTATACTGTTGCATCGTGATTGGCAAAATCCCATCCGTTAATGTCATCGATATAGCCGTTGCCGTCATCGTCGATTCCATTTCCCGGTATTTCATTGGAGTTGACAAAGATACTGGGTTGAAGAGCCGGATGAACGATATCGATTCCGGTATCGATCACCCCGATGACAACGCCTTCTCCCTTGGTTGTCTGCCACTCTTGCATAAGCGATGCCTTCGCAAAAGCATCGGAACCGGTTGGACCGGATGGAGAATGATTTCCTTGATTTGTCCCTTTTACTTCCACTACCGCCAATGGCTGAAGCGTAAAGTCGGGCTGAACAAAGTCTACAGCGGGGTCCTGCTTTAAAGCAGTCATCGCTTTCTTTTGTTCTTTCTTGGAAGCGGCCGCGACTATCGCGACATTAGACCGGTTCAAGTCTCTAAAAGATTGCAGCTTATTCAGCTCAAGTTCGCTTTTGACTCGCGATATCGAATGCTCAAGCGCTTCGATGTTCTTGTTTTTGTATTTGACCAGGAAAGCCACTTGCTCTTCCGGTTGCGGGCCGGCTTGCAAGCCGGCCGCATAACTGGTGCCAAAGTCATAGAATAAGCTGGAGAAGGCTAAAGCCAACAACAGCATATAGCTGATAACACGATTTAAACGGTTCATAGGAACCTCCCGCTCGATTAATAGCAATGATTGCAATGTCTATTTCACAAAAACCGTATAGGTTACGGATGATCCTCCGTTAACCTTCGCCTTCATTTTGATGCTGTTGATAACTCCGCTCCACGCCTGGCCAGGGAGTACCGATTTGCCGCAAACGAATGTAATCGTACCCGGCGTAAACTGAACGATCGAAATGTCTGTACCTTCGATAGGACCTGCGGTAAGCTCCGCTTTGCCGGTCAACGTCGAGAGATCCAGTACCTCTATCGCATTTGGATCATAGTTCACCACAAGCGTATATTTGCTGAAGTCCGTTACATTCGAGGCCGTTAGTCCAAGGTCAACGGCAACACCTTTGTTCAAACGCGCCGTTAACGTATTGTTGACGATTAGATCCGACCACTCGCCTACACCAGCCAAATTGCGCATGCGCAGACGATACTTATGTTCTGTACCCGCCATAACTTTGCGATGAGTGTATGCCGTCTTCAGACCCGCGTCCACGATTTGCCCGTTCACCTCGATGTCATAACCGATCGCCGTCGGATCTGCCTTCCAGGCTACATTTGCCATCGTATTCGTTGATGTAATGTTGATGCCCTGTACTAGCCCAGGCTTGTCCGGAAGTGTCCGCACTTTCACAAGCGGGCTCCACTCGCCTGCAATAGATGCATTGCGAGCTCGAATACGATAGGAGTGATCGCTGAACGTATCCAGATCCGTATCGGTATATTTCGTTTCGTTAAACGCATCAACGACAACTTTGCCGTCAATTTCAATGTCGTAGCCCATGCTGCCTTGTACCGATCCCCATGTAATATAGACTTCGTTTTTACCCGGAACAACGCTGATGTTCGACGGTATAGCCGGGCGCACTGGCAGTGTCTGAATGCTCAGCGGCTCCGACCACGCGCTTGTACCAGAAGCATTTGTAGCCCGCACCCGATACAGATGGTTGGATTCTGCAGCAAGTTCGTTATGGATGTATTTCCCATTCACAGCCGCTTGCACGACTTGATCGGCTTCTACCTGATATCCCGTTGCATCCGGTACCGAATCCCACGTCAACTCAATCTCTGATTCTGTTATTTTTTCTTGAATATTGACCGGCGTCTCAAGCAAGAAGGTTTGTACCGTTACTGGAGCGCTCCAACTACCGTAGCCCATTTCGTTAAACGCTCTCACTTTATAGGTATGATTGGATGAAGGAGTCAGCCCCTTGATCTCTAGGTAGTTCAACTCCCTGGCGCTCAAGATCAGACCGTCCGCTTCAATCTCATAACCGCTTGCATCCAGCGAAGCTCCCCAATTCAACTGTACCGAACGAGCTTGCGCCGAAACTGTTAACGTCAGTGCATCATTAGGTACGGTCAGTGAAGTGGTTATCCGCTGCATAGGGGTCCAGCCGCTCGTGCCGCCCGTGCTGACTGCACGCACTTGATACGTATGCTGGGTACCCGGTATTAGCTCCGTTATTTGGTAATTAGTTTGCTTCCCAACGGCGATGAGTTGACCATCCCACAACAGTTCATATTGGATAACGCTGCTAACGGCTCCCCACGACACAGTGACCGTCTTACTCGTCGCAACGGCGCTCGGCGATGCTGGCTGACTCGGTGCGACCATAAGCGTACGGACGCTAAGCACAGAGCTCCATGCTCCAAGCAGACCGTCCTTTTCTGCGCGGACGCGGAACGTATACACCGTATTCGGCACGAGTGACTGCTTTGTATACCGCAGAACATTGCCCGCTGCGATCGTCTCGCCGTTGACTTCGACTTGGTAGCCAGTTGCTCCCGATACGGCATTCCAGCTAATAGTCGCTTCCGTGCTGGATGGCAGCACCTTCAAGCCAGTAGGCGCATTTGGCGCTTTTGGAGGAGGCCCAATTTGAAGGACGCTCGAAAATGGCGTCTCCACCCCTTCTTCATTGACGGCCCGAATCTGGAAGCTGTACGATTTGCCTGCTGTCAATCCTTTTACTTTAAGCAACCCGTTTTTTGGCATTATCCATGAAGGGTTAGCTGTCAGGTTGCCTTCGGCATTCACAAATCGGTTGCCTGCCTTGAGTTGATATCTTGTGCCCTCTCTATTATTGGTTGCTACATAAAATTCATAGATACCATTTTTCTGATTTTCCAATATTAGGCGAGGCGTTTCCGCCAATGTATAGACATCCTTAGATACTGTCGTCACTTGACCGTCCGTATGTTTAATGTCCATCTTCACTTTGAACTTGGTGTTCGGAGAAAACCCGGTAAACGTATAGGAAACCTCGTTCTGAACGCTGCCGGTTACTACAATCCCTTTGCTAGAATCTCTGTATGCCACCAAAGGATTGTCTTGATAAGTCAAAGCACCTCCCACGGCAAGCGCAGGGGTTGTAATGTCGCTGGTTGTTGCGTTAGTCAAGGTCTTCGCGTTTGACCATTTGCCGTCCACCAGCGTTTGAGTTCGCAGATTATACTTAGTAGCGCTGACGAGCGGATCAATACCGGAATAATACAAATGGACATCATTGCTCTGACCAACAGTCAATGCTGGTTGAATCTGATTATAGTTAAAATTACTAGCGGTCAAAATTTCCGTATTTGACCAACTGCCCGTTTCTGGTAGGCGTTTATAGTAAATTTTATTGTATCCATCCGGACCAATATGCGACCATGCAACATGCATAGTATTATTTTTATCTATTACTGCGGCAGGATCAGCAGCAACTAAACCTGAGCTATCGAACTCCGTCTTCTGCCATGTTCCATTTGTTTTGACCGCATATGCAATTCTGAACGAGCTAGGAGGATATATGGTTTGCTTTTGTTCGAATAACACCCTCGGATTCCTGTATCTATCTAGTACAATAATCGGATTAGTATGATTTAGGCCGTTATTTGCCGTAACTTGCTCAGGTACGCTCAGAGCCGATCCATCTTCTGCAATACTGGCATAACGAATGTTGTAGGTGGAAGGATATTGAGCGTTTTTACTAACCCAGACGGCTTGCACACTGTTGTCTGCCGACGTAATCGCGACATTACCGGACGTCGGTATATCCGTCTGATTCGTATCTACAGGTTTCAGCAATGAAGCGATATTCTCATTAGTCTGCTTTGCGCTGTCAAACACGAAGCCAGAGATATCTTTGGGACCATTGCGGACAACTCCAAAGATTGTGTTCCCAACAGCCGTAATCGCTGCATTAGATGAAATACCTGGACCAATGAGCGTGCACAATACGGCCCAGGTATAGCCTTGATCATCAGAAACCATAAACTGAATGATATTCGTACCGGTCGTGTAGACCGGAATAATCCACTTCCCATTCGCGGTCACCGTAATTTTCCGTGTACCTGCACCGCCCAAATCAGCCACGTTGGAAGATAGAACTGTCCTATCGGTCAATACTGAACGGCCGGATATCCAATTGCTTGACCAACTGGTACCCCAACTCGCAGTAGCAGTGAATCGAATCGGATTTGCTCCAAGATCCCTGTTATTGCCCTCTAATTTTATAGATGTTTTAATGGAACCCGACGTCGTTTCCGTGATTAGTTCTGGCGGAAGCGTCCGGGCCTGTATATTAATTTTCACAATGCGCTGCCAGGTCGAGAGACCATCCGTTACCTCAAAACGAAGCGAATGCTCGCCGTTTGCCAAATTTTTCAGGTTAACAGGCAATGTGACCGTATGCACATCTGCCGGCATCTCGAATGTAGTCGACTCAGCCGGCTTCGTTTCATTGTCGATGTAATAGCGAACCGTAACAGGCAGACCTTGTTTGTACTGTACTTTAAGCTGGTATTCTTCCTGCGGAAATGCTTTGAATTCGTCCAGGTAACTGATCGTTTCTGGAAAGGATCGGTTGGCGGTAGAGCCGCTGGATGCAAGTCCTTGATTGTTAGAATAGAGCCCCCACACGGCTAGGCGACCGTCACTGATTGCAAAAGATTGGTTAGAGCCCGTAACAGCATTGGTTGCCATGATGCCGTTAATCCTAGTAGGGATATACGTATTCGTATTATGGCCTAGGCCTAGGCTGCCGTTTACGTTGGACCCCCAAGCGAAAATAGAACCTTGCTTATTCCATGCCAGTACATGCGTGCCGGAAATAGAAGCCCCCACAATGCCGCTTAAGCCCGTAATGGTCGTCGGCGGAAACGCATTGCTGCTGTCAGAAGCTGTGCCATTACCTAACTGACCGGTGCTATTATTGCCCCATGCCCTTAACATACCGTCCCTCAAAATTGCAATTACCGTATAGTCTTGTATTACAAGCGACTTTACAGGAGGCAAACTCACCGTTGAAATTGAGGCTGGGGAAAGTCTGGTAGAAGTATCACCTGTCCCCAATTTTCCGTACAGATTATTCCCCCACACGCTTACAGTTCCGTTTGAAAGAAGCGCGTAGCTGGATTGCCCTTTCGCATACACAGCGCTTACGCCAGTCAAACCTGGTATATCCGTCGGAACAGTCCTGGAGGTTGTATTGCCCAATCCCAATTGGCCAGCTTCGTTAGCTCCCCAAGACTTAACGGTACCGCCTGTTGTTAACACCAGCACATGATTATTAGCGGCGGCCAGGCTGCTTACACCGGTGAGCGACGGAATTTGAACTGGGGAAAGACGGTTCGCCGTATCACCTAATCCAAGATGTCCGCCCCCGTTGAACCCCCACGCTTTTAACGTCCCATCATTTGACAAAGCAAACGCAAAATTGATTTGTGCAAAAATTTCTTTGACGTTATTGAGACCGGCAATAACAGCCGGGCGGTTACGGCTGCTCGTCGTGCCATTGCCCAATTGACCGTAGGTGTTCGTCCCCCAAGACATGACCGTCCCGTTTGTAAGCAGAGCTAGTACATAATCCCCACCCACGGCAATTTTTTTCACTCCGCTCAAGTCGGATATCCTTGTGAATGTGCCACCGGGAGCCGTATCCCCCAGACCCATCATGCTACCGTTATTTCCGGCAGTCCAGACAGTTCCGTCTTCAAGCAAGACGTAAGTGTTTGAATCGTTGGAAACGACATCCAGAACCTTTCTGGTATTGCCGTAAAGCACGGTCATTTTATTTCGGTCTGTGGTGTCTCCTAGCCCTAGCTGACCATAAATGTTATAACCGGAAACTTTAACCGTATTATCCTTCGTAATGGCGACAACATGGTTTTCGCCCGCCCAAACATTCGAAAAAGTATCCGTTGGATTAACTTGCGTTGGAATTGTCCGATTGGAGTTGTCACCCAATCCAAGCTCGCCAGTAGCGTTATCCCCCCATGAGAAAAAAGCTCCCGCTTCATCGATAGCGTATGAAGAGTTGCTTCCCGCCGCGATTTTTTTCACTTTAGTTAACGCGTTTAATGAAACAGGAAGCCGTGAATCCGTTGTGTTCCCAGTTCCGAGCTGACCTTTACCATTATGGCCCCAGCTTTTTATCGTTCCGTCATTATGAAGCGCAAGCACATAAGAGTAACCGACGGCGATTTCTTTTACGTTTTCAATGCCCGCCACATCATGAGGGGTTGTTTTGGAAGTGGTATCCCCAGTGGCGAGCTGGCCATAAGTATTCGCCCCCCAAACCTTAAGCTTACCGTTGTTCAGTAGTGCAACCATGAAATCAGAACCCGCCTGAATATCCCGGACATCCTGAAGATTGGGGATTTCGACCGGTACCGTTCTCTTTGTTTTGTCATTTAAGCCTAGTTGGGATAAAGAGTTCGTTCCCCACACAGCAACCTTGCCGCTCTGAAGCAGCGCCATACTGAATCCATTCGCTGCGAACACTTTTTGTACACCTTGCAGGGAAGGAATTAAGGTCGGCTCTGTCACGGGATCTGAACCCCCGTCTCCAAGCCCTAACTGACCGCTGCTGCTATACCCCCAAGCTTTAACTCTGCCGTCAGCAGTAAGGCCGAGTGCATGACCGGCGCTGATCGACAACTGCTTAAATTCTTCTAAATGAGGAACATAGCGCATTCCCTGCAAGTCTCTTTCTGTAAGGTCTGGATCCAGTTTCGGAACGCTGTTTTTTCCCGTTACATGCAGCTTGCCATTGTCCCACATTACAGTGTTAGACGAAAATGGATTGGATTCAAAGGAATAAGACTGCTTTTCAATCTCCAGCATCAGCGGAGTGCTTGAAATGTTAATTCCGGCCACTTGGGTAGCCTTGTCACGGTCAGTGCTGTCGCCCAACCCTAGTTGAAAATTCCCATTGAAGCCCAGCGCCCATACCTGATTGTTTACATCGATAAAGTAACTGGTACTGTGGCCAGCATAAACTGTGGTGACGTATTCAAAGGGCTTGTAAAGCATCGGAGTAAATTGTGCCGTAGTTGATTTGTTCCCTAGTTGGTAGCGACTGTTATAGCCCCACCCATAGACCTTGCCATCCCTTGCAGACGCCCAGAAATGATTGGAACCAGCCTCAATGTGCGTAATGCTGCTAAGGCCAGAAATCGTCGTCGGAACATACTTAGGGGAATTATCCCCGATTCCAAGCTGGCCGTTTTCATTAAGTCCCCAACTCATGACATTACCATTGCCTAGCAGAGCGAGGGCAGAGTTCGCCCCAGCCGCAAGTGCCGTGACATTAGAAAGAGTCGGGATTGTTACAGGTGTTAATTGGCTCGTTGTATGACCAATTCCCAGTTGCCCGGAAGCGTTGTTGCCCCATGACTTCACTGTGCCATCCTCCATAAGCGCTAACATAAATGAGGAACCAACTGCTATGTCCTTCACATTCGTAAGACCGGGAATGGCTTGAATTGGTGTTGCGGTATTGAAGCGGCCAAGCTGGTAATTGGTGTTGTCTCCCCATGTGTATACCAAGCCGTCCGCGCTTAATGCCGCAACGAAATTATCGCCTGCAGCAATTTTAGCAATATTGGATAAGAAAGGAATGGACGCAGGCGTCGCAGACGAGCCAAACTGTGGCAGATTAGCAGCACTGGATCCCCATCCTTTAACTGTACCGTCATGCAATAGAGCAAACACGCTAGAACTGTTCGCTGTAACTTCTTTTACATTTGTTAAGCCAGGTATATCCTTTGCAGTAGAATACGTAGCCTGGCTAATATGTCCAAGGCCCAACACATGAGCCCCGACCCCCGCAACCTTAACCGTTCCATTCGTTTGCAGGAATACGGTAAACAAACTTGTACTCGCAATGCGGTTCGGTACAATGCCCGGCCCACTATTTGCCGAGATCATCTCAGACTTAGGTCCCCAGCCTGTAAAAAACAGTTGAATCGTAAGCGAGAACAACAGGACAAGCTTTACAATCTTGGTCATTCGACCTCTCATTCTTTTTAACTCCCCTACTCTGAAAATTTGCACGAATGCATAGATCATAATATGGGGAGATATAAATTTCCATAAGATATTTTGTCGAATAATGTCGTTTAATATATAAATAAATGTTTTTCGAAATCTTATAATTATTTACTTTTAGATCAAAAGATGCTTATATAGAGATATATTTAGCGCTTTTTCAGTCAATTTCATTGATATCTCATTTCAAACCAATTTCGTTTATTGAATTATATGTAATTACAAAATATATAAAAATATAATAGCATACTACGTTTAATTAATTTATTGAGTATAAAAATTCAAAAAACAAAACACAAAAATAATTTCTAGATGGAAACCTTCTTTAAGCTGTAGACGTTCAGATCGCAATTTAATAAATAAAAATAGATGATTTCTTCTATCCAAAGATCCTATATTCCTTTATAAACTTCAAATGATTAGCAGTTTGTAGCCCATTCCACTCTAGTTCCTATCTTTCAATTTATTTTCTATTTTTTGCTCTTTGCCAAAATAAAAATGCACCCTTAGAATTCCATTGAATGACCCTGTAGTTAATGTCATATCAATGTCTATTCAAGAGTGCATTACACTGAGAATAACTCAAAACTTCTTATCAACACTTCTTACAAAACCAAAACCCGCTACCGCATCTCCGAAGGGCTCCGCCCCGTATACTGCTTAAACTGCCGGCTAAAAAAGAAAATATCCCGATACCCCAGCGCATCGGCCACCTCAGTCACGTTCATCCCCGCCTGCATCAGAAGATGCTGAGCTCGATCAATCCTTGTCCGAATCATATACGTCTGCACAGACATCCCGATCATTTCCTTAAACTTCATAGAAAAGTAGCGCGGAGAGAGCTGCGCCCTTGTCGCCAAATCTTCTACGCGATGCGGGATGCTCGGATTTTGCCGGATGTAGTTGGCGACCTCATGGATCGCTTCCGTAAGCTGATTGCTCCCCTTCTTCTCCACCGGCGCTTGATTGTCGGATCTGAGCAGCTGAATAAGCAGCGACTTCAGCACCAGTCTGGCCTCTTCCTCCGCAGCGTACGTTTGAACAAGGAAAAGCCTTACGTAACGGGTAAGCATATATTCAAAATCAACCGTATCGGTCAGCATGCGGTATCTTTCCGGGATCGCCTCTGCCTCTTCGTTCACGGCAAAATGGATGTACGTCAGCACCAGCGGCCGCTGCGGATTATGGGTCGCGCTTGTATAATCTCCAGGTCGGAATAAGAAGCAGCTTCCTGTGCCCACCTGGTAAACCTGCCCGTTGACCTCGACCTCACCTTCGCCGCTCCATACATAGAAGAGGTCGAAATTCGCCATCGGCAGCTCGCGTCTAGCCCATCTCCAGCCGGGTTCGCACACGATTTTAGCAAATGCCGGAAGAAGGCCAAGCGAATCGGGCGAAATATGAAGCATAATAAATCCTCCTTCGCATTTTTGCGTTGTGCGGCATCATTTGGCGCTATGCCTGTCCCTGCCTTTTGTTACCTTTATTATAGTGCATTCCGACGAGCATTCAACAGCGTACATCACGCTTGCACGAGAATGAAAATCATTGAAAAAAACTCAAAATGAGAATGGTTTGAATCCCCTAAAAATGTTATACTATCACGGACATTAATTGTATTCAAATGAATGATTTTCGGAAGGATGGAATGAAGTCCATGAACCCACTGGCACAGCAATTAAACGAGACGTTACAACGGGAAAACCCAAACGTCTACGCCATGTTGTCAAACCTAGGAAAAGCGATTTATTTCCCGAAAGTAGGCATTCTCAGCCAGTCTGCCGAAGCGAAAACAAAGGCTTCCAAATTTAACGCTACAATCGGCATCGCAACCGAAGGCGGTCAGCCGATGCACCTCAAGCTCATTCAGGATACGCTAAGCGCTTATCAGCCAAAAGATATATATGAATATGCGCCGCCTGCGGGCAAGCCCGAGCTTCGCACCGCATGGCGCGCAAAAATGATAAAAGACAACCCTTCCCTCGAAGGCGTAAGCTTCGGCAATCCCATCGTCACAAACGCGCTCACGCACGGCTTGAGCATCGTAGCCGACCTGTTTGCGGATGCGGGAGACGCCGTTGTCATACCGGACAAAAACTGGGAAAACTACGAATTAACCTTTGGCGTCCGCCGCGGCGCCGAGATGGTAGAATATCCGCTTTACAACGATAGCCTTCGCTTCAACAGCTCTGCCTTCCGCGAAGCTTTGCTCGCACAGAAGGACAAAGGAAAAGCGATCGTTGTGCTTAATTTCCCGAACAACCCGACCGGCTACACGCCAAGCCATGAAGAAGGCGAAGAAATTTTAGCCGCCGTCCGCGACGCCGCAGAAGCGGGCATCAACGTTGTCGTGGTGACGGACGACGCTTACTTCGGCTTATTTTTCGAAAATTCGCTTCAGGAATCGCTTTTCTCCAAATTTGCGCAGCTTCATCCGCGCGTTCTGGCCGTTAAAGTAGACGGAGCGACGAAAGAAGAATACGTATGGGGCTTCCGCGTTGGTTTTATCACCTATGCCTCGCAGTCGCAAGAAACGCTTGCCGCTCTGGAGCAAAAGACGCTCGGCATTATTCGCGCCACGATTTCCAGCGGACCGCATCCGTCGCAAACCTTCGTGCTGCACGCGCTGCAATCGCCGGACTTCGAAACACAGAAGGCCGAGAAGTTCGAAATTATGAAGCGCCGCGCCAATAAAGTCAAATCGCTGCTCGACAGCGGGCGCTACGGCGATACTTGGGAATACTACCCGTTCAACTCCGGTTACTTTATGTGCCTTAAGATTACAAGAGTAACTGCGGAAGCTGTCCGCCAGCACTTGCTGAACCAATACGGCATCGGCACCATCGCACTTGGGGAGACCGACCTGCGCGTCGCCTTCTCGTGCATTGAAGAGCCCTATTTGGAAGAATTGTTTGATACGATCTACAAAGCCGTCAATGAAGTGGTTGCGGTTTCCAACAAATAGATAGATCTAATAAGTAGATCTATTCAATAAGTAACTCGATCCCATAACGGCTAATCACCCACCACGATAAAAAAGAGGCTGTCCTCCTATGAAACGTTTCCCCTGCAGAAGCGGGCTTTGCCCGCCATCCCACTGCAAAAAAGGAAACCGCTCATGCGCGGACAGCCTCTTTTCCTATCGTTCAACTATTCGTCCTCGGCTTCTTTCAAAATCTTTTTACGGAGTCGAGCCGGCCTTATAAAAGCATAAGCGGCTGCGAGGGCTAACGCTGCAAGCGGCGGGACGACAATGCCGCCGATCAACAGCGGAATCGCGCTTGGCAGCCAAAGCAGCAGCAAACCTGCGGTAAAAGCCGTCTTGTCCACTTTAAGAAGCTGCTCCGTCTGCTCGTCGTCCGGGAGCGGATAAACATGCTTCCATACGGAATGGCGGTGAACGCTTCTAAGCGCACCTAGCTGCAAACCGTAGATGACGACAAAGAGCAAATAGACCATAAACGCTCCCCATCCCGCAAGTCCGGCGGCATCCGCCGTCCAATAACCGACGAGTCCGCCGAGTAGAAGCAAACGGACGAGTATGCCTCCAATTTCGGTACGAGTCAAGGAAGCGGAAAATAAAAATACAAAAGTATGTCGGTGCGCAAATGGGATACGCGGCAGCACCCAGCTTAAGTAGGGTCTGCGAACCACTTTAATGGATAAAATCGGAACGTCGATAAACAAGCTGAAAAAGGCGTAATACCTCTTCCTCGTCGTACCTTCCTCTTCAATTAACCTCTCCCAAGGCAAACGATGGCGCTTCGGCAATCGATACCCTATCCAGAGCAGAAGTCCGCATAGAACGGTGAATACCGCTGCCTGCCAAACCGGTACGGTCAGCCAGCTTGCTAAAGCCGCCCCCGTCATCACCCAGCGGGCTGTTCGAAATAGCCGCCTAATACCGGGCCAGGCCATCCTTCTTTCCTGCCATGCTGCCCCTTTATTGCCGACTTTCAGCGCTGCGGCAGCAAACGCCAATAACCATGGACCGCTCATCGCTTCCCCTTGGACATAAATAGGCATATACAGCAAAAAAACAATCGAGCCAAGCACTACGTTCTTTGGAACGATACTCCAATAAGCCCGTTTCAAATAGGGTCCCATGTCATATTCTCGGGGCATCAAATAGACAACATCTGCGGGAGACAGATAGGTACGCAGCGGGCTCCAGCAAATGAGAGGCGTAAGCGCCAATATGCCCGTCCAAACAATAGGAAAATCGGGAGGAAGATTGTGAATGAGCTTAAAATAACCAATGACTGACGCAATGACGATCAGCGATAAAAAGGACGGAAAGCCGCTTTGGAACATATAGCGAAAATAAGGCATCGTTTCCTTGCGGAACGCCTTCGCCCGGTCGCCCCACAAAACATCCAGCCCCGTACCCATCAGCTTTCCCCTCCGGCAACCAGCCGATAGAAAGCATCCTCCAATGTGCCGTTTCTTGACTCCATCCCTGCGGCCTCACGAATCGCGTCCAAATTCCCTTGCGCACTGATGCGGCCTTGATGCATCACGATAAACCGATCGCAATACGCCTCGACTGTGGACAAAATATGCGAGCTCATTAAAATAGCCGCGCCTTCTTTTTTCACTTCTACCAATTGATCCAGCAAAGAGCGAATGCCGAGCGGATCAAGTCCTAGAAAAGGCTCGTCAATAATGTAGAGGGAAGGCGAAGCGAGCAGCGCGCTCATAATCATTACTTTCTGCTTCATCCCTTTAGAAAGATGGGAAGCAAACGCTTTTCGTTTCGGCGTCATTTGATACCGATCCAGCAGCCCCGCCACTTTCCGCTCATAATCGGCCTCGGGTACGCCGTAAGCCATGCCGCTTAGCCGCAAATGATCCTCCACCGTCAGCTCATCGAATAGCACCGGAGTTTCAGGCACATATGCAAAAGCCGATCGGTAAGCCTGCGTCCCTTCTTGCAGCGTAGCCCCCGCCACTTTGACCTCTCCTTGATGAGGGCTCATTAAGCCAAGAATATGTTTGATCGTCGTGCTTTTTCCTGCGCCGTTGAGTCCAATGAGACCGACCATCTCTCCAGCTTTCAGCTCAAAATTAAGATCGTGCAGCACCGGTCTGCGGGGACTGTAGCCCCCGGTTAATCCATCCACTTGCAATATCGATTCCACTTCGATTCACCTTCTGCCTGCCAAAAATAACCTTGCTACCTCCAGCATACCGAATTCGGGCCGCAATATCAAAAAAAGAAGCATCTTGACGCCGCTAATGCAGCTTCAAGACGCTTCCTTCCATCATGGTTCCCACCATTCTTATTTTATTTCAATCGATTTGACGATCGCGTTGTCGCCTTTTACCTCAACCACTTGACCGGCTTTTAGCTTGGAAGCGTCGCCGATAATCGCAACATTCGGATCAACATTGTAGATCGCAACTGTTGTTTGTCCATTTGAGATACGGTTAATAGAAATCGTCGACAGCTTAGCCTGAGAATTGAAGTTCAGCGTGTTGACGATGCCCAGCTCCGTGAATGCAGTGGATACAGGCGCTTTTTCTGTCACTTCGATAAAGACAACTTTGTTCTTATAAGTCCGTAGGAACAGCTTGTCTCCCGCTTGCAGCGCGCTAACCGAAGCCTTTTTGTCATCTTTGAAAATAAAGACGGAAGGATCGATATCAAGCGTCAATTCTTTATTGCCCTCTTGCACAACTGTCAGCTTTCCATTTGCCGGAGCTGCTTTCAACTGGCCGTAAATGGCGCGGTTGTCATGATCCGGAGTTTCGCTGTCCGTGCGGTCGAGAAGCGCGGCAAGCTCGGCGCGTGTAACCGGCTGGTACGGACGGAACGTTTTGTTGCCGTGTTTGTCTTCATAACCGGTAATAATTCCTTTTTGCAGAGCCAATGCGACATAACCAACGGCACCCGCAGGAATATCTTTAGCATCCTTAAAGTCCAGCTTCGTATTGTTCAGCTTTTTGGCTTCGTCTTCCAGCTTCAGCGATTTGATTAGCAAAATCGTCGACCAAAGGCGAGTAGCGTGCTGCTCCGGCTTAATTTCCGTATCCGTTTCGGAGAACAAGTCGTTTTCAAGCGCTACCGCTACATAACCGACCGCCCACGGATATTTTTTCTTAAGCTTGTCCGCATCTTTGAAATGAAGCTCCGTGCCCATTTCCGCAGCGGATTCCGCTTGGTCGCGCAGGCCCATCAAACGAACGGCAGCCGTTAACGTTTCAATCCGGGTAATTTTATCTTTAGGCTTAAACGTGCCGTCCTCATATCCGGTAAACACGCCTTTGGCAGCCAGACGCATAATGTATTCCAGCGCCCACTCCAAATCTTCCTCGTCTTCAAACTTCCAAACGATTTTACCATCATCGTCATCGTCGTCTTCATCATCATCGTCGTCATCATCGTCTTTGTCTTTCTTGTCCTTCCAGTCCTTGCCTTTGCCATGATCGCCTTTATATTCACCTTTATGATAGCTCTTGCCGTCCGCAAATGCGGATGTTGCTCCTGTTGCCAGCATAATCAAAGCCATAGCCGAGATTGCTGTTTTTTTCCACAACGTTTGTTTAGTCAAAAAAGCCACTCTCCCTTATTTACGATTGCGGATATTCCGCTTTTTACCTTCGCCAATAACTTTCGAGGGCAAGGAACCGTTTTAAGGGGGGGTGGCTTAAAATTTTTTAAACTTTAGGTTTGTTGGAAGCTCGTTTTTCCTTGAGCCATTTAGGAGCGCCCTTGTTTTTTCCTTCTTTTTTCTTTTCTACTTTAGGCTTGACGGAGGACTTGTCCCGTCCTTTTTTGTCCGCGGCGGACGCCTTTTTCGCTTGCGGCTTCGAGCTGGCCGAGCGCGACTCTGCAAAGCCTGCTCCTCCACGGCTTGTGGAAGTTTTTCCGCCTGGACCTGCAGAAGATACTCTTGCGCCGGAACCTGCGCTTCTCTCTGCGGACACTCGGCTGCCAGTTCCATGAGCGGAACCTCTGCTTGCAGTCTGGGATGCTCCTCTACCAGTTCCAGACGATGCTTTTCTGCCTTCTGATGAAGAAACATCTCTTCCTTGTGAAGCATTCCTGTTCACGAACGAAGATGAGCTTCTATCCACTCTCGGCGAAGCTTCTCTTCCCGCTGATGGAGATCCGCTTCTATCCGCTCTCGGCGAAGTCTCTCTTCCCGCTGATGGGGATCCGCTTCTATCCGCTCTCGGCGAAGCCTCTCTTCCCGCTGATGGGGATCCGCTTCTATCCGCTCTCGGCGAAGCCTCTCTTCCTGCTGATGGGGATCCGCTTCTGTCCGCTCTCGGCGAAGCCTCTCTTCCCGTTGACGAAGCCGCGTTTCGATCCGTTCCCGGCGAAACCTTCCTTCCGGTTGGCGAAGCGCTGGTACTTAACCCCTTCTCGCGGGCAATTCGCTCCATCTTCGGTCTAGTCGCCTCGCGCAATTGCTCCTCCGATAGAAGCTCTCCCCGGTACATCGCCCTCTCGCTTAGGTCGATGCCTAGCTGTTTACGGAATTTCTCCATAATGAACAGCTCTTGAGGGGTCACAATCGTAATGACCGTGCCGGGGCGTCCCATACGGCCCGTTCTGCCGGCGCGATGCACATAATGATCCGCGTCAACGGCCGGATCGAGCTGCAGCACGAGCGGCAGTCCTTCAATATCAAGCCCGCGCGCGGCTACATCCGTGGCCAGAAGCAATTGGCAGCGGCCGTCGCGGAATCTTTCCAGCGTGGCGGCTCTGCGCTGCTTGTCGGAATCGCCGTACAGCATTTCCACGGTAAAGCCTTCATAAGCCAGCTTGTATTGCCAATTTGCTATTTCATTTGTATCGTTCAGGAACAACAAAGCGGACTTCGGTTCCAGCAGCCGGATGATCCGTCTTGCCGTATCCGTCTTGTCCCTTTTGTCGCTCAAAATATAATAGTTTGTAATCGTCGAAGAAACCCGCTGCTCCGGTCGCAGTTGCACCCGGTTGGTCGATCTCATCCAGCGTCCTTCAAACCGAGCCATCTGATCGGGATATGTGGCGGAGAAAAAGGCCATTTGCCTCTCTTTGCCCATTGCGAACAGCACCGCTTCCACTTCCTTGGTCGAGCCAAGCTGAAACACTTGATCCGCCTCGTCAATGACCGCATATCTTACATCGTGAAGCTTAAGCTTCCGCAGCTTAAGCAGCTCATGCAAACGTCCCGGCGTACCAATAACGAGATGCGGACGCAGCTTCAGCTTCTCGACCTGCCGCTTCAAAGCGGCGCCGCCTATCAACTGCTGCACGCGTACACCTAGCGGCTCCGCATAAATTTGCGCGACGCGCACAATTTGCATAGCGAGCTCCTGCGTCGGAGCAACAATAACGGCCTGGATCGCATCGGATTTTACTAGTATGCGCTGAAGAAGCGGCAGCAAAAAGGCAAGCGTCTTGCCCGTTCCCGTCTGCGAGCGTGCCGATACGTCATTGCCCGCAAGCAAAAGCGGAATCGTTTCCGCCTGCACGGAGGTCGGTTCGATGATGCCGTTCTCTTTTAAAACGTCGATCAGCCTGCCGTCTATCCCTAAATCATTCCATGTCAACTTACTCATTGCCATTCCCTCTCTTGTCTTTCACTATTTTCGATTAAACAAACCGCCGAACATCCGGTCAATCCACCGCGGAAACAACCCGTACAGCTTAATGCCCGCAGAAGCGGCATACGGCAAATCAAGCTCCGACTTGCGCTTTTCCATCACCCGAATGATCTTTTTTGCCACATACTCCGGCTTCATCATAAACCAGCGCACATTTTTGACGTAGGTTCCCGCAGGATCCGCAATTGCAAAAAACTCTGTATCGATCGGGCCTGGATTAACCGCCGAAACGTCGATGCCTTCCGGCCTAAGCTCCATTCGGAGCGCATTCGTAAAGCCGAGCACCGCATGTTTGGTTGCCGTATAGCTGGTTGACTTCGCCGATCCGATCTTACCGGCCATTGACGCAATATTGACGATCTGACCGTCTCCTTGCCTTTTCATATATGGCAGCACCGCTTTTACACAGCGCACAATTCCCAAATAGTTCGTATCCATCATGGCCTCGTAGCCGCCGACAGGCATGTTGTCAATCGTTTCGAACTGGCCGTATCCGGCATTGTTCAGCAAAATATCAATGCGGCCGTACTTCGCGATAATAGAATCTACCGTCTTCTGCACGTCATCCATATTCGTTACATCCATTACATAGTAGGCGCATTCGCTCTTTATAGCCGACGCCTGTTTCTTCAACCTATCCTCATTGCGCCCCGTCAAAATCGGTATGGCGCCGCGCTCCGCCAGCATCGACGCGGTCAGCGCACCGATCCCGCTGGAAGCGCCGGAAATGAGTACAATTTTCCCGCTCAGCATTCTACATCACCCACTCACAAGTGTACTCCATGACAAGCCCTTTAAGCAAAAAAAAGCTCCATCTTTCAGCAAAAAAAGCTCCGTGTAGGAGCTTCTTCGCCTTATGATGCAACCAGCACTTGAATATCCAGTTCTCCGATCCCTTCCAGCATAAGCGGAATCGTTAAAGCCCGCGTAGCGTTAAAGCTTGCCGCTTGCTCCGAATGAATGATCTTAGGCGGCGTAATATCTACCTTGATGCCTTGATTAAAAAGAATGGTGCTTGCATTGCCGCTTATCATATTGCCCAATTCGGAAATGGCGCTTCGAACAATTTCGTCTATCTCGGATAGAGCATAGCCGCCCATCATCGCCGAGACCATTTTGAGCGCGACCTGTTCACTTAGTCCGAATACTATATCACCGTTCATTTGTCCGTTGATTCCGATTTGGATCCAAATATGGTTTTCAACAAACTGAATGTCCTTGACTCCGAGCTGCCCCGCAGATGGCTTAATTTGCACGACTTGCTCGATTACGATTTTTGCTGATTCAAGAAACGGGTTTATATATTCTGCCTTCATAAAGAGGGATGCGCTCCTTTTTTCGACAAAATTCGCAATTTGTCTATTTTGCAACTATTATACTCGAATAGATAGGACAAGTATACTAGAAATAAAGGATATCGATCTTTAGACCTATGTGGATGATATATCCATTCCTTGATTAAACTGCTTTTCCTTGACCGCTTCTGCGGTAGCTCATTCTCATCAAGCGCAAACGCTCATACAACTGCTCCACAGAGCGGTCAGCCTCGTCCAATGCCGCCTCCCCATATACCTGTTGCAACACTGGTTTCAAATAGCGGTCGCCTACCGCCTCCAGCGCTGTCCAAATTTGTTTGCGCTCCTCATCGGGAACGGCGCTAAGCTCCCTTTCTATTAGAGGGTCCAGATCATAGCCCTCCTGCTCCAACTGCTCAATGCGCAGCAACAGCTCCCTACGCGAGAGGGAAAGCTCCGCTTGAATCCGGTCAAGCCCCCCTTCCTCATGCAAGATGGACAAAATTTTCTTCTTCTCCTGCTGGCTTTCCATTAAACTCTTATATTTGTTTTCCTTCTGCTTATACAGCCAAGCTCTATAGAAGCTCGGGTCCAGCTTCTCCGGCACCCAATCGAGCGGAAAAGCGGCGGCTCTCTCCACTCCTTGCGTAACAGTTAAGATGTCGCTCCCGTAAGCTTCGTGTCTGGCGGCGCCCCAGCCGGGAATTTGCCGCAGCTCCTCCTCGTTCCATGGGACAAATGCGCTGATCATCCATAACATGCGGTTAGTGGCGATCAAGTAAGCGGATTTCTTCTCCGCAGCGGCCACCTTACGGCGCCATTCTCTCAAAGCTTGGAATAGTTCCTCGTTCGCGTGCTGCTCGCCATAACATTGGAGCATGGAATAGAAGCTGCCGCCGGCATTTCGTTCTCTCTCCAGCATGCCGTCGACGACTGGGAAATAGCCCTTGCCCATCATACGGGCGATGCCATGCCGGAAAGCCGCCATCATCTCCTCCCAGGATGTGCCTTCGAACCAACGTTCGGGAGACGCCTTGCCTTTCTGACCGTCCCTATCTTCCAGCCAAAGCACGGACCACAACCCGCTCTCTTCGCAAATGGACAACTGAGCCCCTTCTATCCCTCCGATCTCGGCCGCTTTCTCGAACGTGTTTAAAAATACGATTTGCATCTCTTCTTCACTCGCCTCTCCCTAGTTAAATGTTCGAAGTCGATGAACGATTCCTCTTGGCTGCAACAAAAAAAAAGCACCCCTTCCGCTTGCGCGAAAGAGGTGCTTCCCCATACGTTCATTGATTCGATTGACTACATGCTATCATAACAAAGGAGCGTTGACAAGCACCAATTAAGTCGCCTCCCGGCAAGGAATGCGGTATAATGAAAACCAACAAAATGATACAGGAGGCGAGCCGGATGCATCTGCCCGATTATGACTTTATGTCAGACACAACCGAAGAAACGTCAACGAGATTTGTTACTTTTATAAGCCCCAGCATGAAACGTTTCGATCTTGCCGTCACCTCGACCAGCCGCTTCTACGGGAAAAAGCTCGTTACGGATTTGCAAGCCGGCAAAACGGCGATTATCGGATCGGATGATCTGGAGGAAGAAGGCTATTTGGAGCATACGTTCAAATTATCGGAAGAAGAAGCGGCGGAGCTCGCCCAATTTCTTTATTTTGTGGTAGGAACAGTGAATTTTACAGATTGAAGTCGGCAAACCTAAGAGGGCAGCTAACTAGAGTGAAACGGAAGGAGCTTGCCCTTGAACCGGATTGCAGATGAAGATCGGCAGCGCTATACGGATGTATCGACTGTACAATCGCAGCGAAACGACCTTGCTTCCGAGGAATTTCCCGAAGGATCATACGGATCCGATCTCCCCAGCGAGTCGCTCGGCAAAAGCTCCCCTTGGCGCATAGACGCTAAAGCTGCGAAGCCGTTCAGTTATGAAAACCACTCCCTTCACGCCGGCCTTCCTCGGAATTATCCCGGCGAAGATGATGAGCCGTCTTCCATACCGGAAGTGCAGGACGAACCCTAACCAAAAGAAAAACGCCCGGACGGCTGCATCATGCAATGGATGCGGCGCGCGAGGGCGTTTTTTTGATGAATACTATGCCTTTATGAAGCCGGGTTAAGCTCCAGTTCGTCTTCCTCGCCGCGATTAAACGCCTCACGGTCGAATTCGCCTTCGGAATCGGCAACAAGAAGCGCCGTAACGGTCGTGCCTGTCGCATTTACTGCGGTACGGCCCATATCGATTAGAGCCTCTACCGCTACGACTAGCGCAATCCCTTCAAGCGGCAGGCCAACTGCAGTCAAAACAACTGTCGTCGAGATGGAGGCCGGTCCCGGCACTCCCGCGACGCCGATCGACGAAATGACGCTGACAAGCACGATCAATACATAATCGGTAAGGCTTAAAGATACATTGAACGCTTCCGCGACAAATACCGCTACGACAGCCGGCCATACGCCTCCGCATCCGTTGAAGTTCATGGATGAACCGAGTGGAGCGACGAAGCTGGCGATTTTAGGGGAAACGCGCAGTCGCTTCGTAATCACTTCAAGATTCACAGGCAATGTTGCAAAGCTGCTGCGGGTCGTAAAGGCAACTGCAACGGTAGGATATGCCTTTTTGAAAAACTTGAACGGATTAACCCTTGCAACAAACGCAACCAGTCCGCCGAATACAAACACAAAATGCAATAAAAGGGCTACGTAGCTGACCAAAATCAGCATAGCGAGCGGCTCAAGCGTCTCCCATCCGTAGCGGGCGGCCATAACCGCGATTAGAGCATAGACGCCATACGGCGTAAAACGAAGCACATATTTGACGACTTGGTGCAAAATTTCGGTAGCGGACCCAATAAACGCTTTGACCGGCTGAACCGCATCCGGCTTTTTGCTCCCTACTTTGACGATAGCGACGGCAATAAAGAGCGCAAAAATAAGGACAGGCACTACTTTTCCTTGAGCGGCGTCATTGATGGGATTGGACGGAATTTGTTCCAAAATGACTTGGAAAAAGCTCGGAACTTCTCTCGCCTCGAAATCTGCCGGAGGAGCCGCGGAGAAGCCCGCACCCGGATTCAGCGCCGTTGCCACAAGCAAGCCGATAATGGCTGCAACGCCTGTTGTGCCTAGAAACCAGCCGATCGTCTTCACGCTAAGCTTACGAAGATAACTTAGATTGGTAATGGAAATGATACTGTTGATGACAAGAACGAACACTAGCGGAATAACGATCATGCGAATAAAGTTGATATAGATGGAGCCGATTGTGCCGACCCCTTCCGTCTCCAGCTTGAAGTAATTGAACAGCAAGCCCGCTCCAAGCCCAAGACCTAGCGCAATAAGTACGCGGGTTCCGAAGCCGACGCGTTTTTTGGCTAGAAAATAAAGAACGCCTAACAGGACCAGCGAAACGAGCAGCGAAATTCCATTCGTTTCAAACGCCGACACTAAGTTGTTTTCCATGATGATTGAACACCCCTTCTACTTTGACCCATCCTATAAATGGGAATGAATACCAATATATCATATATGTTTACTCGGATATAAAACGATAATAGCAACGCCCCCTCCGTTTGTCAACGACTAAATTGAACGGACTTGCGCTCAATTTAAAGAGGGGGCGTGCTCGCTATTGTTAAAGCTCGTGAACCGTTATTTCGCTTCTTACCATAAATCTTGCATTCAGACCGACTTGCCCGATTCCTTTGGATATATAAAAAGCGCCGTTTGCGCTTTGATGAAAACCTTTGTACACGCCGCTAGCGGGCAGAGGCCCTTTTGGCCTAAGCGCATAGAAATATGGAATGTTCAACTGCTTGCCATGAAGATGTCCAGCCATTAAATAAGTAAACGGCCTCCGCAAATCAAGCACCAGATTGGGATCGTGAGTGATGACGAGTATAGGCTTGGCCCCTGTCACATCCCGAAACGCTTTCCCGATGCGGCTATGCCCTGTGCTGTAATTGTCTATGCCAACCAAATCAAAGCCGGGCAAGGAAACCGATTCGTTGCGCAGAACGACAATGCCAAGGCGGTTCATCATCGCTATCATTCTCCCAAGCGAAGGACGGGAAAACTTATGGTCATGGTTGCCAAGCACCGCAAATAGGGGGACTCCGCTTGCCGCAATCGGGCTTAAATAATGCTCAAGCTTAGGCAAATGCCTCGGCCTCGATGTAAAATCCCCCGTCAAAAAAATATAATCGGGCCGGATACGGTTTATTTCAGCCTGCAGCCTGCGAGCGGAAATTCTGTTCATTTCGACATGCAGATCGCTGATTTGCAAAATGCGCGCCCCGATGCCCGCCGAATAACGGACATGCTCCACCTTCAGCCACTGCGTCGGAAAAATGAAAGCCGCATAAATGAGCGCCCCAATCGCCCCTATTGCCATAACAAGCAGCGCTATGTCCATCCGTCGCAGCACCCCTCTCTTTTGCAAACTGAAGCTTCGAACTGCTTCAATTTAGTATAGAGGAGAGTGGAACAAAAAGCCAAACCGATGAAGGCTTCCGATTGGCTTACATGCTGAAACGAATAAGGCGCTCTTCCGACAGCGTCGCCAAAAAGGAAAACACGTCGGCTTCGCAGGTCATCCGATCTACGTTGTATTCCTCCAGCAGCGCGTCGACAACGCATCCTACCGAGAGGGAATGAACAAGCAGCTCCCAAATGCGGGAAGCCGTTTCACCAAGCAAATAATATTTACCGCTGGAAGGACTTAGCAAGGTAGTTCCACCCGCATACTCCGAGTCTACGATCAAATCCCGGCTGATCTCTACGCGCAAATACGCGGATAAAGAAACCGTAACTTCGGTCGGCATAAAAAGCTCCGCATTGAGATTCATGCTCCAAATTCCCTCCATTTAAGTGGCGGTCATAGCCGCGCTAATGAGCGACAATCGGCTATCGCTCCAGGACAGGTCGCCCCTCTGCCGCAAAATCTCATCCATTCCGTAATATAAAATGTAGTTTTGCAACCGTTCTTCGTCTGCACCCGCATAAGGGGACACTACAATTCGGGACCCTCGTACAATGCGCAGCACTCCGGCTTCCGGCAAGCAAATCGTCGTTTGCTGCGGCTCCGGCTCCATACTAAACGATCCGGTGTCGACTCCATTTTTCAAAAAGGGATCTATAGCAATAAAAATATCCGGCTCATCGCTGCCCATCGCCGCTCTCAAGGAAACGGGCAGAGGCAGTTCGCTGGCAATAATGAAGCCGTTGACTCTATACCAAATACATGATTGCGGGTTCATGCTTTCACCTCGGATATTGATTGATAATCGTTCTTTATAAAGAACATAATCGGATTCTATCACTTCTATTAAATGACTGTCAACGTTCGTTGAAGCAACTCTGCTTCTCTCCATATTTTTCCAATATTTCGAAACGGTAAAGCTTGATTTTAGGCGCATTATTTTGTTGACAAGGGCTATATGAGATGGTAACCTTAGAACTAGTTCTTAATAAAGAACAAAAACGAATGAAGAATTCTCTAGAACAAAATAAAGGCGGCCGTTTGCCGCATCCCTATACCTTTTTCAGAGGAAAGCCCGTCCATCCAAAATTGTTCTATACCAAGAACAAAACGGAATGATTGCACAGCCAGGCAGTCGCTTCGACGTCATTTAAGCAACCATCATCCAGGAGGAACCCATGAGCGCCATCAGCTGCATTTATCATCTTGACCGTCAATCCCTATCGCCTGAGCTGGGTCCCCTGCTCATGAGGCATTTCAATCAGTATCCGGCGGACGCCGTCGATTTTTGGCAGGGCGACGGTATCTTTTTAGGCTGCCACAGCCAGTGGATTACGCCGGAATCCCGTATGGACGCTCTACCTTATTACCGTTCGGATCTCAATTTGGCTATAACGGCAGACGCTATATTGGACAATCGCGCCGAATTGTTCGACAAGCTGCATATTCCAGCCGCCGAGCGGAGCGCGATGACTGACAGTTTGCTTATTTTGCTGGCGTACAAAAAATGGGGACAGGAAGCCCCCGCTCATTTGGTTGGTGACTTTGCCTTCATCATATGGGACGGCAGCGATTCGTCGCTATTCGGCGCCCGCGATTTTTCAGGCACGCGAACGCTGTATTTTGCCAAAAGCGAAGGGTTAATCGCCTTCAGCACCACCATTCGGCCGCTCTTCGAGCTGCCCGGCGTAGAGCGGTCCTTAAGCGAAAGCTGGATTTCGGAGTTTCTTGCCATTCCGATCACGACGGAAGCGGTCGATTTATTCGCCACCGTTTACAAGCAAGTCGAACAGCTCCCCCCTTCCCATAGCTTTGTTTTACGGGGGCAGAAGCTGTCCTTTCAGCGATATTGTACGATCACGCCGCAAAAACCGCTTAAGCTTCGCTCCAATGAGGAGTATGAGGAAGCATTCCGGGACGTTTTTCAAACGGCCGTATCTTCCAAGCTCCGCACCTTCCGGGAAGTGGGCGCCAACTTAAGCGGCGGCCTCGATTCAGGCTCCGTTGTCAGCTTTGCCGCGCGGGAGCTGCGGGAGCAGAACAAAAAGCTGCACACGTTCAGTTATGTGCCGCTTGACCATTTCAACGATTGGACGCCGAGAAGCCGGGTCGCCAACGAACGCGACAATATACGGCAAACGGTAAACCATGTCGGCAACATTCACGATCAATATTTCGATTTTCCGCAAAAAAATCCGCTGACCGAAGTGGACGACTGGCTGGAACTGATGGAAACGCCCTATAAATTTTATGAAAATTCATTTTGGACCAAAGGCATTTACGAGCAGGCCCAAAGTGCAAATGCTGGCGTGCTGCTGACGGGAAGCCGCGGAAACTGGACGATTTCTTGGGGAACCGTCCTCGATTATCAAGCATCGCTGCTGCGCCGCATGAAGCTGTTTAAGCTTTATCGGGAAATGACTTTATACAGCGGCAACTTGAGCGTTCCAAAATCGCGCCTGTACCCTATAGTGGGCAAAAAAGCTTTTCCCGGACTCGTCCGACTGCTTAAAAAGGGACCGGAGCCGAAGCAGCCGTCTTTTGACCTAATCAACCCCGAATTCGCGAAGCGGACAAAGGTGTATGACCGTCTGGAATCGCATGGCTACGACTTTTGGGGCCAAGCTTCGCATGATGTGTTCGACGTTAGGCAAAAGCAGTTCGAGCAGCTCTATTATTGGACCATCACGGGCACCGTTGGATGCAAGCAGTCCTTGCGCCATAAGCTTTGGGAGCGCGATGCAACAAACGACCTGCGCGTCGTCCGTTTTTGCTTGTCGCTGCCGCATGATCAATTTGTCCAGGACGGCTACGGGCGTTCATTGATCCGCCGTTCAACAAGCGGCTACTTGCCCGACAGCATCCGGCTTAACCAAAAAGTACGGGGCATCCAAGGCGCGGACGGCCTTTACCGGATGATGCCTGCTTGGAACGAGCTTTTGAGCGAGCTGCGGGGAGTTATTGGGGATCCCGCCATTGCCGGCTATTTGAATGTGCCGGAGCTTACGAGGGCGCTGTCGGCGATTGAACATTCGCCAAAACCCGAAATCGTCTTTGACACCGAATTTCGGATGTTGATGCGCAGTCTCATTTTCCGCCGATTTATTCAAAAACACGCATGAAGGGAGGTGATTTCGAATGAAAAAAGAATGGCAACAGCCTCAACTGGAAGTACTGAACGTCAACCTGACTATGGCGGGTCCTGGCATAGCTAGACCGGACGCGTACCAACCGGATCCGGACGCGACTGAGCACGATGTCGTTAACTACAGCTAATTTATTCCACAGCAATCGTCTCCTCGCATTTTATCATGACCGGATGCCTTTGTATGACATCGTACAGGGGCATCTCCCCCAAAAACTAGCATTTGACATCAATTACGAGGTGATCCCAGTGCCAATGGTTGGCCGCAAAGTTGTGTACCGCTCGTTTGGCCTTCGAATCGAAAGCGAGCTTCCGCTGCCGGAGCTGCCGCTCATGGAGCCGGAGGAACCTCTGCCCTCCCCCGCATTAAACGTATCCTTCTGCGATCTCGGGCCCGCTTGGAGCGCCGCTTCCCCGATCAGCGATTACATTGCGCTCGATGGAGAAACGGTCTATATCCGGGTACCGGATACTGCGATCTTCGCCATGAGACAAGGCAATGACATTCTCATCTCCCCTTCTAAGGAAGGAAACTTGGATAAAATTAGGCTTTATGTGCTTGGCACATGCATGGGCGTCATTTTGATGCAAAACCGTCTATTGCCGCTTCACGGCAGCGCCGTCGCCATTGACGGCAAAGCTTACGCCATCGTCGGCCATTCCGGAGCCGGCAAATCTACATTAACTTCTTCATTGCTGAACCAAAACTATGCTTTGTTAAGCGACGATTTAATTGCCCTTACGCTGGATAAGAGGGGTACGCCATTTGTTTTGCCTGCCTATCCCCAACAAAAAATTTGGCAAGAGACGATCGATATGCTCGGCATGGACGCTGCGGAGCTTAAACCTCTATTCGAGCG
Organism: Paenibacillus sp. GCM10027627; assembly: GCF_042675505.1. Classification (NCBI taxonomy): domain Bacteria; kingdom Bacillati; phylum Bacillota; class Bacilli; order Caryophanales; family Paenibacillaceae; genus Paenibacillus; species Paenibacillus sp. GCM10027627. Next base: position 524,926 of record NZ_JBHTHB010000002.1, read on the forward strand.
GGAAACGAAGTTTGCCGTCCCCGTTCAGGCCCGTTTTTGCAGCGAACCTTTGCCCCTAGCAGGCATTATTGAACTTGTAAAAAGCGACCACGACGCAGCTGCGATTTCCCCTATCGACGGGCTGGAACGCTTTCATACGCTGCTTCAACATACATTCCGCGGCTTTCTCCTCAAGCGGCTTGGACTAATGGAATGGCATTTCAGCACGCTCGCGCAATTTGCGAACCGGATTGACATGCATAGGCTCCATAGGCCGCAAGGAGGCAACAGTCTCCATCGTTTGCACGAACTGATGCTTCAAACTATTCAAAAGGAGCGATCGTCATGGTAATGGCGCATTCGGAAGGGCTTGTCAAAACCGACATTGTCACATCCTGCAAAGAAAATATCGTTAGCGATATGGGCGGGGAAAAAGTGATGCTAAGCGTAAAAAACGGAAACTATTACAACTTGGGTCAAGTTGGCGGACAAATTTGGGATGCCATTGCTGAGCCGGTGTCCATTGAGGAACTGATTGAATCGCTACTGGAGCAGTTTGAGGTCGGCCGCGAGGAATGCGAGAGTCATGTATTCTCCTTTTTAACCAACCTGAAGAAAGAAGGGTTGATCCTTGTTGTTGAGCAAAATGAGAGCGCTGCTCGGGCTTAACCGGCGCGCCGTCTATTTGTATCTGGAGGCGTTCCTTTATCTGGGAGCAGCTAGACTGAAGCTGCTTCGCCCTTTTGCGAAACTCGCCCCCTCGCTCGGCATTCGGGCGGACGTGACGGGAGAGCATTGCGAAGACACTGTTCTGCGCCGTGAGCTGAAGGCGATTTCGACTGCGCTTGATGTGATGAGCCGATATACGTTTTGGGAAAGCAAATGTTTGGTTCGCGCGATCGCGGGCATGAAAATGCTGGAGAAACGCGGCATTTCGAGCACGCTTTATTTAGGCACAGGCAAAGACAAGCAAGGCAAGCTAATCGCTCACGCCTGGCTGAGAAGCGGGCCCATTTATTTAAGCGGCGCCAGCGAGATGAAAAACTTTGTTGTCGTCGAAACTTTTGCCAACCGGGCCGTTTGAACTCTACTGAACCAAAGAGGAGCTGGCTTTATGAAAGTTGTCCTTCATTATATTAAAAGACTGCATGATTATTCGGGGGCCGCACTTTATCGCAATGTTTTCGGCATGGTAGCCAGCAGCTTTCTCGAAAGCGTAGGCGTGCTGCTGCTCGTTCCTCTCCTCGGCCTCATCGGGCTCGTCAGCCTGGATATGGGCGGAGGCTATTTTTTATGGATATCGGAGCTTCTAAGCGGATTTTCGCCTGTAACCGGACTTTGCATCGTGCTTGGCATATATGCGGCCGCGACCACTCTCCACAACCTTATCCATCGCTACGTCATGATTCGAAATGTTGAGCTGCAGGGCCAATTCGCCAAATATCTCCGGATGGAAACATACCGCGAGCTGCTGCAGGCGAACTGGCCTTTTTTTCTGGACAAAAGGGGCTCCGATCTCGTCAATGTGCTGACGACGGAGCTGGCCCGCGTGCTGGGAGCTACGCATACCTTTTTGCAGCTATTGGCATCGGTCATTTTTACCATCATTCAAATCGCCATCGCCTTTTGGCTGTCGCCGATGCTTACCCTGTTTGTACTAATCAGCGGCGCGCTGCTTGCACTGGCTTCCAGACGTTTCATCAAAAGCGCCAAGCAGCTCGGGGGCCAAACCTCGCAAAATGCGCAGGACTACTTGGCTGGCATTACGGATCAAATCAACGGAATGAAGGATATCAAAAGCAATGGGATGGAGCGTGCCCGGCTGGACTGGTTGGATGGAGTCACGACAAAGATGTTCCGGGAGCAATCGGCCTACATTAAGCTGCGGATGAACTCGCAATTCCTTTACAAAACGGTCTCAACGCTGCTTATCGCGGTTTTTATTTTGGTATGCTTTATACTGTTTCAAGCGCAAGGAATGCAGCTGCTGACGATTACGATCATCTTTGCGAGGCTTTGGCCAAGATTTACGGCGATTCAATCGAATGTGGAAGCTCTCTCCTCGCTTGTGCCGGCATGCACGACGCTGCTGACTCTGCAAACGGAATGCAGGAAAGCCGCAGAACAACTCGCGGGAACGCTTGCGCCGCATGAGCGGATGAACATTAACCGCCAGATCGAATGCCTGAACATCGGCTTCAAATACAACAAATCCGAGTCCGACTATCAATTGAAAAATATTAATTTGCGGCTGAACGTTCATACGACGACCGCAATTGCCGGAGCTTCCGGCGCCGGAAAAAGCACCTTGATCGATATTATCATGGGCTTGATAGCTCCTGACGCAGGACAAATCTTAGTGGACGGCAGCCCGATTACGACGGAAAATTTGAGAGCTTATCGCGAATCGATCAGTTACGTTCCGCAAGATCCGTTCTTATTTCATGCGTCGATTAAAGAAAATATGGAGCTTATCGCTCCCGGAGTAAGCGAAGAGGACATTTGGGAAGCGCTCGCTTTCGCCTCATGCGAGAAATTTGTCCGCGGATTGCCTGACGGAATTCATACGGTCATTGGAGATAGAGGGGTAAGACTTTCAGGCGGGGAAAGACAGAGGCTCGTGCTCGCCAGAGCGATTATTCGCAAACCGTCCATTCTTGTGCTGGATGAGGCAACAAGCTCTCTCGACGCGGAAAACGAACGCAATATTCAAGAAGCCATTGAACGGCTTAAAGGTTCCATGACGATTATTATCGTCGCTCATCGGCTGTCAACGCTGCGCGCGGCGGATCGCGTTTTTGTTCTTCAAAACGGACGGATCGTGGAAGAAGGCGGCTTTGCCACACTGGCGAGGGATCAAAACAGCTACTTCGGGCGGTCGCTTCAATTGCAAACCGAGTCAGGCGTTGTCTCTTTTTGACAGGCCCCGTTTTCAGAAAGGCTTAATTGCGTCATTTTGACTTTCGTATTTATTATAAATTCGTTATAATAGAAAAAATAACGCAACGAGCAATAACGGAGGGGTCTGTATGATCGGACAACGCATTCAAACGCTACGGAAACGCAAGGGCCTCTCATTAACGGAGCTGTCCCAGCGTGCAGGAGTTGCCAAGTCGTACTTAAGCTCTATAGAGCGGGGCCTCCAGCAAAATCCTTCGATACAATTTTTGGAGAAGATAGGCGAGGTACTGCATGTGCCTGTAGAGGAGTTCGTGAACAGCGAACAACCCGAACGAGCCGGCGCTTCGCTCGATCGGGACTGGGAAGAGCTGGTCCGGGAAGCGATGGCCTCCGGAGTCAGCAAGGAGCAGTTCAAAGAATTTTTGGAATTTAATAAATGGAAATCCGCACGCGAATAGCGCTGTATATTTTATACAGCGCTTTCTTGTATAAAGGAATGCCCTTCCTCTTGAAGGATACGCAGAACTTTGCTCACTTCTTCGACAGTGAGCCCTTTTGCGCGGGCATATAACATCAGCTCTACCCACTCCGCATCCAGTTCCTGCTGGTTGTCCGACTTAAATCGTATCATCCTCATATCCCCCATTTCGTCGGGGCCGGTTGCACCACTGACTCCATGCGTTTAAGGTGCCCAGATACTAAACGCATTTCTCCGTCTCCCATCTCCTTAAGATTGGTCCACGATATCCATCATAACTGATTCGTCTTGCATATACTGTCGGTTCGTGTCTCCAAAATTTGATAGATTGTTTCTCAATTTGTCGAAAATGTTAGAAAGTCATTTTCGAAATCGCATTCATCATCCATTTTTTCGGAAGTCCCGTTCGGTAGTGGCCTCTTCCGAGCTTATACAAATAGGTGCTGTCCTGGAATCGAATAGCGCGAATATAATCCGGCGGGCACCGGCGGGCGGCGGAATCGTCGCTCACGCATTCTTTTACAACGGGGTGGGCGCAATAGCCCGAAATGGCAGACAACCGCTCTTGTCCCGACAAGCTCCCTTGAAACAAGTTTTGCAGGCAGGCAAGCAGCGTATTGAGCAACATGAGGCGAATACCGGTATAGTAGTCGTGCAAACGGTCGGGGTAAAAGGCTTCCACCACTTCCTTCTGAATCCCATAGCCGCTGACGATATCTTGAAAAAGATCCGGCATGTAGCGGCTCGTCAGCCCTCCCGCTCTGTAGTAATAGAGGGCGTCCGGAATGACCTTTACGGATTTGGCATGAAGGAACGTTTCCAAATTAAAAAACAAGTCATCTCCGAAAAAAGCGATGCGGGATGCGTAATTGCCGCTTGCGGCAAGCAAATCCCGTTTGTACAGCTTGCCGTGAAGCTGCGGCGGGAAGGGATGTCCATGCAAAAAAGCGGGCACAAGCTCGCTCCGAACCTCCTGTTCCCCATACAGCTTCTCCGTTTGAAAGTAAGAGCTTCTATTCATCCTTTTGGGCCAGGCCGTTTCGGAGAGCACCTTGTACGTATTGCATACCGCGATGTCCGCGTTGTCGCGTCTGGCTGCCGACACCAATTTGTCCAGCATCGCGGCATCAATCCAGTCGTCCGCATCAACAAACATAATATAGGGCGATGCCGACAGTTCAAGCCCTCTGCGTCTGGCGGCTACGCTGCCGGAATGGCTTTGGGAATAATGCCGAATCCGAATGTCCAGCCTTTCGTAATCCTGGCATATGCGGGAGCTGTCGTCACTGGAGCCGTCATCGATGAGCAGCAAGGTCCAGAATACGAAGCTTTGGCTTAAAATGGAGCGAATGCAGCGATGCAGCTTTTGCCCGGCGTTGTAAACCGGTACGATAATACAAACTTCGCTCACGGACAGCACCTCGACCTTGCGGAATTAGTAGCTCTTATCCCTTCTGTGCTAGCGAGACCAGCTCCTTATAGCCGCCGGGATTCATCGACTGCCAGCGCCACGTGTCAGCGCACATAGCTTCCAAATCCCGCTCCGCCCGCCAGCCCAGCTCCTCGTTCGCCTTTTGCGTGCTTGCATAACAAGCGGCTATATCGCCAGACCTTCTTGCCGTCACGCGATACGGAATAGGACGTCCGGACGCTCTCTGAAACGCGGCAATCATCTCCAGAACGCTATAGCCTCTGCCTGTTCCCAAATTGTAAGTGTATAAGCCAGAGCCTTGTTCAATTTTCAAAAGTGCCTTAAGATGTCCAATCGCCAAATCCGTCACATGAATGTAGTCTCTTATACCTGTGCCGTCCACCGTCTCATAGTCATCTCCGTAAACGGCCACCTCGGCCAGCTTGCCGACGGCCACTTGCGCGATGTAAGGGACCAAATTGTTGGGGATGCCGCTTGGATCTTCCCCGATTCTCCCGCTGCTATGCGCTCCAACCGGATTAAAATAGCGCAGTATCGCCACGCTCCACTCCGGTCTCGCTTGGCATAAATCCATTAATATCTGCTCAATCATTTGTTTCGTTTGTCCATAAGGATTAATAGCGCCAAGCGGAGCGTTCTCGTCGATCGGCACCGTTTCCGGGGCTCCGTATACGGTTGCGGACGAGCTGAATATGAGCTTTCGTACACCGTTTGCTTCCATTACTTCGCATAGCGTTGTCGCGCTCATTAAATTGTCATGATAATACTTGAGCGGAGATTGCACCGACTCCCCTACCGCCTTCAGCCCTGCAAAATGAATGACGGCATCGATTCCATGTTCTTTAAACACATGGTCCAGCGACTCACGATCCTTCAAATCGATAAAATAAGACGGAAACGACCGGTTTGTTATTTCCCCAACACGCTTTAATGCTTCTGGATGGCTGTTAGACAAATTATCGACGACAACAATGTCAAAGCCCGCGTTCAGCAGTTCAACGCATGTGTGGCTTCCAATATAACCTGCTCCGCCCGTAACGAGTATAGCCAATGTGATCTCCTCCGCATTCTGTAATAAGAACTTTCGTTCTTTATAAAGAACATTGTAGCAGATAGCTGCGTTTTTGTCTCTAATAACGAACAACTTTGGGCAAGTTTTCCTAATAGCGAATATGAATGTACACCGCTCTATCTTCTTTCATATAGTGTCAAGAGCAACTATTTTCCGCCCAAATGAGAGGTGAGCCCATGGCCGCAAATCAAAACGGTTACCTTGACGTGAACGGACAACCTTTTCTCGTTTATGATGATACGCAATTGCAAGCCGATATGAACTCTATCCTTGATACGACGACGGGCAAGCTTAAACCTTCCGCATTTCCAGCCGGATACGGCCAGCAAGGGCCGACGGGTCCAACGGGGGCGACGGGACCGCAAGGGTCGGCCGGAGCGCAAGGCGTCGCGGGCGCGACGGGAGCGGTTGGACCCGCTGGGCCGACAGGGCCTCAAGGGGCAGCCGGAGCGCAAGGACTCGTGGGCGCGACGGGAGCGGTTGGACCCGCTGGGCCGATAGGGCCTCAAGGGGCAGCCGGAGCGCAAGGCGTCGCGGGCGCGACGGGAGCGGTTGGACCCGCTGGGCCGACAGGGCTTCAAGGGCTAGCCGGAGCGCAAGGACTCGCGGGCGCGACGGGAGCGGTTGGGCCTGCTGGGCCGACAGGGCCTCAAGGGGCAGCCGGAGCGCAAGGAACTGCTGGAGCAAAAGGAGCGACGGGGGCAACTGGCGCGACGGGGCTTACGGGTTTCACCGGGCCAACTGGCGCTACTGGAACGACGGGTTCCACCGGGCCAACGGGAGCCACTGGACTGACAGGTTCCACCGGGCCAACAGGGGCCACTGGTCTGACGGGCTCCACCGGGGCAACAGGGGCCACTGGACTGACAGGTTCCACCGGGCCAACAGGGGCCACTGGAACGACGGGCACCGCCGGACTCATTGGTCCGACAGGGGCGCAAGGGCCTTCTGGTTTGAAAGGAGCAACCGGAGCAACGGGACCGACGGGCTTCACGGGGCCAACTGGCGTCGCCGGGGCGCAAGGACTCGTTGGAGCACAGGGCGCTGCCGGGGCAAAAGGGGCTACGGGAGCAACAGGACCTGCCGGAGCACAAGGCGTCGCCGGGCCGACTGGCGCCACTGGGCCGCAGGGGCCGCAAGGCGTACCGGGAACCAATGGCGATGGGGCCGCCATCACTTATTTTATAGAGACAGAGAGATGGGGCATCGTTCCGGGACTTCCGAGCAAGCCTTATACCATTCAAAATTACGTGCAGGCAGACTCTAATATTCAAGGGCTGAACAACGCTATTGAATGGGCGGCGGAAAACGGATATAACAACTTGGTGCTGCCGCCGGACGAATATGCGATTTGTTACCCTAACAGCATCATGATTACACAAAGCAATTTAACCGTTGATTTTAACGGCTCCACGCTGAAAGTCATCTACGATTCCGAGCTGAAATCGCCGTTTGACACAAGGCCAGGCGCTACTGATTTTTTCAACTTCCCTACCGCTGCTAACAACGGCTTTTGTATCAAAATACAAGGCGCTTACAACTCCCATGTCAAAAATTTAGTTTTAATTGGCTGCAAAGCTGATCGGAGCTTCGCCTCGCCACAGGAAGCAACGCTAGAGGGCACTTACGGCATTTTGATTACAAAAGGCTCCTCCTACTGCTCTGTCCGCAACTGTAAAATCAGCAGTTTTATGGGCGACGGAGTGTCGATCAACAACGTCTCCCCTTACGATTACGCCGAATTTGCTCTCGGGCTTGCGGTGGGCGAACTGGATCGCCAAACGGGCGCCGTTATCGCCGCAACGGGAAAAACGCTCGTGTCGCAAATGATCAATTTGCCGGCCGACCCGTACAACTTTTTCCTCATTGCGGGATCGGGCTACGCTAGGCAGACTGCCATCAACATTAAAGAAGTCGATATCGCCTATTACGCTGCGGACAACTCTTATTTAAGCCGCTATGACAACAAAAAAATATACGCCCCCATCTCCATCCCGCCCGATGCCAAAAAGTTCAGGTTCGTCTTCAATCAGGAAACGCTCACGACAAAAAATATGCAAATCACACTCAAATACGGCCTCACGCCGCATCATATCCTTATTGAAAGCAATGAAATCTATAACTTGCACAGAGGCGGCATTACACTCGGCGGCAATTACAACACTGTCCAAAACAATGTCATTCACGACGGCACCGGGCTGCTCGACCACAAGCCTATTTTTACCGATCCGACTCGCTATGGCATTAATCAGGAAGACTCCTACGGGGAAAACTGCGTCATTCGCAACAATGTATTTTTTAATCTGTTCCACGGCATTCTTATCGGATGCTGGTCGATTGAAATTCATAACAATCATTTCTACAACCTTGGCGGCGTCGGCATTAATTTGTACTCGCTTCAAGTGGCTCAGGTGAAAGAAAACTTCCTGTACCGCTGTCAAAACGGGATCGGGCTTATGACCGCCCATTTGCCTAACGCCTATGCCAATATCGAAAGCAATACGCTTGTCAATACCGCCAACGCAAGCTTGAGCGGCTCGGGATACGACGTTTATTATCACGGCAATACGCTTATCGACACTTCCAACTTTACTTTGCAAGACGACGACAAATTTATATGCCGCAACAACCGGTTTTTATGGACGGAATATTTTACGGGCTCGCCGATCATTATGGCCAATCGAGTGGAAAACAGCACCTTCGAAAGCGCCGTCATCCAAAGGGAGGTTTATTTCCGGGTCAACAAAACGGTGGGCTCCATCTTTACAAACCTTCATTTGCGAATGGAGACAAGAAATCAAGCGACCTCTCCAGAGACGGTTTCGTACACGGATTGCCGCTTTCGAAAAAGCTTGCTGAACAACCACATTTTTGGCGCTAAGCAACGCATCGCTTTGCTTACGGGCTGCAAGCTGTCCGATTCCGTCGTCAAAGTCGGAAACATCAACACGCCAGGCGAATCGCCTATCACTAAGCTTGCAGACTGCGACTTGATTGCAACCGCCAGCACCTACTGCTTCCAAGGGGAATTTAATACCGGCTACGGCTGGATAGAAGCCGATGGCTGCAGATTCCGCATTGAAAACGCCGGGTTCGCTTTCCTGCTGACCAATGTATTCAACATTACCGCTACCATCAGTCTGCTGATCAAAAACTCTCATTTCACGTACACCGGAACTACGCCGCTCGCGCTCCAGTACTACAACAGCGTCAACAAAAAAGCCGTCAAAACGTTTGCGAGCGCACGCAATGTATTTAAGCAAATCAATTTACCCGCGCCGGAAACCGGCGTCTATATCGACTATGATCCCGCTGTACGAGGACCTGCTCCTCCCGATTCCGGGCATTGGTTTAAAGGCGATCTGTACGGGAATGCGGCTCCCGCTGCCGGGGCGTATGTCGGCTGGGTTTGCGTAACGACAGGCATTGCCTCCGGAACGGCTTGGGCCGCTTCCACCGCCAAAATGAAAGGCGACCGGATTCAAGCGGGCGGGTTTGTTTTTGAAGCGATGCTGAACGGGCAGACCGGAACCTCCACACCCGTATGGCCAAGCGCGATGGGAGCCTTAATCTCGGACGGAAGCGTCACATGGCAAAAGGTCGCGAGCCAGGCCGTATTTCGGCCATACGGCGTTATCGCTTAAACGAATAAAATAGAGGCTCATTCTGCGGGAACGAAAGTCACCGGGAATGGCCTCTTATTTTTTGAGCGTTTGCAGCAGACGGACTGGCAAGCGGTTCCGCAAAGGCGCAAACTTGGACGCAAACGATAGAGCGATCGACAGCAAATAGGCAAACTCGGACGTTCTGAAAAAAAGAAGAAGATAGATCGTATTGACGGTCAAAACAACCATTACCCCTTGCGCCGCCAAAGTCAAAAAGCTTGTGCCCGGCAATAAGCCGATGAGCGCTCTGGACGCAAACAAAGCGGCAAGTCCCGCCAAGCCATATAAAAAGTAAGTCATATAATAGAGGCGAAGCGGCTTATGAAACACCTTTTTGTATACAAGCATAGGCGTCGTCCAAAAAGGAACGGCCAGCGCGCTCGCAAAACCTCCCATAAACACTCCGATCAGCCCGTACGATTGCAAGAAGAAATAGGAGAGCGCCAAATTCAAAACCGCCTGAAAGATTGGAGCGTACCGGTCCTCGTGAAAAATGCCCGCTGTCGTCTTCACCGTCGTAATCGTATTGCGCATCCCGCGTTCATAAAACATGGCGATCAGCACAACGAGAATCCATTGTTCCATTAGAAATTTTGGCCCAAGCCATACCGAAATAAGAGGCTGTATGAGCAAATACATGCCGATGGCGAGCAAGGAGTACAACCAAAAGTTCAACAGCAGCATCACTTTGTACACTTGGAATATTTTATCCTTGCTTTCTTTAGCCACTAAATTGCCTACGCTGTGATACATGCTGCTGAACACCTGGTTCAAGAAGGTTCGGCTAATATCGATCAGCATTTTGTAATTGGCATAGATGCCGACTGCGGTAATGCTGATAAACGTGGAAATGAGAATGCTTTCGACGCCGAAAATGAAATACGCACCGACATTTTGCAAAAAGATCGCCTTCATGTTTTTAATAAAGCTGGCTTTCGTTTCGGTATCGAGCGTATCGGCTGCGCCAAACCGGAGATAAGGATATTTCCGGTCGACCATTCGGGCGAGCACAATGGAGGTCGCAATCGTAATGACGGTGTCCACCAGCAAATAGAGCAAATAATTTTCCGTATAAAAAAGAATCGCGATCCGAACGGATGTGGACAGTATCGAGGCCAAAGAATATGCCAATGTCACGATATAATTTTTTTGGTTGACGTTCAAATAAGAATGTTTGTACACAAACAAATACGGAACGGCCGTGTTGGCCAAAAAAAGAAGATAAACCCACTCCAAATGCTCCACTCCGGCTTCTCCGGCAATGAGATCCAAAAACGGCAGCGCGGCAAGGCCAAGCGCCATCACCACAATAAAAATAATCCGGTACGTATTGCGGTACAGCTTCATCAAAGCGAGCACTTTAAGCCGGTTCCGCTCCGCTACAGGCTTGTACAAATTGTAAACGATGCTGGACCCGATTCCCGCTTCCGTAAGCGTCAGCATAGCAAGCAGGCTTGTAAACAACGCATTGACGCCAAGGTAATCGACGCCAAGGCTGTTAATAAAGACGGTTCGCGAAACAAAGCTGAGCACAGTAATAATGAGCTGATTCAGCAAACCGGCCGAGACGTTGAGCAGTGTATTTTTGATTCTCATGGAGAAGCCCATTCATGGCGTTTCCCGTTTGCGGAGCCCGCCTGCCCCTGCCCCCGGTCATGGCTCTCGCGAAGCGCTCTTTGCCCGAGCCTCGAAGCAAATCCTTGAGCAAACGGCAGCAAGCCGAACTGTGTGGAATAAACGCCGATATCTTTTGTATCCCCTTGCGAAAAGTCGACCGCGCCGTCTCTGCGCGTCGCGCTCCTCAAAAACGCCAGCGAGCGGAGTGCCCCGTTTGCGGCGGATTCTTCTATTTCTGCTATTTCCGCTGCCCTGGCCAAATACCAGCCCAGCATAGCCGTGGCCGACGAGTCCGCCCGGCATTCGCTCCTTGTTACCGTCCAGTTCCACGCGCCATGCGGCTGCTGGCCGTTCAAGACGGCTTTCGCAAAGGAGACGATTATCGGCCGCAGCTCTGCCCTGAACGCATGATTGCGGGGCAGCTCATCCCACATGTCAATCAGCCCAATCGCAAACCAGCCGAGCCCGCGTCCCCAGCCGACAAGCCCTAGCGGACTGTGGCTTCTGGCGTCATAAGCATGGAACGGCAGCCCCGTCTGCTCATGAAAGCCAAACCTCACATAAGCGCGGATTTGCTTCATCGCCAGCTCCAGAGAGGAGGGATCGCCAAACTTCATCCCATAGGCTACCAAAAACGGGCATACAAACCCGATCGTATCGACATAACGATAATGGCTCATCGACTTCCGGTACCGAACCGTTTCATCGTCGCCAACATGATCGAGAAGCAGCTTATGAATGTTATCCATCGCCGGCTTATAGGCTTCAATCTTTAGGCCTGGAACCTTCATAACGGCATAGGCCAAAATGGCCGAGTCGACATGAAGAGGCGCTTTTTTCCAGTTGCCCCCGGCATCAAACTTCGAAGCCAAAAAAGCATCGATCTCCGCCCGAACGGCTGACTGTTCCTCTCGCTCCAGCCCTTCCGCGAGCCCCAGCAGCAAAGCCGCCTGCTGCCAATCCTGCAAGGCCGACGCCGAATATTGCCCTTTGATCCGGTCGATTACGGTAAGCCGGGTATTGTCGGTTACTTTTGCAATGGGCGTGTCGTTCAACCATTTCAGGCTCCTCCGGGCAACGGAAACATGCCATTTCCCCTCTTCGGGATGTCTGCCGATATGGATGCGGCCAAGCCAAGTGCCCGCGATCGGCATAAAATCCAGCAGCAGTACGGCCCCCACAACAATGATCAATAGAACCGCCGCGGCAGCTCCCGCAACTTCGATGCCCATGTTATCCCACCGCCCCTAACCTTTGTTCATGCACAAGCTCGTACAGCTTGACCACTTCTTCCTCCGTCCCGAGCCTCTCATCGGCCAAGCGGCTTGCCAGCTCCGCCCTCAGCTCCGGCTCCTCGATTAGCCGGCCGATCCCTTCGGCAATGGCGCGAGGCTGCATTTCCACAATCCACCCGTTGCTTCCATGATGGATTTGATCCGTCACCGTACTGTAATTGGTCGTCACAATCGGCTTGCCTAATATTTTCGCCTCATCGATTGCGATCGACTTGCCCTCGAAGCGGGACGGCTGCACGACGATATCCGCCGCCTTCAAATAAGGATAAGGATTGTCTACCGCTCCCGGCAGCTTAAATCGGGACTCCAATCCCCGCTTTTGAATGAGCGCCTCCAGCTGTGCGCGTTCCTCCTCGCCCCCCTCTCCAAGCACGGTCCAGTGGATGGGATAACCTCTGTCGACAAGTAGGCTCGCGGCTTCAATCGCCAAATCAATTCCTTTTGCATGATGAAGCCGGGCAATGGTCAAGATGCGAATAGAGCCCCCGGTCAAAGCCGAACCAACGGACAAAGCGGAGCTCTTCCCTTCCGACATCCGCCGAATAACGGCGGGAGAAACGATATTTTGAATGACCTTGATTTTGCCGGTATAGTTCGCAAATTCGCGCCGCAGCGTCCCGCCGCATTCCTCCGACACGGTAACGATATGGTCCAATCGGCGGAAATACGGCTCATCCAGCCGGGCGTCCATCCCCATTCTGACGTAATCGGTATGAATCCAGCCGATCTTTGTTTTGGCCTCCACCTTGTCGACAATGTAATAAATCGGCGTTTTCTCCAAAAAGCCAACGGCCGCATCGTAGCTGCCCTCCAGCCCCTCGAACGTCCGCACAATATGTCTCCAGGCGAGCTGCTCCCGCTTGGCCGCATTGCCTTCCGTCCGCATAACCAGCCCCAAATACAAGCGGGCAAGCAGCCCCCGGACAGCTCCCTTTTTCAATAGCTGCAAGGCGGCCTCCTTCAGCGGCATATCGTAATAGCGATAATCCGCTGGCGGCACAAGCACGCGAACTTGCTTTGGCACATGGCCCAGAAACAACCCCTCCTGCTTAAACAGAAGCAAATCCACTTCATAACGCTCATAGTCAATCACTTGCAGCAAGGAGACCAGCGCTTTTTCCGCGCCGCCGCAATCCAGATGATTCATGACGAACAACAATTTCAGCTTCATGACTCACCCTCCCACAAGTTCGTACAGCTTGTCCATTTCTTCTTCCGTCCCGAGCTTCTCCAGCGACAGCTCGCGGCTTAGGCGGCTACCAAGCTCAGGCTGGTCGATCAGCCCCGCAATCGTCTTGGCGAGTGAATCGGCATCCATGGGCGCAATCAATCCGTTGATTCCATCGCGAATCTGATCTCTGGCCGTGCTGAAATTCGTGACAATAATCGGCTTCGCCAATATTTTGGCCTCGTCAATAGCGATCGACTTCCCTTCAAACTTTGAGGGCTGCACATAAATATCGCATTGCTCGATATAAGGATACGGATTCTCCTTTAGGCCAATCAGCTCAAAAATGCCTTCCAGACGATGCCGTTTCATCTCCGCTTCCAGCATCTCCCTGTCTTCTCCGTCGCCAATAATAAACCAGCGTACGTTATACCCGCCGGCAATCAGCTTCGAGCAAGCTTCAATCGCAAGCGGAAACCCCTTTTGCGGATGCAGCCGCCCAATGGAAAGAAGAATCGTTTCCTTCCCTTTCCTGCCGTAGACGTCGCGGCTTTGCCCTTGGCTCAGCCCTTTGATCAGTTTAGGGGAGACAATATTGTGAATCGTGCGGATTTTGTCTTGCTGCTGCGGAAAGCGCCTTTTCAAAATATTTTCGCACTCCTCCGATACCGTCACGATATAATCCAGCTGCTGGAAATACGGGTTGTCGAAATGAGGATCCATTCCCAGCTTGTCGTAATCGATATGAATCCAGCCGATTTTTTTGTCGGCGCGCACTTTATCGACGCAAAAATAAGTAGACGATTTCTCCAAAAAACCGATGGCGACATCGTATTTCTGCTCCAGCGGCTGCAAGGCGCTCGCGATATACTTCCAGCTTTGCTGCTCCGTGACGGAACTGCCGCGGCGATACTGGTTCCTTAAAAAATAGCCGATCCGATTCACCATCAGCCGAAGGGAGCGATCCGCCATCATGGCGCGCAGCGATTGAAGCAGCGGCAGCGAAAATACGGCATGAGCGGCTCCCGTTTCGAGCAGGCGAACTTGCTTAGGCAGAGCGCTCATGAAGATGCCCTCCGGGTTAAACAGAAACAAATCAACGTCATACTGCTCGTAATCGAGATGGGCAAGCAGCGTGACGAGGCTTTTTTCCCCGCCCCCGGCCGCGAGACTTGGCATCACAAACAATAGTTTCTTTTTCATCCGGTACCTCACGCCAGCTCGGCTAAATAGTTGACGGCCAAATGGGACATTTGTTGAATGCGCGGGACGGACTCTTGCAGCTTTGCTCTTATCTCGCTCTCCTGCTCCGCCATCTCCTCAAAAGCCGCAATCAGCGATTTGCCGCTAGACAGCTCTTGAATGCCCAGCACCAGCTTCTCTTCCCCGAACAAATCTTGGGCGATCCCTTTTGATTTGACGCTATATCCAAGCACTAGAGTTGGAACCGCGTTGGAGTAAGCCGCAATGGTCGCATGGGTACGCGCCCCGATAAAATAGCGCATTCTGGCGATATATCCTTTATACTGAATCGCGTTCAAATGGTCGGGGAGCAGGATGACTCTGCCGGTATGCTTGTATTGTTCAAAATAAAGCTTCAACACGTCATAGTCGTTGTTGCCCTCTTGAATGACATGCGGGGTGAGCGCGATCGTACTATCCGTCGTATTTAAAATATGCTGGATCAGCTCGCTCACCGCTCCCCTCGACGCCTCATTCCTTTTCCAGACAAGAGGAGAGAAGTTAATGCCGATCGTGTTGCCCGCTTGCCAGCCCCTCGGCAGCTCCAGCTCCTCTTTTTCCATCGTAAAAGCGGGATCTGCGCATAGCTTGACGTTCGTCAGCCCATGCTCCCGCAGCGTATTGTAAGTAAGAGATTCGCGTGCAAGAATCAAGTCATATCCCTTTAAATCTTCAAGCTTGCGCGGGGACAAATCTTCTTTGCCGATGGAACAGCCCCACAGCACCAGCTTTTTCCCTTTTCGCTTCACCCTGCGGTTAATTTCGTACCAGCCGGGCTGCTCGCCGTAGCAGTAGTTGTCGCCACCAATGGACAAGCAGACGTCCATATCGTCGATATGTTTAATAATGTTGGTATGAATTTTTCCAAGCGCGTACGACTCGTCTTGAAACAGCTTGTTTCGAATCGACGACACAAGCCAATCGTACGTATATTTCGCCAGCGGCCGGTCGGAGCCGTCATAAATGCCGTCGAGCTTGCCTATGATGGCGTCAGAATCCGGATTGTCGGACAGCAGATATACTTTTGATTTTTGAATGGATTGTTTAATGATGGAAGCTGAAGAACGGACAATCGCTTCACACCCCCGATTCATTGAGCCTCCATGCGCGTACATCATAATTTTCATAGGTAATCCACCCTTTCAAGATTTGTTTCTGGCCCGGCTATAAGCGGCGGCTCCATACAGGCCAAGCGCCGATTCCAAGCTCATCATTCGTATAAAAAGCCGCTCGTATCTTCCCATCCCGCTCCCGTTTTGCCGAATGTAGCGGGAGAGAGCCGTCTTCAGCTCGGAATGGCCCAACATCGATTTGACGTATTTGTATTTTTTAGCAAAAGAAAGCGGCGTTTCCTCCGAATAATAGGAATGAATGACCGACATGGCGGATCGGACGAACTTATTGGTCCGCAGCAGTAGAAGCTGCTCCCCGCTCAACGATTGAACCGCTTCGCGCGGCAGCTCCGCCTGGTACACCTCGACCGTTCTGGCGAAATAATCGACGGCCGCATTTCGTGTCGCGCTCCCCGCCGTTTCCCGGTAATGATACCCCGCGTAATCGAGGTAAAGAGCGGATTCCGATACGCCAAGAAACTTCATATTGAACAGTCCGTCCTCGCCTAGCGCCACCTTTTTCGGAAAAGCAACGCCGCAGCGACTCGCAAGCTCCCTACGGTAAAGCTTGTTGCAGACGGAATTGTATTGATCCGATTCCAAATAAAGAGGCAGAAGCGTATGGCGGATAAAAGTCTGATCCAATTTCGCTCCATCAGGGATCGGAAGGCGCATCACCGTGCCGGATTGCTCGTCCCCTTGAATATAGTTTGAAAATACGGCGTCGCAGCTATGGCCTACCGCCGCCTCATACAACGTTTCGTACATATGGGGCGACACCCAATCATCCGCATCCACAAAACCGATATAGGTTCCGCTAGCCGAGAGCAAACCCGCATTTCGCGCTTCGCTCACTCCCGCATTGGTTTGATGGATGAGGATGATTCTTTCGTCGCTGCTTCGATAACGCTCCAGAATGGATGCGCTGCTGTCCGAAGAGCCGTCGTTGACAAAAATAAACTCGCATTCCCGAAGCGACTGGGCAAGCAGCGATTCCACGCATTCCCGCAAATGCGCCTCGGCATTATACACGGGAATAATGACGCTCACTTTCGGCTTCCAACCGAGCTTCGACGCTTCCCTCAATCCGCTCTCCCCCTTCCTTGCTCTCGCCTTCGATGAAGCGGTACAGCTTGTTCAGCTCGCCGCTATTGCCATAATCGATCAGCGCCAAATTGGAGGACAGCAGCTGGCGCAGCCTTTCGTCCTTGTACAATCGCTCGATCCCTGCGGCAATCGCTTCCGGCGACACTTCGCAAAAAACGCCGTCCACTCCCTCCCTCACCTGACTGCCCGATGTGGGATACCGGGTAATGAGCACCGGCTTGCCCAATATTTGCGCTTCCGTCACCGTAACGGCTTTGCCTTCATATCTGGAAGGCTGCACGTACAAATCGCAAGCTTTTATATAAGGGTAAGGATTTTCCTGTTTCCCGAGCAAAATGAACTGCTCCTGCAGCCCATGCCTTTCAATAAGCGAGCGCAGCTCGGCCTCGCTGCCGCCAAAGCCGACAATATGCCATTTCAGCCCGGCATATCCCTTCTTTTTCAGCAGGAGCATGGCCTCTACCGCCATATCGAATCCTTTTACATACGAAAGCCTGCCGACCGAAACGATGTTGAAGCTGCTCCGCTTAAGCTCCGGCGCTTCCCCCGCCTCCGCCATTTTGCGGATAAAAGAGGGAGAAGTAATATTTTCGATCAGGGACAGCTTGCTGGAGAGTCCCGGATACTGCGCCAGAAATGAATCGGAGCACGCATCCGAAATGGACGCAATCCCGTCGTATTTCGCCCACATCCGCTCATCGAGCTTGTTGTCGATCGCAAGCTTGCTGTAGTCGGTATGAATCCAAGCCAGCTTCTTGTCCGCCTGGACGCGGTGCGCCACAAAATCATGAGGCCATGCATAGCTGATAGCCGCGGCGTAGCGCTTTTGAAGAGGGGGCAGCATACGGGCCAAAATGCTGGAGGTCAGCTGGAGCTGAATATAGCCCGAGCCTTCCGTTAAGCCCAGCCGCTTGGCCTTTGCAGCCGCCAATGCTTTGACCAGCATACGAACAAGAACCGATAGGCCCCGCCCCTCCCGCACACATTCCTTTAATGACTTTCGAAAAACAGTATACGCGCCCCGTTCCGGCAACAGCGAAGCCCCAGCCGGCAGCTCGCGAAGCAGCTCGCCGCGATGGGAGCAAACGAGCACATCCACGTCATAGCGCTCGTAATCAAAGCTGCGCAGCATATTGATGAGACTGCGCTCCACCCCGCCAATTTCCATATCGTAAACGGTTATTAAGATGTTTTTTTTCATATCGATGCTGTGGCCGGAAAAGGTTCCCGTTGCCCGATCGGGATCATTCGGCTCTCCCTCTTATTGACATACAGCGTATGTGCCGGAACTTCCCCTTTGACGACGCTGCCCGCAGCCACAACGGCATAATCGCCAATGACCGTCCCCCGCAAAATAACGGCGTTCGCTCCGATCCACACATGCCGGCCGATCGTAACGTCGCTTACAATCAAATGTCCGGCTCTGGCATCTCTAAAGTTATGGTCATGGTCGTTGATGCAAACATTGGGCGCAATTTTGGTATAGGCGCCGATGCTCATCCGCCCGACGCAATTAATGGTGCAATTGTCGTTAATAAAAACGTGGTCGCCAAGCAGCAGCTCTCCCCGGTGATCAATTCGCACGCTTGTATTTTTTCGGATAAACACAAACTTGCCGACGCTAAGCCGCGCCCCTCTGCTGAGCAGCTCAATGGAACTGCCCGCCTGCATAAAAAAAATGCCGCCCTTTAACCGCCCGGCATACAAAATCTTGACGAGACACGCTCGCAGCAAGCCAAAAAACTGCTGCTTATTCAGCGCAAGCATGCTAACAAAGCCGCGGTCCTCGTATTGCCGGCGAAACGTTCGAACAACTTGGCGCAAAGCTCCCATCCCGCATCTCCTCCCTTCTCAAAGCCTTCTTTAGGCCGTCGCTCGGTTTCCCTTGTCTCCGCCCTCTTTGGAGCGCCCCGATACTTTTCTTGTCAGCCATAAAATCGGCCTTAGCGGAAAATAGAGAAAATGCAGCTTTTTGGGAAGCGGCAGCGTCAAAGCGTCTTCCGGCAAAGGATGGAGCAGGCTGGCCAGAAAAATAAGTTTCTGCCGTTTCGTCATTAGCGCAAACAAATATTGCTTATGGTAACGCTCCACCTCTTTGGGCACTGGCGGACTATGCAAGTTGACCATCCTCCGCACATAAAACAAGGTATCCTCCGCCAGCCATTCGGCCTTGCGGCATGCAAGAACCGGCCTCATCTCCTCCTTGAGCGGCGCGGCCAGCAGTTTAGCGGCAAGGCTGACGGCCTGCCCGCCAATATGCAAAAGCTGATGCTTGCGCAGCAGAGCGATCAGTCTGCTCCAGTCGACCGGCTGGCTCATCAGCTGCTTAATGTCGAGCAGCCAGCGCAATCTCGACCATCCATGCCGGGCGCCGTGGGAGACCAAAAACATAAATAAATCTTCCCGTCCCAAATAAAAGATCGGGCGATTAACGAGCGGACTTTGCCGCTTGCGGCTCCACAGCTCCTCAAAGGAGGGTTCGCTGGAAGGGGCGGGACTAAGCCGCCAATGGACTTCGACCTTAATCCCTTTTTCCGGATGAAGAAACGTAATATGATGATGCCGCCACTTCCAATCGTTCAGCACGCTGGTGAAATAGTCGTCTTTCTCATAGCCGAGAGAAACAAGCAGCGACTCCGACGCCTCCAACTGATCAATCGGAACCAAAACATCGAGGTCGCACGACGTTCTTAAGGAAATGTCTCCATACAGATCGGCGGCGATGACGGGCCCTTTTAAAAAAAGCGCACGGATGTCGCTCGACATAAATCGGGAAGAAAGCTGCTCCATTTCGCCGCTTAAGGCGAGCATTTGCAATGTATTTCGATAATAATCGCGCGCGAGTTGTCCCGTAACGAAGGACGGAATAAGGGATGTCTTCAGCTCCTGAAGTGTGCGATTTATCGTTGGGAACACGCGATGATGCCGGGCTAGCTCAATAAACTGGGGCCAGCTTGTTTCCTGCATCAGCTCCCAATGCTCAAAGGTCATAGGGGTGCCTTCATCCATTTCGAGCAAAGCCAGCAATAGCCGCAGTTCCTGCGAAAATTCTCCAGTATGGAGAATAATGTCGGTTTTCATGGGGGACTCCTTCACGCTCAATCATTAATAACGAACAAAAAAATAGTTTTGTTCTATAAAACGAACACAACTACAGATTATCACTCCCCTATTATTATGTCAATCGCCTATGCTAGAATAAAAGAGTTCCTTATTACGAACATTTCGGAGGTTACACGCATGTCGAAATCAATCGTCTTGTTCGGCGCGGGCGGTCATGCCAAAGCGATTATCGATACGGTAGAAAAGGAAGGGCGCCACTCTATCGCCGGTTTGCTGGACGGCAACAAGCCGCCGGGCCAATCGGTGTACGGTTATGAAGTGCTGGGAGACGATTGTTGGTTGCTGAAGCACGGGGGCTCCATTGACGGTGCCATTGTCGCTATCGGCGACAATTGGACGCGCGCGGCAGTAACGGAGCAGTTGCTGCGGCTTTATCCCTCTCTTCCATTTTCAACCGCCATTCACCCTTCTGCCCAAATAGCACGAGGAGCCCGCATAGGAGCAGGCTCAGTCGTCATGGCGGGGGCCGTCCTTGGCAGCGATGCCGAAATGGGCGGGCATAACGTGATCTATCCGCTAGTAAACGTCGATCACGACTCCCGAACAGGTCCATTCGTCAGCTTCGCCCCAAGAAGCGTTAGCGGTGGCGATGTGCGAATTGGCGCTTATTCGGCTATAGGAATCGGCGCCACCCTTATTCACGGCATCACCGTTGGCGAACATTCCGTCATCGGCGCAGGCGCCACCGTCGTATCGGATATCCCTTCTTATACAGTAGCCTACGGCACACCCGCAAAACCGATCCGTACCCGCAAGCAGGGAGAGCGATATCTTTAGATCCGGTATCTTTAGATCCGGTATCTTTAGATCCGGTATCTTTAGATTCCATAGCTTTGAGATGCAATATTTTTGAGTCTCGCTATTTTAGTTGCGCTAGCCTCCAATGCTCTGCGCTTCCTTGCCGCAGGTGCTGCTCAGCACTTTACGCAGCACCTCGATGACCCGCCCCTGCTCTTCTTCGCTTAGGCTTGAGCCCGACGGCAAACAAAGTCCCGTCCGGAACAGTTCCTCGCAAACGGACGGCCCGTTCTCGTAATGGGAATAAAACGGGACTCCGTCGAACAACGGCTGCATATGAAGCGGCTTCCAAAGCGGTCTTACTTCAATATCCGCATCCGCCATTGCTTCAAGCAATTTTCGGACGATGAGCTCCGCTTCCGGATGGCGGAACGTCAACGTGCTCAGCCACCGGTTCGATCTTACGCCGGGCAGCTCAGGCATCCAAACCGCCTCTTCCCACTCCTTTAACGCTTCCTTATAAGCTGCAAATACGGCTCTCCTTGCTTCAACACGGTCGTCCAGCACTTCCAGCTGCGCCCTGCCGATACCGGCCAGCACGTTGCTCAGTCGGTAGTTGTATCCCATTTGGCTATGCTCGTAATGCGCGGCGGCGTCTCTAGCTTGAGTAGCCAGAAAGCGGGCCGACTCCAGCAGGTCGCTCTGATCCGAAACGAGCATGCCCCCTCCGGATGTTGTAATAATTTTGTTCCCATTGAAGGAAAAAACGCCGAACATTCCGAATGTCCCGCTCTGCTGTCCTTCAAAGGTGGAACCAAGCGATTCGGCGGCGTCTTCAATGACAGGTACTCCAAAGCGGTCGCAAATATCCATCAGCTCCGCCATATTGGCCAGCCCGCCATACAGATGAACGATAATTGCCGCTTTCGGAAGACAGCCTTTGCGCTCCGCATCCTGCAAAGCTCTCTCCAGCGCTCTGGGCGACATATTCCATGAATCCGGCTCGGAATCGATAAAGATCGGTTCGGCTCCTACGTAACGAATAGGATTTGCGCTGGCTACAAACGTAAAGCTGGAGCAGACGACTGTATCGCCCGGCCCAACCCCGAGCAGGCGAAGCGCCAAATGAATGGCCGCCGTCCCGGAGCTGACAGCCGCTGCTCCCGCTGTTCCGACATACGACGCCATTTCTCGTTCGAACGCATTTAAATGAGGACCAAGCGGCGCAATCCAATTGGTTGCAAACGCTTCTTCAATATAAGGCTGCTCCTTGCCGCTCATATGAGGAGGAGAAAGATAAATGCGGCCCTTTTGGCGATTTGGCTCAGTCAAAGGTTAGCTCATCCTTTCTGATTGGTCGTTGTGCCTTCATACAAAGGCATAGTGACATGACTGGCATGGCTGACCCCGTCCGATTGCAAAACCTTTTTGACCGTCAGCAGCAAAATTTTAAGATCGAGCCAAAAGCTGCGATGCTCGACATACCATACATCCCGCTCGAATCTTTCCTCCCAAGATACGGCGTTTCTCCCGTTCACTTGAGCCCAGCCCGTAATGCCCGGCTTCACATTGTGGCGTTTCGCCTGCTCCTCCGTATACAGCTCCAGGTAGCTCATCAGCAAAGGGCGTGGTCCTACGAGGCTCAGCTCGCCCCTAACGACGTTCAGAAGCTGAGGCAGCTCATCCAGGCTGAGCTTTCTAAGCAGCGTCCCAAACGGAGTCATACGAAGCTGATCCGACAGAAGCCTTCCTTCCGAATCTTTGGCGTCCGTCATTGTGCGGAATTTGTACAAATAGAACGGGCGGCCATGCAAGCCGGGACGCTGCTGCTTAAAGAGAACAGGCCCTCCCAGCTTGATGCGGATAAAAACGGCAGTAACCGCAATAAGCGGCGACAGTGCCGCAAGCAGACAGCAAGCCACCGCTAAATCAAACATTCGTTTCAACAACACAACTCTCTCTCCTCTGCCCGTCTCTACCTAAGAATTGGGGCTAAACATTTTCCTCATCATCGAAATAACGCTTGGTCCGACAATTCGTCCGATTACACGCTTGACGGCGCTTTTAAACCGTACGCGGGCGGGCAGCCATGACTGGGCAAAATGATGAATCGTATAACTGTCCGTCGTAATAAAATTGCCGCCGTTTATATAATCGTAAGGGCTGAAAAACACTCTCGGATAAAACACAACCCCATTCCCCAGCACCTGATGCTCCCCGTTTAAAAGCAGTCCCTCTTTTTTGCAATGTTCCGAAATGACAGCCGTATTGGTCAGCATATCGTAAGTGCCGTTAGGCAGAAGAAACGATCTTCTTTCGTAATCTTGCAGCAGCGCCCGAATCCAAGGGTGACCGGGAGACGCCCCCATCGTGCCCGACTGCAAAAAGGTTTCATCTTCAAAGCCAGTAAATGCGTCATGCGTCAAAAGCGGATCAAGCGGCTTTACGACTTCGACGTCCGTGTCCAAATAGATTCCGCCATGCTCGTTAAGTGCGAAGAGTCTGACGTAGTCGCTAACGAAAGCGTATTTCTTTGCCTCGTAAGCTTCCTTGACATAACGGGAGCTATTGATATCGAAATTGTCTTCGTTCCACTCGATAAAGCGGTAGCCTTTTAAATGCTTTTCCCAGCTTTTCATGCATTTTCGTATTTTGCTCGGCTTCTCCCCCCGCCCAAACCAGCAATAATGGACGATCCGCGGTATTCGTTCCTGCGCCTCCACAATAAATCCCCCTTAGTCCTCTTAGTCAGAACGGCCATTTCAAATAGTCGCTAGAATAGCGAATATCGAGAATGATGACATTTTCGTAGAAGAAGTAGACCAGGTAGAAGCTGACAAAAACAAAATAAAAGAATCGTTGGTCCTTCTCTCGAAAAAGCTTTACAATCCAACCCATCAAAATAAGCTGGTACAGCGTAAAATAGATGCCCAGCCGTGCGAAAATCCAGTTCTGCGTGGAAATGATCATAATAACCGCCCCGACGAGCGATAAATTAACGATGATGTCGCTTTGCGGAAAAATCGTTCTCAGCTTTTCCCGCCCCAAAAAGGCGATGACGATCGGAATGATGTAAACGACAACCCGCAATATGTTGGCTCCGCCTTCTTTGAAGCTTTCATATTCGGCATATTGCGTATTTTCGATGACGGCGAACAGCAAAGAGGAAAAATAGTTAAAGCCGACCACCATCAAGATGGCGATAGTCAGCATCAAAGTCGTTGTGATCGTCCAAGCTCTCCTTCTCACCAAAAAATAAATCGGCAGCATAAACAAAGCGCTTTGGTGGAAAAAAGAAGCCAGAATGACGACGGCAAAATATACTTTCCATTTCCCTTCAATTAAAGCTTTGGTCGCCGCAAACACGATGGCTGCCGCCAAAAACTGCCGGATTCCGTTCATCGATACGATAAACGCTCCCGTCGTTACGTAAGCAAATACGCTAAGCTCGATCAGTCTGGAGTATCGATAGAAAACAGCCAAAATTAAAAAGTTCGTGACTAGCGCCGTTACAAAAATCAACCATTGCGGGTCTTGCGTCCATTGCTTCAGAGCCATCTGAAGCAAATTAAAGCCGATGTCGTCCATGCCCATAACGGATTGCCAGTTGAATTCCGTAACTCTGTAGCTGTGCATGTACAGGAACGTATCGCCGATGTTGTTGCGAAGTCCCGCAACCGCAATGATACAGGCACCGGCAAGCCAAATATAAAATTTATTAGGCTGAATGGGGAGCGGCCCCTTGTCGGTCGCCATGGAAAAGTATCTGGCCATCACCGTACCGAAAAAACCGGCGAGCAAAGCAAACCATATCCACTCCATCCTTTAGCCTCCTTCTCTCGCGCTCTTTCGCCAGCCTAACTATTTTTCATAACCGTTTTCCGCTTTGTGCGGTGAATGTAAATGTACAAGGCGCAGCCAAGCGGTACCGCAAGCAGCGTCGTCCACTTGCGCGGCGATTCCGACAGGAATCGGGCGTTGCGAAGCATGAGGCTGCTGGATACATAATGAATCGCTTCCCGAAAGCGATCCCTGTACGTTAGAGCATAACGCATGGCCGTCTTGCGAAAAAAGGAAAAGCCCTTTGGGTTGCTCAAATATTGCTTGACCATATTCATGCTGGAGCCGTCGCCGCGATATTCGACGTAACATAACACTTCGTTCAAAACAAGCAGAGGCAGCTGCTGATCAATTAAAATGTACTTGTAGGACAAAGGACAATATTTTTCCCCTTCGAATAAAGGATACGGGGGGCATTCCTTCGTCAGCTTGGACCGGTAAACGAGCTTTTTGTCGCCCGTAACGCCGTGGACGGCGTAAATCCCGGACAACGTAGCGCTGGTGAGCGTTTCGGGAAGTCTGCTGCCAATAATCGCTCCATCCGGCGAAGCGTCGAGGCCAACTAGGCCGGCGTAATCTTCCCCGCCATAACGCCGCCAATGCTGAACTATTTTTTTTACCGCATTATCGGCCATGTAGTCGTCAGAGTCGATACACACATTGAGCTCCGTATCGATATGCTCGTATGCGGTATTATGAGCGCCGTGCATTCCTTGATTTTGCTGATAAATATACCGAATGTCGAAATCGGCCTCTTCCTTCCATTTCTGCACCAGCTCAGCCGTCCCATCGGATGATCCATCGTCCACAACGAGCCAAATAAACGATTTATCGCTTTGGCGCTGCAAGCTTTCGTAGCATAAATGCAGCGTATACGCTCTATTGTAGGTAGGCGTAAACACGGTTAACGCAGGTTTTGCCCCCGCCATCTTCTCGCTCCCCCTATTCCGATGAAGCCGCCGCGGCTTGCCGGGCGTAAAAGGCTCCCAGCCATTCCGCCATCGCGGCGGCGTCGTATCCGCTTTGCTTCAGCAGGCTTCTAGTGTCTGTACGTTCCAGCGGCGTATTTAAAATGAGCTCGCTCCATTCCTCCGCCGAACGTTCAAGCGGCACAAACGCTACTCTCCCCGTCACATTGCTTTCCGTCGTAATCCGGTCGGATACGATGCAGGGCAGTCCCGCCGCCTGAGCTTCCACCAGTACGACTGGCAGCCCCTCGAACAGGGACGGAAATAAAAAAACATCCATCCCTTGAAGCAGATCCGCTACATCTTCTCTCACGCCCAAAAAACGAATGGAAGCCGCAAGTCCGCGCTTTTCCGCTTCCTTCTCGATGACGGGACGCAAATAACCGTCTCCCGCAAGTACGAGCAGCGCATCCGTTCTCCGGCGCAGCAGCGCTTCAAAGATGTTAAGCAGGAACGAGTGATTCTTCTGTTCATTGAATCGTCCGATATGGCCAACAACGAGCCCCTCGCCCGCGCCAAGCTCCTGCCGAATCGCCGCCCTTACTTCCGGCTTGTAAGCAAATTCCTCGGTGTTCACCGCATTATTTAAAACGGTTACGCTGCCGCCCGCCGATTTTGATTTGCCGAACAGCCACTCCCCCGCCCTCTCCGAACATGCGAAATAAGCGCTAGGATGATCTTTAATGGAATATCTCGCATACATGCGAAACGGAAATTTATAATCCAAGCGGAGATCGCTCAAATGGCTATGGATAATCCGGCACGGCACGCCCGCTTTTTTGGCCGCACGCAGCACAAATCCGCTGTTTTCATTCATGTGGGAGTGAACGACTTTATATTCCTTGTGCTCTGCAAAAAAACGGTCCAGCTCCTTGAAGTAGCGGCGATAATTGCCGGGCCGGATAGGCGGCATCCGGTATAGCTTTCCGCCAAGCGCAACAATTTCCTTGTCGTAATGCCCCTCTTCCGCTCGATGAACCAAAAAGTCAAACTGAATGCCGCTTCGGCTCATTTGACGGTAATAATTCATAAGCATCGTCTCAAGGCCTCCGCGATTCATGACGGTGACGACCTGCAAAATGCGCATCGGCTTCGGCTGCTCCTCCATTGGGATCAGCTGCGATCGTTTATCGTTCTGCGTTTGCTGTCTCTGCGCTCGCTTATCGTTCTGCGCTTGCTGTGACCGCTTGTCCCTCTGCGCCCGCTCTGTTTGCACCACTTCTTCTCCTCCTTGTCCACTTCTTCGTCCTTAAACCTTCAATGCCGTACAGCATGGCATACAAAGGCGCCGCCCACCTCCGCTTGGCCAAGCCATAGAATACCTTCCAAGGAAGCGAGCACGCGGAGGAGTCGAAGGACAGCAGCGCGCTTCTGATTGTTGCATCGCCAAGCAATCTTTTGATTTCCCCAATTTTTTTTCGTGCGGGAGCGGGATTGGAATCGCCGACAATGTTTAGTCCAAGACCGAGCACATTAAGCGAAATGCGATTTTGCAAAGCGCTGCTGTATTCGCCTCCAAGCGCGTTCAATCGTACAAACTCCGCCATTTTTCCGTACAGCGTCTTAAACTGGCGCAGCAGCTCCGGCTTGTAGCGGGTCGTAATCGATCCCGCGCTCGCTCTCCAATAGTGATAATAGGGCCTGTTTAAAAACAGAAACGATTGCGCCCGGCTGCAAACCGACACGTTAAACAAAGTGTCCTCGTTGCTGCCAATCGCCTTCAGGTCGGTAAAAAAGAGACCGCCGCCGCCTTGAAGCAGCTCAGCCCGGTACAGCTTCGACCAGACCGTTCCCCATGCATCCAGCGATTCGGGCAACCCCGTCTCCGCTCCAAGCGGCCCGATCAGCCTTCGCGTCAGCTGAAGCTGTACCTCTTCGCCTAGATAAAGCGTGCCGTCGGGAAGAGGAAACGGCTTTGGCTTGCTGTGCCCGCCAAACTCGCGAACATAGCCGCACATGACGATATCGGCATGATGCTTCACCGCTTCGTCATACATGGTGCCGTACATCTCGGCATCGACCCAGTCGTCGGGATCTACGAAGCCGATATAACGTCCGCGGCAGTAGCCAAGCCCGATGTTGCGCGCGGCGGATACCCCGCCATTTTCGACCCGAATGACTTGTATCCGGGAATCGAGTGCGGCATATCCCATCAGCAGGCCGTCCGTTCCATCCGTAGACCCGTCATTTACCGCTATAATCTCGATATTTGGGAAGGTTTGCGCAAGCAAGCTGTCCAAGCATCTGGACAAATAAGCTTCCATATTAAATATAGGAACGACGATACTGATAACCGGCTCCATCGGCAGCCTCCGTCATTAATGAGTTGTAAATGCCCGCAAGCTCCTCTTGCACGCGTTCCAGCGAATAACCCTTCACACGCTCCAGACTTTTAAGGCCCATCCGTTGTCTCGATTCTTGGAAGCATTTCAGAAGCTGAAGCCTGCTCGCAAATTCCTCCGGATCGCCGGGCTCAACCAGAAAGCCGTTTTTCCCTTCCTCCACCAGTTCCTCATGGCCTCTGTTCCTTGTCGCAACAACGGGCAGACCGCTGGCCATCGCCTCCATAATGTTAAGGGGCAATCCTTCTCTCAGACTAGCGGATACAGCCACATCGCACATCGGAATCACTTTGCGCAAATCGTTCCGATAGCCCAAAAAATCAACCATAGACGCAACGCCAAGCTCGCAGGCGAGCGCGCGGCAATCCTCAAGCTTCGGTCCGACTCCTGCAAGCAGCAGCCTTGCTCCCGGCACTTTCCCTTTCAGCTTGGCTAACGCCTGCAGCAGCAGCTCATGATTTTTGTTCGCATTAAACTCGGCGGCGTAGATCATTAAATAATGATCCGGCGTATAATTAAACCGTTCTCTCAGAGCCCGCCTTTCCTCCGCGGCAAGCGGCGCATACATCCCGGTATGCACGCCGACTCCGTGTACATGATGGATTTCGCCTGCGCGGAACCCTTTTGCCAGCGCGCGCCTGTAATCTTCCCCGTTAATAGTAATCAGGCTGTCGGTTACAGAGGAGAGCAGCTTTTCAATCGGATAATAGAGCAGCCAGTTCTGAACGGGCGCACCCTTGTAGAAATGAAATCCATGCGCGGTATAAATGACTTTGGCGCCGCTTTTCCTCGCCCCTCTCGCCGCAAGCCGGGTAAGCACGCCGCCCATCGGCGTATGGCAATGAATGAGGCTGTAGCTCTCCGCCTCCATAATCGCTTTCAGTTCAAAATAAGCTTTTACATTGACCGCCCGGAACGGGGAGCGCTGAATCGGGATATTGAATTTGCGGTCGACGAATGGCAAATCCAGCTCGCCGCTCGCCGCCACATGCACTTCCCAGCCGCGTTTCGCAAACCACTCCATAATCGGCAGATGAAAAGCTTTAAAATGATAGTCGACCGTAGCGCAAAACAAAATTTTAGGCTTCATGGCGAACCGTTTCCCTCTCGATCATCCGGGATAAATATTGAAGCAGCTCAAACCGCAATTCATCGCGCTGCAGCGCAAATTCGATTGTCGTTTGAATAAAGCCCATCTTCTCGCCAACATCGTACCGCTTCCCGCTGAATTCGTAAGCGAATACAGCTCTTGAACGATTCAGCTCGGCAATCGCGTCCGTGAGCTGAATTTCTCCGCCGGAGCCCGGCTTTTGATTGCCGAGAATGTCGAATATTTCAGGGGTCAAAATGTACCGTCCCATAATAGCCATATTGGATGGAGCGTCTTCTCTTTTCGGCTTTTCCACCAAATGGTTGATCCGATGGAAGGAAGGCTCCATCACCATGCCGTCCACAATGCCGTAACGGGATACCTCTTCATCGCCCACCTGCTGGACGCCGATAATCGAAGAGCCGTATTGCTCGTATTTTTCGATCATTTGCTTCAGGCAGGGCTTCTCCGCGGAAATAATATCGTCTCCTAGCAGCACCGCAAACGGTTCATCGCCGATAAATTTTCTGGCGCACCATATCGCGTGGCCGAGCCCCTTCGGCTCTTTCTGCCGAATGTAGTGGATGTCGACCATATCCGACGATTTTCTCACCTCTTGCAGCAAATCGAATTTGCTTTTGGAGGCCAGCATCTGTTCGAGTTCCATGGAGTTGTCAAAATGATCTTCGATAGCCCGCTTCCCTTTGCCCGTTACAATAATGATATCTTCAATGCCGGACTCGATCGCTTCCTCCACAATATATTGAATGGTCGGCTTGTCGACGATTGGCAGCATTTCCTTCGGCATCGCTTTCGTAGCGGGAAGAAAACGGGTTCCAAGGCCCGCCGCAGGTATAATCGCTTTTCTTACTTTCATCTCGTCATCTCTCCTTCGCTTTTATCCCGTTACCGATGCCAGCTTATGGCTTGCTTCCGGCTCGTCATGATTCGCCAGATCCAGAAGCCTCACCTTCAGCTCCGCATGGTTAATCGAATGGAAATCGCCAATCAGCCTTTCGATTTCCTCGTATAAGATGACCGACGCTTTTCCTATGTAAATTTTCGGGTAAACTTGCCCCTCCATCACTTCGTCGTGCTTGAGCATTTCCTCAAACAGCTTTTCGCCCGGACGGATGCCCGTATATTCAATATCGATTTCATCGAGCGAATATCCCGACATTCGAATGACGTTTTGCG
Source organism: Paenibacillus sp. GCM10027627 (assembly GCF_042675505.1). Classification (NCBI taxonomy): domain Bacteria; kingdom Bacillati; phylum Bacillota; class Bacilli; order Caryophanales; family Paenibacillaceae; genus Paenibacillus; species Paenibacillus sp. GCM10027627. The sequence goes on from NZ_JBHTHB010000002.1 coordinate 555,292, forward strand.
CCAGTTCCGTAATATTGACGGGGTCGCCCATATCGAGCACAAAAATTTCTCCGCCCTTCGCAAGCGCGCCCGCTTGAATGACCAGGCGCGACGCCTCCGGGATCGTCATAAAATAACGAACCATGTCGGGATGCGTGACCGTAATCGGCCCGCCTTTGGCAATTTGCTTTTTGAACAACGGAATGACGCTGCCCCTGCTTCCCAAAACGTTGCCGAAGCGCACCGCGACAAACTTGGTGCCGCTAACTCGATCCATATGCTGGATAATCATTTCCGCAAGCCGCTTCGTCGAGCCCATTACGCTGGTCGGATTGACCGCTTTATCCGTAGAGATCATGACAAAGGAGCCTACGCGGCTTTTGCTTGCCGCCCTTGCCGCATTTAGCGTTCCGATGACATTGTTTTTAAACGCTTCCTCGGGATTGCGCTCCATAAGCGGCACATGCTTGTGCGCCGCAGCATGGTAGACGACCTCCGGGCGATGGAACATCATGACCGCCATCATTTTTTCCGCGTCCTGCAAATCGGCAATTTCCGTATAAAATTTAATGTCCGTTTCCTTGAACATTTCTTTAAGCTCCATCTCGATCGCATAAATGCTGTTTTCCCCATGGCCCAGCAATACCAGCTTCTCCGGCAAGAAACGGGAAATTTGACGGCAAACCTCCGACCCAATCGAGCCGCCCGCTCCGGTTACAAGCACCACTTTGCCTTTTAAATAACCGGAGATGCTTTCAATGTCGAGCTCCACCGGCTCGCGCCCCAGCAAATCCTCCACTTGCACGTCGCGGAATTGCGTAACGGAGATGCGTCCCGTTGCCAAATCTTCGAGCATCGGAATAATTTGCGTTTTTGAGCTTGTTTTTGCGCATTCCGTATAAATATCGTAAAGCTCCCTTTTGGTCAGAGAAGGAATGGAAATGACGATATTGTCGATGTCCAGCTCTTTCGCTTTTGTGAAAATATCCGCTATGCCTCCCGCAACCGGAATGCCCATAATGTCCAGCATTTGCTTATGCGCGTCGTCATCGATAAACGCAACGGGGAGAAGCTCGGCGTCCGGGTTATGGATCAACTGCCTGGCCAGCATCGTCCCGGCCGAGCCCGCTCCGACAATAAGCGTCCGCTTCCGCTTGCCGCTTTGCCGGATCAAGTTGCCGCGCACAATGCGCCAGCACAATCTGGAACCGCCAATGAGCAAAATATGAATCATCCACGTGACCGCAAGCAGCTTATGAGGAAGCTGCTGATGCAGAGCGCCTTGCGCCAGTCCCGCAAATAGAAACGAAAGCCCTACCGCTTTTACGATAATGAGCAGTTCCCCGACGCTGGCATATTCCCACGCTTTTTTGTACAGCTTGAAATAGAAGAAAAAAACGTGATGAAGCGCTAGGAGAAGGGCGGCCAGCGTGTAGAAGGCCCCATCCGCCGGAAACGACGGCGTTAGCAGCCAACGGCTAAGTCCAAGAGCCGCAAGTACAATTGCCGAGTCCAGCAGCACAAGCAAAGACAGTCTACTTCGATAGGTCATTTCAACCTCATCCTTTCTTTAAGGCAAGCGCCTTTCACTTTCGTGCTTTATAACGAACAATTTGGCCGAAAAAAAGACGTTATCCGATGAAACATCATCTAACGTTCTTTTGGTTCAAAATAGCCCCTATAATGTTGGCTCCGGCAAAGGACAGAGATTGCTTCGCTTCCAAAGCTTTGCTGTGTGTCGTCTTGCCGCAGCGGAGCAGCAGCACTACTCCGTCGCACTTGTTTACGAGCGCGTTCGTATCGGGAGCCGTCAGAACCGGCGGGCTGTCAATGACGATTCGGTCAAAGCGGTCCGTCGCTCCTCTAAGCAATTCCTTCATTTTATTCGAATCCAGCATATCGGCGGAATTTCCGAAGCTAAGTCCGCTGGTCATGAGCCACAGGCCCTCTACTTCCGTCTCCTGCGTCGACTCCTCGAAAGTTAGCTGATCGGTGAGCACATTGGAAAGGCCCGGAGAAATTTGCGTATTGAATATTTTATGAAGCATCGGGTTTCGGAAATTCGCATCGATGAGCAGCACTCGCTCGCCTCTTTGCGCGATGCTGATCGCCAAATTGATTGCCGCCGTCGACTTCCCGTCCCCTTCACCCGGCGATGTGACGATAAGCGAACGGACGGATTTGCCGTCTGACGCATATTGAATGCTGTTGCGAATCGTCCGGTATTGCTCCGAAATGCGATGTGTCGGATTCAAATAAGCAATTAAACTCCGGCTGACAACCTTCCTAGCGATTTTTGCCCGTTCACGAACCAATGGACTCACTCCTAATTAGCGCTGGTTTTTGTTTTTTGGCGGAAGCGGTCGTATGCCTTTGCTTGATTTTGGACACTTGGCCGAGCATGTTCAGCCCAAGCGTTCCCTCAATATCCTGCTCCGTCCGAATGGAATCGTCGAGCGAATCAAGCAAAAAGGCCAAGCTCATGCTTAAAATAAGTCCGACGATAAAAGCGACGTATACGATCGTATTGCTTTTCACATTTATGGAAAACGGTTCTGGCTTTGCCTCTGTCAACAGCCTGATGCTGCTTACGCCGAGCGTATCATTTGCAATCTCTCGAAAAACACTGACAACGGAATTGGCGATATCGGCCGCCCGCTCCGGGTTCGTATCGGCAACGGTAATAACCGTAATTAAGGAAGAATCAACGCTGTCGACGCGAATTTGGCTTCTAAGCTGCCCGGGGGACGCATCCAAATCCAATTGTTTGATCACCTGATCCAGCACAATCGGCTCGCGCACTAGCGCCCTGACCGTCGACATCATGTCGTTCGATGCAGCAATGATGACGCGCGATGACGAAGCGTAAATATCCGGCTCGGCTTGAGAGTTGTACATGTAGGCAAAAGCTGTCAAAAATCCGGTGATGATGACGATCAGCCATACTCTGTTTCGAATCGTGCCAATCAGTTTCCTTAGATCGATTTCATTGCCTTTTGGAGAAGAAAGCGAATCTTTTTTTCGGTTCGATTCCATTATCGCTACACCCGCTTATTTTGTTAGTTATAATGAACATTAACACAAGTGTAGTTCTTTATATAGAACGTGTCAATACAAATCCACTATCTTTTTTGTGTAAAGGCTTTAGTGATCGATATGAAGGATAATAATATTGGACTTCTTTTTTCCGTCGTAGCTCGTGTATTCCTTGTTCTTGTCATGACCTTCTCTCCATTTGTTCGAACGTACCAAATCTTTCAGCGCCCTAAAGTCCCCTTTGCTCATTCCTTCGTCCACAGCGTCGCGAATAATGGAATGCCATTCCTCGTCCAGTACTTCATCCACCCACACCTTTGGGGAGAGGTCTTCGCCGAGCAAATATTCGATATGGGTATCCAAATGGTAGGCAATTTTGGCGAGGACCTGCAAGGAAGGATTGTTTTGCACATTTCGTTCGATGTAGCTCAAGTAGGACTTGGAGACGCCCGCCAAATCGGCGAGTTTCGTAATGGAGTAACCCTTTTTTTCTCTAAGCGATTTGATCCGTTCCCCAATCATAATATTCTCCTTCAGTCAGATTAGATCCGTACTTGCTTGCTTGCGCATCGGCTATAGGGTTTCTTATAACGGACAATATCTCCATTTTAGTTCTTTAAAGAGAACAGGTCAATACCTATCCCCGCCTGCTTTTTATAAAAAAACATTCATAATATTCACTATAGCGAACATCATTCTCCAGCTTTTTGGAACAAAAAAGACAGCCCCTTTTTATGAAACATTGCGGGACTGTCTTGCTCCGATTTCAAGCGCCTCTTCCGTAATGCGCCTAATGTCAATCGCCGATGCCATCACGTCGTTGACCATATCCGGCAAAATATCGTTCAAAAAGTAATCGACTGAGCAAAGCGGAATGCTGCTGATTTTGATCAACGCATTGCGGTACATGACAACAAATTCCTTCTCCGTATTTCCTCTTTGCAATTCGGCGAACGCTTCGTAAACTTGATCGAGCTTGTCTGCGACCTCCAAAATCATGCCTTCCACGGAGTTGTCTTTCCCTTCGCGCAGTTGGCGATGAAAGGTTTCCTTATATTCATCCGGGATATGTTCCTCAACAAATTTATACACCATACCTTCTTCCACCTGCTGAATGAGCAAACGCAGCTCAGGTGACGCGTGTTTAACCGGCGTTTTAATATCCCCGATAAAAATTTCCCCGTAATCGTGGCTGCTCGTAATTTCATAGAGCCTTTTCCAATCAATGCTGGCTCCATTTCTTTCCTCTATATCGGCAAGCGTTTTGGCATACTGCACCACTTTCCACGAGTGTGCCGCTACACTATGCTCTTCAAATTTGAACTTGCCCGGGCATCTAATAATACGTTCCAGTTCATTCAGTGATCTAAAATAATGATGAATTCCCATGCTCGTCCACCTTCCTTTCGTCGCGTCTTTCCTTACCACAGTATACTTTTTATTTGTAAATTGTTGATTAAGCGAATACCCGTTTATCGTAAAATCAGCTTCCGGTGTAAAAAACGCGAAAAGGCTGCCCGGCAGGCAGCCTAATTTCTCGCACTCTAGTACAGATTGCTTAGATTCAATTGTCGCTTAGCTAATCAAAGCAACCAAACTTTTGAATTCCAGCTCTTCAAACTTGCTGAGCACGACTCCTCTGTCGTAGTTCCAGCCGCATACGATATCCGTATCAACCGGGGCATCGCAACGAATAGTCGCAAGCTGGCGCGACAAATGGAGCATGTCCAAATCCGCTTCGATTTTTGTCCGTACCGTTTTGGAAACGGAGTCCAAATTGGCCAAAAGTCCTTCGATGGAGCCATGCTCCGTGAGGAGCTTATGCGCCGTTTTTTCACCGATGCCGCGGACGCCCGGATAATTGTCGCTTGTATCGCCCATAAGACCCTTCAAATCAATGATTTGCGCTGGCGTCAGCTGGCGTTCTTCAAGCAAAGCAGCAGGGGAATACACTTTATAATTGCCGATTCCTTTTTTCATAATGGCAACCGAAACCCGGTCGTCAACCAATTGCAGAAGATCGTGGTCTCCCGTTACGATATAAATTTGAGCTTCCTCTTTAAATCGCGCCGCCAAAGTGCCGATGCAATCATCCGCTTCAAATCCTTCTATGCCCACATTAGGAACGTTGAAGCTCGCTACCACTTCCTTGACCAAATCGAACTGCGGAATTAAATCTTCCGGCGCGTCCGGCCGATTGGATTTGTATCCGTCATATTGCTCCGTACGGAACGTTTTGCTCCCCATATCCCAACAGCAAATAACATGGGTAGGATCAAATTTGGTTACCGCATCCATAAAATAACGGACAAAGCCATGCACCGCGTTAACGGGCAAGCCCGTGCTTGTCCGTCTAATGCTCCCCGTAAACGATGTCGCAAAATACGCACGAAACAATATAGCCATTCCGTCTACTAATAACAATCTTTGCTCGCTCAAATCGAACAACTCCAATCTATCATAGCAACTCTCAATTTTATTCACTAAGGCAAGTGTACCATATGTTCTCCCCGAATAAAGCGTCCAATTCGTTCCGCCGCTTCCAGCAGCCGCTTCTCGTCTTCAACGAGCGCTATGCGCACATAGCCCTCCCCCTCTGAGCCAAAAGCTTCGCCGGGAATGACCGCAACGCCCGTTCGCTTCAACATTTCCTGGGAAATGGTTCTGGAGGTCCATGGCTCGCCCATGTCCCAAGTCATAACCGGAAGCTTGGCCCATAAAAACATTGTCGCTTTTGGCGAATCCACCGGCCATCCTTCCCTGCGCAGCGCTCCCACTAGAACATCCCTTCTTCGCTCATAAAGCTCGCCAGCTTTAGGCGGGGCGTCTTCCGTCCTCATTGCTTCTTGCAATGCAACAATTCCCGCTTCCTGCACAGGATCGAATACGCCATAATCAATATTCGCCTTTAATTCCCGCAATGCGCCAACCGCTTCGGCATTGCCGACCATAAATCCGATCCGGCAGCCAGCCATATTGAAGCTTTTGGATAAGGAATGAAACTCTACCGCTTGACGCAATGCGCCTTCCACTTGCAGCACGCTAGGCGGATCGCAGCCGTCGAAGCCCATTTCGGAGTAGGCTAAATCATGAACGACAAGCACGCCATACTGCTCGGCTTTTTGCAAAAGCCGCTCGAAAAAGGTTAAATTGGCCACAGCCGACAACGGATTGTTAGGGTAGTTGAGCAAAATAAATTTGGCTTTGCGCCAATGCTCCTCGCTGATCGCATTCAAATCGGGCAAATAGCCGTTTTCTTCACGCAGCGGCATAAGAATAGGCTCTACTCCGGCAAGCGCCAATGAAGCCGCATAGATGGGATAACCAGGATCGGGCAGCAAAGCGAAGTCTCCAGCATCGCATACCGCCATTGCCAGATGAGCCAGCCCGTCCTGAGAACCGGCGAGCGTTACAATCTCTTTCCCAGGATCGGCCTCGACGCCGAACCTGAACCGCATCCAATCGGCAGCCGCCTCGCGAAACGGCATGCCGCTTCGAATAACGGGATAGGAGTACTGATCCTCCCTCATGGCAGCTTCGCTTAATGCGATGCGCACGGCTTCGGTCGGAGGTCGATCCGGATTGCCGATGCCAAGGTCAATCATATCCATCCCGCCTGCGGCCGCTTCCCTCTTCCAAGCCGCCACTTCCGCAAAAATCGACGAACCGAGCTTAGACAATCGATCCGATCGCCATAATGTTTTGCCGCTCCAACTATTCATGAGCGCCCCAAGCTTCCTTGTATGTATCTTCCTTATAGCCAACGGTCACTTGTTTCCCGTCCGTGACGATCGGCCTTTTGATCAGCATGCCGTGAGAAGACAACAGCTCCAGCTTTTGTTCGTCAGACATGTCTTGCAGCTTGTCCTTTAATCCAAGCTCCCGATAAACATCGCCCGATGTATTAAAGAGCTTTTTAATATCCAAACCGCTAAGCTCCAGAAGCTGCTTAAGTTCGGCAGCAGATGGCGTATCCTCTACTATATGACGCGAATGGACTGAATGCCCTTTTTGTTTCAGCGACTTCACAGCCGCTTTGCATGTGCTGCATTTTGGATATTCAATGATCGTAACCGTTTTTTCGGATTGCACTACATTTAGGCCCCTTCCTTATTTGTTGCTTTTCTATGTTCGCTTTAAATGTGCTTTTATGGAGATTCCCATTCAAAGAGTCTAATGCGCGGATTTGTAGAGCGTTCCGCTATTCGCTGTCTCCGCGAAGCAGCTGTTCCAGTTGGAGCAGCTCCGGAGGCAGTGGGGCCGTCCACTCCATCCTTACTTTTGTCATCGGATGAATAAAACCAAGCGTCTCTGCATGAAGCGCCTGACGGCCTGCCGCTTCCTCCCACTCTTGAATAAAGCCAACTTCAGGACCATATAGCTTGTCCCCAATTAACGGACATCCTTTAAACCGCATATGGACTCGAATTTGATGCGTCCGTCCGGTCTCAAGCTTTAGTTTGACAGCTGCTGCAGAGGTTAAAGCGTGTTCGCTCTGAAGGAAACGCTCCATCACCTCGTAATGGGTTATAGACGGATAACCGTTTGGGGTAACAACTCTCAGATGCGGGCGATCGGTGTCGCGGTCAATCGGCTCGTCCACCGTCCCTTTGTCCGGAGTCAAACTGCCGTATACATAAGCTCTATACAGCTTAGTTACAAGTCCGGCTTGGAGCTGCTCGGAAAGCTGCTGATGAGCGTAGCTCGTTTTGGCAATGGCGACAAGCCCCGACGTTTCTTCATCGAGTCGGTGAATCGGCCGAAACCGCACCTTCTCCCCGCGCTCCTTCCATTGATGAACTACGGCGTTCGCAAGCGTTCCCGTATAATGCCCATGCGTTGGATGGACAATCATGCCGGCGGGCTTGTTCACGATGAGCAAGTCCTCATCTTCAAATACGGTCTCAAAAGGGATCGGCTGCGGCAAAATATCTTCAGACTCTTCGCGCTCCATCCGGACCCGAATTATATCGCCCGTTTGCACTAAAGCCGTTGTATAAACCCGTTGCTCGTTAACGGTTAATCCATGCTCCGTCAATTTCACTTGCGAAAGCAGCTTTCGAGAGACGCCAAGCCTCTTCTCCAGCACATTGCGCACGGCTCTCCCATCGTCCTCTTCCGCCACAACAACCTCAAGCGGCCTATAGTAACGTGCATTCAGCTCGTTTATATCCATTGAAGCTATGGCTTCTGCTGAAGCCTTTGACTCAACATAGCCTCGCCAAAGAGCGGGTTTGTTGGAGGAGCTCCCTTGTTCCATTTCACCGTCTTTATTAATCCGCTCCGTCATGCCTCTTATCACATTCCATTCATTTCTGGCGGTTGCCGTTCTTTAATGACGCACTTTCATTTTAATCCAAACTGATGCGTTCGTAAAATTCGCACTGGACTTAAGTGCGGCGGGTTTATTTTTTGTTCCGCTTGCGGAAAACTTCCGCGCTCCGGATATACTCTGTGTCCGGCACATTTAGTTTAGCGTTTGCGACCCGAGCCGCTGCAAAGAAAAAGTCGGACAACCGGTTAATATAGATCAATACCGCTTCGTTGATGGCATGTTGACCGGATAATGTCACTACCCTTCTTTCCGCTCTGCGGCAAACGGTCCTGCACACATGAAGCATGGAGGATACCGAGCTTCCGCCAGGAAGAATAAATCGAGTAATTTCCGGGGCCTCCGCTACATATTGGTCAATCCATTGTTCAAGCCGGAGGGATGGCTCCGAGTCCATCTTAAATGGCGCTCCTTCTTGAGCATAAGCTAAATCAGAGCCGCAATCGAACAACTCTTGTTGAATTTCGACCAACCGCTCCGCAAGCTCAGCCAAGCTTTCATGCTTAGCAGACTCCGCCTGGGCAATCCCTACAAAGCTGTTCAATTCATCAATTGTGCCATACGCCTCGACTCGAACGTCATCTTTGCTTACTCTGCCCCCAATCAAGGAGGTTTGTCCCTTGTCGCCTGTTTTTGTATACAATTGCATATATTCAGCCCCCGGGTTCATTCTTGTTTTAGTTGTTTCTGGCAAACCTGCAACTCTCCGCTTACAACAAACAGCAGGCCCGATTGTTCATCTGACCTGCTGAAAGGACTAGCCTCGATTAAGTTTATATACAAATTGGCCGATGCGATCCAGCGCTTCCGTCAGCTGAGAGACGGAGGTTGCATAAGAGCAACGCAGATGGCCTTCGCCCCCGATGCCGAATACATCGCCTGGAACGGCTGCCACTCCGGCTTCCTCCAGCAGTCGCTGAGCGAATTGTTCGCTCGTCAGCCCTGTGGAAGCAATAGACGGGAAGGCATAAAATGCGCCTTGCGGTTCGTGACACTCCAGTCCGATCTCGCGGAATCCTTTTACAACAAGCCTGCGCCGCTGATTATAGGACTCTACCATTCGGTCTTTCTCTTCCAAACCGTGCTGAAGCGCCTCAAGAGCGGCATGCTGCGCCATAACCGGAGCGCACATCACTGTGTATTGATGAATTTTCAACATAGCGGAAATAAGATCGGGATGTCCGCACGCATAGCCCAACCGCCAGCCCGTCATCGCAAACGCTTTGGAAAAGCCGCTAACTAGAATAGTTCGATCCTTCATTCCCGGTAAAGAAGCGAAGCTGACATGTTTGGATCCGTACGTCAGCTCGGCGTAAATTTCATCCGAAATGACAATCAGATCGTTTTCCTCAACCACTTTGGCGATTGGAAGCCAATCCTCGTAAGTCATAATTCCGCCCGTAGGATTGCTCGGATAACATAAAATAAGTACTTTCGAGCGAGGCGTGATAACTGCTTTGAGCTGCTCCGCGCCAAGCTTGAAATTATTTTCGGCGAATGTTTCAATGCCGACTGGAACCCCGCCGCTTAGCGCCGTTATCGGCGAATAAGAAATGTAACAAGGTTCTGGCACCAGAATCTCGTCGCCCGGTGTAATCAAGGCGCGCAAGGCGAGGTCAATCGCTTCGCTGCCGCCCACCGTAACCAAAATCTCATTGGCCGGATTATAGCTTACAGAAAAAGAATCGTTCAAATATTGTCCGATCGCTCCCCTAAGCTCCGGCATGCCCGCATTGGACGTATATTGTGTTTTACCCGATTCAATCGAATAAACAGCCGCTTCTCTCACATGCCATGGCGTAATAAAATCTGGCTCCCCTACGCCAAGCGTAATAATATCCTTGCGCATGCTGACTAAATCAAAAAACCGGCGGATTCCCGACGGTTTAATGTCTCGCACGAGCGGAGACAAATAGTCAGCCATCGATCGCTGCACAGGGATGGTTTCTTCCGATTCCTCTTTGATCATCGCCATCACCCTTTATTTACGGCGAAACCATCAGCCGATGGTCGTCTTCGTTCTCCTCGAAGATGATGCCGTCTTGTTTGTATTTTTTCAATATAAAAAATGTCTTGGTCGAAAGCACCGCATCAATCGGGGACAGCTTGTTGGAAACGAATGAAGCGACTTCCTTCAAGTTTTTCCCTTCAACCTCGACAAGCAAGTCATAGGCGCCCGACATCAGGTAGACCGATTTCACTTCGGGATACAAATAAATTCGCTCCGCAATACCCTCAAATCCGCGTCCGCGCTCAGGGGTAATCTGCACTTCTATCAAAGCGGTTACTCTTTCATCATCCACTTTGCTCCAGTTCACAACGGTCGCATATTTTACGATGATATGGTCTTGCTCCATCGCGGCTATGGCATCCTTCACTTCCTGGGCTGGAATGTCCAGCATGGTCGCGATAAGCTCCGCGTCTCTGCGGGCGTCTTCCTTCAGCAGTTCCAAGATTTTTAATTGCAGCTCGTTCATTGAAAAACTCCTTCCAGCTCGCCAAAAGTTAATGCGATGTGTTAAAAAGTATTCTACAACGAATTGCCCTTTCCTGCAAAGAAAAAATGAGAATCGTCCAACAAAAAAAAGACCCCTTAAGGGTCTTTAGTTGTAATAAGGCTGCTGCTGCTGAGCCCCAGTTTGCTGATGGGTGATTGGGTTATAAAATGAACCTTGCGTGAAGCCGCCGAGCTTTTGCTGAAGAGTCTGCTTCGTTTTTTGCGCCGTTTGCTTATATTGCTGAGCTTGCTTGTCCAGTTCCTGGCGCAAGGCCGGAGAAGCTGTGTTGTACATGTTGTTTTGCTGCATGACTTGAAACAGCTGTCCTTGCGCTTTCAGCGTATTGTCGAGCAGCTTAGTAAACAGTTGGCGAATGTCTGGGCAAGTAGATTCTGTAGCTGCTGTAGCGTACTCACGAACGACTCTTTTCAAATCGGACAATACGGTGGAGGCGAGATCCTCTTCCGTCAGAATGGCCTGATTTTGTTGATTGCTCATCTTATTCCCTCCAAATTAGCGTACTTCATGGTGATCAGCCTATTGAGGCTGCGTAGGCGCGATTTGCTGATGGTGAGAAATTGCATGCAACAACGAATCGTAGTGCTGCTGATGCAATTGAATGAATTGGGTGCTCAGCTCTCGCAAAGCCGGTGTCGTTCCAATCGAAACGAGGGCCGCATTTTGTTTAATGAGCAAGTCCTCGTTTGACATGGAATCTGCGATATATTCCAATTCCTTCGCTGTTAAAGGCTGCAACATATTACCCCTCCTCTTTATCATTGTTGTGACTTCCGTATTATGAGCCATTCCCCTCATTTTATGTGCCGCTGTACAGATTAAATTTGCCTGAATCGGTAACATTCAGCTTCACATCGACTTCCAACCGGTCCGGTTTCGGCCGCCAAACTTTCCCCGCCATATTTTGCTTCCAGTACTGATGGTGATAGCGGTACAAATGATGCTCCAAATCGAGAAAATCCATCCCTTTTTCAGCACCGAACCGGTACAACTCTTCAATTTCATCTTTAACGCGCTTGTTTAATGAAGCTTCAATTTCCGTTTCGGAAATTTTGCCGTCCAGTTCCACGACATGGCCCTCCAGCTTGGCATTCAGCTTAAACGTTTCTTTGTTGAGATCGAAATACAGATTGCAACTCGCTCCTACAATTGCAACAGTAGCTTCGTTTGGCTTGCTTCCCGCCTCCATCAGCACCCTGTGAAACGACTCGCTAAGCCAGCGAATGCCGCGAATGTCTTTTTCCTCAATATAGCCTTGGAAAGTAAAGTTTTTAAAAACAAACACTCCGTTTATGAATTGCGTGTTTATCTTTTTTTTGCCATTCATCCAAAATTTAGAGCTCTCATTTAATACAGGCAAAGCTGTCGTCATGCCCGGCTCCCGCATCATTTGAACGGCCGACTGCATATGAAGCGGACTAACAAACGTAAATTGCTCTTGATTCGGCTCTGGTTGATAAAGAATGCTGTTTAACGGGGATTGATCAAAAAAGTTTTCCGTTGTAAACAGCTCCTCCAAAGGCTCCATCGTTCCAAACAACAGAGAAGTATAACGAGAAGCCCGTTGACGATTCAATCCATCCAGCACATCTGAAATTTTATTAACCGCCCGCTTATGCAAAACGACAGATTTTAAATGCTCCAAATTAAGCGTATTGCTGGATGCTTGGCTTAAATCATAAAATGCCAGCAGCACAGATTTACCGCTGCCCCGACCAATCCACACCTCTTTGTTGTTGCTTTGTGGACTGTCCGTTTTGGCTACGGAAGCAAAATTGATGAGTTTGGCATATAGCTCATAATTTCCGTTTTTATAATCGACTCCCAAAGCTGAAACGTAATTAACCTCTTGCAAATTTACCTCGTCCCAACAACCTGGAAGACAAAAGCATATAACAACGGTAAACAAAGCAGCAGCGGCACGTTCCAGCCTCCCCTTTTTACCCGTCGTCATCGCTTTTTCCACCGGCTGCTCTCCAGCTTCCATGGCTTTTGAAATATAGCCCCCGCTAAATCTTTGAATCGGATTGGAGCAAGCGGCTGCAAATACGGTTGACCAAACGATTCAAGCGAGCATAAATACAGCATGAGAGTAAACATCCCGACAAAAAAGCCGAACATGCCTAAAACGGAAGAAAATATAAGAATAACAAATCGGAACAGGGTGACCGCCCCGGACAAAGACTGATTGACCAGCGTAAAGGTGGAGACGGCAGATACAGCCGCCACAACCAGCATGGTTGGGGATGTCAGCCCGGCACGAATTGCCGCATCTCCGATAATTAGGCCGCCGACAACCGACACCGTCTGGCCAACCGGCCGCGGCAATCTGACGCCCGCTTCACGAAACACTTCAAATAGTGTCAGCATCAAAAACATTTCCATCGTTGCAGACAAAGGGAGCCCTACTCGCGATATGGTTACCGTAGCAAGCAGCGTATACGGGATTTGATCCGTGTTGTACGAGGATAGCGCAATCCAAAAGCCCGGCAAAAACAAGGACAGCATTAAACCCAAGATGCGCAGCAGCCGCTCTAGCGATACAAAATAATACGGCAAATGGGTGTCTTCAGGTGACTTGATCAACAGCATAAGATTGCCGGGTCCGATAAGGGCAGCGGGGGAGCCGTCGACCAAAATGACAAACCTGCCCTTCATGAGCGCCTGCACGACGTAATCGGGCCTGCCGATATAATCGAGCAGAGGAAACAAAGCAAGCGGCCGATCCGCAAGCAACTCTTCAAGCTCGCCCGCCCCGTGAAGAGCGGCTCTATCGATGGAATGCAGCCTTCTTTTCACCTCATCGAGCAGGCCGTCCGGAATTTGATCCTCTACATGCAATATTGCAATTTCCGTTTGCGTCTCAGTGCCGATTTTTAAATATTCCACATGCATTTTTGGAGTGCGCAGCCGCTTTCGAACCAAAGCGACATTAACGGACAACTGCTCCACAAACCCATCCCTTGGTCCTTTCAAGGAAAGCTCCATCGTCGACTCTTCCGGACTTCTAGCCGGCTGGTTCGCAATATTGCACTCGTAAAAGCCTTCATGATCGTTAAAGGTAACAATCACGCTGCCGGCAAACAACCGGGCAAATAGATGATCGGAATGACTCGCATCTAGTTTGATGTACATTCGGCTTGGGTGATCGCTCCGCCTAGAATGATCGCTTAATGACGAATCGATTTCATAGGATGTATCCCTACCCTGCTCCCATTTTTCAAGAGTCGGAAGCATCCCCATATGGTACATTTGACTGTCAATAAGCCCATCGCAATAAAAAACGATCGCTTTCCTCTCTTCGCTGCCGCCAATGGAAATGGTCTGTTCAAATACATCGTCGCAATATTTAAGCTTCTCCCGAAATTGCTCCACCGTCATATATCGATCAGGCGTATTGCTTTTTTGTCTCTCTTGATCCATTCTGCCGCTCATGCTGTTCCCTCCGCTTTTTGTTCAAGAAGCTGATTCCAAACACAATCGCGATTACGGCCATCGTCGTCATGCCCATATAATGAAACCAATACTTCACGACGACACGGTAAAAGATCATATGATCTGTCCAGTAATAAGCTAGTGACACCATCACGGCGCCTAACACTGCGGGTGCAATCCATTTCTTTTTTTTACGGGGAATCGGAAAATACTCCAGCAGGACGTACAAGCTCAAGGAAAGCCGAATTAAAGAACCAGACAGCCACTGAAAAATAGCGAAAAAATCGACATGTTCAAAATAACGTCCAACCGTTACAAGCCTCCACTGGGAAAATGCAGGATATTTAAGCTTTCTCGCTTCCTCCGGCCCAAACTGCGAAAGCGCGCCTGTCAGCGGGCCAATCGCTAAAAGAGCCAAAAACAAGACAAGCGCGACCAGATGCCAAAGTTTCAGCCTCGCTTTGAAATGATGTTGAATGAGCAGAAGAACAAACAGCTCGCTAAAGGCCGTTAGACAATTAATTGAAGCTTTTACAACAGGAGAAAGGCCATATTCAAAAAAAGGAAGCAAATAGCGGTAGTCTTTGTTCGGCATATTCGTAACCATAACAAAATCGCCGAGAAACAATACCATTGGAATTAGCAGACAGCTCATAAAAGCAATCGTTCGAAGCCCCATGTGAGCCGCATACAAACTTAGACCTAAAAAAACGGCAGCGATTATGACGGTAGGCGTATTGGGGAGATAAGTCGTGCCTGTCCAAGACGAGGTTACAATTAACGCTTCCACAGCGATCATAAAGAGTACCAGAAGCAAATAAGACATAATGATCCAGCGAATGACCGGATGAACCCTGTCCGACAACCATATGTCGAAACGTACTCCGTTCAGCTTTTTGAGCAAACCGAACAATGGGATTGCGGCCCATGGCAAAACAACGGCCAAGGAAACGATAACGGACATCCACGAATCGCGTTTGGCTTCAGCTAGCAAGATAGGCACTACAAGCACATGATTAACAAGCCCAACAGACAAAACAAGTGTGGCTATGGCGGGAATTATTCCGAATGGTTTCACTTTCATGATGGCAATCACTTCCTCACCACCAAAGGTTGTCCAGAAGCGAACTCCATCATGCGCATAAAATACAAAAACCGGCCAGCGGCCGGTTAACTCACGTTGAATTGATCAAAAACCCATTAAAAAATATTCATGCTCAAATAACGCTCGCCGGTATCCGGAGCAATGCAAAGCACTCGCTTGCCTTCTCCAAGCCGCTTCGCCACTTGTATCGCCGCCCATACCGAAGCGCCCGACGATGGTCCAAGCAGCAGCCCTTCCTTGCGCGCCAGCTCTCGCATCGTATTCAGCGCATCTTCATCCGACACTTGAATGATTTCATCATAGATAGAAGTATTTAAAATGGCGGGCACGAAGCCCGGACTTGTACCAACCAGCTTATGCGGACCTGGCTGCCCTCCTGAAAGCACGGGAGATCCTTGCGGCTCCACAACTGCAACATGAAGACCAGGAATAAACTCCTTCAGCGCCTCGCCTGTCCCCGTAATCGTACCGCCCGTGCCGGCCGTAGCTACGAATGCATCCAGCCTTCCATCCGTTTGATCCATAATTTCAAGAGCGGTCGTTGTTCGATGAATGTCCGGATTGGCGCGATTTTGGAATTGGTTCGGAATAAAACTGCCCGGCAAGCCCCGCTGCAGCTCCTCCGCTTTGCGGATCGCTCCCGGCATCCGCTCCGCCGCAGGTGTAAGCACAACTTCGGCTCCATATGCTTGGAGCAGCTTAATCCGTTCCGCCGACATATTGTCCGGCATAATTAGGATAAGGTTATAGCCTTTCGCTGCCGCATTCATCGCAAGGCCGATTCCCGTGTTGCCGCTTGTCGGCTCAATTAGCGTATCGCCACGCTTGATCAGCCCGTCGCTCTCCGCGGCTGCAATAAGCGAATAAGCGGCGCGATCCTTCACGCTGCCGCTCGGGTTAAACCGCTCAAGCTTTACGCAAACGTCCGCACATCCTTCCAATCCCGCCAATCTGTTTAGCTTTACAACCGGCGTATGGCCGATCAGTTCCGTTATATTTGATACGACTTTAGCCATATTTCCCCCTGCTTCCGTTAGTTGTTGCTTTTGGTACCGCATCTTTCTCTCCCGACAAAAAAGGTCTCATCAGCCACCAGCTCAAAATAGGCGCGGACCCTACAGCCAGCATCAGCCATGTAATGGCGCGCGGAGAGCTGTCTAGCGGCAGCACAATAAGATAAGCGGTAACGCCAATCATACGCCCTGTTGTAAGTCCCGCTTCCCTAAGAACAATAAATTCTTCCCTTGCCTTTGCGCTCTCCGGCGTCCGCCCAATCATATCGAACACTCTTGATGTCATGGGGATCATATAAAGCGGCAAAAAAAGCGAGGTGCCTATGCCGAAAAGGAGAAGCGATCCATAATTCACCCCCCAAAAAAGCGGCAAAATGATGGCGGCAATCATAATAGAGCCAGCAAGCATTGCCAGTCCCCGCCTTTTTGGCGTCAGCCACTTCCCGGCCGCCCAAAAGCTGACAAGCGCGACTAGCGACGTAATGAGTGAAAAGTTGCCGAGTTTGCTCTCGTTTTTGGTCGCCACATAGACAGTCAGCCCTACTAAAAACATAAAGACGCCTTCACGCACCCCTTGCGCTGCAATCGCGGGGAACAAGCGTCTCCATGGATTTCCTTTTTGCCTGAGCTCACGCCAGCCCCGAGTCCAATCATAAGAGCCTTCGCCGTGGCGTTTGTTCAGCCAAAAGCTTAACAGTACGGTAACGGCGAAAATAACGAGCGACGCTGTAAAGATGAGCCTATAGCCCTTCTCGCCTTGAAGCGAAGTGATGAGCAGACCTGACAGCCAAGGCGCAACAATGCCCGCCACAGAACCGAGCAGTCCCGCCCATCCGTTAAATTTGTCTCTTGTATCCGGCTCTGTTACTTCAAAATAAACCACATTAAACGCAAGCCAAAAAAGTCCCAGCGCAATGCCGCTCACTATGCCGAGAGGGACTGCCCAATCTTTGGCGCTTGATCCAAGCAGCAGAACAGCGCAATAAAACAGACCGGACATCGCAATTCCCGCGCGCAAGCTGTGCATTTTGTTATGCTCCTTCAACCATTTCCCCGCAATCCAGAAGGTAAGCCCTCCAAGCGTGAATTGGGCAAAAGAAAACCAGCCGATCGTCATATAAGAACCGCTGGCTTTCCATAAATAAACGGGCACAAAAGTGCCCGACAATGCGCTGGCAAAGCCGTAAAGCGCTTGTACGACAAGTAGCAAACCAGCTTGTTTGTCTAGTGCTGCCGCTCTCTTTTTAGGTGATGCTGCATTTGCCAAAACGATACCTCCATGGGACATCATATGCCCTTAGACATTCGTTTTGTAAGATGCCCTATACGAAACCTTCCGATGCCCGCCCAATATTGGCAGCTTTAGGAACGCTCCGCAAGCCGCTCGATCATCTCTTCGCGGTCGCTGACGCTTAGGAATGAAGCGGTGTGATGACATGCCGGGCAAACGTACCATTGCAGCTTGAACGGGCTTGGCACAATCGAAATGCCGATTGCCGGCGATACAGTCGGAACAAATCCTTCCCCGCCAATCGTTTGAACGCCAGCCTCAATCATATATTCGCGGCATGCGGGGCATTCTGGCACTTCAAGCTGCTGATCAAGAATGCGCTGAACGACGCCCTCCGCAGCCAGCATGCTTCTGCTGCCGCCGCGGAAACCTTCGCTTTCATCCATCCAGCTTGTATCCTGCTCCTGACCCTCGGAATCTTCTTCCCATTCCTCTTCCTCATCCAGCTCGCGGGATTGAGCGTCTCCATCCTTATCGATTCCAATTTTCATCGAGCGATAGCCGCTTAATTCATTATCGCAATGCGGGCAATGCGATTCCGGCCCTGTTTCCTCATCCCAAATAATTTCCGACAAACACCACTGGCAAACCTGACTTTGTTCCATTTATTGTACTTCCCTTCTACCTTCTAATTCATCATTACATAAATAACGCCGCAAATAAAAAATAATACCGCTACTACAGCCAAAGTCATCCATAGATATTTCATCTTATATCCCCCAGCCTATATCACGACAGTTGCACCGATAACATAAGAAAGCGAGATCGAAATAATCATCGCAATAAATCCGATGGCTCGGTTGTCCCGCGCGATCTCCTCGTCAATCCGAAATACCGGAGTTAAAAATTCAAACAACAGATAAGCGACTAGCAAAATAATAAAGCCAAAAGCTCCCCATATCAAGCTTTGATAAATGGAATCGTTGGCTTCGATGGAAAAACGGAAAATATTGCAAATACCGAATATTTTTCCGCCCGTTGCCATGGCGACCGCCATGTTTCCTTTTTTAATTTCGCCCCAACAATTATATTTTGTCACAAGCTCGAAGACGGATAAAAAGACGATCAGCGACAATACCGTAACCGACACAAAAACCAGCGAAGAAGCATACGGATTGTCCAACAGTTTGTCGATTTCCGTTTCCATCGTTTCTCCCCCATTTGTTGATCCCTTATTTCAACTCAGCTACCGTAACTCCGATTCCGCCCTCGCTGTAATCGCCGTTGCGGAAGCTCTTGACGTGTGTATGCTTGCGCAAATACTGCTGAATTCCCGTTCTCAGCACGCCCGTCCCTTTCCCATGGATCAAATAGACTTGGCCAAATCCGGACAAAAAGGATTCGTCAAGGAAGCGGTCGACCTCCATAATCGCTTCTTCCAAACTTTCGCCGCGCAAATCCAGCTCCATACGGGCGTTGTCGTCCCGCGTACGCTTCAGGCTGGCCGACTGCCTTGGCTGCTGCGCTTTTTCCGGCTCTTTCCCCTTAATAAGCTCCATATCGGCAAGAGCAACCTTCATTTTCAAAATGCCAAGCTGAACCGTCGCATCCGATCCGTGTATGTCGACGACAAGCCCTTTCTGGTTCAGGCTGTAGACCATAACCTCGTCTCCCGGCCCGATTTTTTGCGGTTTGCCGGCGGCCGACTTGGCCCGCTTCGCTAGTTTCTCTTCCGGCTGCGCTTCGTCCAGCTTGCGCCGTGCTTCGATCAGCTTATGCTCCTTGACGGAGGCGCCTTCTTCCATAGCGAGTTTTCTCAAATCGGCAATAATGCTCTCTGCCTCGCGTTTTGCTTTGGCAATTGTTTCGCGCGCCTCGTCCTTTGCTTTTTGCAGAAGCTTTTCCTTCTGCTCCTCAAACCGCTCGCGTTCCGCTTCATGCTTCGCGCTTAGCTCTTCCATCTGCTGGCGCAGCGTTTCGGCCGATTGGCGCTCCGACTCCGCGCTCAGACGATTTTCCTCCAGTGACGCAATCATATTTTCGACGCGCAAATCCTCCTCGCTCACTTCGCCGCGGGCATGCTCGATAATGGAACGATGCAGGCCAAGTCTCTCGGCAATGGCAAATGCATTGCTTCGTCCCGGCACGCCAACAAGCAGCCTGTAGGTCGGGCTGAGAGTAGCGACATCAAACTCCATGCTGGCATTGATGACGCCTTTGCGATTGTACGCATAAGCTTTAAGCTCGCTATAATGAGTCGTCGCTACGATCCGACTGTCCTTCGCATGAATATGCTCCAAAATCGCGATAGCAAGCGCAGAGCCTTCAGCAGGATCGGTGCCCGCTCCAAGTTCGTCGAGCAGAACAAGACTTTTGGAGGTTAAAGAGTTCAGAATACGAATAATGTTCGTCAGATGGCTGGAAAAAGTACTGAGGCTTTGCTCAATGCTTTGCTCGTCGCCAATATCCGCATAAATAGCGTCAAATACGCAAAGCTGGCTGCCATCCTCTGCTGGAACGAACAGGCCCGACATCGCCATTAGGCTAAGTAAGCCGATCGTTTTTAAAGAGACTGTTTTGCCGCCCGTATTTGGTCCCGTTACAATGATCGCCGTAAAGTTGTTGCCCAGCTCTACATCAAGCGGAACGACCTTATCTCGATCGATAAGCGGATGGCGACCTTTTTTCAGCTTTAAAAACCCTCTGTCATTCATTTTTGGCTGCGTCGCCTTCATGACATGGGCCAGTCTCGCTTTTGCAAATGCAAAGTCCAGTTGGCCAAGCAAATCCTGATTGAGAAGAAGGTCCTCTACATGATCGGAAGCAAGCGCTGTAAGCTTTTGCAATATTTTCTCGATTTCCCGCTGCTCGGAGGCTCTCAGTTCCTTGAGTCTGTTGTTCATGGCAACGATTGCTTCCGGCTCAATAAACAGCGTAGCCCCTGAGCCCGACTGGTCATGAACTAACCCGCCGAAATTGGAACGGTACTCTTGTTTTACGGGGATAACGTATCTGTCGTTTCGCAGTGTAATGATTGCGTCTTGCAACATTTTTTGCACGGAGGATGACCGAATCATGCTCTCAAGCTTTTCTCGAATGCGCGATTCGCCGTTATGCAGCTCTCTCCGTATGGATGCAAGCTCGGAACTGGCGCTGTCCATCACTTCTGCCTGCTCGTCGATGCAGTCAAAAATCGCATCCTCCAGCGGCTTGTGCTCGCTGATTCCTTCTGTCAAAGCAAGCAGCAATGGTACAGGATGAGTTTCGTGAATAGCTTCTATATGCTTTTTGACTCGGCGTCCGCCGCGCGAGGTGGAAGCGATATCAAGCAATTCCGCTGGACTAAGCGTCCCGCCGATTCTAGCCCGATGCAAAGGAGCGGCGATATCCGTAATTCCGCCGAACGGAGCGCTGCCTTTCAGCCGGTCTGCAGCGTAGGCTTCATCCGTTGCTTGCAGGAGCGCTTTTACCTCTTCCAGTCCGGAAACAGGGTGAAGCTGCTCCGCAGTCGCTTTGCCCAGCATAGTGCTTGCGTGTCCGATTAATTTATCTATAATTTTTGGATATTCAAGTGTCGTCAATATTTTGGAATCCAACCCTAAACACTCCTCTCGCCCTTATATTATAGCCGAACCTTCGTTGCGATGCACGAGCCTAAGATGGTTATGGTCATTTCTTACCGCATATATTTCATACTAAGATGGCAACACTAAACACGAATCAAAATCCATCATCCAAAAAGAATTAACGTTTGATGCAGCAAGAAGTTCCGCAAAAGCAAGCTCAGCAAATGCAGGTTCCACTTCCAGGTTCCACAATTGCAGGTTCCACAATATTCGTTAGGAGGGTTTGAATATGAGCTTTCTCGGGCATGTCGTACGATTTATCGTCTCCGCTTTGGTGCTGATGGTCGTTGGGTTTATTGTTCCTCAGTTTAGCGTAGGCGGATTTTGGAGCGCGTTTTTCCTAGCGCTTGTCATTGCCGCACTGGGCTGGATTATTGAAGGCATCTTCGGCAAAAAGGTAACTCCTTTCGGACGCGGTATCGTCGGCTTCCTCGCCAGCGCCGCCGTGATCTGGATCGCCCAGTTCGTTGTGGGCGGCGTTACGGTTACTTGGCTTGGCGCTATTCTCGCCGCTCTTGTTATCGGGATTATCGACCTGTTCATCCCGGTCAGCACCCCTTATGAAGCCGGAAGACGCAGCGGCGACTAATGAGGCAACCATTTCATGCGGTCTGTTCGGCATTGACAGGTTTAAAGACGATTGTTGGAACGTAGCCAGCCAGTTATACTGGTTGGCTTTTTCTTTTGCAGCCAGGTCGTCCCGCAATTTGAGGCTTCTGCGGAGCAGTGCTACTGCTTTATTGCAGCCTTATTGCAGCCTTATTGCAGCCTTATTGCTTGAGGAGTGCAGTGCTATAGTCCAGTTGTCATCCGCTTGTGTGGCCGTTCCTAAATTACATGTCATGAACTTGTCAAACTGTTGTCCCTTTCAGCGCTTGTCCTGTCCCAAATTTAGGGTAAAATGATGAAGTATGCTCCCTAAATAATTTATCAGGGAGACAGGAAGGGGATACATGATGAAAAAATGGCTTACCTTTATTTCCGTTCTAGCTTTGACGCTTGTCATTGCGGCTTGCGGTGCAAATTCGGAAGGCAACAAAAAATCGGAGGGCGGTTCTTCCAATGCTGGAAGCGAAGCTGTTGACTCCGGCGAGGCTGCTTCATCCGAGCTCGTTATTACCGCAAAAAACTGGGAATTCGATAAAGAAGAATACAAAATAAAAGCGGGCGAAACGGTCGACGTAACGGTTAAATCCGCTGGCGGAGTGCATGCTGTACGCATCCTTAAAACGGATTATGATATCGCCAACAAAAAAACGGTTGCCGTCAAAATTGACGAGCCGGGCACTTACGATATGATCTGCTCCGTACCTTGCGGCACCGGCCACCGTACAATGGTAGCAAAGTTGATCGTCGAGTAGGACAAGTCAATAATTGCAACAAGAGGAGCTTCGCCATTTGGCGAAGCTCCTCTGCTTGCTTATCGAAGAGTTTAGTAGTTTTTGGCACAACTAGCTGCCCCACTTCGCGCTCTCGGACATGTTTAGTGGTTTTTGGCACAACTAAATGCTCCATTCAGCTTGATCCTACACGTTTAGTGGTTTTTGACACAACTAAATGCTCCATTCAGCTTGATCCTGCACGTTTAGTGGTTTTTGACACAACTAAATGCTCCATTCAGCTTAATCCTGCATGTTTAGTGGTTTTTGGCACAACTAATCGTTCCATTCCACGCTCTCGGGCACGTTTAGTGGTTTTTGACACAACTAAATGCTCCATTTAGCTTGATCCTGCAAGTTTAGTGGTTTTTGACACAACTGTATTAATATCTCCCTCAGGAACATAGCCGTCAGGCGAAAGTCCTCCACTGCGCTTATAGACAATATTAGATTTCCTTACCTCTCCCCCAAAAAAGTCTGATGGCCAAAAGCCTTCCAATGCCAAGCCTGCTTTGATAAAATTAATGCACAACATCTCATGGATGGAGGAATGCGGATGGGAGCACTCGATCATCGCGTAGCCTTGATCAGCGGCGCGGGCAGCGGGCTTGGACGGGCAACCGCAATTGCATTTGCGGAAGCCGGGGCGGATGTAGCCCTATTGGGGCGCCGGGTAGACCGGCTTGAGGAAACGGCCGCCATTATTTTGCGGCGCACTGGGAAAACAGCCACTGTAATCAGCGCCGACGTGACCGACGAGCATCAAGTTGCGGAGTCTGTAGAAACAGCCCTACAGAAGTGGGGGAAAATTGACGTCCTTCTCAACAATGCCGCCGTATTGGAGCCTGGTTCCGTTTTGGAACAAACCTCGGAAGAATGGCAAAATCAAATCGCCACTAATTTAACAGGACCCTTTTTGTTAACCAAGGCAGTACTGCCTTCCATGCGCAAACAAAGATACGGCCGTATCATTAATATAACGTCAAGCTTATCGCGAAACGGCGCAGGTGGATTCGCGGCATACGGCGCCGCCAAAGCCGGATTAGAGTCGCTTACGCGGACAATCGCTGACGAAGAACATGAACACGGTATTCTCGTCAATTTATACAATCCTGGCACATTGCGCACCGAAATGCATGCTACTGGGAAAGATCCCGCCATCGTCACCCCTGACATCGTCAGACTAGCCAGCTTATCGTTCGGCGGACCAACGGGAACGATTCATTCTTATGGCTAACCGCTCAGCTTCAACAAATGTAATATGAAATTGAGCTATCCAATTACAAGGTATGTAATAACTCCGAACAATAAAGACGCCCCCGATCTTGCTGCTTTTAAGCAGAATCGAAGGCGTCTTTTATGCTGAATTTTATAAAATAAATGAAGAACGGTCTCCACTGACAAACGGTTCGTCCGAAATGGATATGACAAATCTGTTTTCGAATGGACTATTTGAGTCCAGCCTTAACTCTGCTCGATCAACTCAATCCATTCGTTGTATTCCGTTTGAAGCTTGGAATACTCGACTTTCAATTTGTGATGCTGTTCCTGCAAAACGGAGTGCTGTTCCGACAATTCCTCTGATTTGCGGATTACTTCATCCCGTTCTTGCCTAGTTTCAATCAGCTGCTCTTCCCAACGCTCCTCTGTGACCGAGGATGCCGATGCTTCCAGCATAGCCAGTTCTATCTTCTCTCTTAAACTCTCTTCTTCCGCCGCATATTTTTGCTTGGCTTGCTCTAGGCGAGCTGTCTCAGCTTCAAGCTCTACGATGATGTTTTGCTGCTGGCGGATTTGCTTCTCCAAATCTTCCTCGCGAACAACGGCCGCTTCAAGCTGACCGCTTGCAATCCGTTCTCTAGCTGCTGTAAGCTCTAGCTGCTCCAATAGTTCAAATTCTTTCGATTGCCGCTCCGCTAGCTTATCTCGAAGCTCATTCTCTGAAGCTTGCGCAGTTTCCAATTGCTCGTTCAATGCATGCTCCATAGAACGCTGGTTATTCAGTTCCGCTCGAGCTTCATGTTCAAGCTGCTGCAACTGATCCCATTTCTTTTGAAGCTCCAAATATAAGGCTTCCTGATTCTCCAGCTTTGCTAAAATATTTTGCTCTGACCGTTGCTGCTCGTCCAAACTTGATTGAAGGGCCTTTTCTGCCGAGCGGCGTTCCTGAACCTCCGAATAAGCTTCTTTTTCCAGTTGCTGCAACAAATCCACTTGTTCCAAAAGCTCTCGCTCGGACGCAAGCTTGCGCTCAAGCTCTTCTCTCAGCTCGCCCTCACTTTGCTGCTTACGCTCCAGCTCCGCTCTCAGCTCGCCCTCACTTTGCTGCTTACTTTCCAGCTCCGCTCTCAGCTCGCCCTCACTTTGCTGCTTACGCTCCAGATCCGCTCTCAGCTCGCTCTCACTTTGCTGCTTGCGCTCCAGCTCCGCTCTCAGCTCGCCCTCACTTTGCTGCTTACTTTCCAGCTCCGCTCTCAGCTCGCTCTCACTTTGCTGCTTGCGCTCCAGCTCCGCTCTCAGCTCGCTTTCACTTTGCTGCTTACTATCCAGCTCCGCTCTCAGCTCGCCCTCACTTTGCTGCTTGCGCTCCAGCTCCGCTCTCAGCTCGCCCTCACTTTGCTGCTTGCGCTCCAGCTCCGCTCTCAGCTCGCTTTCGCTCAGCTGCAACTTTTCAAGCTGCTCCCCAAGCTCCAGCTCTCTGTAAGCAAGCTGCTCAAGCTCATCCGCGTTGCTGCGATCCTTTTGCTCCGCAGCTTCAATCCGCTCCTGATACTTTTTAAGCTCCGCTGCAAGGCCGTCCGTTTTTTGCACATGATGGCTAACGAGACGCTGCTCGAGCTCCTGCATTTTTTGCTCATGATCAACCATTAGTTGAAGCTCAAGTTCCTGCATCTTCTGTTCATGGTCGCTCGCAAATTGCTGCTTCAGCAATTGCTCTTGCTGCCTCAGCTCGCTTCCAAGCTGCTCCTCCAGCTCACGAAGCTTTTGCTCATGATCAACCATCAACTGCAACTCAATATCTTGCATTTTCTGCTCATGATTGCTTGTCAACTGCAGTTCAAGATCCTGAATTTTCCGATCTTGCTCGCCCTTAAGCTCAAGCTCCCGCTCCTGCATCTTTTGCTCATAATCGACCGCCAGTTGCAATTCAAGCTCCTGCATCTTTTGCTCATGGTCGCTCATCAGCCGCAATTCAAGCTCTTCCGCACTGTGCTCATTCTCTTTAGCCAATTGCAGCTTAAGCTGTTCCACTTTATATTCATAGTCGCTCACCAGCTGAGCTTTAAGCTGTTGCTGGTTCAGCTCCCAGTTTTTGCGCTCCTGTACGAATTGATTCGACAATTCGGCCGCTTCTTCAAGCTGCTCCTGCATAACCTCTTGATCCTGCTGTAGCTGAGACAGGGTCGAACGAAGAGCCTCTTCCTGCTCCAACGCCTGAACCAACTGATCGTCGGCAAGCGCAATTCGCTGCTCTAAAGAAGACTTCTCGGCTTCACGCGCCACTCCAAGCTCAGTCAGCTCAGCGCTCAGCTTTCCGCTTTCCTCCAACCAACCGTTTAGCTGGATCTCCAACTCGGCTTTGCTCTCCTGCTCCGCTTTGGCAAGCTCCTGCTTCCAGAAGGCTTCGCGTTCCTGAGCCGATCGTTCCAGCAAAGCAAGTTCAGCGGATTTCGCCGCAGACCACTCATTCTCTCGCTTATCCCACCTGGATTGCCAGCCGCTCTGCAACCGGCTTTGTTCTTCATCTTTTTCCTTGGCAAAGCTTTCGACAGCCGACTTCATCTCCGCAGATTTTGCCGCCGCCAGCTGCTCTAGCTCGGCTACCAGCTTTTCTCTCACTTCGGCATGGTCTGCAACAAGCTTCCCTTTCTCCAAAGAAAATTGTGCAGTCAAAGCCTCTTTTTCCAGCTTATAGCTATCCGTAAGCGACTCTTTTTCTATGTTAAATTGTGCCGTCCAAGACTCCTTTTCCGACTCATAAAGAGCCGATAGAGCCTCTTTCTCTGAAGCGTGCTCCGCCAGCAAACTTTCCTTTTGCGCTGCAAGCTCCGAAAGCAACCGTTCTTTTTGGGCTGCAAATTGGGCGGAGAGCGCCTCTTTCTGCTCCACATTTTGTGCGATAGCTTTGTCTCTTGCGACGGTCAGCTCGGAAATCTCTTTTTCCTTCTCGCTGCCGAGCTTTGCGAGTTCCGTCTCCAGCCTGCTTTTTAGCTGCACAAGCTCCGTCTTCTTTTCCATCAAAAGCTCTTGACGGGACTTCTCCATCTCCTCCGCCAGCTCTTGCTTAAGCCGCACAAGCTTCTCCTCAGAAGCCGCTGCCTGCTCCTCCGACAAGGCAATAAACTCCGCAAGCTGTTTCTCCGCTTCCGCGTTTGCTTCGCTCAGCCGCTGATCAGCTCCCAGCTTCGTTTCCTCCAGATGGCGCTGCAACTCTTCTTTTAAACGATAAAGCTCTTCCGTTCTCGCTTTTTCCGCCTCTAGCTCCCGCCGGATTTCGACGGCCCTAGCCTCTTCTTCTTGCAGCCTGGAATTTTCGCGCCTAAGGCGGAAAACGTCCTCCGTCGTCTGGATCGCGCAAAGGACGGCAAGCTTCTGCATATCCAGCCTAGGATTCGTCTTAGCAAGCTTCTTCATGTTGTCATCGATGGAGCCGGCCACTCTTTTCATATAATCGATATTGGAATGGCCTTTAATTTTATACGGAATGCCATATATGTCAACGGTTACAACTGTTTGATCCCCATCCATGAAGTCATATCCTCCTATCACTCAAATCGCTTTCGTCCGTTTCGGCTAAGTACCCGCGAGACCCCTAAACAGGCGCAATCCATGGTGGAAAAAGCCGCATCGAAGTTCGCTAGGAACTAATTCGATGCGGCTTCGGATGTTTCCTGCCTACTTGCGCAATTCTGCGCCAAAAGATTGTTCCAATTGCTGGACAACCTCGCCGTGCAGCGCCGTAACCTCTTCGTCTGTCAAAGTACGCTCCGCATGGCGGTATACAAGCGACAGTGCAACGCTCTTTTTGCCTGCGCCAAGCCGCTCGCCCGTATAAACGTCGAACACTCGCAGAGACTCAAGCAGCGATCCCGCTGTGCTCCGCACGGAAGTCGTCAGATCGCCCGCGGCAACCGCAGCATCGACAACAACGGCGATATCTCTTTCCATAGCCGGATATTTTGGCAGCGCCTTGTACACAATCTCCGAATCCGCGTTTTCATACAACGCATCCAGATCCAGCTCAACCAAATACGTATCCAGCATATCCCATTCCACTTGCAGCGCGGGATGCAATTGTCCTACATAACCGATAGGAACCGGTCCGTCAGCCGTTTCAATGGCAACCGACGCCGTTCTGCCCGGATGGAAATGCTCCGGCTGAGCAGCAGCGAATACTACTTTGGAAGAAAGGCCAAGCGCCTCCGTTACCGTCTCCACAATGCCTTTGGCATCGTAGAAATCGTAAGCGACAGCTTTGCTGTTCCATTGAGCCGTGCTTTTGTTTCCAGTGAGCAAAGCGGCAAAACGGTGTTTTTCGCGCGGAAGACGAGTAAGCTGCTCTTCATCCGTATGGAACACGTTTCCGATTTCAAACAAGCCGGCGGACTCGTTTTTGCGGTTGCGGTTATAAATCGCCGTTTCAATCAATTGAGCCAGCAAAGTTGTACGCAGCACGCTGCGCTCCTCGCTCATCGGCATCGCCAGCTTCACTGGCTTCGCCTCTTCTGCAAGTATAGGGAACAGGCCAGTCCGAGCCGGGCTAGTGAAGGAATAGCTCATTACTTCATGTAGACCGGAATCGGTCAGACGTTTGCGAAGCTCGCGGCGAATCGCTTGCGGCCTTGTCAAGGCGCCCGGAATGACATCGCCATGAATGAGCGTCGTTGGGATATTATCATATCCGTACAAACGCGCAACTTCTTCTATGAGATCTACGGCGCGCGTAATATCTCCACGGCGGGTTGGAACTTCCACGTTAAACTCGTCTTCGCCCGTCAGTTCGTATGCAAACTGAAGACGGCCAAAGATAGAGCGGACTTCAAGGGTCGACAGATCGGTGCCCAAATACCCGTTAATGCGATCCAGCGTAATGCCGATTTGGCGAGGTGCCGCAGCGGTCGATTTTACTTCGACGATTCCGTCCGTTACAAGTCCTTCGGCAAGCTCCGCGATAAGGGCAGCGGCTCGGTTCAGCGCTGGAATAACGGATGCCGGATCGACTTCTTTTTCAAAACG
This sequence comes from Paenibacillus sp. GCM10027627, assembly GCF_042675505.1. NCBI lineage: Bacteria > Bacillati > Bacillota > Bacilli > Caryophanales > Paenibacillaceae > Paenibacillus > Paenibacillus sp. GCM10027627. The sequence continues at coordinate 584,181 of NZ_JBHTHB010000002.1, forward strand.
GAGGCTGGATTCGGAACGTAGTCCGAGCTGGCGCGACGTTTTGCGCACGGTGCCTCCATCAAATTTGGCAGATTCCAAAATAATATGTGTGGTCGATCCCGTCACTTCGGAGTTGGCTCCGCCCATTACGCCCGCAAGCGCGATAGGCTTATTGCCGTCCGTAATAACGAGCATATGCGGCTCCAGGCGGCGTTCTTGATCGTCTAGCGTCACGAGCGTTTCGCCTTCATTGGCCATACGAACGACGATGCGTCCTCCGGCAACGCGGTCAGCGTCGAATGCATGGAGCGGCTGGCCATACTCCAGCATGACGAAGTTCGTGACGTCGACAACGTTGTTGATCGGGCGAATGCCTGCAGCCATCAACCGGTTTTGAAGCCATTGCGGCGAAGGCCCGATCTTCACATCTTTAATCAAGCGGGCGGAATAATGCGGGCACTGCTCCGTTGCCAATACAGAAACGGATACTTGACCTTCCGTTTTTTCTGCTGCGTCGTATACGGATACGGAAGGCAGCTTCACCTCACGGCCCGTCAAAGCGCCCACTTCGTAAGCGACGCCCAGCATGCTGAGGCAATCGGAACGGTTCGGCGTCAAGTCGAGCTCAAGCACCTCATCGTCGATGCCAAGAATAGCCGTAATTGGAGCGCCAATCGGAGTAGACTCAGGCAAAACTAGAATTCCTTCTTGCTGTTCTTTCGGCAGCAACTTGTCATTCAGCCCCAACTCCTTCGCGGAGCAGATCATCCCCTGCGACTCCACGCCGCGCAGCTTTGCGCGTTTGATTTTGAAATCATCCGGCAGCACGGCTCCAATGACCGCAACCGGAACGCGTTGTCCCGCATCGACATTGCTCGCGCCGCATACGATTTGCAGCTCCTCGCCGGTTCCAACATCCACCTTGCACACGTTCAGCTTGTCGGCGTCGGGATGTTTTTCTTTCGATTTCACATAACCAACGACAACTCCCGTTACTCCTTTGTTGCGCGATTCCACAACGTCAATTTCAATGCCGCCGCGCGTCATGCGCTCGGCAAGCTCCGCTCCTGTCAGTCCGTCCAGTTCGATATATTCATTCAGCCATTGATAGGATACTTTCATTTTCTCTCGTCCCTTCTCTCTTCGTCACAGTCACATTCTTGCGAATTGACCCAAGAACCTCAAATCGTTCGTATAAAAATGGCGGATATCGTCGATGCCATATTTCAAAAGAGCAATACGCTCTACACCCATGCCGAAAGCAAAACCTGAAACTTCCTCCGGATCGTAGCCGCCCATCTCAAGCACTCTTGGATGAACCATGCCGCAGCCCAAAATTTCGAGCCAGCCCGTTTGCTTGCACATCCGGCAGCCATGACCGCCGCATTGCACGCATGTCACATCAACCTCGGCGCTAGGCTCCGTAAACGGGAAAAAGCTTGGACGAAGGCGAATTTGCGCCTGGGAACCGAACATTTGCTGCACGAATTGCAGAAGCGTCCCTTTCAAATCGCTCATCCGGATGCCTTTGCCAATGACAAGCCCTTCAATTTGGTTGAATTGGAAGGAGTGCGTTGCGTCGTCGTCATCTCTGCGGTATACCTTGCCCGGACAGATAACTTTAACCGGCGTCATGCCTTCCTTGGCCTTCATCGTCCGAACCTGAACCGGAGACGTGTGAGTACGCATCAAAATTTCGTCGGTCACATAGAAAGAATCCTGCATATCGCGAGCCGGGTGGTTTTTCGGCAAGTTAAGCGCCTCGAAGTTGTAATAATCCGTTTCGACTTCGGGACCCTCTGCGATGGAATAACCAAGCCCGACAAAAACATCCTCGATTTCCTGCGCCACTTTGTTAAGCGGGTGAACAGCTCCCGTCGGTAAGCTTTTGCCCGGAAGGGTAACGTCAATCGTTTCCGCGAGCAAGCGCTTGTTCGTTTCCTCCTGCTGGAATGCCGCCGCTTTCTCTTCAATAACAGCCTCGATGGCGCCGCGCACATCATTGGCTACCTGTCCGATGACAGGACGCTCCTCGGCGCTTAAGCCGCCCATTCCACGCAATATTTCCGTAAGGGCGCCCTTCTTGCCCAAATATTTGACGCGCAAATCGTTAAGCGTCTGCTGCGTTTCCACACCCTGCAGCTCCTGCAGCGCTTCAACGCGAAGTTCCTCCAATCTTTCTTTCACACCTATCGCCTCCTAGTTGTATTTCCCATTTCCATCCAGACCGGGAATCCATAAAAAAAGGCCCTTCCTCCCCGAAGGGACGGAAGAACCGTGGTACCACCCTAATTCGAATCGCGCCTATTTCCAGCCATACGGCCGCGCCATTCCTTAAGCCCCCGGTAACGGCGGGAACCGTGCCACCCTACTGTGCAGGAGTCTCTCCCTGCGGTTCAAGCGCATGCTCCGGAGCGAACTTCGGCAGCCTGTTTTCGCAAGAACGCTCTCAATCTCCGGCATTCTCTCCCTGTACGAAGGCACTGCTTACTATTCTCCATCATAGCTTTCTCACATTTTCAAACATTAATCTTTATTATATGCAATGTCCCTCATTGTTGCAACAAGCAATCGGCGAGGATTCATCCAAGCCAAACGTTATTGCCGCCGATTAACGAGCCCTTGCTCCATCGCATATCGCGTGAGCTGAACCCGATTGTCGAGATGAAGCTTTTGGAGAATGTTTTTCAAATGGTTTTTGACGGTATGCTCCGACAGCATGAGCAGCGCAGCAATTTCGCGGTTGGACGCCCCGGTGGCGACGCGCTGCAGCACTTCCTTCTCACGCTCTGTGAGCGGAGAAGCCGGATAGGCCGCCGCCTCCCGCGGAGCAGCGGGTGTGGAATCGCCTTTGCCCGCACCAAGCGAAAATTCTTGAAGCAGCTTAAAGGCCAGCTCCTTGGACATAGACACCTCGTCTACCGCCACCTCCCGCAAATATTGCAGCCAAGCGGAGGGGTCCAAATTTTTGAGCAAATAGCCTTGCGCCCCCCTTTTGATCGCTTCAAACAGATGGGTAATATCATCCGATATCGTTACCATAATAATTTTCAGCGTTGGAATAAGAAGCTTCAGCCGGTAGGTTGCCTCCAGCCCCCCCATTCCCGGCATCCGAATATCCATGAGCACCAAATCCGGCTTCAAATCCGCCGCTTGGGCAATGGCCTCTTCCCCACTAGCCGCCTCGCCCACCACCATAAACATTTCGTCGCCGGCCAAAATATCCCGGATGCCTTCTCTGCCATGGGGATGGTCGTCCACAATCATCACTCGAACTTGCACGCCGTTTTTTTTCACCGCCGTCATCCCCCTTTAATTTCAATTTTGACTCCGCCGTTTTCTCCAGGGCCGACTTCAAAAACCCAGCCCATCGCCTCCGCCCGCTCGCGCATCATTTTGATCCCATATTTTCCGGGCTCTTGCAGTTGCTTATGGGTAGCGCCCTTGCCGTCGTCTTCAATGATACATACGAAAGAAGGAGATTGCACATTGAGTTTTCCTATATGTCTGGCCGTAATGCGAACGTTCGTTGCGGCTGCATGCTTCTGGATGTTCATTAATGCCTCGCGAATGATCGCAAGCAGCTCGACCTTGTCCTTAGGGGAAAATAATCCCTCATACAATCTGGCTTCAATTACGGTTTCTATTCCGCTATTTTCTTCTAGCTCCATGGCTAAGCCATGAACGCTTTGCAGCCAAGAGGAATCGCCAGGCTGAGGCGCATCCTGCAAATTGGCGATCGATTGGCGAACATCCTCATAGACATGGCGGACGGTATGTCGGACGCTTTCCATCGCTTGGCTGGCGTCGGCTTCCGACTGGGCTCTGCCCAGCTTGTCCAGCTTGACCGAAAGCATAAACAAGGACTGGGAAATGCCGTCATGCAGTTCTCTGGCAAGCTGCTCCCGTTCCTCAAACGCGGCTTTGACGACCTGTTGGCTTTTTAACGACTCCTGCATCGCCTCGAGCTTGCGGAATAGTCTTCGCACAAGGGTAAGCGACACAATAAAAACAAATACGGGAGCCAGCCAATTGCCCAGCTCCATCGAAACGTATGGCAGCAAAAACGCATGGCGAGCATATTCCCAAAGCCCGATTACAAGCGTTGGAATCCATAAAATGAGCCACTTCAACCACTTATAGGACATCCCGTGCACCCCCCTTTTTGAAACCGCTCCTCTTTTAATTGGAGAACAGCTCTTCCCTCTTTATTTCAGCACCCTTGCCGTCCACTACGGTCAATACCGCTTTCCACTCCCCACGGCGGGGAAAAGTCATTCCTTCTACGGCATAACGGTATTCCGCAAAACCCGGAAACGCAATACCGCTCGCAGCCTCCTCCATGTTTTGAAATGAGACGTTTATCGTCCCGCCTTTTGCTGAATGCAGCGGAACCATTGTCAGAGATACGCGCTCCGGTTCGCCGCTTGCAAGCGGCAGCCAAACCGTCAGCGACACGTCGTTGGGTCCCGGCGCGTTTGGCGCCAGTTTCAACGTGTAATGAAGCTTGTCCCCCATCTGATGCAGACTTACGGGATTGCTCTCCGGTGCCGGACTGATCCATGTGAATATGCTGGCAATGAGCACAATAACGGCCATTAGAACTCCATCCCATTTCAAAAGCTTGCCTCTTGGCATTTCTCTTTGAATTGCCCTGCGGCGAAGAGCTGTGCCAAGCACGACGACCAGCGCAGCTGCAGCCGTTTTCACGATTAGCCATCTCCCCCAATCCGTGTAAATCAGATAGAGCCATGAAGGAAGCAGTGTAAACGTTAAAACGAGTCCGCTTGCGGTCAGCGCAGCAATGGCTATCCAAGCGATAGCCGCAAACCGCTCTGCAAAGCGGCCAGCTTCTTTGCGGTCCGTCCGCCAAAATAAAAGAAGCAGCATAACGCCGCCAGCCCAAATCGCCGCTCCCGACAGATGGATAAAGTCAAACAAAATGGCCGTTTCGGCCCGCTCCGCAGCGGCAGCGTGACCGTTAAAGCTTTCTGCGGCAAGCAGAAGCATAGCCCATGCCGCTTGCACGACTTCAGGAAGTTTCGGCATGGCCAAACCGGCTATGGCCAGCCCAAGCAGCGCCAGCCAAATCCGTCCAGAGGACGTTTCCAAAAATAAGCGGCCAAATTGCTCGGCTCCGCCTCCAAGCTCGCGAACAATTTCATTGGATGCCAAAAAAATAAACACGAGTGCAGCCATAAAAAAAGATTTGGTAATAGGGCCGCTCCAGCCTCTTATTAATATTCTCTGTCCGGCTCCCGATTCATTTTTTGGAATGGAAAGACTAAGGAGCATGGCCCCCGCAGCCAGCAAAAGCGTAAAATAATAACCAATCCTCGAAGTATACATGAGGGCTTCCATCAAGATCTCGCCAATTGAAGCGCTTTCTTGAAGTGATTTCTCAGAATCGTGTTCGTGTTCGAAAACTTCCAGTGCGGTCAAAAGGGTTTGTTTAGCCGTTAAGCTCTGCGCTTCGGGGGCAAAAGCGGTGTGTTCAACCGCTATGTCCTGTACTTTGGGGGCAAAAGCGGTATGTTCAATCGCTAGGCCCTGAGCATCGGAGGCAAATACCGTTGCCGGATACGATCCTAAAAGCCAAATCGAAAGGACAATAAATAGACCAATTGATAAGAGACCAAGCGGCAACCTCAGGTAGATAGCAGTTCTAGCCCCGACTTCTCTTTTTATGCGTCCCCCCTTTTCGCTCTTTTGACTTATCGGCATCCCCAACATTTCGCCACTTCCTCCAATTGCTTTTTAAACCTAATGGACTTAAGGAACAGAACTTAAAGAACAGAACTTAAAGAACAGAACTTAAAGATCAGAACTTAAAGAACAGAACCTAAAGAACAGAACCTAAAGAACAGAACCTAAAGAACAGAACTTAAAGAACAGAACTTAAAGAACAGAACTTAAAGAACAGAACTTAAAGAACAGAACCTAAAGAACAGAACCTAAAGAACAGAACCTAAAGAACAGAACCTAAAGAACAGAACCTAAAGAACAGAAACTACGGACCAGGCCGTCGATATATTAGTTCTTTTGTTTGAGTAACACGTAGTCCGGCCAATAGTCTTCAGCGACGGCAGGACATCCCCGATCCGATTCCCATATATAAACCCAGCCTTGCTTCGACTGATCGGCCAAATCGCTTACCCAAACGCGCTCGTAATCGTTCAGTTCCTCAATGCCCGCAAACTCTTCCAGCCCATCCATCGCCGCAAGCCCGCTCCGATCCACTTCAATCCATAAGCCGCGAATGACGCTGTATCCCTTCCTTGCCGCTTCATCCCGCACCGCAGCAGGGTAAGTACCGACATCAACCAACCTGCCCATAATAACTCCCGGCTCGGAACGTTTGACAAACCTCTCCACCACCCCGTAATTGCTTTGCCCTGGAAGCAGCGAGCCATATATAAACACATGAATGTTTGACATCGTTTACATCTAAACTTCCTTTCCGCCCGTCACTATTCTCACGTCAACTTGCCTCACATTATGACCTATTTCAAAGGAATCGGCAATATATGTTACAATCAAACAAGGCAATACATTTATTACCTACAACAAGGAGGTCATAAATTTATGGCAAGCCAAACCGGAGCCATTGTACAGCAATCACTAAACGCATTAATGGACGATCCGTCCTTCCTGCCGCAAGTGCAGGGCGAACGCCGCGAGCAGGCGTTTCAATCTTTGGGGGCGATACTTTCAACTCCCAATAAGGTACATAAAGCTTTTTTGCGGATTGCGCTGGAAAATGGGAATGTCGTGCGTATTCCGGCGTTTCGGATTCAGCATAACGATGCTCTTGGGCCTTACAAAGGCGGCATTCGTTTTCATGAATCGGTAAACGAAGATGAGGTCACCAATTTGGCAGCGCTGATGACGTTGAAAAATGCGCTGCATGAAGTACCCTTTGGCGGCGGAAAAGGCGGCGTTGTCCTCAACCCGAGAATTTATTCGGAAAAAGAGCTTTATCAAATATGCAAAAAATACGTTCAATATTTCAGCGATGTGCTTGGGCCGGATAAAGATATTCCCGCTCCCGATATGGGAACAGGCGAAAGAGAAATGGACTGGATGATGGCAGAGTTCAAAAATATCCATCCCGGCTCTCCTTATCTTGGCAGCTTCACAGGCAAAAGCATCGTCAGCGGCGGCTCGCTAGGCCGTAGGGAAGCGACGGGCAAAGGGGTTTATTTTACATTCCGTTACCTCCTGCACGATTTTATCCGCGACAATCGAAGCTGGCTGGCCAAAACGTCCAACGCGTTTGCGGAAACAGCTCTTGCCCACGCGGACAAGCCGCTTAGCATCGCCGTTCAAGGCTTCGGCAATGTCGGATCTGTCACGGCAATGGAGGCTTTCAAATGCGAGTCCCTTCGCGGCAAAGTAGTCGCCGTCAGCGACCGGAACGTCACTCTGTACCATGAAGGCGGCCTAGACATTCCTGCTCTGGTCGAATATGCGGCTGCGAATAGGGGCGACCTGCCTGCCACTGAAGCGGCTTTGCAGGAAAGCGGAATTCAAGGAAAGCTGCTAGGGCGCGAAGATGTTCTTTATTTAAATGTAGACGTATTGTTTCTGGCTGCGCTTGAGGATCAAATCCACAGCAGCAACGTGCAGGACGTCAAAGCCAGAATCATTGTCGAGGGAGCCAATGCGCCTATAACGGGAGAAGCGGATGAAATTCTCGCGGCAGAGGGCGTCATCATTATTCCCGATATTTTGGCGAACGCCGGCGGGGTGATCGTCTCTTATTTCGAGTGGCTGCAAGGTCGGGAAACACAGTTCTATTCGGAAGAGGAAGTGTATAAGCAACTGTTCGCCAAAATGCAAAAAACGATGAGCAGCATTCTGCCGGCTTATTTCGGCGATCCACTATCGCTACGGCAAAATTGTTTTGTTCATGCGGTAACGAAGCTTTCATCCGTCCTTTACCGCCAAGGGAAGTTATATTAACAGGTGTGGTTAGATAAGCGGTACTGATTGGGGAAGGAATGAACAGCATGGATATGGAGACGCTCGTTTTGGAAAAGCTGGATATCCGCTTTGGCGGACGGGACTTTCACAGCCTCGACTTTCAAAAAGCGGAGCTAGTTCTGGTGACGCAATATGGCGACCGTCTTTGGTATATCGACGTGGATGGAATTAGCGACGCCGGGCTTCTGGAATGGTTCAGTCATAGCGACGATATTAAAGTGGAACTGCTCGCCGTGGTGAAGAGCGGTGAGGTTTGGGAAGGAACCGGATATTTGCATCCTAATGAACCGAACCGGGCGGCAGCTATTCGAGGAGAAGGCGAACTGAAGAAGACGCAATAATTTATTTAAAGTTTAAAAGAGGACGGAGCGTTGTGCTCCGTCCTTCTCATTTAAATTTCTTTTTTAGGACGAACGTTTCGCCAGGCAATCGCTCTTGCCAAAAGGAAGTATGGTGACTGCCAAGCCAAACAAGCCGAGGATGCATTTAGTTGAGCCAGAAACCACTACACGTGTCGTAACCCACTATTTAGAGCTTTTAGTTGTGCCAGAAACCACTACACAAGTCGTAACCCGCCATTTGGAGCTTTTAGTTGCGCCAGAAACCACTACATAAGTCGTAACCCGCCACTTAGAGCTTTTAGTTGCGCCAGAAACCACTACACAAGTCGTAACCACCATGTAGAGCTTTTAGTTGCGCCAGAAACCACTACACGAGTCTTAACCCACCATGTAGAGCTTTTAGTTGCGCCAGAAACCACTACACGAGTCGTTTCCCGCCATTTGGAGCTTTTAGTTGCGCCAGAAACCACTAAATTAGCTTGTCAGACGGTTTGATCATAGTTTTTGGCGGTCTCAAAGCCTCAGACTTACGTATATCAAAAGTTTCTCAACAACACAAAAGGAGGGAGCGTTATGCTCCCTCCTTTTGTATTTATTTCTGCTACACAATTTCAACCAAATAAGTTCAACTAAATAATTTCGTCTAATTATTTCGAAGAAATTTCCGGTGTCGTCAAACGGTCGTAGAAATCGACCGCTTTGTCCTTGTCAGCCGATGCGCGAAGCGCCATTGCGGAGCGCGGATGCTCATCCAAAATGCCTGTAATCATGTAAGGAATGATGTAGCCCCACTCTTCTTTTTCGCGAAGCGGGATCATGTATTTTTCGATCATGTCCAGCACTGGGCGGACGTTATACTTCGTATTTTGCAATTCGGAAACAAGAAGCTCCGTATTGCAGTTGCCCGCTGCACGGCCCATGCCGTAAACGGAAGCGTCCAGCAGCTCTACGCCTTTGCCGGCAGCAACTAATGTATTGGCAAACGCCAATTGCATGTTGTTGTGAGCATGAACGCCAAGACGTTTGTTCGGCAAATATTGCTGGAATTTATCCACCAAGTAGCCAACATCATCCGGCTTCAAGCTGCCGTAGGAATCCACGATATAAACGACGTCGACGACGCTATCGTTAATCAGGTTGAACGCCTCTACCAGTTGGTTCTCCATAACGTTGGAAAGAGCCATAATGTTAAGAGTCGTTTCATAGCCACGGTCGTGGAACACTTGCACAAGCTCGAGCGCCTTATCTACATCTTGAATGTAGCAGGCTACGCGAATCAGGTCGAGCAAGCTCTCGCTGCGAGGCAAAATGTCGTTTTCGTCAACGCGGCCGATATCAACCAGCGCGGACAGCTTTGTATTGCCTTTGTTCGGAATGACCTTCTTAAGAAAATCATCGTTTAGAAAACGCCAAGGGCCTGCCTCTTCCGCACCCTTCAGCAATTTAGGCGAGTTTTTGTAGCCGATCTCCATATAATCTACGCCGGCTTCGTTCAGGCAATTATAAAGGTGCTGGACAAACTCGACACTGAAATCCCAGTTATTCACGAGTCCGCCGTCGCGGATTGTACAATCGACAATTTTGCAATGACTAGTTTTCGAATGCATACTTGCTGCTCCTTTTGATCTGAACATGAGTTCATTTTTAACTACCATCATACTTGAAAAAGACCATGAACGCAAAGCAAATATGTCGGTAATTGGATAATTTAGACGATTGCCCTTCACCGAATATTTGATTTACAAATTGATATTTTAGAGCTAAACTATTATGTAAACATAAATGCTGAATTTTTTCATCAAGAAAAAAGCGGGGGAACCAACGCAGGGGCTGCTCTATAGATCGCATGCCATTGCCTGCAAGGGGTGAATCCGGGGATTGGTATCTCCGGTAGGGCTACTCTCTAGCCCGAATCCGACAGCTAACCTCGTAAGCGGACAAAGGAGAGATGTCTTATGTTGTCATTATCCGTACATGATTCCCCGTATCCACCGAACGAGCCCCAGCATCTAACCATTCACCGCATTGAAGTATTTGTGATTCCTGCACTTGCGATCGATCCTTCCGGCCATCGTGTCTGTCTGCGTCTTAGCAGCGATCTTGGATATGGATGGAGCGAGCATTTCGTCAGCGACAGCGACGCCAGCTTGCAGCTTGACCGATGGGGAACGCTGCTCCGATCTTTTCTCGGACGATTCACGCTTGCTTCCTTATCGGAAAGTCTTGCCGAGCGAATTGCGGAATCCATTAACCCCGACTACCGCGCTTACAAACTGTTTGCTGGAGCCGTTCAGCTTTTTCATGAATCAGGGACTCAAAAAATCGGTGCCCCAACAGATGTTGGCTTTTCTGAGGAAGCGGTTCTTCAGCAGCGCGCCGTCGCCTATTTGTCGTTGGATTAAATTCAACCCTTGCGCCGGATGCACCGGCAACGGAAACAAAAGGAGCCCTAATCCCCTACAAATGGAGGAGCGGGCTCCTTTTATTTTTCGAGGTTGTCTGCCCGCTCATTACGATCCCGTCGAACGATAATGCCGAACTCCTATCCGCCATACTAGCAGACAAGGGAGCAAAAACAACAGCCCGCCAAACGGAATAAGGATGGGCAGCAGCAAGCTTCCTTCTTTTTTATCCAATAAATAAAGTAGAGGCAAGTAGCTGACGCAGCCAAACGGAATAATAAAGGTAAAAAACCTCGTCACCCCTTTTTCGTAGATGCTAAGAGGATATTGAGCCATTTCCCTCCCTCCGTCTGTAAATACGTTCGCCACCTCCAGCGCTTGCACCGTCCAGAAGCAAAAAGTAGCCGCCAATATAAATATGCCCGTAAAAATAAACACGCCGTTCATAATCATACATAGTAAAATAAGCAGCTTAGGGAGGCTCCATACCGCCGGCAAATTGGAAATGGCCCAAATGATCACGACCATGCTTTGCGTCAGCCTGCCGATTCTCGTAAACTCGAATTTGGAGCCCAACACCTGAAGCGCGGCGCTTCTAGGCCTCACCAGCAGCCGATCGAAATCTCCTCTCACGATAAGAGAAGAAAAAGCGTCAAACCCTCTGGCAAAACATTCGCTCAAAGAAAAGGCCAAATGAATAACGGCGAAACAGAGCGCCACCTCAAAAAAGCTCCAGCCTTTAAGCTGTCCAAATCGCTCGAACATCAGGTACAATCCGCCAAATACTACAAACGGGATAAAAAACTGGCCGAAGCTCATCAGAAAAAACGAAGTCCGGTATTGCATTTGAGATTTTAGATGGATAGTCAAATATTTAAAATACAGCCTCATATTAACCTCCTTGCACAACGACGGAACGAAGCGCTTTGCGCATCAGTAGTCTTCCAACACTAACAAGAACAGCTAGCCACAGCAGTTGAATGCCGATTCCCCATACCGCTTCATGGACGGGAATATGTCCGGAATAGACGCGAAACGGGAAATCCGTCGTCCATCTAAAAGGCAGCGCGTAAGCGATGTTTTGCAGCCATGGGGGCATAAGCGGAAGAGGAATAATCATGCCAGCCAAAAATTCGCCTGCCACCGATATCATTAAAATAGAGCCAATCGGCGACATCGTCCAAAATACAGATATATAAATCAGCATCGATATCGATACGATGACAAGCAAGCCAAGCACCAGAGCGATCAAAAATAAGCCAAAGGATGCAAAAGAAGGCGGCAGGCTCATCCGATAAGGTTCTGGAATAATAAATAAAACAGCTAGCATCGGGAAGGAGCGAAGCAAGGCGCTGGATACGCGCTGGGCAAGAAGCTTGGAATACCAGTGGGGATATAGAGCCATCGGCCGGCAAAGTTCATAAGCGATGTTACCGCTTGTAATGAGATCGAACAACTCCTGGTCTCTGAACCAAAGCATAATAAAAGATAAGAACACTTGCTGAAGCCAAATGTAAGTGATGATTTGTTGCAGGGAGATCGGCGCAGCGATTGTGCCGCCGCTATAAAAAGCCGCGTAGATCATAATGAAGACAAAACCGAAGAAAAGCTGGGTAGCAAGGCCTGCTAGAGCAGCGGCCCGGTATTGCATGCCGTTAATAAACCTTAAGCGCCAAATCGAAACGTAAGCTTTCATATTTGATGCTCCTCATAGAGCCGAACAATCATTTCATCAATATCCTGAGCCGCAACGGCGATATCGATCAGTTCCATCGACTGAGACAGCTGAGAAACGATATCCGCGAGTACCATCCGTTCCGTATCGAAGCTGTAAACCGCGCGCTGTGGCGTCCACTCCACCAAAACAGCTCCGGGAATTTCCACTGGGGCAGGATGATCCTTGAAGTCGACTGTTACCGTGCGTGCCGTTCCGAACCGTTTTTTCAGTTGTTGAAGCGATCCGTCGTAAAGCAGCGTGCCTTTTCCAATCATTAATATCCGATCCGCAAGTGCCTCAATATCGCTCATATCATGCGTAGTTAAAATAACCGTTACGCCTTGCTCTCGATTAAGCGTCTTAATGAAGTTGCGAACCGCCAGCTTGCTGACGGCATCAAGGCCAATTGTCGGCTCGTCCAAAAACAACAGCTTCGGGCTATGAAGCAGGGAAGCCGCTATTTCGCAGCGCATTCGCTGACCTAAGCTAAGCTGTCTGACCGGCGTTTTTAAAATGGTTTCCAGCGACAGCATATCGGTCAGCCTATCTACATTTTGCCGATACATCTTCTCTGGAAGCTTATAAATGTCGCGCAGCAGCTCAAACGAATCGATGACCGGCACATCCCACCAAAGCTGGGAACGCTGGCCGAATACTACGCCAATATGCTTTACGTATTCTGTCCTATCCTTCCAAGGGGTGTAGCCCATGATGGAGCAGCTTCCGCGATCCGGCACCAAAATGCCGCTCATCACTTTGATCGTCGTCGATTTGCCCGCTCCGTTCGGGCCGATGTAGCCGACAATCTCCCCTTCTCCTATCGAAAAAGAGATGTCTTTAAGCGCCTCTACCACGGTATGATTTCGCACAAATAAGGCTTTGGCCGCTTCCTTCAGCCCTGCCGTTCTCGTCGCGACTTTAAAGCTTTTGCCAACTCCTTCAAGAGTAATCCATTCCTTGTTCCGAGTCATGCCAAGTAGTCCTCCTGTTAGATTTCCGCTAGGTAAAAAATGTGGCGTTGCCTCTTGCTCAGGCCTTATTTACCAGATTCCAAATTAGCGGGAAAAAGATCATACCTTATTCGGAGGGAAAAGTATAGTCCTATTTTCAGGTGATTCCATGGTGAACTCTCTCACCAGACCAAGGCTTTATAAATAACCATCTCCGGCCATACAAAAAGAGACTCCCCTTCGTCGTCTAGAATGACGCCGGAAGCCTCTTTTTCATCTTTTACAGTTAACCCTTATAGTCCCGTTCCAATTGTAAAGTTAAGAGTAGCCGTATAATGACCGGAGCGTGTACCTACATATTCTCCTGTAGTCAACTTGCTGCCCGTTCCGGATTGGCTTACAATCTCCAATGATTTTGGAATCGTTAAGGAGTAATTGATCGGCACATTGTAAGCTCCCATTCCAAAACCGGTTTGCGCTCTAACGGCAGTTTGGCTGGCGTTGCTAATCGTAAAGCTGCTTGCAACCGGGCCGTATGTCGCATGTATCGGCTGCCCGGACACATGCTGCACCGTCGCCGATGCCAGTCTCAAATTGGAAACTGGTATTTTGAGAACAAATGAAGCGGTTCCGCCTGACGAAGGGTCAGGAAGACTGGCGCTCAAAAAGTCAGTAGCCGATATTTTGACCGCCCACCCTTCACCATTGCCCCGGTTGTCGGTAATGCGCACGGTGGACGTATTCGTAGTCGTCATAACTGCTTCATTGTCCAGATTAACATCCAAAAACAGTCCGGATATCGTGCTGAATTCAAGCTGGCCGCCTACGATTCCTACCTGAGTTTGTTCGCCGGAAACAGAGTTGATATACAGCCTTACATCGTCGATAAAGAGATTATAATAGCCGCCTTCAATGTTTATCGTCCCTTCAAACGATGTCGCAACATGATCGGTCCCCGCCGGCAAAACCGTTGAAAGCGAAAACTCCTGGAACCCGGTTGTTGGATCTTTTACTTCCAATAGGGCCCTTCCGAAATACCTGCCCGTTGAATCGTAATACTCGATTTTGGCTCTGAGCTTGGCTCCTACCATTGAAGTAATGTTGGATTTAAACTTCATTTCAAGCGGCAGTCCTGCTGTGATGCCCGTACTTTTGGAGTTGCTGACTTTCAGCATTTGGCCAGCATAAGTAAGGCCGTCTTGAGTCAGCCTTTGCGAATAGTTTCCTTCGGCTACACTTGCACTCGATAGCTCCGCTACATATTGCGCAGGCACATTATCCGTAGAAAAGTCCCAGCCGTCGCCCGTATTGCCTGAAGTATAGGATTCAAAGCCTCCATTGTCTACCAGGTTGCTTGACGTCGCAGCAGCGGCCGGAACGATCACGGCCAGCAGCAGACTAAGCGCCAAAGCTGCTTTCATTATTTTTTGGACCATTTGTACCCACCCCATCTCCATTCGGATGCGTATTGGATTTCTTCTCCTTTCTCCTTCTTAGTAGAAGCAGTACAATAATGAGCAGCAAACCGAGCACCACTACAACTATTAGCAGAATCCATACCCAATACATATACAGAATTTCCGCTAACCCGCTCTTGTAAGACACGCCCATATTTTCGGCCTTATCAAGAGAAGATACTACTTCTTCCGCAGTAAGCTTAAACTTATACTGGCCTGTCGTTTCTATGTCCTGATATTTCGTCGTATAAGTTAAGATGTAGGTATCCGGCGCCAAAATGTCCGTCAGTCTCAGATCGTATAATCCGGTTGTACCTACATACACGGAGTCCATTACATAAGTTTCCGACTTAATCAATTTTCCCGAGGAGTTTGTTAGCGATAGCGTTCCGGACGGCTTTTCCAAAATGGTGCCTGCATTGCGATGAGGGATAAATAAAGTGATGAGTCCATCTTGTCCTGTCTCGTGGTAAATGTTTTCTACAAATAGCTCATGCGAGGCCTTTTCCTTGTTGATGTTAATAACTGTTTGAATCGGCAGCCTGATGTACATATCGGATACCGCCGACATGCCGGATTCCGAAGCGTCCATTTGTGCGGGGACAAATTCCTCCAGGACGATCGCCCCGATATATTGGCCATCTTTTAACCCTTGCGGGACATTCATAGAGAAGGTATAAACCTTTTTTTCGCCGGGCTTTAGGGAGCCTGAGCGCACTTCTTCCTTGAACCAGGTGCCGGATAAAGATTTGGGTTCAAAGCTGGCGGGATAACTCCAGCCTCCCCTTAAGGTCGACAGCACATCGGTCGCGTAAATTTTAAACTCCGAGCTTTTGTTGCTGTTATTGCCCACCTGAACTTTAAAAGACAAAGAAGCGCCAGCGCGCGAGTCCATCATAAAAATAGAGCTGCTTCCGGAATCCAATGCCGCTATAGAGAATGAAGGCTCTGGAGCCGTCCCTTGAAGTGTGCCTGCGCTTGTTTCCGCGCTTGCCGTTTTGCTGAAAGCAAATAGGAAGAGGATAGCTAAACAGATCGCTTTTGTCCTCGTATTTCTTAATTCATTTTTGGATAAAAAGTCTAAAATCACTTGTGCCAATTGCCAAAACAGCCCCCTGTCTTCTGTAAAACATATTTCTATTTCTGAGCATTGCTATTCGCTCTCCAAGTCTATATACCTACTTAATTTTAGCACATTTTTCCTAGTTGTCACACATTTTTTTACATAATTCGGGACTATTCGATTAGATATGCAAGATTAGGGGAAAAGAATAACCCCCTGAATTGGGGGTTATTGGTTGGAAGTTTGGAGGCGGATCTGGGTAGCCCTGCTAAAGAGAAAACTAGAAAGACACAAAGCTAATCAAGGCCGCCATTTAAACTTAACAATATTGTATCCACCTCATGTTTTCGTTCTCTTTGTTTAAAAGTGGCATTTTAAAAATAAAAAAACAGATTAACTATGATTAATTTCTAACCATACTTGACCTGTTTTATTAATGACTTATATAGACTAATTATTCACCCAATGAAAATCTACTGGTTGGCGAAACTATTAAATAACTTTATTTCTTTATTGATTCTACAATTTGTTGTGTGCCACTGAAAATAATATCTCGGATAATCTCAGAATAATTTGTATATCCATCCGAGTTGTCCATAATGATATCTAGAGCTTGCTTAAATTTCCCATCAATCATAACAGTAATACCCTCTACTTCTTGTCCAGTATCACCGTTAACAAGCTTTTCACTTAGTAGGTTTAATTTATTGTCTTGACTCAAGTGAAACCCTTCTTTCCTTTTGTTTTATCCCGCCACAGCTCAGCAGAAATAATTATGTCCTTCTATTATCCAGTATCTTTCTTGCGTTGTTATTTTTTCTAAGAAGTTTTCATAAACGCCAATCCAACCATCGGGTACATACTCTTCAAAAGATGCCGGTTCAGGAAAGTACGAATATAGTCTCTTATTATCAAAATCAACTAACAGGCCTGGATCAGATTTTCATTCAAACTAACTCTACTCGTAATGCTGAACTAATGTTTTTATTATTAAGAGCAATTCTCACTCAATTATTATTGAACCAAGTTTTGTCTAAAATTTGATTACCATGACTTTTCATTTGCGCTTTTACCTCTTCAGCAATATCACTATCCTCTATTAGAACTGCTGATTTATGTTCTATATCAATAATTGCATAACGATTATTACTCAACTCTATTAATGCATATTTTTCTTTATTTGTTGTCCACATATCTTTATATTCGTTTAATGTTGTCATTTATTTGTCACTCCTATCAATAAAATTAGATATTGTTAGAATTAATCTAAACTATTATGAATACTTGGCTACCTTTTCTTTAACCCGTTCTTATCAAAGTATACTGGAGCCTTTCCAACAGGAACAATCTGTGACGTCTTTTGCGGAGAACCTGCTAGTTCTAATAACTCCATAAGTATTAAATCGTCTGGGCTTGGTCTTGCCGTTCCTCGTGGGTGAGTATGTGATATTAGCATGACGTCCTTCCCAATTGGAACATTAACACGGTTGTGAACACCTGAATATAATTCATATTGCCCACCCCTGCCACTACTTGTACCAGATCCAGTACGATAAATTTGTGCGAACTCCACACCATGCTCCTTAGTTAAGAATTCCATCTCCTCCGGAGTTAAGCGTTTCGGTACTACAATCCCTTGTGCCCCTGGTAATTCTGTAACATCACTTAGAACTCTTCCGTCCGGCATATATCTGTTAATTAAAGAGCTTTCTGCAAGATCGCCCGTCCCTACAGGAACTTTCCTAGCATCGCCAATTCCATCTATCACGTCATCGGCACGTTTAGCCACATCAATAACAGTATCAGCCTTGCGTACCCATGGGATGAATGTTCCAGCAGCAGCTAGCCATCTCTCGGCTGTGGACAGCTTTTCTCCTGTGATGACATCTTTGCCTGAAATAGCTTCAATTGCTGATTTTACATTACCTACGATCGGCACAAAATCTAACGCAAATGAAAACCCTTTGGCGAGCCAGCCTGGCCCCTTCTTCTTTTCCTCATATTGGCTGCTTTTCTCCGTGTAATTAGGTCCACAAGTGTTGGGATACGCTGCTATGTAAGTAGACTTCGGAGGATCTTGAAGCTGCATGGCCCTCATTTTGTCCATAATCGAATTCGGATCATAAAAACGCGGGGTCAGCAAACCGAAAGCCGAGATTTGATTTTTCATTCCCCCGGGGTCGCCAATATGATGCGTGACACTTCCAAAAATGATAGAACCCGCGCCCCCCGGAATCCGTTTCATTATTTCCGATTCCGTATTGCCATACTTCTCAACCGACTGATTAGCGAAGATTTGAATCGCCCGTATCCTTCTCTCTAATTCTATCAAACGGCTATTCGTCTTGTACATACGATGGCCAATTTGGCGGCGAGAGGTGATGGCATAATCGATACGGATATTGCCTACGCCCCTCGAAGCCGCAGCTGACTTTTGAGCAATGCTGTTTAGGCTAGTATTTAAGCCTTGTACCCGGCCAAGATCAATATGAATTAGAGACATGACTTTTGACCCTCCTCGTTCCTTTCTTCATGGTTATTTAGTCAGTCGAAGCATGATAGTTTCAACCATGTCCGCATCAATTTTAGCACAATTTACCTATTGTTTATATATTAAGTTGTACCACATCAACAATAGCGTAAGCCGTACGTACCCAAGGAACGAATGTTACAGCAGCGGCTAGCCATCTCTCGGCCGTGGACAGCTTTTCTCTTGTAATAAGATCATAGACTCGCGGGCCTAGCAAATTCATGGTAGTATTTACTTTCCTATATAAAAAGACCTTGAAGGCATTTAGCCGTTCAAGGTTAACTCATATACTCTTCAATTTCTTTATCATTGGCATTGGCATTACCTAAATACTAGTAGACCTGCTCGAAATAACGTTGTTATTTTAAATAGTTATTCAGCCACGAATGTGAACTTAGAGACTACCGTATTCTTTTAAAATAGCTTTATTTGCACAATGCTCATAAAACTTTTCGATTAATTCATCAATGTCATTTTTTCTAGCTATTTTCTCCAGCCACTCTTCTGGAATTCCTTCCATTTTATAATACATACCCGCTAATGAACCTGTTATTGCTGCCACTGTGTCCGTATCATCACCTAGATTTACTGCTTTTAATACGGCTTCACTAAAGGAAGAGGTTGTGATTAAACACCATACTGCCGCTTCAAGTGAATGAACGACAAAACCAGTCGACATAATTTCTTCTCTCGGCGTTTTTGCAAAATCTTCACTAAAAATTCTTTTATAATTTATAAGTTCTTTTCGATATATGTGGTTTTCATCAAAATTTTCAGTGAAAAGCTCATTGATTTGTTCAATAGATTCTGCAAATGAATTATTGTAATAAAGTCTTAGTAATAATTCTACATAAATAATAGAACCAACTATCGCACGAGGGTGTGCATGAGTTATTTCTGTATATTGCTTTATTATTTCTGCTTTTTGAACAAAATCAAAATTATTATACAAAAGAAATACCACAGGTGAAATTCTCATGATAGCCCCATTGCCATTATCAAGCTCTGTTTGACCCCCACATTTTTCCGGCATAGTTCCACGCTTGAATCTAGTAATCGCTTCAACCGTTGCTCTGCCAATATCAAACATCTCACCGTGAGGGGTCCAATATGCTTCATCATAATATTTAACCAATTTGAGCATCAAGTCATCCATGCTATCATCATTTATAATATTTTCCATGAGGCATAACGTCAACGACGTATCGTCGGACCATGTTCCAGGAGGTTGATTATATGTCCCGTATCCCGCAATCTCCTTAATTTGATAGCTATCTCTTTTCCTGAATTCTACAGGAACTCCCAATAAATCACCAATGATTCCTCCGTATATGGTAGGCAATGCTCTCTTTTTCATACCTAATGCAAGAAACGACTTACTATCATCTTGCCATCTATCTACCATTCTTCTTCCCACCATGTTACTCACCTACTTCTTTAAATTAAAGTTTATAACATTCACTAAACCAACTCCGCTTCCTAAAATCGGTTTTTTGAAATAGATTTATTGCACAAGGAGATATCTACCAAGAAATTTTAATCAAATAATCGTCTCCCAAAGTCTCAATCGTAAACTCCTCGCTATTTAGCGTTTCTTTTGTGTAGCCGTTCGGTGTAACACCTGAAAATTGATGAGAAACGGACTGCCAAAGTCGTTGAAGGCTTCCCTGCGCTTTGGGAGAGCCTAGCTTAACGTAGTTCCAGCCGACGCGCACATCGTCGATTTGGTCGAACTTCACAAATATTTTGCCCCTATACGAAATGCCTTCCACATTGTGTACCGCGTCCAATAACCGCTTCATCGTCACAATGGACTGCTCTCGCGTATAAGGCTTATCCGGCTCCATTCCTGCCGCGCTTCCTTTAAAAATATTAGCGTGATAAGTAATGTTTGCCGCTTCGCGGGCCCATGAAGGAATTGCCGCATAGTCAACATAAGGTGCTTTTTCATTCGATAGATTAGCCGTCCGCACCGTTTTCAGCATATTGCTCATCATAACCGCCGCTTCTTTGCGTTCAATTGGGCGATTCGGCATAAATTCCGACTCATTGATTCCATTCACAATTCCAAATTGATAGGCTTTATATACATAGGGTTCAAAAGAATCCTGAAACCGCTGCTCCGTCAATACTTTATGGAGCTTTTCTTCCGCGTTCGTTACCCGATACAAGACAAGCTCGGCTATCGCTGTAAATTCCGCACGGGTAATTTTGTTGCGATACTGTCCCTGAAGCGATTTTGGAACAAGCCCTTCCTCTACCATAAACTGTACATCGCTCTGAGCCCATGCGGATGGAGTGTTTGGGCTTGCTCCATGTCCTGTTGCGCCGGATAGTGCCAGAGAAGCAAAGATGACTGCCGCTGTCGTCGTCAAAAGCTGTTTCATTCTTTTCATAGATGTTCCTCCTCTTTTGCTACTCCTCTAAAATAAACAATGCCCTAAATAGCGCAAAGGGGAAGCTCATTTGCTCCCCCTAACTGCTTTCTCGCGCTACTTAAAATTACTTAAAGGCTACTTTAAACATTAGTGCGTACCCGATATTTGCAAGTCATCTCCAGAAGTCTTGTTTGCTGAATAGACTGCAATTACCGGATGAGGAATGCTTGCTAGCGACCAAGACGTACCCGATATTTTCACATGCCCGTTTGCTTTGTCTCCGGGTACCGAATATTGCAGCACGTAAGTATCGCCTACCGCCTTAATATCTGCGGCCAAAATGATAACCATATTATTTTTGCGGTACACGTCTATATTTTTTTGTGTAATGGCCGCATCCTTTGCAACAGCGACTGCTGAAGAAGGAATGGCATACGTATAGTGCCATCTCTGCGCCTGCATGCCGTATTCCAAACTCGACAATACGTTTCCAGGATTTTTGTCCTGCCCATAGGTCGCATCCGTGCCGATAAAGGTTCGATTCCGTCCGGTTAGCTGCATAAGCTGTGTATTGCCAAACGAATAAACTCCGTACGGCGAGACAGCGCTTCCCTCAATAGAATCGCCGCCTGACTCCAAGAATAACCTTGTTACACGGCTTGTCAGCACCTCTTCAGGTCCAAAAACATTTCTCCGCTTCACCTCTGCATCCCAATCCATTTTAGCAGAATACGAATACGCTTTTTTCGTTTTATCGGAGAAATTGATTGGCTTATACTGCTGACCTACTTTCATATACATATCGACTGGGTCGATTTTTCCGGTTTGCAAATTCAGCGCATAGAAATACGGCATAATTTGCAGGCTGCTGTAATAATTTCCGATCGTTTGAATATCGGACAACACATTATAGCCAAGTCGCAGCGGCTGCTTATCTAACGCTTTAATGTTGTTTTTCTCTGGCGATAACGGGAACGTCATCGGCTTTTTCATATTTAAATCAAAATTAAGATGCGTCAGCAAACCATACGTATTTAACACTTTCGTCGCGGAGCTGACTTGTTCTCCACGCAAATCGATCGTATCGCCTACCCAATTATTTTGAGAATATGGATTTACTTTTCTCACAACGTTAGGAATGTACCATGGCGTAGGATTGCCCCCTAGCGGCGTCTTGAAAAAATTCGAAAAGCGGAAATCTCCCGTATCCTGGATCGTCATATTGCCAATCCGGCCCACCACATCAATATTGAACTTTTTTAATGTGCTATGTTTCGCAGCATGGTTATATTCACGAATACGGTTCGTTGGAGCATCGTTATCTTCGTAAGGAGCGTTGTTTGCGATGCTTTTGAATTCCACTAATGCGCTAATTTTTTCCCGGTTGGCAAGAGGAAGGTAAAATCTGAAGTTTCTCTCATTAACCGGGAGAGATATCCACTCATTAGACTGGTAAAGCGTCCCGTCGTAAATGACATGGAAATCGAACCTGACATATTTCGCTTTTGTCCATTCCGTCGTATCCATGCCGTCCGTAAAACCTTTGCCCCTGATGCCAGTTGTGGTCGACCAGCCCCATTGGCCGTTGCCGTAAAAGTCGCCGGTATTCGGGAAGTCGATGAAGAACTCTTTATCTAGCAAAATAAAGCTCGCCTGCGGCTGACCGTTAACTGGCGCGGAAGGATCCTGCTTCTTTTCGACCAGCTTATACGCCTCGGAAGGAATAGCCGTGTCCGAACCTCCGGCCAAAACCTCGACAATAAGGTTAGGACTACCTACTTCCGCGCTGGCGGGAGACGTAATTTTGATAGCGCCATGACCCGTTTGTCCGATTTGCGTTGCGCCCGAAGGACTTGGCATGTTGGAGTTGCCGGCAGTCATAGTAGCATTGCTTAGGCTGCCCGTCCACGATGTGCCGCCATAGGACCACTTCGTATCATCGCCGTGGTTGACTTCTCCCCCGTAATAGCCGCCACCTCCGCCTCCTTCATCATTTGGGTAACTGCTGCTGTGGCGACCTGTATCGCCATTATGCCCGTTCCATAAGGTAGAAGTCGTTTTTGAAGCGCCGCCATACGACTGGTTGCCCGCCGAACTTGTCGTATCGCCGCCGCCACCCCCAGCAATAATGATTCGTTCTCCTCCAAGCCGAACATCGGAAGCCCCGCCTCCTCCTGCTCCGGCATTTCCGCATCCTGTTCCTCCGCCGTTAAAGCCCCCGGTTCTATTGCAGCCATCGTATTGGTCAATGGTCGTACTGCCGTTGGCCCCTTGTCCACCGACATAAATGGAAAGAATTTGACCTGCCGTGAGAGTAATATCCCCTTTGGCGTAGCCCCCTGCGTTATTGACTCCTCCGGCTGAGCCGCCTTGAGCTCCCCATAATTCAAGGGTATAAACGCCGGTAGACGGTGCCTTAAAGGTCTGTACTCCACCCGTATGAGCGAAAACTTCGGATGTCCCGTCAGATCCCTTACGATAATCCGGATTCGGTATTTCGGTTGTCATATAGACTCCATCGACCGCAATAAACTCTTGCATGCTCATATTCATAAGCTTTAAATTGTCGACGAAAAGATGGTCATTAGCATAGGACACCGCATCCATATTTTTTCCTTTTATCATATGAATTCTAATAAAAGCAGCATTGGATGGACTAGTGAAAGTAAAAGATTTGTGCTGTACGACGGATGACCGGTTTATATCCGATGCCCCTACTGCTCCGCCTGTTACATTCATTTCCGCGGTATAGAAATTAAGAGAGAAATAACCTTCACAACGATGACAGCTAATATCCCCTTCAAATTTGTAGCTGGTATTCGGTTTGATCGGGATGTCCCTCCAGTACCCTCCCGTTGTCCCCGAACTTGCTTTGCTCGTTACTTCAAACGAGCTTTCTCCGCCAATGATCCAATCTTTCCCGTTCCATTCTCCTCTGCTTATGAACCTCATGTCGGCGTTATTGCCAGAAGCGACCCAAGTGTTCCAGCCCGCTACCGACTTATTGACGTTCACAATTTCCGCATCCGGGTTAGGGATAATATTTTGACGGTAGTCTGGATCTAAAACTCGCTCGAATTCTACAACCGGCTCCTGCTTATTGCCCCCCAAATCTTTAGAGGAAGAGGTTCGTTGATCAAGATGGCTGTCCAGCGATACGACTCTCGCATCTTCAACCGATACCGGGTTGTGAATGACAATATCGTTTATCTTTGAATGAAGCGGAGAATACGTGCTTATAAACGACTGACCCGCGCTTCCGAATTCATCGTCAGCTGTTGTCGAATAGGAGACCGTTTTGTTTTTTGGATTATGGTTTAAAATCGTTCGATAAAATACCGATGAGTAGCCGGTGATTTGTTGGCCGTTTATTAGTGTGTCCGGAATATCTAATCCCGCTTGCATAAGACGCATATATCCGCCCGGCTGACTTGGCCTATTTAATCCTGCCGGCTTACTGTCAAAGATGGTCGCGACCTTTGCACTGTTCCCCCCGGAATATTTCATCGACGGATTTGAAAAATTGCCGTTATATGAGCCAACCTGGATCGTATCTAGCACATTCCATTTGGCAGCGGACAATGAATTTCGAGTCCACATAGTGTCAAAATCCGATGTCGGAACATCAAGCTGGTCCGTTACTTTGGCTGTATTTGAAGGTTTCTCAAAATACATGACCGATTGGTCGCCCGACGACGTCTGAAGAATAAGAAAATCGGAAATCGCAGTCACGTTGGTTGTGAGAGCACGGCGCTGTTTAAACTTCTCATCCTCTTTTACAGGCCCAGGTCCTACCTTGCTGTTTGCAATCGCATTGTCCGAAGAGCCTTCGTTCCATACGACCGTATCATGCTGATCCGTCTCAAGAGAGTAGCGCAGACGGCCTGCGGCGCTTGTATTGGAGCTTGCGATATTGTAAAAAATGTTCGGATCACCTTGGGTTACGGTTGCCGTCACTTCGTTCGTGCCGACCAGCGTCGCCATCCCGTTCACTTTCGAACGGTCCAGCTTCCATACGACCGCTTTATTAATTTTCATATAGTCAAAAGTGACCGTCTGCGTCCACGTATCCTCATAACCCCCTACCATATGGGAGCTATATCCCTCCTGCACCCACCAATAATCGGTATGGGATTCTTCCGGTGATCCTCCTGTACACGGATTCCCGCTGCATGGCACGGCTGCTTTCGTTACATGCTTGGAGCTATGCTGGGAAACCACTTCCGTATACGACTGACCTGCAGAATCCGTCATCACCCTTGGCGTAGGTCTTGAAGGCGCACTGCCATGCCCCGGAGAGCCCGTAATGGAGGACATGGCCCAACCGTTAACAACCGGGGTAAAGTATGAGCGGTATGACCGGGTTTGAGTCACTTTTGGCACATATTCAACTTGTACATCTACCATAAATTCGGAACCGCCCGAAGCAAAATAGAGGCTTCTCGTTGTAGGCGTACCCGACATTGCATCAAAGGTTTCGTTTGCTCCCGTACCTGAGGTTTGAGGTGAGCCTTGTTTGATTTCAGACCAGTACTTAGGAGTAGAAATAAAATCTCCGGTTAAAGGCGGTTTCGGTTCCGGCCTAAACCAGGTCATTTCCGTCGAATTCGGATTCCCGGTACATTGCTTCATAAGCTCCGCATTGCCTTCTTTGGCATAAATGTATACCGAAGCATTGTAGCGGAAGCTTACTTTGCCCCCTTCGGGAATCGGATAGTTGGTTAAATCGTCATTGTAAATTAGCTTGCTTCCATTACCATTTAAATAGGCAAGGAGCTGAGCCTCTGTCACGTTTACTCTAAGCTCCGGCTTCTCGTCGTTTGCGGGAGTAGGAGCCTTGCCTGTTGCGGCCCATTTAGCCCTATCCCCTGTATTGGCGAGTCCGGTTATTTTGTCCGTTTGATCGTTTCGCCACATTCGCACCCGGATTTGGAGGCCCGTTTTACCCTTCACCCATTTTTTCCAATTTTCATATTCTTTGGAATCCTGCTGCAAATCAACTTGAACCGGAATTTGCTTGCCTATGACGCTCTGCTCTAAAGGAATTTTCCCTTCCAGCTTGGATTTGTTAGGGATGGTAGCTGATTGCTTACATTTACAATCGGCTTGATTGTATAAAGCGACGACATTCGTGCCGCCTATATACATTTTAGGATTACGATTGAGATCGGCTGTCGCGGTTCCTCTTACAAGGTAGGGCTCATTGCCCGAACTGGAACAATTCACCGGCGTTTTATCATCTGGCTTTACAATGTATGAGCATTGCAATTGATACGTTTTACCGTCTGTACCTACAATGGACTCGTCAAGTTTAATCTTAGTTGTCGCGTTTTCTGCTTCCCATCCCTCGGCTAGTTTGGGATTTTTTATTTCTTTGTCTGGCTTTAGAGTCACTTTGGTCTCTTCGTGCTTCATTTGCACTTTTAACGGATAGGCGGCACTATCAAACGGGATGGACCTATCGTAGTAGCCTCGAAAAAAAGATTTATTGGCCCAATATTCGGCATCATAGATTCCCTCGCCGTATTTGCCGTCAACTGTACCGTTTCTCGACTGTTCAAATCGTTTTCCGGCGTTACTAGTAGGGCCTGTCACTGTAAAAACTGTGCTTACATAAATGGTTTGACCATTTACATAATCTTTGAAATACTTATTTTTTTTCATTTTTTCTGTAATGACGCTTTCGGGTGACTCAAAACGGTAGATTAATAAATCAAAACCCAGATCAGAAGTCGTTTTATCGCATCTTGTTTTTTTCTTGCGCTCATCAGGGCTCAAATCTCTATATTCTTTAAAACCATGAGTTTTTATATAACCGCATATATCAGTATGATTACCTCCACCTCCATCAGTTGAACCTTCTCTGACATCAATTTCAAGATAATCTACATCTTTAATCCCTTTTGCAGGTGTACACTGAGCAGTATCATTAACAGAATTGCATGTAGGATCTTTACGAAGTATAAAGTGAGTAGTCTTGTATCTAATACTGGAGCTTGCCTTCTTATTATTTGCAACAAATATAAACTTCCCATTTTCCATCCAAGCACCTGTGCGATAATAATCCTTTTCTAGAAGATTGGAAGACGCATTTACAGAAAGAGAGGGAGACATAGGAATTCCAGTAAGGATTATTAAAATCAGTAGTAACAATGCTGTGTATTTTTTCAATTTCATTATCTCCTTACTTAAAAATCGTTTACTTCAATTCATCATAAAAAGAGAAATTCTTTAAAAACATATTATCAAAATGTGCTATTTTAAAATGTCTATAAATGTAATTTCCATAATTTGTTTGCATAATGACATATGAATATCCGTCATACCAAACATTCTTCTTCAACTTAATAGGTGCGTTAAGCTTGTTAACAATCCAATTGTCTAGAAAGACCTGAGATGGATCATTCGCCGAAAGAATCATAAATTTA
This sequence comes from Paenibacillus sp. GCM10027627, assembly GCF_042675505.1. Lineage (NCBI taxonomy): Bacteria > Bacillati > Bacillota > Bacilli > Caryophanales > Paenibacillaceae > Paenibacillus > Paenibacillus sp. GCM10027627. Next base: position 611,412 of record NZ_JBHTHB010000002.1, read on the forward strand.
AAATTTACTGGGACACTAATTCGCGAATCATTAGCATCTCCAACCTGAGAAATCTCAGGAGATGCATAACCTTTTGCAATAACTTTATTTTTTTTAACCCATGCTACATATTCCTTTATTACATCTCTTGCCTTCTTCTCAAAATAAGTTGAATCATGACTGGTATAAGAAATTAAAGTTTCCGTAAATTCTTTTTCATTAATCGTCCGGTAGTCTATATTTAATTGCGCCGCGTAATATTTTTGAATACGCTCTGCCCATCGATCTCCGTAAAATTTAAAGTCAAAATCTATTTGTTTCTCTACGTATTCTCTATTTCCAGATGTGCGAATATGTTTATATAATCTCGTTTGCTCCAAGTCGGATAAACGCATCCAGTAAGCATCCCACGTTTTGCTGTATTCTCTTCCCCAAGGATCAAGCTTAACCTTCCCGGAATCGATTTTCGCTTGATATTCCGCATCCGTCACACGGACCGAATGAGCGCCTTCATCCCACTCTACCTTCGTGTCCAGTACTTCGCTTACAAAACGAAGCGGGACCATGGTGCGCCCTTCGTGCTTTTCAGCAGCCGTATCAAGCGTAATGGATTCCCCATTCACCTTAACTGTCTTAGAGCCAATCACCATTTCGATCCCTTTAGACTCAAACTTCATCGTAACTGTTTTGGTCGCTTCCTCCCACTTCACGCTGGCACCAAGCTTCTCGCTTACAAAACGTACAGGTACCATTGTTCGGCCATCCGTATTAATGTACGGCTCCGTATCCGGAAATTTCATTTTGTACCCGTTTACGATGATTGGAATCATGCGAAGGTCCTTGCCTGGCTTTGCTTGAACAGGAGCAACGGATAATGCCCCGCACATTACTACCCCCGCCAATATTGCTGCTGTATACTTCTTAAACAATTGAACCACTCCTCTTTCTAAAATCATATTAGAATAGAACTGCTGAATTACATTTCTATTAACTCTCTCGTTGCAATACACTTAGGTAGTCATTCCTAAAAATAGTGAACTAATGTTTTCTATTATTGTTTATCTCTATCCCTGGTCCCAAGACGTTCCTTTTAAATTTTAGCACAATTTACCTACGTCATAAATGCAATAATTGACAAAAATTTGATGATTTTATGTTGTTATAAGGCGCTAGAGTAAAAGAAAAAACGCTAAAAAGAGCCATTTATGAAGAAGAGTTATGTACTTAATCCTCTATCAGACAAAGGTTAAATAGAAAATAAAAACAGGTTAATCACGGCGATATTTTACCGGAATCAACCTGCTAAGCTCTAGCTTTTTGAGTACCCATTTTAAAATAGTCCACTAGCCTCTCTATTCAGTGCCTCTTAGGCTCCAACACTGGCTAACTTAAAGTTTTTCTTCCCCCAAGCAGAAGTTAAATCCCAGAAGTTAACGTATACGTAAATGTGGCTTTATAGTTCGTAGCCCTAATGCCAACCTCTTGATCCAACGTGTAGCCGCTTGTTGCAGCCTCTGACAGACTTTGTACATACCCCTTGTACGGAACGGTTAAGACGAAATTCAAATTATTAATATAGCTGCCCATGCCAAAACCTTTTTTCGCTTCAATTAATTGTATAGGAGTGGAATTTAAAGTCACCAGCGGCGCAGTTAGTTTTAGCGGGCCGTTCACTGGATCTATTTCTTGGCCGTAATCGTTATTTCTATAGATAGACCAGTTTCCTACTTTCAGTGAGTTTTCAGGGAATCGAATCGTCATCGTGCTTCCTGCCCGGCTATTTGAATTGTCGGGAACCGCATCGCTGATAAAATTGCTAGCCGATAAAGAGACGGACCAGCCGCCACCTGAACCTCTCGAGTCCACGATCCGATTATTAATCGATTTTTCCAGTACAGTGACACTCTCGGAATTAATAGTCGCATTAGAAAAATCAAAAGGTTCCGGTACAAATGACAACGTCCCGCCGACAACCCCTACATTTGTATCTACCGATTGTGCGGAGGCTGTATTTACATTCCCAAGTGCCAACAAAACGATAAATGTAGCCAGCAAAAACTTTTTCATCTTTTATCCTCCAATTTCTTTACGAGGGGAAGTATCCCTGTTCGTCTTTTTTCTTAATAAGATAAAAAGGAGCAGCAATAATAAAAATATAATGATGGTTAGACTGCCCGCAACATAATACATAAATGTGGTTTTTTCATCACTCGATACAGTTGAAATATCTCCTCCTGTCTCTTTTAATGCCTGCAATGACTTCTCTACATTTGTTTTTGTTACGGTAAAATCAAACGTTCTTTCCACACTCATGCCGGAATATTCCACTATGACTTGAGCTTTATAATTCCCATGATTCAAAAGCTTTTCACTTGTTAGCCTCACGACCTGCTCCGTTCCTTGATAGAACGAAAGATGGTTGTCTAAGACGACCGACTCTATGATTTCGTTTTTATCCGATTTTATATGTATGGTCGTTTTCGGCTTTTCTAAAATAGTCCCATGATTCGTTAACATTGCTCCAATTACAGGAGAACCATCGGAATTGTACGTGTAGGAAAATGAATCGATCGTTATGTATCGAGTAGATTGATTACCGATATTCAGAACCATTTGTTTAGCTATAACAAGGTCTACCGGTCCGCTTATGTTTACACTAGCATTGTTCTCAGAATTAACGGATAAGCTAGATACGTTTTTGTTATGGGATACAATGGCTACAATATACTGGCCGTCAGTTGTTTGTTCAGGTATTTTCACTTGATATGTAACTGTTTTTGCTTCATTTGGTGAAAGTTTAATCGTTTCTTTGCTATTGCTGATCCATTTGCCAATTCCACTAACAGAATCGTCACTGCTAATAAAAGCCTGTCCGCCATTTATCGCTGTTAGCTGCTGGCTCGGATATACAACCGCCTCGGCGGCCTTCGTTCCGTTATTCACTAGTTTAAATTCAAAGGTTCTTGTTTCGCCTGCAACAGCCGTAACATCGTAATAATCCTGGTCCGATTCAACGGCTATTATATTGATTTCTGCCATGGCTTTATGAGGAACCAAGAGGAAGATAACCAGTAGAACGCCTATCATTTTCTTTAACATGAATGTTTCACCTGCTAGCTCTAAAATAGTTCATTAGACCTTTATATCACTAATTTCTTCGAACCATGTCCACATCAATTTTAGCACATTTTACCTATTTGAGAAATTGTTTTTCGATCATTTATGTGAGTTTTTTACTAGTTAAACCAATTGAGTTATTGATTTCTTGGTTTTGGTGTTCCTAGAAGTATCTTTTGGGCCGAGAGAGAAAAGAAAGAAAATAAAATAGGCCAATCATGGCGGAACTTAACCATAACTGACCTGTTTGATGTAACATAAGCTGTTAATAGAGACCTCCACCAGCTAAGGTAAACCGTAATTTCAGAAGGCTTTCCAGCCATCCGTTCATTTAACGCTTCGTATTAACTTATCTTTTTAGACGTAAGGCGGCAATTAATTGCTCCAGACTCTCTGCAATGGCTTCTGTTAAGTTTCTTTCAAAATCCTCAAGCTTCATAGAACCATCTTTCGATCTACGGTCTCTTTCCTTAATAAATGCTTATTCCAAGTTAATGATTGGTGGAGTGATCTTTTTTCATGCTTATATGCATAACGGTTAGAGAAGTTCTTTTAAAAAATAAAAAGGTGACACATTTTCTATCAAGGAAACTATGAATAACTTTTTACTTACTCAAGCTTCCCTTTACTGGCTGTATCTGTTTAGCAATTTTTTCATTCTTCGCTTGATTTTGCACTTACAAAAAAGCTCACTCCTCCTCATTGCTCAAGTTGGAATAAGCTTTTGAAAGTTTATCAATTTGGGGCTGTTACGTTCACTTTAATTTCTCGTATTTGTAAGCATCTTTTGCAAACATGTTTTCAACGCTTCTGACGGCATAGTGCATATATTTGTAGTTTGCGTAATGAGTCCAGAGAACAACACGAGAGTAACCGCTGTACCAAACACCTTTTTCCAATTTATAGGAATCTGAATTGGTAGATATATTCCAATTATCAAGAAAGGTTTGAGCTGTATCATTCGCTGAAATGATTTTAAACTTAAAGTGCACACGAATAGACACTCCGCTGATTAAGCTTCCTTCAATTTGTGAGTTTTCTGGGTCAGCATACCCTTTTGCAATAACTTTGTTTTTCTTAACCCATTTAACATACTCAAAAATATGATCTCGAATTTGCCCTTCCTGGTACGAGGACATTCCTGTCATATTGCTTATAAGAGTGTTGGCGAATGTTTTTTCATTAATTGTCCGGTAGTCGACATTAAGCTGGGCTGCATAATAATCCCTAATATGTTCTGACCATTGATCGACGTATGTCTTCATATCCCAAGCTTGAATAGATTCAACAAGGCTTTTATTTTTAGATTTATAGGTCACATTATAGAATCCCGTCTTCTCTAAGTCGGTTAGCTTCATCCAATAAGGATCCCACGTTTTGCTGTACTCGCGTCCCCAAGGATCAAGCTTCGCTTTTCCTGCTGTTACCAGATCTTGATAAGCTTTGTCCGATACTTTGACTGCGTGTGCCCCTTCATCCCATTCCACTTTTGATTCTAAAACCTCACTGACAAAACGAAGCGGCACCATCGTTCGTCCATCTGCAAATTCAGCCGCCGTATCCAGTTCTTGCTTCTCATCGTTCACCGTTACCGTTTTGGATCCAACAGGGAGTTTAATCGTTTTATCTCTATACTTGATGGTTGCCGTTTCAGTCGCTGCTTCCCATTTTACTTCAGCACCTAATTTTTCACTTACAAAACGAACAGGAACCATTGTACGGCCATCTGTATTGATATAAGGCTCGGTATCAGGAAACCTTACTTTCTGACCGTTGACAATGACAGGTATGATTCGAAGGTCCTTGCCTGGAGCCGCTGTTGCGGTAGTTATTCCTCCAGTCAATAAAATGGCTGCTAATAGAGCTGCTATCGTTTTTTTAAACATTTCTTAATCTCCTATAATTTTATTGAACGAATAAACACAAAAATATGGCCGCAAGTTGATATTTTCACGTTTCTTCAGTATACAAACACTTCCACGAATACATATTTATACTTTATCACAATCTATTAGTGTGCTAAATATTTCCTGGAAACTTTGTCGCAAAATGCCGATTAGCTATAGAATTGTAATTCGATCATTTTAAAGAATAGAATCAATTTAAAATTATAAAAAGGCTTATCGCCCCTATTATGTAGAGGCAATAAGCCTTAATGCTTATTGAAAAAATATTAATTTCGTGTTCCTCACAATGCGGTCTCTTTATTAAAACGGCAAGCAAACGCTTTTTGAAAGAGCGGACATTGTTCCCTAATATTAGTTGCGCTATCATATCTTAGCGAAAAACAGTTCAATGTAACGCTTTATCGTAATTAGGTTATTAAGTTAAAGTATTTGATGTGCGTACAACAGAAATGGAGAAATCCCTATACTAGTATTACATGGGTTAACTGTGCTATTGATTGAATGATGAGTTTATTCGGCACTGGGTGGGGTATTTTTGAATAGCCACCTCTTGCATGTTTGTATTGTTTAGTTTATTTCGGCGAAAATAAAAAAAACACAACACGACGATAAAGCTCGCATTGTGGTGTTGTTGTACGATTTACTCTTACTTAGTGATCGGATTACATATTTTATAAATTGCATACAACTTTAACTATACGCTAGGTTCATTCTGCACTAGGACGCCCACAGAATGATTCAGTTTGATAACTCTTTTTCAATGTAAGGACGTTCAAGTAAACTAAGTAAACTTGTAGTAAAATATTTTATCTGAAACTGATCTAAAGAATTATTGACAATTAGCTGACCATTCTCAATTCTAAGTAACTGAGCTGAACCATCTTCTAGAAATAATAGATTTCCATCAATATGTTTTATAAGCTTTCCCATAACTTTAAACAAAAGCTCGAGTCCTTGATTTAATGTATTACCAAACAATTGAATTCTGATGCATACATTAATATCTAAGTTATAATGATTATTAACAAAAGCGATATCAGAAATATCTTCAATTTCAAGAGCCAATGAAAATAACTCAGTTCCAATAACTATTTCCTCATCATTACAATTAAATGACGCTTTCTTGTTTGCAAATTCGGTAGTAAATCTTTCTATTAGCTCTGCTAATGAATGATTACCTACATTGGTTTGTAAAAACAATTCATAATTCATTCCTATCCCCCAAATGCTCGTGTAATTTTCCCGTCTTTCACAATAAGTAGTTCTTTTAAGTTCTTTAAATCACCGTTTGGATTTGCTTTTCTTAAAATGCCTTGAATAATTTCGATTACTTTTTCAGGAGGGAACTGATCTAAATTAAGAACTATTCTTTCCGCCTGTGTTTTAGTCTTTGTTGTTATGTTTCTAAGAATGTTATCAACTTTTGTTTCTATTGTAGGTGCATAACAGTCAAATACATTACCTTCAATTAAGAAATCTGGATTGGATGACTCTTTTAATCCGTATCCATTACCGCCATTTACTTCATCTAGCATTTTAATGTCATATCCTTGATCTGCCAGTAGATCAGCTGTTTGGCTCTCTTTCTTAATTCCGTGTGAGTCACCTTTTGTATAGTTCCCTTTAGGTTTTCCGCCATTAGGCAAAGAAGGTTCAGTTTGACTCAGGTTACCAAACCCCTCATTACTTTTATCACCGGTATTTGATTTATCTAATTTTTGTTTATCGTTATCATTATCGTTATTACTACCACTTTCGTTATCATTATTACTGTCATTGCCATTGTCGTTATTATTACTCCCACTACCGCTCTTCCGATCACTACCCGAACCACCGTCTAACTTGCTGACAAAACCAAGAACTTTGCCACTGCCCCCTGTTGCAATCGAAAAGACAAGATCGGTAAACATAAATCCGACGTAATATCCTTTCCTTACATCGTTACCGTACCAAAAGTCTTTTGCCGTCGCAACTGTCTCTTCAAAATTATTCACTAAAGTTTCTTTTGGATTAGTTATCTTCTCCACAAACGATTCTACAGCATTCCCAATCGCTTTAAACGGGTTTTGGGCGACAGCTTTTGCTCCGCCTATCATCCCTTCAATGACACTTTCTATTCCCTTGCCCAAACCATCGGCAAATCCTTGGCCCAGAGCTTGATCGTAGACTAGATCGGCTAATCTTTGCCGACGTTCCTCTTCCTTTGCTTTAGCGATCAGCTCTTTACGCTCTTCCTCCGTCATTCGACCGAACGGGCCGTTCATTAGCCGTTCATAGGCTTCAGGATCATCCATATTTAATAAATCCTCATTAGTATAAGTATCAGGATTAGATGGCCTCAGCATTGACCCATCGCCTGCACCAACTGAAGCATATATGGGCATCTTTTCAGTGGAACTGCTATTATCCTTGAAAAGATCCTTCATCCAGTCGATAGTAGCTTTAGCTATATGAGAAATTACTTTTATGGCTTTCGTATCAGCTTCGACCTTACTATTGCTTGTAGGAACTGGGCAAGAAGAAGCAGGAGGAAGTCCCCCCTGCCCGCTGATCGCTTGTGCTTTCTGAGCCAACTCCCGCTCTAGCCCGTTATATTTTCCTAAAGTAGTATGAATAAACGTATTCATTCCATCGATCTTTTGGCTCAATTCGCGAACCCGCTGCTCCGAACGAGACATTCTGGATTGAATGTTTTTTCGAGCGGCAATAGCGTAATTGACTTGATAATTCGTATAGGGCAAGCTTGAGCTTACCCGCCCGATACTTTTCTGGCTTTGGCTTAATTGAAATCCGGCAGCCTCTACCGCTTTAGGATCAATCCTGATTTCGCTCAACTGTGCACCATCCATCTCAGTAGCTCACTTACTATACTTTAACAGCATTAACCTAAGCTAAATCCTTACCGAAAAGCCTCCTCAAACACTTCCTCAACCTCTTTGCTCTCATAAGGCTTCGTCCGGTTAAGAGAACAAGCTCGAATATATTTCAGTCTCGGCAGCACGATCACTTTCGCCATCAGCGGATCGACGGCGAGGTCATTGACCAATCGAATCGGATCAACCGGAGGATCGATCAAAACCACCTTCTGAGCGATGTTCTGTTCCTTGAACGCCTCTACCGCGGGACGCAGCAGCTCCGTTCCTCTTGGCGTGCAGTCGGTAATAAAATGGATCGACAACGCGGACGGAGCAAGCAGTCCGATCAATTCCGTTTGCGAAGCGTCCAGCAAAATATGAACGTTAGCATAGTAGTTCAGACGTTTCTTAAGCTCGGAAACAACCTCGAATACTCGCTCCTCGCGAGCTTCCAGACTTCCGACCACACAAAGGAAGTTACGCTCCAAACGCTCTTCCAGAAACTGCTCCAAAGAAATCGCTTCAACTCCGTATTGCCCTAGCTTGGAGCTGCCCGTGAAGTCGAGCAGCAATGTATTTTGCCTTCTCGAAGCGACGCCGGACCATGTTAAAGCAGTCGCCGTTCTGCCCGTATCCGTCGGGCCAACAAACAGACGAAGCGAGTTTTTAATCACGTGATCTACAATAATGACATCTTCCACTCGTTGAGCTTGCAGCAGCTTAATCAGCTTTTGCTGATAAGCAATAATGGTGGCATCCTCTTCGCAAAGCTTAAACACGAGATTAACGACGCTTTTTACTTTTTCTTCAATAATAGAGAAAGTCACTTTGTTCCGGTTCAAATCCGAAAGCAAACGGCTCGTAATGGCCGCCATATTTTGCGGAATAAACAACGGTTTGATTGGGTCCATAATTTCGTTAATATAAGGATAGTTGGATGGGCCTTTATCCTGGAACTGGTCAATCAGCTCATGCACGCTCAAATCCATCGCCTGATACATCTCAATAATGCCTTTGGACAGCTCCATTAAATCCATTTGAACAGCAAGTCTAGCGTCTATGAGCTGCTGCAGCTTGCCGTGGTCTTCATATAATTGTCTAGACGCCGATATTGTTTCCAGCGCTTCTCTCATTTGATGAATGCGGGCATCGACCGCTTCTTCCGCCGACACGATAACCGATTCCATAACGGAAGCGAGCTTTTCCACGACGAGACTGTTCTCCATTCCTTTATAAGCGGCGCGATTCACTCCGATTTGCTTCAGCTTTTCGAATCTCAAATCGGGCGCTACGGTGGAATCTTTGAACACTTTTACAATTTGAGAGTCAAGTTCCTCTAGAGCGTTTAAAATATCCCCATATTCGGCGTTATGATTTCTAAGCTCGGTTTGGATATACTCCGTTTGCATCGTTTTTTTCAAATAGTCAAAATCGGCAAACTTGCCCATCTCGACCACGCGCTGCTCAAGTCCGGTAGCCGTTTCCAAAAAAGCGGGGACAACAGGTGCCGCTTCCACTGCCTCCGCTTCCTCATAATCCGAAGGCTCCTGCGCCTCTTCGCCTTCTCCGAATTGATAGCTCCTCATATCCGCAGATTCAAAGCCGCTGCTTTTGCTGATTGCTTTCCCTTCAATGACGATGTCCACCGCATCCTGTACCTCTTCCACGGTCAGCTTTCCAACTTGAATTTTCAAAACGTCGCCATCAATTAATCCGGCTTCCGACTCTTTGTTATAGAAATAAACGACGCCGACGGAAGGATGTTTTTTCTTAATCGCCTCAAGCAAATCGCGTCCTTTGGAACCGCTCAAGTCTTTTGGACCAAGCACGATGGCATCCATATTCGAAACCGCCGAGTCCATAGGCAAGAGCTCGATCATTCTCGGTCCGGTTGTTTGGAAGCCTCGATCCGTTAACGCTTTTTTGATAAAGGGGCCTAGCGATGCGCCATAAATCATAATTAATACCCTCCTACTGCAAATTTATCTTTATAATCCGTATAAAATTTAAAGTTCAACTGGGCGTTCCGATCGCGATTGTAAATGAACGGGAAGTAATAGCCCTCCACTACCCCGATTTGCTCCAATAACAATCCGTCTAAATTGTAGGCGGTTTTATAGTAGTCTTTTACATGATTCATATAAGCTTCGGTAGATTTGAACATCTTTTCATGAAGCTGCATATCCGTACTCGGGTCAACGGCTGCCAGCTTTTGAATTTCTTCATATTCAGTCATCAGCTTGCCGATCAATTCGCCGCTGCGCTTATCAAGCGGTTTACGAAGCTCCTCCACCTCTTTGGTCAACTCTTTAATCGTCTTGTCCCGCGCTGCAAGTTCAATTTTCAACTGCTGAATTTCTTCATTAATTTGTTTCTTCTCCGCTTTGGTCGGCACCGGACCCGCTTCCGCCAGCCCTTTAAAATAGCCATAAACCCAATATCCGCCGAAGCCTAGGCCGGCAATAACGGCAAGCGTGATGACCAGCTTCAACAACTTTTGAAGCCAGCCGCCGGTAGCGCCTTTCGTTTTTTTCTTGCTTTTATCGTTCATTTGCTTTTGCAAATACTCAATCGCAATTTCGATTTCTTTGGCAACACTTTCATGAGGCCCAAGCGCTTGCACATTCCGATACGTTTCAATCGCTTTGGCCAAGTTTCCTTTGCCCTCATGCTCTTTCGCCTTGCGCATAAGCTGATTAAAGCGCGCCTGATTCGGCGAGCTTGGCATATCCGGGCGGCCGGGGCCAACGGGAACCTGCGGTTTCGGCGCAGCGGCCGCTGCGGTTTCGCGGCGAGCGCTAGACATGGCCGCTGGCTGTTGGCGATTTGCAGCGGCGGCAGAAGCAGGCTGCGGCTCCTCTCGTTTCGGCATCGAGACGGTTGCGTCCTCGCGCAAAATGGACTGATCGATTTTGGTCAGCTCCAGCAGCCATTCGCCAAAGGTAGGACACTGGCTAAGCTCGTCGCTCTCCCATGCCCGTTGAATGAGGCCCGTCACACCCGCTCCCCAAATCGGTCTGATTGTCGAAATTAAACGGTCATATCTTTCGCAATGCGTTTGAAGCTCTTTAGGATCAAAGTAGCTTTCTCCCCAAGCTTGCTGAGCAAATGCGCCCATACAGGAGCCAAGCATTTCCATGATCAAAATGGCGCCAGCGAACCGGTCCGATTGGGCATTCCACATTTGGTTATTCGCATAACGCGGAGCATAGCCCGGAGACCCTGTCGGCACGTACTCCGGCTTTTCAAATTGGTTTGAAAACATTTGCTCAAGGTCAATCAATTGAACAAAATTAGACGACTTGACCTGATTTCTCCCCTCGCTGAACATAGGCATAATTAAGTTCGGGCCCGACAAGTCGCAATGCGCAAGTCCGCGCTGCTCCATCGTCGCCATAATTTCCGCGAGCGCATACGCCGCCGTATAGCTTTGCCTGCGGGTAAGCGGTTGCTTGTTCATCACCATATCCATCCATGTAGGACCGTCAATCCATGGCATGACAACGGCGTATAGAAGATCCGGTTCTTTGGCAAGCAATTCCGGGTTATTATGCGGGGTAATCGTGCTGCGTTCGCATGCGGCTAGCCCCTCCATAGCCGAATACTTGCTTATTTTTGAGGAAAGATGAACCGTGGACGGGTTAATTAGCTGCGAGCGGAACACCTTGATCGCCTTTTTTTGACGTCTGTCTTCCGTTTGAAGCAAATAAACCGTCCCTTGTCTCCCTTCCTGGCCGTAAGGTACACCGGGAGCAAAGGGATGCTCGCCTATTAAATACGTATCACCGTTAATGACCAGCTTGGAATGTACCTCTGTCTGAAATGCCATAATTCGACTCTCCTTATAAATGAATGAATAGAAATGAATGTATGTAGTGAATCATCGATTTACTTGTTACAATGCCATTGCAAATGAAAAACGGACATATCGTCGCTCGATGGATTCATCGATTCCCGCGATATATGGCCGGTGATCATATCTGAATTAATTCGCCCGGCGCCGTCTATCGCTTGCAGCCCATCGGAATACAGCAATACGGCACCAGTCTCGCCTAACGGAGTCAATCCGCCCGCATAAACATGAGGCGTGCCGCCTACTGGGCCTGATACACTGTTCCATCGCTCGCGCGTATGGAAGCGATCCCCCAATAAATCCGCCCGTTCGCGCGCTCCCGACCAAATGCGAATTCGGCTGTCTCCTTGCCATGCCAGCACGATTCGTCCTTGCGGGTAAGCCGGGCCAGGCTTGTCTATTCTTCCGCAGCTGTACATCGTACCGCTGCCCAGACTCTTTTTGGAAAGCAGCACTTCCCGGAACATTCCGTTAATGCCTGGAGGAAGCGGATAATTGTCCAGCTTCTTCCCCGCTTCCCCCGCTTTTTCGATCAAATATTGATTTAAACGACCGGAAAGCATTTCGGCCCCAGACATAGATTCGTCCAACGCCTTAAGCCATTCTATTAAGCTGTCCCCCACAAACTGAGCGGCGAAATCGCCGAAATAAGACATGCTGACGCCGTCGCATAGAGCGAAAGCGATGTAATCTTTTTCTTCTATAAGAGTCAAATAGTCTTGTCCAATATCGCCGTTCGCTTTCGCTTCCGCCGACCGGGCGTAGGCGTACCGATAATTCCAATGGCTTCGCTCTACATCGACTATGTTCGTTTCTTCTTGTTGGGAAAGTCTTATATTTATCGTCATCGTTAATGAATGGGGGTCGCAGCCGACATTTGAAAGCCGAGCGACACCAGCTCAGGATTGGTACCGGGAAACATAAGGAATGATCCGTCGGCAAGATTGTAATTGGCTTCTCTCATCATCTGCCTGTAGCTTTCAGGAATGACGGAAGACATCCGTTTCAGCTTGCGGCCGTAATCGTCCCGGAATTCGGTCTGGTCTTGCACGCCTTGCCAACGTTTGGGCTGATCCACTTCTTGCTGAAGCACATCGTCCGAAATAAAAATATTTTCAACAAGCACATGGCCGTCTTTCACGGACATATCCATAATTCTTCGTGCAATCGGCTCAGGGTCTTCGCCTGTATAGATGCCGTCCGTCATATGACAGATCAGTGGAGCGGGGCCGTCTTGCAAATTCGCCAATTCGGCTTTCAGCAGTTGCTCCGCATGTTGGAAAGCTTTTGCCGTATCGGTAAAACGCTGCGTTTTCAGTTCGGGAAGCATCCCGGATTGCATAAGCTCATCGATTCCTTTTACACCGCCGAGCACGTCCTGCACGTCGTCGCTATAAGCGAATACGGCAACACGGTATCGCGAAGAAATACGGCTTCCCTTTGTCGAGCGGAACACCATTTGTTTGAGCGCCACATAAAGCGCATCCGTTACGATGTCCAGCCTTCTCCTCTCGCCGTTCATGAGCGTCATCGATCCGCTGACATCGAGCAAATAAATAATAAGAGCGGGATTGCTTTGTGTCGCCTGCACGGTGTACATCTTTTTAGATGATCCGGAACCGGCGGGCTCCTGCTTCGCTATATGCTGCATATAAGAAACGGTTTGAATTTGCTGCTGGGCGGTTGGTGAATGGGAATGGACGACCGACGATTGGATCATCATCGTTTTCAAAAATTCTGGCTCCGACTCACTCATCGAAACCGTGGCCGTTCCGCCATGCTGCAACTTTTGCAAAACAGCCGTTACCTGTTGAATGTCTTGGTAGCGATTCACTGGATCCGCCTCCAGCAGCTTTTGCACCATTTGCACAAACTCTGATGGATAATCGGCCAGCACTTGCGGCAGCGGAGTCGTATTTCGGAAATAATAATGGCCGCGGCTAGCAAGGTAATACAAAATAGCACCTACCGCGTAAATATCCGTTCTTGGGTCCGTTTGCCGATTTTCGAATTGCTCCGGCGCGGCAAAAGCGATCGTACCCATCTGAACGGTGTCGGACATTTTGGATTCGTCGTATTTGCGGGCAATCCCGAAGTCAATTAGCTTCAGCTTCCCGAATTCATCCAGCATTAAATTGCCGGGCTTCAAATCCCGGAATACGACAGGATGGTCCTGCCGATGCAAATAACCGAGCACATCGCATAGCTGCATGGCGTAAGAAAGAATATCTTGAAACGGCAGTTGGAACGAGGCGTCTTCAAAATGCTTTTGCAGCGTGACCCCTTTTATATATTCCATCACCAGATAACAATGGCCCGACAAATCGGGCTCGTAATAATCCGTTATTTTGGGGATGCTGGGGTGAGATAGGCTGGTCAACATACGCGCTTCTTCTACGAAGCTTTCGTTATCGTCCATATGAGCCATCTCTTTCACGACCCAAATTTTATCGTTCAGCTTTGCATCCTTTACAAGATAAACGCTGCCCATTCCGCCCTTCGCTAAATGGGACTCCACCCGGTAGCGGCCGCCAAGCATATCTCCTTGCTGCAACAATGTCCATCACCCGTTCCTTTGTCTTCGTTCTTGGTTGTTCGTTCTAAGTTGTTCGTTCTAATCCCGCCATACAAGCTCTTCTTTTTCTTCCGGAGCGATTCCGATTTTGATATTCACATAGGCCAATGAACGATCGCCGGAAATGATATGAAAAATAGGCGTCACCTGCTGCAGCCCGTTTTGATCCATATAATGCATTAAAGCGCCATAAGCTTCTTCCGTTGCCGTTTCGAACTGATCATGGATACAAAATGTAATCATATCTTCAATGTTATAGTAGCTATGGAAATACATATTTTCCCGAGTTTCTACTTGGTTTTCATAGACAGGCATAAAAAACTCCGCATTGACCATCTCATCCATCGGGAGGTTGTTGATCGAATAAAATAGCGGCCCTTTAATTGTCGCTTTTGTATCTCCCACATCGTTCAAAAAGCTTTCCATAACATCGTTGGTATCGCTGTAATGGTAGCGGTACCGTTTCGAGATGACATTTGTATATCGAATGGAATCGCCCAATAAAACCATATTAATCCTCCTTTTGAATCGGTGCGCAAATATCGATCACTCCGCCGCCGAATACATCCAAGTAAATATTGTAAAAGGGCTCTGCCAGCGTCAAGCTATTGGCTTCCGCGCAAGCCCGAATCAGTGCATATGACTCCGCAATATCCTCGTCCAAATCGGCATGCCTAAGAATAAGAGCATCTGGAATAACCCAATTCTCTTCAAAGGTATATTCGTCGTTTGGCTTCATTTCAACGGGCTCGCTAACCGGTATATAAAACGTAAAGTCCGCTTTGTTCGTTTCGGGATCTGCATCGCCTACTTGATACATAACGGGGCCTGTTCCATATAAGCCATTGCGAATAATTGCATTTCTAATCCCTTGGGCTCCTTCATGCCATTGATCCGTTTGAGTCGTTATTTTGGCGCTAATCACATTATTGAACATAATCGGGCAACGTTTAATTTTCACAATTTATTCTCCTTTTTTTGAAGAAACGAGTTCATTTTTTCGATCTTTAACTATAGATCCTCTTTAAAATTCCGACTTTTTCTTTTTCATTCTTCTTAAGCGACTGATGACGTCGAATTTAAACCAGAAAACGAATGACGCAACCAAACAAATTATATGTTCCCAATCCTAAAAACCCAAAAACCAAAATAACGTACCGGCTAATCCATTTCAATAGAAAGTAAGTAATCATAGCGGAGATAATTGTTCCGATGATAGGCGCAGTTTCAATAACGGCAAACGGAAAAATAACGGTGCACAAAACAAGAGCAGATATTGAGCCCCTTTTACCAGGAGTGCAACGAATAGGGAACAAGATCAGCAGCGACAAAAGAAGATGAAACAAAAAAAGCGGGCTGAACAAATAAAAAGCCGTGTATGTTATCGTATGCAAAGAACTTAGCCGTCTAAACTGCCTGTTATGCCGATACCCCCAATAATGATGTTTAAAATGAGGAGCATAAGCGGAAGGTCAGTCAAATAACTACGATCTGAAAACCTATACATACGATGTCTCAAGCTTCGAATTCGCATCTCGCCCAAATCGATTCTATCCATTCATCCACCCTACTACCAAAAAATTTTATCTAGTGTGTTGCCTATGTTGTTAGCAACATCCTTCAAATTGTCTATTCCTTCATCAACCAACTTATTTACCTTTTCTTTTGTATAATCAACCACGCTTTTTCCATCCAAGAAAGGAACAGGCCAGTTAATAGCGGCGTTGACTGCAAGTCCGACACCCGCTCCCACAACCGTACCTAAAGGAGGCAAAATGAACGAACCGGCAGCGGCACCTACAGCCATAGCAGCTGTTCCACTCGCAATGTCCACTACACTATTTACCACTTTTTGCCGTCCTGAAAGCTCTGGATCAAATACATTAGCCCCGACCGTTACGAGCGTACCAAAAATGCCTAGTCCCTTGCTGAATTTAGTTAAATTCGTAGCACCTTTCCAACCTGTATAATCTGTCAAAGGGTTTAATTCTTTCACGAGGGTCGTTCCTGCACTTTTCCATCTATTATATTGAAGCCTCTCCATGGCTTTATCTAATCCTGGAAAATTGGTACCCTTCAGTTTATTTTTATATTGCGTATAACGGGTACCGTCGTGAATCAAGACTCCAGCCCCAGCTAATTTTCGAACAAAGTTTTTATTCCATCTGTCATAATGCCCTAAGCCTTGAGTCAGTATATTGCGATAATTTATATAATCACCTGGTCTGGTGACGCTCGCTCCGACAATTTTTATATAGGTATTCCCATTAATTTCGAACATGTGAAATCGTAAGTCTTTGCTTATCCTCAACATCTTTTCTGAATCAATTTTATTCAAGAAACTATATACATCTTCTATTACACCTAGAGAAGCTATGATTTTGCCAATATTGGCAGCAAATCGGTTAGATTCACTCTCCGCAGTTTCATATTTCGCTATTGCCTGATCGACAACAAGGTTCACCGATTTTAGCCGGGAATGAACCGCATTTACTTTGGAAGCCGAACTGTGTAACCGCGCTCCGATATTCCTTCTAGACGCAATGCGATAATCAACGCTAGACTGAGTTGATGATAAATATTGTCGGTTGTTATCCACCTTCAAAATATTTTTTTTCAACCCCAAATTTAACGTCTGGACGATGCCGCCATTGAAATTAATGCTAGTCGTAGTCGTCATACGAGATCTACTCTCCTTCCCTATTGTTATCGAATGCCCGGTCTGCCCGATCTGGCCATCGCAGCTTGCCGCGCCGCCTCTGCAGCTGCCGCTTGTCTTGCGGCTTCCGCATCCTCTTCCCGTTTAATGTCTTCGGCAGTTGTGACAATATCGCTGCTGAGTGAATCCAGCTCGGAGGAGATCGACGTCAGTTCATTCACAATTTGGTCTAGTGCCTGATTAACGTACTGCACCTCGGTAGATTTCCAGTTCTGATTAATTTCCGTCTTATATTGCATCAGCCCCATCTTAACTCCACGCAAATCGGCGGCATATCCGCTAATGCTGCTTGCCTGAGACCTCGCTGCCGAAACATTGATTCCCATCTCAAAATCACCGTCTTCCTTCATTAATAATGGATAAAGCAAATCGGGGCACTAAAGTCCCCGATCTGCCGCTGAGTGATCACTTACTTGAATTGATTCGCATAAGATTTGATTGCGTCTTCTTCGCCCTCATATCGCTCTGCTACTGCTTTAAGAAAATCAGCATAAGACTTTACAACCTCTTGATACTCATTGAAGCGCGGAGTGAAATTCGAAAATTTCTCTTTAATTGTGGATGCCGCTTCACTTTTCCAAGTGTTTTCAAGAGCATTCATTTCTTTGATGATTTTATCGAATTTATCCTTAAGCTGCGTATTAATGGTGACGATTTTATCGGCTGCACCTCTGACCTCTGCTGTCGATATTTCAATTGGAGTTCCATTTGACATAGTTATTACCTCCTTTTAATTAGTTAATTTTTTTGCAGCAGCAGCAATTTCACTTTGCGCGTCAGCATATCTTTTCGAAGTTTCACTTAAAAATTTTGCGTAGTCATCCAATGCCAGTTTCATATCCTCGAAATCTTTTTTGAATCCTCCGATATGAGCGACGAAGTCAGTGTTATCTTGACCTTTCCAACTTCTACCCATGTTGTCAACTTCCGTGAATAATGAATTGTACGTCTGCACGTATTCTCCAGCAACAGATGTAATACTTTTAGATGCATTAGTCAGCATCGTAGGGTCAACCACAATCTTTTTTGTAGCCATTTTTTATTTCTCCTCTCAAATAAATTATTTATATTAACATCAGCCTGGAGCCGTTTTGCAAACCTAACTCCAGAGCCGATTTGTTAATATCCAGCAGCATTCCGCTAGCCGTATCGCATAATACGGTATCGGGCCTCGCGGTAAAGTAGCCATCGGATAATTCGGCAATTGCGGCTGCCAGCAAAGCTTCAATTTCATAAAGCTTGGTCAGCGCCGGAATATACACATCGTAGCTCCGGCTCAACACCGGGATATAAACCTCGATTAAATACTTATCCAACCAGTTCAACCTCCAATTCGGCGACTGTTGAAGAAACCAGCTTCACCAGTGTCGGTTTTCCTTTTACGAGAACGTAGCCAAACGAATCGCCAATGTCCGCATACAAATCATTAGTTGTCTTGTTTGCCTTGAGCAGGTATTGATCCGTAAAGCCAGATCCTGTCCAAATGCAATCATTAACGGAGGCATGCGCTTTAAACCAGTTATCGTAAGAGAAGTTGGACAAGGAAGCTGCGGCATCGCTAACAATAAAGATGACATTATAGGCAATGCTGCCCTTTTCAAGCAATATTTTAAGCTTCTCTTTCGTATCGTCAGAAACAAAAGAGAATAAGCTCGATAAGGAGTGAATGACGCAAATCAATTTAGGGAACTCCGGCGTAGACAGGTTCGCCTCTTTGGCATCCTTGTAGCTGTTGTTGCGGCTGACCAGAATGCTGAACAATTCCCCAACCACATTGTCAAGCTGTCTTTCATCGCTCATGTATTCGTATCTCTTATAAGCATCTGCCTCGAACTGGCTGTTGGGGTCAATGACCATAACTTGCGCTTCCGAATAAGCGGCCAATATCTCCGCCACCCCTTGCACAAAGCCCGCATTCTCGTTGCTATTGGACGCTACCAAATTGATATAGCGATCGAAAGAATAGGTTGCAAGTTTCAAACTGTTCTTCTCCACCCCGACCGGAATGACGTTCCAATCCTTCTGCCAAGTTTCTTGCTCCAAATAGGCGGCATCAATCTTGTCCGGCAAAATCGGAATCCGCTTGGCGGTCGAACCTTTCCAGTTCTTTGCACTCTTGCTGCAGAAATCCCGTACTTTTTCGAGCGTCTGCTCCACCTCTTTAAAGACATGGGCGATTTGGAATTCGTAGATACTGTCCGTTTTCATAATGCCTCTGCCTTTCAATTTCGAAGGGAACACACCATCCGTATTGCCAAGAACTCCCGAATAATCGGAGGAATCATTTAATTGAAGAACCAGCAGCTGCTTAAAGTTTTGCAAAATACGGAACCTAACCGCATTCGTGCTGAGCGCTGTCAAAATAAAGTAAATTCCGTATTTGACGCCTTCGCGGGTCAGATAAGCTACTGCATCTTCCTTATCCTCAAACGTCTCTACAAACGCCGCGTAGTTGTGAATCATGACCACAATGGACTCGATACCCGGCTGACCTGAGCGAATATAAGAATGATAGTCGCCGCCGTGATCCGAAAACAGCTTTTTCCTTCTCTCTACTTCTGCATAGAGCATCTTAAACAGGTTGTTCGTCTTCTCGACATCATGAGCAAGCAAAACATCGCCGACATGCGGTGATTTCGAAAATGCTTTTAACGTCTCGGAGCCTAAGTCCAGCACATAAATATTAACTTCCTCCGGTGTATGCTCGATCATCAAGGAATAAATGAGTGACGTTAAGAAAGTGGTTTTTCCGTTGCCCGCCGAACCGTATACGACGACATTGCCTTCTTCGCTGAGCGGCAGAGTCATCCGGATTTGACGCTGACGAGCGGGATCGTCCACTTCGCCAATCGTTGGATTCAGCCAATACGGCTTTGGCTTTGACACCCCGTATTTGGTATTTAAATTATCTACAAAAATGAACTCCGGAATCGGATCCAGCCATAATGGCTTCACCTTAATTCCTTCCTCCTTGGCAATTTCGGCCAAATATTTGTTGATTTCATCAATTTGTTTAGGAGGATTGGCCGAGACCGATTTTCGTCTGTCGGCTTTCATCTGTTTCAAAGGCCGTCCCAAATTGTCGATAATGACGACACTTTCGTCTTTATGTTTCTCAACGCGATCCGACGGATGATAAGGCGCCCCTGCCCATGCGGATTGCCCAAGTTCAAACAACTCGTTAAAGCCGACTTGAACGTAATAGCGGCCGGTAATAGTCAGTTCCGCAGCATCAGGCCGTTTAATCATATCCATACTGTCCGCTTTTTCTTGAACTTTGAGACAGACTCTGAATTTGCTATTGCTCCAAATCTGGTCGTCGACGACGCCCGCAGGCTTTTGCGTAGCCAAAATCAAATGGACACCCAAGCTTCGGCCGATCCGCGCGGCACTAATGAGCTGCTCCATAAATTCCGGCTGCTGCGTTTTCAGCTCCGCAAACTCGTCGGAAATCATAAACAAATGCTGCAGCGGCTCGCTGACTAGACCTTCACGATAAAACTTTTGATATTTATAAATATCAATATTGCTTGTCCCAAGCTTCTTGCTCGCTTCGCTAAAGACCGCCTGGCGTCGTTTCAGCTCACTCTGGATCGATACAAGCGAACGCTTGACGGCGGCGCCGTCCAAGTTCGTAATCGTTCCCGCGAGGTGAGGCAAATGCGTAAATGCATTCGCCATGCCGCCGCCTTTATAGTCAATGAGAATAAAAGCGACTTCATCAGGGTGGTAGTTAACGGCCAAAGAAAGAATATAAGTCATAATGAATTCCGATTTGCCGGAACCGGTCATACCCGCCACAAGGCCGTGCGGACCGTGATACTTTTCATGCAAATCCAGCTTGAACAGTTCTCCTGTCGGATCGACGCCAATAGCGGCTTCCAGCGATATGGTCGGATCGTTTTCTTTCCAGCGGGTCAGAGCATTAAGATGCTCAATTTTGCCGACTCCGAACATATCAAGGAAAGTCATCATATTAGGAAGCGCAAAGTTGGCATCCGCTGATAGAAGCTTGAGATTGGCTAAATTAACAGCCAGTTCTCTCTCGTCCTGCTTTAAATAGAAATCCGGCTGGAATCCTACAAACTGCCCTGTTATATCGTCCCTGTCGTAGATTTTAGACAAGTTCCGGTCAGCCTCTACAACAATGGAGCATTCCTTAGGCAAGTTCATCAGTTCGTCGTACAAATGAACGACGCTTACACCAAGATTGCTTTTGTGCTTGTATATCGATGCCAGCAATTCCGTTCTGGTCGCCAAATCCTTATTCATAGCGAAAATAATGTAGTAAGGACCCAAATCATCAAGACTTTCGGATTGCGCGGCCTCCCGCCTGCTCATTTCCTTTTCCAAAAAGACGGACATCTCTTTCATTTCATTCGGCTGGGTAGCGATAAAGCGAATTCCCGGCTCTGTATTCCATACATGAGGCAGCCATCTGACAAAATCCCAAACCGGCTGCTCCTTGCGGTCATAAATAAATACAAATTTCAGCTCGTCATAGCTGTGCAGAGAGGCAAGCTGCAAAATTAAACCTTTAGTCAAATCAATGACGCTGTTGCGAGTGCCAATAATACCTGAAATCCGATCTTCAACGAGCGACAAGGTGACCGGCACCTTTTCCAGCATTTTTGGCGTATCCGCAAGCTCGCGCATTTCATCCATCAAGTTGTCTTCTTCAATTGAAAAAGCCTCTGCTTGTGCACTGATATCCGCATTAAGAGGCAATGTCCCAATGCCTAATCTCACTTTCAGGAAGTCATCCTGTCCGTACGTTCTCTCCCACAAATTGCGCTGGCGGTGACGGATACGGTTAAGCGTATAATCGAGCGCCGTATGGTTTTCACGCAAAATCTCGCTTTGATGCTCGCATTCCAGCACTATTTTTTCATTCATCTCTTCTAAATACTGCTTATATTTCTCTTGGCGAAGCTTCTCTCGTTCTTCCCGCTTTTTGGTCTCATGCTTCCGTGTCAATAAAGGCCACATAATGGCTCCCAGCAGCATCGATATCGACATGACAACAGCAGGCAGCGCTCTTGAAATATTGCCCGTGCTTTGCAATGCATTTTGCACCGTAAAAAATCCCATAAACAAGGATGCCATCGCCATCGTAATGGAAGGACCGAGCATGAGCATCAACGGAGTGGGCTCCTGATTGCCGAGCGACGGAGGATTGTCGATTTTGAACTCGGCCCGCTCCGCATCGCGCTTAAACCTTGGAGAACGGTAGAAATAATCAATTTCCACCTCGTCGTCCCAAGCATCGTCTTCGTCGTTGTTTATAACCGACTGTTTCGAAAACGGGTACAGCATCGATCGATTGTACGAAAGCTGTCCATCCGGATTGTTGACGGAGATGAACCCTCTGCCCACAATGATTTTTAGTCCCATAATATAAATGATGTCGCCCGGAACCAGAATCTTATGTTGAACGCGCGTCCCATTAACAAAAGTGCCGTTGGAACTACCTAAATCTTGAATCATAAGCTGGTTAGGCTCAATAATAAGCTCCGCATGCTTCGACGAAGTGTACAGGTTGGAGTAACACATGTCACAGACAGCCGCGCGCCCGATGACAAGCTTTCCTTCCGCCGGAAGCTGCAGCTTGACGAATTGTTTTCTATCGTCGGTTACAGGCTCCGAATAAAGCCAAGCCCGCTCGCTGGTTCGGTTAAGCGTAAGACCGTAGAAAGCCATTGGCTCCAAAACAAGCTCTTTAATTCGCAAATGATTTTGATCGATGAGAACGGCATGTTTGTTGGATTTTAAAATCCATTTCCCTTCCATCCCCTCCACGCCGATAACTCTTTCTTCAAAACCTTCATCATTAATTTGCGTGACCCAATACTGGCCCTTCTGTTTTTCAGGCAGCACACAAGTATATAGCACATTTTCCTTAAGCAATGATAGCTGCATGACTACACCTCTTTCTCAAAATCGCTGTCTGACTGAACAGCTTCTACTCTAAATCCGTTTGGCCTGACAGCGATCTCCCAATATTCCGTCAAATCGTCGCCGAGTTTGATTTTTATGCCGCGCTTCACCTTTACCTGCCGATGGGTGATCGTCTTTTTTAAAAAAATAGAATCTCCCTTGTAAGATTCAACTTCCCAGCTTCTTTTTCGATGCTTTTTGGAACCGAACATTTTGGGAGGATTTCGGTATAAAAACTCGATCAACTCGTTGCTGGCTTTGCTCGAAGCAAATTTGCTAAAAGGCATGATGTCCAACGTAGCGTGTGTTAAAATATAGGCATCGTCCGCTTTTTCAACAAAAGCGATCAGCCCGATATAATCAAACGGGTAATCTACCTTTGGCAATTCTGGCTTGCTCTTTTGCTGCCGGGCTAAAGCATAGATGACAACGAATAGTGCAGCAAAAATCAATAGTAGAAATAGAATAAGCAACACTTTATCCACCGCTTTGCATGTTAGTCATTCTTCGATGAAAGATTCAAAGGAGAGCTGTACGCTGTGAAAACGAATGAAGTAACTCCTTATCACTTTTCAGCAAAATTCGGATCGGAGCATATTGCCGTCGGTTCATTCACCTACTATGAATGCGAGAATGGACTCGGCATAATAAAAGACCAAGTGAAGCAAACCGTTCATTTCGTAAATCCGCCTCATGTTCAAGTTCGAGACTTAACAGAAGAAGAAGAGTTCAACCTGCTGACTGCGGTATGCGGCGACTTTAAACCGGATTTATCCGTCCCGATGAATGACACCTTAGCCGATTACGAGCTTCGCGAGAAAAAAGCTTCTCGGCGATTTGCCGCTACATGGACCGCAATTGTGGGCGTCTTGCTGGCATGTACATTGCTGACCCTTTTTTTGTTCAGCTATCTCACGACTTAATCTATTTCTTTAAAAAGACTTCCGCTGGCAGCCCTTCAATAGTCGCTGCTAGCTGAGACCGCCCGCTTTTCATTTCCTTTTCCATCAAAACCGCGTCGGAAAGTCTGGACTCTACAAAAGCTTGTGTACTCTCCAAAGCTTCTTTCAGAGACGTTGCTTCACCAATGAGCTCCAGCACATCCTCTCTAGTGAGGTCGCCTAGCTCATAATCCAACTTTCCTTTGCGGATTAAGGCGTCGTTAAGTCCGTTTAGCTCTTTATGAATGGCCTTCATTCGGATTTCAGCCTGCTCATTAAATTGTTGGCTTTCACGATACAGCCCGCTGAGCAAAGCCGGATCCAAGAGATGGTTCTTCCCGCCCATTTTCCAAACCTCCCTCATCGACTTCCTCTTCGTCTACCATTCGGTTCAGCTCATCTTCGGCTCTGGAGGCGAGCCGTTGCAGCATCGCGAGCACATCCTCATATCTTTCTTCAATAATATTGATGAAAGTTAAGTCATTTTTGGCGGCTGCCGAGGCGTAGACGGTTTTCATTCTCGACGTCAGCTCTTGCAGTGCATTCAATTCTTGAACAAGGGCAGACATCGATTGCTGAATCTCGTCTACTTGACCCTCTTCCACGATTTCTTCTTCATGATTCTCGGTGGCTTGATCCATCGTTTCTTCCTCAAGCATTTCCGTCTCGATACGCATCTTGTCTTCACTCCCGCTCTTTTTTAAATTTATAAAGACAACAAGTTTTTTATCGCTTTTCGTTCCGCGTTGGTAGAGGCCAGCTTTGCCGATACAGGAGCCTCTTCTTCCTCTTCCTTTCGATAAGAAAAACCTTCCAGCAGCGTTGTCGCATCAGGAGAAGCAAGGGACAATCCAGCTGTTTGGGTAGCTGCCTGCGGTATAGAGGCAACCGGCTGTGTTTCCGACTGTACCGCCTGTGCGTTTGACTGCTTCTGCTGGACCTCAACCGCGACATTCGCTAATGGTGCATTTGGTACAAACATAGGCTGCATACCGTACCAGGAATTGCGCTGCTCGTAGGGGAGCGCTGTAACAAAAAAGCGATCCCAAGCCATTTCATATTCCTCTTTAATTGATAGGGAAAACGATACGCTTTTCCTTACTTCTAACGGCTTGCGCACAAAATGTCTGGCATTTATAAGTGAAGTGATAACATGCAATACCCCGCAGCACAACTCTATATCCGGCTCAATTCGTCCATCAATTAACGCTAGGAAAGGAGCTAAACTATGAAGAGGTTTGGGCGCCTGCTCATAAAACCATTGAACCGTATCGTCGTTATGATCGTACCCGCCAACCAATTCCGCCAGCTCGGCCAAAGTATCGTATCGGTCCGATAAAATAATGGCCTGATCATATACATCTCGATGGATGTAAAAATACGTTTCATTTGCGCTAAGCACCAGCGTATTGACCGTAACCGGCAAATAACGTTCCTTGGAGACAACCAGCATAACCTCTCACTCCTAATTCGTTAATAAGGGACAAACACAGCTGGATCCACTGATTTGCCGTTAATATAAACCGCAAAGTGCAAATGCGGCCCTGTTGTCCGCGAGCCGGTGTTGCCCGACCTTGCGATGCTTTGATACTGTGTCACTTGATCTCCTGCGGCCACATCATAGCTTTCCAAATGTCCGTACAACGTTTTAATTCCGCAGCCATGATCCACAATGACGTAATTGCCTAATTCTTCCGCGGTAGACGCCTCTTCCACCACTCCATTAAAAGCCGATAAAACTAAAGTTCCTTCTGGCGCATACATGTCCATTCCGTGATGGAAGGTGACTGCATCTAGTGTAATAGGATCGAGCCGCTCCCCGTATGGAGAAGTAAGCTGAACCGGAATTTCCAGCGGCGATGAGAATGTGGTGACATCCCCCAATACAGGACAAGCCACCGCTTTTTCATAGTTTTGTTTTTGCTGCTCTATCTTTGGACTTAGAGATTCAAGTTTTTGGCGATCCTTTTTTGCCTCGTCGGGACTCAAAATCCCAACTTCCTTTTGCTGATCGGTCCATTCCTTTCTCTCTTGCTGCTTCTCATCCAGCTTTTGCATCGTTTCCCGGTAACGGGTATCCAGCTCCATAATGTAAGATACTTCCTGCATATGGCTTTCGCCCATTTGCCCCTCTATAGCCGTCAGCTCATCAGTCAGCTCGTAAATATCGGTATCGATTCGCTTGAATGCATTTTTTCGCTGATCCTCATGAAGGACCATGGCGGCTTCAAGCATCGTATTGGTGTTCACTTTTGTGGATACTTCCACGTACTCTTCTTCTAAAATTTGCAGCTTAATGGCCTCTTCTAGCGGATCGAAGGCGGGAAGATTATATTTTTTAAACAACACCGACGCATCTTCAGCAGCTGCCAGCGTAGAAGGCATCAGCAGAAGCAGAAGAAGGATCATCGCTATTTTTTTGTTCATCTGTCTCACTCCTTCGCTTCCTTCTAGTAAGGCTTTTTCGATTCGAGATAAGCAATGTCAGGGAAATAGCCCATATTGGCTGCTTCATTTACACTATAAAACATCTCGTCCGCCACATTTCCAGCAGGCAAATTATCGGCGTATGTATAATACTTGACTCCGTCGCGTACATAACCGGCTACCATTCGCCTCATCTCAACCGATGTGCCAGCTACGCTAAACCCGCTGATGGGTCTCGTTGTATTCATTTTTATATTTTGGACTAAGACTAGAAAGCTTGGCCCCTCAATCGGGTTAACACCGCTAAGGGTCGTTAGCTGTTCCGGAATAAAAAATTGATGTTTCCAGTTTGGGTTGCTTTCATTGGTTTGTTCAATACGTCTAGCCATTTCGCCAGAGATCGTCTTGTTAATTAAAGCTTTGGTTTCCGTTTTGGTCATAATCGCCGTCCCAGCTTCATTTGGAGGCATGCCCTCATGTCTATACAATTGATTCCCCGTTAAAGCTATGGGATCGGTCAACCCCATATTTAAAGCGTAATCTACGCCCCCGCTAAAGTGGTGATAGGGACGTTTCATTTCAAACGTTAAACCCCATTCTGAATCTTTATAATTGGTACCCGGATAGATGCCGCTAGAAGTGCGAAGCACTTGATGGGAGGCAATATAGTAGCCATCGTAGCCTGCTACCGCCGCTACCGGAATATAATCCATAATGGAAGCTTTGTTTTTTTCATCCGGAAAGAGACCGTAGTTTAAACAAAACACTTCCAGAAACGTATCGAGCGCCAAATCTGGATTTACGCTAAAATATTTCTCTTTCGTATAATCCATATCCATGTCGGACGTTCCAAGCATCGCTTCCGTTCCAGCATCGGAGGCAAAGTCGATCGCATAAGAAAGCTTCAAACGCTCAACTTCATCTCTTTCTTTAGTAATGTAGTTCATATAGCCGACTAGCAAAGCGGCGAAAAAAAGGACAGATATGAGATTGACGATCCCTAAACTTTTTCCCATTTCGCACCTACTTTCTAATCATACCGGCCATCGTTTGATCAAACTTTGGAGGAGTTAATCTAAGCAGCCTGTTTTGCAGCCGCTGTGCGCCGGAATAATCAACGGCTTGTACCTTGACTTGAATAATATCTCCCGGATTCCATACCGTATTGTCGTCTACAATCATATAAGCGGCTCTAGTTCCCGCTCCTTCTGGATAAACGACTTTCATATAACGGGTAACGGTCGCATCCATCGGTACGCCATGCGAAGAAATGCTTGTGTAAAACGATGCTAAATCTTGAGACGACAGCCTTCCATTGTCGGTCACTTTATCGATAAAATTGGTCATTTCGTTCATTACGCTTCTACTCATCGTTAAATCTTTGTTCAAAGCGGTAATCACGAGCGGACCGCCTACAAGAATGGCAAACGCAATGAGTACGCCTAAAATTTTATTAATGATGTCAGTCATTGCTCTTACCTCCTAAGGCTGCCGCTGGGTGACGTTCCAATACATTACGCCGGTTGGACCGGCATAAAGCTTCATATCAACATTTATTTTATTCGGCATCGCTTGCTTCGCCAGTTGAATATACGCTGCTTTATCAAGCAGGAAAGATTCATCGATCGGCATGTCCAGCGAACCATGAACATTCATATTTACGCGGCTTGGCCCCGGAGTAAATCGGTCCGCCACCGCCAGCATGAGCAACACATCATGTGTGTTTAAAGGTCTTTCTTCTTCAACAATGAGCTCGCGCTGCGTTTCCATAGCCGTCTTTTCTATCTGTACATTAAACCCGCCGACTTCACCTTTGAAGAAGGGAATAGAGCAATAAATCATAATAGGTACAAATACGGCCACTGTCATAATCATAATAATCATATCGAAAGCGTCATCGGCCTCATTCAAGGGTCTATTGCCCCTTCCTCCCTAATCTCAACCGTATAAAGTCCGTTAGATTCTGTCACTTTAAATTTAACTTTTTTATCCATTAAATGAAGTAAGGGACTCGGATTATTTTTTACAAAAGAAAGGTGATATGGATGTCCAATTATTTTTTCAACAACCGCTTCATTTCGTTGCAGCAGCACATAAGCAGAAGCTGCAGGAATAGGGCCGTAAGCTTCAATCTCCTGCAAATCGGTGGCAAAGCTAGCTGTTTGAATATCAGCTACTCCATCAATGGCACCTCTTCCAAAACTTTGGCCTAACGAAGTAAAGAGTAATATAATTCCAATAACAACAGAGATCACCATCAAGTTGATCGCAATGTGTATACCGTTACTAAGTTCATTATCCATTGTTAGGGACATCCCCCCATCTGTAGAAAATGATCTTACTTACAACGCCATTGCCATCCCTCTCCAAATGGGCACTGTATCTTGCTAAAGCATAATCTTTAAAAAACTCGGATAAAAAAGCAGTTGAAAAAAGCTCTTTCGGAGTGTCATCACTTCCACCCAGATCTTTCCACACATAAAAATCTTCACCTGTACCTAAGTAAATATCCACCCAGATTTCGGGAAACCCATTAAATTGAGAAATCGCATTAATGACATCTGCGGATACTAAATTATATGTACCGTCATAATGACTGTATTGGCGATAATCTTTAACAATAGCGATTGCATTGTCATCCACTTGCTGAATCTGGACGGCTTCCCTTGCGAATGACCCGAGCAAAAAGATCGTAGACAATACGAGTGCCGCCATCATTGCGCTTACGCTCGCCCAGACCGCCGCTGGCCACTCATTCATAAAAAGCCCCCACTTCTACAGCGTATTAAAGATGAATTGCTAGACCTATGCGAAGAGGCATAGGTCTAGTTAACCTACTTGCTTAACGACTAGTTAGGTCTCTGAGTAAAAGCGATGCCAACAATGGTATCCGTTGTATCTCGAATTAGCTCCGCAGTAAATCTTGCTGTTGGACGAACATATGTCGCGCTTCCAGCCTGAGTTGTAACCAAAGTTTGCGGATTTACAACCGGCATCTTAGTAGTTGCGTCAATATTTAAGTCACTCGTATAGAATGAATCCGTTCCATTTCTAGTTAGTGCCCCAGTCACAGGCGTTGTTGTAGAAGATGCAACAACTCCATTTAGCAAAGCACCATAGTTATGTCCCGTTCCATTTCCATCCATATCCGAGAGAGTTGCCCCAGTCAACTTTTGTGTTCTAACTACAAGTGCCACCGGACGGCCGTCAAACAGCTTAAGAGCGGATAAAACTTGAGTTCCAGATAAAACCTTTTGGTCATAATCATCAAATTGCGCCAAAGACATGGAGTCCATGGAGTTCGAAACTGTTGCGATACCTTGGTTAGTTGTCCCTCTCGTAAATCCCAAGATGACAAAGATGATAGAAATAATTACCCCGATTACAATTAGTGCGATGGCTATTCGTGCGCCAGATCCCAGTTCGCCTTCCATTGTTTACTCACTCCCTATTAATAGTTTTTTATAATCAAGCCTTTTGGCTTAATCCATGGTTAAGGACAGTCTTATGTAGTCGTGCCTACATGAGACAATGCCGTCATAAACTCTTTAAAGCCCAAAATACCAAGCGGTACTAAAATATAGAGGATTGCAGTCATGACGAGCGGTGCCATGGACAAAGGACTGACATAAGCCCGCTTTTTGTTCAATGTGGCGTTCTGCGATATTTCGCGAATTCGCATCACATGATCCCTCTCCGTCACTAAATCGCTGAATGCTTCTGCTAGCGTAATCTGATGAATCGTCAGAATGAGCTTGTCGACCATTCTTTTGAATCCGGACAGGACCGCCTTTGCCTTCATTCGGTTAAGAGCTAAATCCGGGTCGGACGCATATTCATGATACGCATCCAAAATGGCGTTTTTGTGCACCCGGCTTTGCTTTTCAAGCCAATATAAAGTCTCTAGCGTATCCGCAGAGGTATTCATCAAAATCGAGATGATCGTCTGCAATTGCAGAACGTCCTCTTCACTTTCCGTCTTCAGCATCCATGCCCTTGCTCTTAGCATCATTTCGGGAATAAAGTAGCAGATTGCGGAAACGGCAAAGGCAATTAGGATCATCCACCATTTGAAATACGTGTTATAGTAACTCTTGTATTTCTCTTGTAACCGTTTTACTTGCGCTTCTTGGTCAAAGGCTTGCAGCTTTGGAAGCATCGCTTCTACATACTGTTTGGTATGGTTTTCTGTTGGAAGCTTCGGCATAGACAAATATTTATCATCCATCTGCTGGCGGATTTTAATATCATCCTCTTCCAGCTTCTCGCCGCCCACGAGAGAAACCTCGCGAACGTTCTCACGGATAAATTGCTTGCCGAGATTAACCGCAAAAAACATACAGCCTATCGTTAAAGCAAAAGCCATGAACGAAAACAAAACTTTACTTGCGTACAAATGTTTAAGATCCGTGGCGCTGAGCGCGCCTTTGACCAAACGCATTTTTTTCGCTTTTTTAAATAACTTCTTAGGCATGACATCCTTTACAATGCGTCCATACCACGGCTGTCGGAGCAAATACAGGACAAACGGATTACGGTCATCCTTGCTAACCGAAACCGCGCTGTTCACTTTAACAATCACTGTGTAACCTATAATGGAGGCTAACAAAATGACTGCTCTGGAAATATAACCAATTGGACCATTGTAGATGACCGACGTACCGGGAATGATGTTTGTAAAAAAGGTCTCGATGACCCCAATCGCAAACAATGGCGCTATCGGCAAATATTCCAAGCTGCCGAATCTCGCCTTTTGCAGCGAAATCCGTCTAATCTCCAAATTCACTTCATCTGCCATCATGCCCATCGCCTGTAAAAAGTTCGAGGAGCCGTTTTGCAGCTTCGTGTCTCCGGAGTTGTTCAAAATATAGCAAACGCCGGCTAACGTACTAAGCAGCCTAAATGGCGTGGTTGCATAAAATTCATTCAGTCTGGACTTGCCGCCAGGGTCCGTTAAAATGTTGTAAATTTCTTCGAACGCCCGATGCAGCTCCGATCCCGTATCTGCTTCGGCAATGGCTTGCGGAATGGAGTTTAGCCGCAAATAGTTTTGCCTAATCGATGATAGAGCGGCGGACAACTGCTTCAGCAATTTGAAATGGACATGGTCGATTTGTTTGCTGACCAATACCGTATTCATAACGAACGCATATAAAACAACCAGCAAAGTTGAAAATAAATCCCGGAAGATGACTGCACCGGCGACAACAAGCGCAATGGCAGAAAGTGTAGCCGTCGCATAAACCTGTACCGAAAACACTTTAATTTCCTGCGGCGAGTAGACGGAGAGCATCGCTACCCGCTCTTTTACTTTCCGGTAAGCGCCTCTCGTCAAAAAGAACTCATCAAGGAAATGACTGATTCTAAAATAGCTCGATAATGAAAGCAGGCTCTGTTTTTTGCGCTGGTTTCCTTTTCGATGCTTTGCCTTTTTCTTATCGGAAACGACAATCATCGTAACGGCCGTAATTGCTGTCAGGAGTATTCCTATAATGAGAAACAGCACGATTTACAGCCTCCAGTTATCCAGAATAAATTTTTTGAAATCCTGCATTTTATCCAGCGGCATAACGTCGAGCATCTTCTGGGTGAGCTCTGTCGAAAACCAGTCATACGTTTCGTAAGTGTTCGTTTCCAAGTTGTATTTCAAAATATCTCTAGTCATAAACGACTTACGGTCTGTACTGCGGTTGTAGTATTCCTTTGTAATTTCATTCATGGAATGCAGCGGATCGCTTTTGTCGTAATCCGGGTACGGCACACTAATGTCCAGCCGGATAATTTCCGAAATACGCTCGATGTACCTTCGTCCATCCGTTGTATAGTTAAGGTGGATGTCGACGCGGATAACGTCGATAACCTGCTGTTCGGCCGTAATCATATTACCCGTAAAGCCACCCGCATTAACGAGCGAGTTTCGAATCGCATATACAAGCTGCTCTGCCTGATTCGCGTGATGGGAAAAGATGGTGAAGATGGAGGCTACTTGGCCCATCTGAATCATTCGAGCCGCAATGCTGTCCGTTGCAACCTCGCCTACGATGGATACGGCGGCGTCGGATTTTTTCAAAGCATCCTGAAGCTCAGCAGCGGATACGTATTGCGTTTCTTGAACGGAAAGAATATTTCGTTCCGGATACAGCTCCCGCAAATACATCTCCGGCGCCATCTCCAATACGCGAAGCGTATATCTGGGATCGATATATTTGACCGCCGCGGTCATCATGACCGTTTTACCGGCACCTTGCCGGCCTGTAAAGCCGCAAGTGACTTGCCCCATCATCAAATACTTCACCAGATCGATAGCGAGATACGCTTGGTTGACATACGGTTTGTCGATTAGAGCCGGAAGCGATGAATCGCTTAGTGTAAACTTCCGGACGAACACGGCCCAATATTCGGCAGCCGGCGGCCTCATCGCGAGTACCCGTGACTTGTCGTACATCGTGTTAACCATATATCCCCGTTTTTCCGTCAATGGACCGGGATTGTTGTACCGGCACAGCAGTTGAACAACTCGTCTCAGTTCTTCCTCGGTGTTGAAGCTTAGAAAGCGTAGGTGAATATACTTACCGTTAAAATAAAGCCAAACGGATCGCGGAGCTTTCATAATTTTCATATCTTTATTGAGCAGCGCGCTCAGAATTGAACCTGATGTACCGCAGTTAAATCCGTTTATGTTCATCTCGCGAAGCGTATCGACTACACCGAAGCCCTTATACCGTTGGTAGATCATAATGACCATCATATCCAGCATGACGTTATAATCGATGTCGAAATTTTTTTCGGCATAAATGGTATCGATATCTTCTTCGCTAATGAGATAGGAAGGCTGCGACTTATCCTCGATCTCGTATCTTTCTCTGGCGAGTTTGTATTCCGTAATCATCTCTGCCAAAGCATCTTTGCCGTAAGATTTTTTGTAATAGTACATGAGAATTTCAAATTTGATACGAGGCTCCAAATAGTTGGCCCGAAAATCGTACACTTGCAAAATCTCTTCTTCGGTCTTCATCTGTTCCGCCAAAATACTTCGGATCAAGTCTTGTACAATCAATTTCGCCGAATCGATGCCATATACGCAATTTTGCATAGCATCTTGAATTCTGGCCTTCCGTTTGTACATGGATTCAAACTCTTCATCCGCCAGGCCTGTAAAGTTTTCGTCCTTAATTAAGTCCGCCAGGCTGTACTTGACGATTTCCAGCAGCTTGTCCACCGTCAGCTTGTCGGATTGCTCGACGTCCGGGCGCTCGCGCTTTGATCTCCAATAAAGAACTCCCACAAAGATGAGGATACCAAGAAGGGTAAGCACTATAAGAAGAGTATTTAATTTCAAGCTTTAATCCCTCCAATCCACCGGGCGAGAAGAACCTTTGTTCCTCCGCTTTTTTATCTTTGTGACGCCCATACCACTCGTTTTCCTAGATTGGCAAGAACCACGCTTAAACATTCTTTCAAATCATTATTTAACTCCATAACTCTCGGATCTCTGTTTAGGATGTAAGGCAAAATGGTTTGAAGTTTGCCGATATTGCTCGTCTTTTTAATAAACGGGTTGTACGAAATTTTCGCGCAACGGGAATGCTTCAGCTTCATATTTTTGCTTGTGTCGCGGAACGCTTCGACGTAAGGGTCATACTGATTGACGATAAAGACAAGCCCTTTTTTGTTCAGCTTCCCCATAATTTTGGCCGCTTCCCATTTGCGCAGCTTTTCTTTAATTTCTCTGGACTGGGTTAGCACCATAACGATCAAATCGGAGCTTTCAATAACGGAATCCGTAATTTCCTCGTAAATTTCTGTTGTCACATCCGTTATGACGATTTGATGATTCAAGCTGCCCAAAACGAATTTCAGAAGCTTTGCATTTTCCTCATCTGTAATCGTATCGGAAGCCGTCTCAATAATTTGCAAGTTAGGCACTCCGGGCACCTGAATGCAATAATCCAAAATGTCGTCGCCAGAGATCGCGTTTGCCTCTAGCAGCTTAATCACTTGGGTCAAACTTCTCGTTTTATCCTCGATCGACTTAATGCCGAGCGCACCCGAGATGGAGTTGCTGTTGTTACCCGAGTAGGTTAAACAAGTCGTATAATTTTGCGTTTGCGCCAATGCGATAGCAAGCAATATGCTAATGGTCGTTCCGCCTTGTCTCCTATCCGGCGATATTACTGATATTTTCATCTCGACCACTTCCTATTAAGCAACGTAAATGCCGACTTCATCGATAGGTTAAGGGAAGGAGCCAGCATAGCGGCAAGCCCTTTGTTCAAATCAGCCGATGGTAACGGATTTAAAACCCGGAAAAACTCAAAATCTTCCATAGCCTTCCATAGCTTAGGTGAAGGGATGATATTCACTGCGTCTTTTTCTTTTCTGCCGTCGTATGTTAATTTAAAAACCTTATACTCGCCTAGCAAATCGAGAAAAGCCAACTCGTCCTCGCTAGGTCTATACGTTTTAACATAAATCACATGAGTGAGATCATCCGGTATCGTATCTTGAATGTCGAAAATGACATGTTCAAAATCGTCCGGGGTGTAACCAATTTCTTGAAAGATTTCGTCGGGAG
Source organism: Paenibacillus sp. GCM10027627 (assembly GCF_042675505.1). Taxonomy (NCBI): domain Bacteria; kingdom Bacillati; phylum Bacillota; class Bacilli; order Caryophanales; family Paenibacillaceae; genus Paenibacillus; species Paenibacillus sp. GCM10027627. Next base: position 646,297 of record NZ_JBHTHB010000002.1, read on the forward strand.
TCGCATCGGAAATCGCGATCATAATGTTGGCCATATGGCCTTGCGACTCTCCGTCTTCCAACAATCGTTTGTAGTGTCTATTGTTGCTTAATAGAAGCACATCGCCCGTCGCTTGAAGCAATTTCATCAACGCGTATATGATAGGGCGCTTATCTGTATAACCGTATACGCCTATTTGCATTACTCCACGACACCTTTCTCAACTTCTAATAGCGGATTTCCTGGGAGCGAAGCATCTCCGCCTCCTGTAGTACCGCCTGTTTCAGGAGCTGTCGTTCCCGAACTGCCTGAGCTGCTGCCTCCGCCGGAAGTCCCCGTGCCCGACCCGGTTGATCCATTGGATCCGGTCGAGCCTTGGCTTCCGCCAGTTGCACCTGAACCAGCGTTCGGATCGGTTGGAACTGCAGGAGGCGGGACTGGATTTAAAGCTGCTTCTTGAGCTGCTTTATCTTGTTTCTCTTTTTCAGCAGTCTCAAACTTCGTTTTACCGGCATCCGCTGCACTTTGAACATCATTACGCCCTTGGACAATCTCCTGTCCTTGTTCTTTAGATACATTAGCGGTACCGGAATCAATAATTTTTCTCCACGTATCGTTTTGTCCGTTAATGACCTCTGTAATGTTCGGATTTGATTTCATAATCGACAATATATTTTCAGGTACAGAATAATAAGGAGTAGCTGCTTTCTGAATGCCTGGTTCCAAATATTTGGTCATATACAATTGCGACCCTTTATTGGAGTTTAAGAAGTGATCAACTAGAGACGCTTGATAATAATGAATTTCAAGTTCGCTCATTTTCAACTTGATTACTTTATCGTTAATAGCCTCGACTCTTTTACGGGAAAGAACAATATAGTCCTCGCCGAACGGATATACAATCCGGAAATCGATATAATCCCCAACTTTAAGACCGATCGGGATAACGTTCGCCACTATGTCATAAAGCCTCACTGTATCGTCAATCGGATCTTCCATAACCATATCCGTCGACAACAGCGTACCCGGAAGCATATTAATGCGATAATACTTCCCGATAATCGTTTCGGGGTTAATGACAAGACTTTGCGTCACAAACGATTCCGGCAACTCTCTCAACAGCAAGTCTTCCTCTTTAATGACTCCGCCAGCGAACAAATCTTTGGCATCGTCTTTAATCGCCCAAACTTGAACGATCGGGCCGATTCTTTCAATCGTTTCATTTAAACCGGCAATCTCCTGCTCATATGCTACTTTCATGTCATTCATCTTAGGCTTCCAAATAACAAAATATTGGCCGATATTTGTGCCGACAAACAGAATGACAACAGAAGCAATAATTACGATTGTTTTCCAGTTCCATTCGATATTCATTTTTGCGTCCCCCAATTAAATACCTTTAAACTGCCGTCTAAAATAATGACTCTTGCATTTTCACCGGATCGTGCCAAATAAAAATCTAAATAAAACGCCCCCGGCTTCAACGACTGCATTTTCCAGCCGCTTAATTGAAGGGTCTCCAAATAGATTGCGCTTTGCTCCAGCGTTGCATTGTACGTATAGGGAATCGATTTTTCAATTCCAACTCCAATGCTGGCCGGTTGAATCAATGCGCTATCTTTTATAAACTCGTGTTTGGAAACGGAGTATGTTTTTATTTTCATAAAACGGTCCAGCAAGCGGTTCCCTTGAACAGCGAAATCAGCTAGTTCTTGCTCATGCATGGCGCCGGATTCGGATTGTCCGATTACAGGAAACCTTAATCGAATCCACCAATTCTCATCTTTTGTCTGGAAACCAAATGCTTGAATTTCATGGTCTAGAACCGTATCCCCCTTGGACAGGTTGCTAGAAGAGTCGGGCTTACCGGAAGAGATAAAAATCCGGGGCATTAAATTTCCATTTTCGACAGATTCTGATATAATAGTCGAATCTATTGTCGAATCGAGCCACGATTCGATGCTGCTTTTCATGCTATTTGATAAGCTAGGCTCAGTTGACTCTATGTTTTGAGTGATTTTATCATATATTTTATTGGTTAAACTGGAAATATATTGGGTTTTTAATTGCGTGATATTTACTTGGGGATCGCCATTTGAGGATGCCGAGTTGCCCTTAAGCCAGCCGCTGATTCCTTTTCCAAACACTCCAGCGAGCACGGCGGCTATGGCTATAATGATGGCTAAAACAATGGCAATTTTTTTGAAGAATGATCGTTTTTCTGATTCGATAGACATATATTTACCTAAAGTGGATGAACTAGATAGTCCAATAGACCCTAGCCATATTCCACTACTCTCCTCTATGTGTGTCTCCTGCAAAGTCAGGAAAGTGATTCTTATAGTCCTTGTTAAACCTATTATTGTAAATATTACCTAATGAAAGATTATCATAATGATTCTATGGTTTCAAATGTTTTTTGACATTATTCGGGACTATTCGATCATTTAATACGGTTGAATATGGGAAACGACTCCCCGGAATTTGCCAAAAGCCAGTAACCTAAACGGCTTATCCGAACTCGACAAAGCTTAAATTTTCTTAAAAAACTCTTAACATCCTATATTACTGACTCTATTTAGGTGACTATAGGCGGTGAATTCTGGAAATAACCTCCTCCTTTTTTCCAAATATGACGGTTTTCCGAAATTTTTTTCCTTCATAATTTGGAATGCTACACAACTATTTCCGCATGTTTTTCGAGCTCCCCCTGCCATTTGACCTACCTGTCTATTCCCCTTCTAAAAGGCTCTTGATTATTTCGGTGCATCTATACTACAATTTCAAATTAATGCTCATAAGAGCAACTGGATGAACCGCATACATGTCCAGCCTCTCGATTGCAGACAATACCAATTACCGCTATTCGACGACCTGAAAGGAGCCACACCGGCATGTCTATCCGATTTCGATTGTTATTTTCTTTCGCTTCGGTCGTAATCGTCTCCGTTATCATCTTTATTTCAGCTGCTTATTTGCTTTCGGTCGCCATTACGGGTGATTTCCGCAGCATCAGTAGCTTTTACCGGATTCATTATTCCCTTCATCCCTTGTCGGAAGAAGAAGAAAGCATCTTTCTCGATATGAAGTATTTGGCCAAACACGATCCACAGCAGCTTCGCAACACCAATTTATTGGAAAAGTATGATGGGCAGCTCAAAATGGTTCAGGCCGGACTCATCGTGAGAGAAAACGAACAAACCGTCTACGCTACGCCCACCTTGGAGCAGGAATCGCTCGCTACCTTGCTTCCACCCTATGAAATGGGCAACTATTCCATCCGTAACACTTTTAATTTAGGCAACCGATTTTTTTCGTATGCCAAATTCGATTTTTACTTTTCCGCGGAAACGGGGGACAAAGGCAGCATATACGTTTTAAGGGAACGAAGCCCTTTTGCGGAGCTGGTACGCACACTGCTGCCGCTTTTAATCGGCGTATTTCTGTCGATCTTGCTTCTGACGAGCTTGCTTCTCTACCGGTATGTAACCCGTAAAATTGTAAAACCTCTCGAGCGGCTCAAACTATCTGCGGAAGGGATCAAAAACGGGGACTTGTCCATCAAGCTGAAATCCGAATCCAGCGACGAAGTCGGTCAGCTCGTGATGAGTTTTGAAGACATGCGCGGCAAACTGGAACAATCGATTCAGCTTCAACTAAAGTACGAGGAAAATCGCAAGCAGCTGTTGTCGAACATTTCTCACGATCTGAGAACGCCAATTACAACGATTAAAGGTTACGCAGAGGGAATACGCGACGGAGTTACCAATACAAAAGAAAAACTCGATAAATACGTTGGTGCGATTCATACAAGAGCAAACGATATGGAAAGACTCGTCGATGAGTTGTTATACTATTCCAAGCTGGACCTTAACAAAGAGCCTTACTCCTTTGAGCAGGTGGAGCTGACCGGATTTTTGACGAATATTGCCGGGGAAATGTCGATTGAGCTGGAGCAAAATGACGTCGAGCTCGTATGGGGTCCGGGTTTTCACTCCGCAGCCTATGTGATGGCTGATCGCGAAAAGCTGAAACGTGTTATGTTTAATTTGCTCCATAACTGCTTGAAATATATGAAAACCGCCCCTAAAAAAATCGAAATCGAGCTTCAGGAGCTGGAAAGCGGCTTTCGTGTTCGAATATCGGACAACGGTCCCGGCATCAAGCCTGAATCGCTGCCTTATATATTTGAGCGCTTCTATCGCGAGGATCAATCTCGTACCGGAACGGCCAGCGGCAGCGGGCTCGGCCTTGCAATTGCGAAGCAGATTATGGAGGGGCACGGCGGGGAAATTGGCGCGGAAAGCGGCGGCAGTCAAGGGACAACCATTTATTTTACACTCAAAAAATTTGTAGAGCATAGGTGAGATCAACATGAAACGTATACTAATCATCGAAGATGATCCTTATATTGCAGAGCTGGAACGCGATTATTTCCTGCTTCACGACTACGAGGTAACGATTTGCCACGATGGAGAATCGGGCTTGTCGGAAGCGCTTGGCGAAAGCTACGATCTTGTCATTGTAGACTTGCAGTTGCCTGGAGTTGATGGGTTTGAGCTATGCAAGCGTATTCGGGAAAAGCTGGACTTGCCCATTCTGATCGTCTCCGCGAAAAAAGAAGAAATCGACAAAATTAGAGGCTTTGGGCTTGGAGCCGACGATTTTATTACAAAGCCGTTTAGCCCAAATGAACTCGTCGCCAGAGCCAAAGCTCATCTTTCGCGCTACGAACGGTATACGGGCGGAAGTAAAACCGACTCCGACATGGTTCAAATCCGCGAGCTCGCGATCGGCAAGTCCTCTCGCCGCGTTTACGTGCATGGCAAAGAACTGTCGCTTACGACGAAAGAATTTGAGGTGCTGCTCTTTTTGGCCTCGCATCCCAATCGTGTTTTTAGCAAGGAAGAGTTGTTCGAACGTATTTGGGGATTCGATTCCAATGGAGAAATCGCGACGGTTACCGTTCATATATCGCGCATACGGGAGAAAATCGAGGCCGATCCAACGAGTCCTCAATTTATCGAAACGGTTTGGGGCGCCGGTTACCGGTTTACCGTTTAGTTTCGGAGAAGCTGTTTCACCTTCTTTATCATTCTGTTTATAAAAAGTTTAGATTCTCTTTCCTTCCATTTTACAGTTGTCCTCTATTATAAGGCTAAGACATTCAAAACAGCCGAAACTTCAGGAGGATGACCAACTATGAAAAAAAGCAATCAGAAAGCAGCTATTGCCGCCTTATCCGCACTCATTATAGGGAGCGCAATCATCCCATTTAACGTTCAGGCCGCTCCGCAAACTGGAGCAGTAAGCGTACAAGCAGCAGCCACAAGCCTAAAAGTAAATTACGAGGCAGCCATCAAACATCTCATCAACAAAGGTGTGCTTCAAGGATATCCAAGCGGGGAGATGAAAGCGGAGAAGCCGGTCACAAACGCCGAGTTTATCAAAATGGTCCTTCTCGCTCTGGAGGTTGACCAGCCGGCCGCTGCTCCAGGAGCCAAATGGTACGAAAGCTACCTCGCGGCCGCTGCTGCAAAAGGACTTATCGCAAGCAGCGACGCTTTGCAGCCAAACGCAATGGCAGCACCAGCCGATATGGCCGCTATAATTGCAAAAGCGTTGCAACGCGACACCAAATCGGTTCAATATTGGATGGAGCAGCAAGCAATTGGCTCTGGCAATGTAACAAGAGGAGAAACGGCTGGCTTGCTCGTCAAATCGGAAGCGGCCATTCGCAGCAGCGATGCCAAAATCGTTTCCATTAAATCGTTAAACAACATCTCTTTTGAGGTCGTATTCGACGCTCCTATGACGATTGAGGATGAAACGATGGCGACGGCTTCCGCCAACTTTGCATTCGACGGCGGCATTAAGCTGGTCAACCAGCCGCGCCTCAAAACAGGCTCTACATCCACTTATATCGTGCCTGTTCAAACGATGACGCAAGGAACCGAATATACGCTGAACTACAAAGGCAAACAAAAGGTAACTGCAGCGGCAAGCGGCGAAACGATGAAGCTGAACGAAGCTCGCCAGGTCACTGCCGATACATTCGAAATTGACTCCTTCCGCTCCGACGGCGTTATCGACTACGGGTATTTGATTTCCGCTTATGCGGGCGGACGTGGAGCCAATGCAGCCGTGCTGGATGAGAACAATCAATTAAACGGCAAAACGATGCAAATTATTCCTTCCCTTGCTACAAGACAAGCTACGCTTACTCCGGAAGGCGGTGGGCCGATTACAGTATCGTACGTTGGCTTCACGCAATCTACAGATGGCAAGCAAGAGCCTAAATTCCGTTTGCCGCAAGGCCAAACGCTGCAGCCGGGCGTTAAATATACGGTGACATCTAACTGGTTTGAAGTGAAGCAAGGCAGCTTTGTAGCCAAAGAAATCGCGCCGCTCGCGCTGTCTAGCGTGGAAGCCGTCAACGAAACGACGCTTAACGTATCGCTTGCTGCCGATCCCGGCGACGAACTATTCGCTTACCGTTCCGTTCAATTAAAAGGATCGGACGGCACGACGCTGACTGCCCAATACAAAGTTCAAACCCGTAAAGGCGTACTTGGCGTATTCGAAGTTCAAAACGGCGGAAAATTGCAGCCGGGCGTATCCTACGACGTCACCCCAGTTGGAACTTGGGCAACTTCTAAAGACTTGCGCGTCGTATTCAACTAATATAAAAAGTCATTCCCAAGCCTTCGGAACGATTCATTCGTTTCCGGAGGCTTTTTTATGCTGCATGGCCCTCATAGTCAGGAAAAAATCTCCTCTACAAAACAGGATGTTTGGATATTGAATATATATTCTGTTTAATGTATATTTATACAATAATCCAATTTGAACGGAGGTTTCCCATGCTTAACACCATTCAAGTCTCTTCCTTAGAAGAGACCGGTTGTCCCGAATACGCACCAACATCGGAGCTTTTAGCTTCTGCTCATAAACATGTTCTGTTCACGGCAAACCGGCCAAACGTCATTATGGCAAAAGGGGAGGGCATGACGCTTTATGATACGGACAACAAAGCTTATCTCGACTTTATCGGAGGCTGGGCGGTAACCGCGCTCGGGCATTCCCCCGCTGTTCTTCAAGAAGCGCTTGCGAAGCAAGCCGCTACACTCGTTCATGCTTCTCCGGCGTTTTACAATAAGCCGCAGGCCGAGTTTTCTGAACGGCTCGCTTCCATTAGCGGCATGGATAGAGTATTTTTTACAAGCACGGGCGCGGAGGCGAACGAAAGCGCCGTTAAGTTGGCCCGCAAGCATGGTGCCTTGAACTTAAATGGCGCTCACGAAATCATTACATTGACGAACAGTTTCCACGGGCGCACGCTCGCTATGATGTCCGCAACGGGCAAGCCTCATTGGAAGCCGTTATTTGCTCCTAAAGTAGACGGCTTCGTCCATGTTCCCATCAATGACCTAGACGCATGTTTTGCTGCAGTTACGAACGATACATGCGGCATTATGGTCGAGCTCGTTCAAGGTGAAGGCGGCGTTCATCCCTTAACCGAAGCATATTTGTTCGGCTTGCGTAAAATATGCGACATGTATGGCATTTTGCTTATTTTTGATGAAGTGCAAACGGGGCTTGGCCGTACAGGAAAACTGTTCGCTCATCAGCATTTTGGCATTGCACCCGACATTATGACGCTTGGCAAAGGAATCGGCGGAGGGTTCCCGCTGGCGGCCATGTTGACTAAAGAGTCGTATAATTTATTTGAGCCGGGCGACCAGGGCGGCACTTACACCGGACAGCCGCTTGCGATGGCAGCGGGCCTTGCTGTTGTAAACGAACTGCTTGCGCGCGATCTCACGTCCAACGCGGAGAAACAAGGCCGTTATTTAACTGGTAAGCTGGAAGAGCTTTCCCGCCTATCCCCCATTTCGAACGTTCGCGGCAAAGGGCTGCTGCTTGCCTTCGACGTTCCGGAAGGGACCGCCGCTCGCCTATCGGAAGTATGTATGGAGCTTGGCTTGCTTATTAACGCATCCGGTTCATCTTCCATCCGCTTAATGCCCGCATTGATCGTGGAGGAGCATCAAATAGACGGGATGATCGCCATCTTGCGGGAAGCTATGCAACGTCTATACCTTTGATGAATGTTGGAAAAGCTGCCTCGCATACGATAATTGGAATGTATTTGTATGTGCAGGAGGGCAAATCGTTGAGACGAGCAAAGGGCGGCGGCAAACAGGACGTCTTCAAAATTTATGTCGTGCCGGCATGGAAATGGAAAGAATTTATCGCCTTCGAGCTTATCGGAGGCATGGCCTTTTATCTCATTGGAAAAGTAGTGGCCCAATCCGAATGGTTTTGCGTAGCCGTCAACATGGCCGGAGCTCAAATGCTGAAATATACATTTGCCGCTTTACGGCCTTAAAAAGAAACTGCCCTCTCCGGCGAAACGTTTCATTTGGAAGGGCTGTTTCTTTTTGGCGTTATGCATGCTTATACATAGCTCAGTGCATAAATGAATTCGGGAATGGATCATGGAGCAGGCCCCAATTCATCTCCATTTCATCTTCAGTAAGCAAGCAGCCATCCAGTTGTTCTGTCAAAAGCTCCCGATTCAACTTGATTCCGATCCAAACGATCTTGTTGATCCGATCGCCAAACCGGTCATCCCATCTCTCCGCCAGCTCTTGGTCGCTTAGCATAAGCTCCGCTCGTTCATCCTCCGGCAAAGAGGCCGCCCACAATCCCATAGGGCCAAACTGCACTGAAGGTCCCGCTTGGCTAATGCTTTGTGCCATACTCTCCCTTGTAGCGAGCCAGACAACCCCTTTAGCCCGCACGACTGACTCCGGCCACTGCTGCATCCAATCCATTAGACGGTCGGGATGGAACGGCCTTTTGCGTTCGTATACAAATGACGATATCCCATATTCCTCCGTCTCCGGCGTATGAACGGTAGATTCCAGCTCGCTAATCCACCCGGCTGACCGGCTCGCCTCATCAAAGTCGAACAGCCTCGTATTCAAAATCGCTTTTGGATCGATTCGCCCCTTTTCGCAACGAATCAGCTTAGCGCGTGGCTGCAGCGTCCGCAAAACCTGCTCTAATTCAGCAAGCTCCCCCTCGCCTACCAAATCGCACTTATTCAAAACAAGAACGTCGCAAAATTCGATTTGATCAATAAGCAGATCAGCCACATCTCTTGTATCTCCATCCCCTGCCGCCTGTTTGCGCTCCAAAAGCGACTCTCCCGAGGAATAGTCATGCCAAAACCGATAAGCGTCCACAACAGTAACCATACAGTCCAATGTACAATATTCGGCCAGATGTATCCCTTGCTTCTCGTCTTTAAACGTAAAGGTTTGCGCGACGGGAACCGGCTCTCCAATGCCCGTTGATTCAATGAGAATATAATCAAAACGCCCTTCCTCGGCAAGGCGCCGAACCTCATGCAGCAAGTCTTCCCTCAGCGTGCAGCAAATGCAGCCGTTCGACATTTCCACCAGCTTTTCGTCCGTCTGTGAAAGTGCTCCCCCTTGCCGGATAAGATCCCCGTCGATATTGACCTCTCCCAAGTCATTAACGATGACGGCTACTTTCAGCCCGTCCCGGTTGTTCAGCACATGATTTAAAATAGTCGTTTTTCCGGCTCCTAAATATCCGCTTAATACGGTCACGGGAATTTTGTTTCTGTTCATCTATCTCTTCCACCTTTTCTTATCATTTACTACGATTTATACTAGTTATCACTTTAATCGTAATAATTACTATTAAGGTTATCAGCCTCCTGTTGGCAAGTCAACCCCTCCCTTGCATATTCATTTAAAAGGCTATAGTCGAATGGCTAGCTTTGAACCAGCCAAAAGTAGCATCGCCGCTGAAAAAAATTGCACCCCATGCAAAAAAACCGCCCAAACGATATCCGGTTTCCCGGCATCATAAGGGCGGCCTCGCTCAGCCATCGTCATCCTATTCTTTTGCGTCTACTACTCATTGTCCATAACAAGCAAAACTTTACCCGTACTCTGTCTGCTCTCTACCCATTGATGCGCCGAAGCGGCCTCCTGCAGCGGAAACGTTCGATGAATAGCCACTTCAAGTTTGCCGCTCTCTATAAGCTTGAATACTTCAGCCGCGGTTTGGTGCAGCCGCTCAGGCCGTTTTTTCCTCGTTGTCCCAAAGCTGAATCCAAGAACGGAGCGGCAGCTGGCATGAAGGTCTTTTGTTTGCAGCCCGCTGTACGACCCGCTTGAATTGCCGAATACGACGAGTCTGCCAAAAGGGGCCAAACAAGAGAGGCTCTTATTGGTCATATCTCCTCCCAGCGAGTCCAAAATAACGTCCGCTCCCGCTCCTCCCGTTAGTTCGGCTATTTTGGCGGCCAAGTCCTCCGTTTCGTAACAGACAACCTCATCGGCCCCAGCCATTTTGGCCGCTTCGATTTTGTTCTCTGCGCCGACTGTACCAATAACGTTGCTTGCGCCAAGCGCCTTCGCGATTTGAATGGCCGTTGATCCTACTCCGCCCGCAGCCGAATGAATGAGGACCGTTTCACCGCTTTGCAAGCGGGCTACATCGGCGAGCAGCTGATAGGACAAAAAGGAAACAATGCCGTAGCCGCCAGCTGCCACAAGATCCAGTCCATCCGGTACGGGAAACGTCAAGCTTTCATCTGCTGCTGCATATTCCGCGTAGGAGCCTTGATGGGGAAAAGCGATGACGCGCTGGCCGGGCACAATGCTTGTAACGCTTTCCCCGACCGCCTCCACCACTCCCGCCGCTTCCAGCCCCGGAATAAAAGGGAGTTTCCCCTCACCCTTCTCCCCGCGTCTCGACTTAATATCCGCAAAATTAACGCTTGTTGCCTTCACTTTGATCAATACCTGATTTGGAGCAATCGACGGTATGTCCACTTCTGCATATTTCATAAAATCGGTTGGCCCGAATCCTTCCACTACAATCGCCTTCATCCTATCGTCCTCCTTGTCTGTACTCCTATTTCTACAGCTTTCAGAAATGTTCCTGCTAGCCGTCAAGCTCTTCTAGCCCCTTTCCATTTACTCGGCTTGGCTAGCAGTCAGATCATTTTAGGCACCTTTTCAATCACTGCGCCGGCTGGCAAATCACAAAAAAAGCCGCCGTTTATCGTAAACGATAAACGGCGGCTTGCCGATTCAGTTAAAGAGATTAGCCTTGAAGCAGCAATTGCTCCGGATCTTCGAGCATTTCCTTCACCGCTACGAGGAAACGAACAGCTTCGCTTCCGTCAACGATACGGTGGTCGTAGGAAAGGGCGATATACATCATCGGACGGTTTTCCATACGAGTTTCATCGATGGCTACCGGACGAATTTGAATCTTGTGCATGCCCAAAATGCCGACTTGCGGTGTATTCAAAATTGGCGTAGACAGCAAGGAGCCGAATACTCCGCCGTTTGTAATCGTAAAGCTTCCACCTTGCAAATCGCTAAGCGCAAGCGTGTTGGCGCGTGCTTTTTTCGCGAGATCGCCGATGTTTTTTTCGATTTCAGCAAAGCCAAGACGATCCGCATCGCGAACGACTGGAACGACAAGACCTTCTGGAGCCGATACCGCAATACCGATGTCAAAAAACTTTTTCACAACGATATCATCGCCATCGATTTCCGCATTCAGCAACGGGAATTGCTTAAGCGCGCCGACTACAGCCTTCGTGAAGAAGGACATAAAGCCGAGGTTCACTTCGTTTTTGTCGAAGAAGGATTGTTTGCGGCGCTTGCGCAGGTCAAGAATCGCCGTCATATCCACTTCGTTAAACGTTGTAAGCATAGCCGCTGTCCGTTGCGCTTCCACGAGACGATTGGCAATCGTCGCGCGGCGGCGGGACATGCGCTTGCGCTCAACCGGCTTGCCAGGGTTGCTTGCGCTTGCTGCCGGTGCAGCTTGTGCGGATGGTTGCGCCGCTGGAGCAGCCTTAGGCGCTGTCGCAGGAGCTTGTCCATGCGAGCGGACATCATCCGGGTAGATGCGTCCGATGCCGTCTTTGCCTTGTACTTGCGTCAAGTCGATGCCTTGCTCGCGAGCCAGCTTGCGTGCGGCAGGAGAAGCGTTCACCGAAGATGGCGGCGCTACTGCAACGGCAGCTGGAGTTACAGCTGCTGGAGCAGAGGTTGCAGCAGCCGCTGGAGGCGCCTCAACAGCTTTTGGCTGTTCCTGTGCCGGAGTCGCTGCTGGAGCGGCTCCGCCTGCGGAAGCGCCGATCGTTCCGATCGATTCGCCAACAAGGACTACTTCGCCATCTTTTTTAGCGATGCTCGATACAACGCCGCTGTTGTCCGCACTGATTTCGATATTTACTTTATCCGTTTCAAGCTCCAGAAGCACATCACCTTGATTTACGGTGTCGCCTTCCTTCACGAACCATTTCGTAATCGTTCCTTCGGAGATCGATTCTCCCAATTCCGGTACAATAATATCTGCCATTTGTAGCTACCCCCTGACCAAACTCGATTCGAATGGTTGACCATTCAAAGCGGAAGAAATAATCGCGTTCTGTTCTGCTGCGTGAATTTCTTGGTGACCGGTTGCTGTACTTGCGCGATCCGGGCGTCCGATGTAGCGGACTTGAACTTTGCCTGGCGCCAGTTCGCGTAAGCGAGGCTCCATGTAGAACCAAGATCCTTGGTTCTTAGGCTCTTCTTGAACCCATACAATTTCTTCGAGCTTAGGGAACTGGCTGATCACGCGCTCCAGCTCGGCCTTAGGCAGCGGGAAAAGCTGCTCGACGCGTGCAGTGCGAAGCCATCCATATTCGCCTTCGCTTGCCGAAGACATCGCTTCTTCCAAATCGATCATCACTTTGCCGGAACCAAGGATGAGACGTTTTACTTTGTCCTTGGCCGCCTTCGCTTCTGTAAAGCTGAATTGCGGCAGCACCGGCTTGAACGAACCTTCGCTCAGTTCCACGCCGTGCGAAGCTGCACGCGGGTTACGCAGCAAGCTCTTCGGCGCCATAAGAATGAGCGGACGCACGCTGTCGCTTCCTAGCATAGCCGCTTGCTTGCGCAGCAAGTGGAAGTATTGCGCCGACGTCGTCAAGTTCGCGACCGTCCAGTTGTTGTCCGCCGACAATTGCAGGAACCGTTCCAGACGAGCGCTGGAATGTTCCGGACCTTGGCCTTCGTAGCCATGCGGCAGAAGGACGGCAACGCCGGATTTTTGCGACCATTTTGCACGGCCGGAGCTCATGAATTGGTCGAAAATGACTTGCGCAACGTTGGAGAAATCGCCGAACTGCGCTTCCCAGATAACAAAAGTTTCAGGCGCAAATACGTTGTAGCCGTATTCGAAAGCAAGAACCGCCGTTTCCGACAACGGGCTGTTATGCACCGCGAAGGACGCTTTCGCTTGCGGGATAATATGCATAGAAGAAAACTTCTGAGCCGTTGCGTTGTCGTTAAGCATAATGTGGCGATGAGCAAACGTTCCGCGCTCGGAATCCTGGCCGCTTAGACGAATTGGAGTGCCGTCCGCTAAAATTGTAGCGAAAGCAAGCGCTTCGGCAGTTGCCCAATCCAGCTTTTCTCCATCGTTCAGGCTGGTTGCGCGGCGCTGCAAAATCCGTTGAAGCTTAGTATATTCCGTAAAGCCTTCCGGACGGTTAAGCAGTTCCAAATTGATTTCTTTCAACGTTTCAAGAGGTACTGCCGTACTTACGTCCTCCGGCACAATAACGCCTGTTTCGTGAGAAACTTGAACATGCGCTTTGCCTTCGTTCGCTTTCATAGCGTCGTAGCCTTCTTGAAGCGCTCCTGTCGTTTTATCGCGCAGCTGCTCCACTTGCTCTTCGGAGATCGTTTTCTCCGCTTTCAGCAAATTGGCGTACAGCGTCGCTACCGTAGGATGATTGCGAACTTTCGGATAAACGAGCGGTTGAGTGGCATCCGGATCGTCCATCTCGTTGTGGCCGTAACGGCGGTAGCCGATCAGGTCGATAACGAAACCTTTCTGGAAGCGCAAGCGATATTCGCATGCAAGACGTACCGCTGCGAGACATGCTTCCGGGTCGTCCGCGTTGACGTGAACGATTGGAATGTCGAAGCCTTTTGCCAAATCGCTCGCATAATAAGTAGAACGGGAGTCCACGCTGTTGGTCGTAAACCCAAGTCTGTTGTTTGCAATAATATGAAGCGTACCGCCGTTGCGGTAGCCTTGAAGATTGTTGAAGTTAAGCGTCTCGGCCACGATGCCTTCGCCGATAAACGCCGCATCCCCGTGCACGCACACCGTTACGGCGCTATCCGTATCCTGCGTCGGGAAACCCGGCTTGCTGCGGTCTTCCTGAGCCGCGCGTGTAAAGCCCTCGACTATCGGATTAATAAACTCCAAATGGCTCGGGTTGTTCGCAAGCGTTACTCTGGCGCGCACAGTCTCGCCTTCGGTAAATGAACGGTCTGCGCCCAAATGATATTTTACGTCGCCGGACCAGCCGTAGTTGATGCCAATCGATCCTTCAGAAGGAACCAGTTCCTTGTTCGGGGAATGATGGAATTCGGAAAAGATTTTTTCGTATGGTTTGCCAAGGACATGCGTAAGCACGTTTAGACGTCCCCGATGCGCCATGCCGATCAAAATATGTTGCGCGCCGTCGTGGGCTACCGCACGAATGATTTCATCCAGTACCGGAACGAGCATGTCAACGCCTTCAATAGAGAAACGCTTTTGACCTACGAATGTTTTGTGAATGAAGGTTTCAAATTGCTCCACTTGCATGAGCCGCTCCAGCAGCGCTTCCTTCTCTCTAGTAGACAAAGGAGCCGGGAACGAACCAGATTCCGCTTGCTTGTTAAGCCATGTTCGTTCGCTCTCGTCATGAATGTGCGTAAATTCATATGCAGCCGAACGGGTGTAAATTTCTCTGAGTCTCACGATAGCATCCCATCCATTCGACAACGAAGCGGGAGCATTGTCCCAAATCAGCGATGCCGGGATGGAGGCCAAATCTTCTTTCGTCAAGCCGAAAGTTTCAGGTTCAAGCAGCTTCGTATCGGCTGCCTGGCTAATGCCCAGCGGATTAATGTCCGCACCCAAATGGCCGTATCTGCGGATGTTCAGCATGAGCTGATGCGCGGCAACGACCTTCTTGAGCATGTTGCTGTCAATCGGACCGCTCAAAGCGGTAGCGGCTCCTGCTTGCGCTGCGCTCGTAGCCTGCGCTGCGACTGGCGCGGAAGCGGCTGTGGAAGGCGGCGCCCCCCATAGGTCGAACATTTCGCGAACCGAAGCCTCCACGGCATTCGGATCGTTTAGGAACAACTCATACTGCTCCTGCACATAACCAAGATTGGGACCATAGTAGCTTTTCCAAGGCGAAGAGTTGCGCTCATCATGGATGCTCATTGCAGAAAATTCCACCCTCTCTATTCATAACCATCCTATTATTTTCTATGGCGAACCATTCCATACATGTCCGCCCGGCCCTCCTCATTCCATTACGAATGAGGAGAAACCATTAACCGCCAATTGGCAGTAACGTAGCTTCTTCATATTTTAGTACATTAAGCGCTTGCCATCCATAATCATATTGGCATCGGTTTCATACGTTTTAAGCATCAATAAAGGGGCCCTGCCCTCATATTTGCGATGAATGGTTATTTGATCTATCTAATCCCGCTATGCTTCGAATTTTAATAGACGTTAATCTTTTATTTTTAGCTGTGAAAACAAACCACAAAGGCCGTCCCGGCATTTGCCGAAACGGGCAAACGGGACAGCCTCTTATTGCCTATTGCGGCTATTTCCGACGGTTCAGCGCTTTTTCAATGTATTCCGAAGCAAGAGGTACTTTACAAGCCGTCTTCCCCATATTTACGTGCACTTTTCCGATAGAGACCGCGGTTTCCTTCGCTTCCTCCATCAGGTCCGGAACATAAATGCCGACCGAGATGACAAAGCCGTTCATCGCATAACGTACCCGGTTTTGCTCGCCATGAATGTGAGCGCCTGCGCGTTCCAGCAAGCCGCCGATCTCATCCATCGAAAGCTCTCCTGCCTGAGCATTCGCCAGCACGAGGGACCATACGCTCCAGCCGCAAGCCGCCACCATCTCCGCGGGAGAATCGATCCACTCCCTAGCAAGCTCTAGAGCAAACAGGCTTTTCGCCGCAACCCCAGCCACTGTAAACTCGGCAAGCCCATAGCTGTAAGCTTCGCTCACCCATTGTTGAAGCAGCTCCTTGGACATCAGCTTTGGGTCGATGCAAAGCCCCGCCAAATACATGGCATCCGAGTTGCCCGATTCAAACAATTGTTCGGAGAGGGCCTGATCTTTGCCGATGGTTTTGACCAGCTTTTTTAAATCGCCGGTTTTCACCCCAAAAAGCGGCTCCATGGCGCCATGTTTTATATAAGTACTTTTCGTTTGCTCGCTGCCCAGCTTCTCCAGCTCTTGCATCACTTCATCAAATGTCATCGCGCGCGCCTCC
Organism: Paenibacillus sp. GCM10027627; assembly: GCF_042675505.1. NCBI lineage: Bacteria > Bacillati > Bacillota > Bacilli > Caryophanales > Paenibacillaceae > Paenibacillus > Paenibacillus sp. GCM10027627. Next base: position 662,706 of record NZ_JBHTHB010000002.1, read on the forward strand.
CGTAAAACCGTTAACCGTCCTATTTTTTCGCCGTCAGCTCGACCAGCGTTCTAACCATAACTCCTGTACCGCCCTTCGGCTCCCAGCCTCTGGCTCCTTCCAGCCAAGCGGTACCGCCGATATCGAGATGCACCCATGGCAAGCCTTCTGCAAAATGGCCGATAAACAGCCCGCCCGAGCTTGCTCCGCCATAACGTCCGCCGCTGTTTTTCAAGTCGGCTGCATCGCTTCTAAGCGATTTTTTGAATTCCGGATAAGCAGGCAGCTGCCAAATGCGCTCGCCAGCTCGCACTCCCGCTTCGGCAACCTCCGCCATCAGAGCCTCATTGTTCGTGACGGCACCGGTAGCTTCAAAGCCAAGCGTTACCATGACGGCGCCCGTCAGCGTCGCTACGTCCACCAGTTTGGTCGCCCCTCTGCGAATAGCGGTCGTCAACCCGTCGGCCAGCACAACGCGTCCTTCTGCGTCCGTATTGACGACTTCAACCGTATAACCGCTCATCGTGCGAATGACATCGCCAGGCTTGATGGCCCGGTCGGAAGGCATATTTTCAGCGGCGGGAATGACGGCCAGCACATTCACTTCAGCCTTCAGCTCCGCAAGCGCGCGAACAGCGCCAAGAACAGCAGCGGCACCGCCCATATCCGAAATCATCTCTTCCATTCCCGGTGCTTTTTTAAGAGAAATGCCACCCGTGTCAAACGTAATTCCTTTTCCGATCAATCCCCATACATCCTTCGACTCAGGTGCCCCTTTATAATGGACAACAATCATTCTAGGCGGATTTACACTGCCTTGACCAATACCTAGCAACCCGCCCATGCCTTGTTCGGCGGCCGACCACTCGTCGATCACTTCAATTTCCAAATCGAACTCGGTCGCCAGTTCTTCCGCATGGAAGGCGAGCCGCTCCGGAGTCAAATCGTTGCCGGGCAAATTCGTCAAATCTCTTGCGTATGCCACGGCTTCCGCCACCACTTTTCCTTTGCTGATGCCGCTCTCCCACTCCGAAGCTTCTCCAAGCTCAGCCGCCGAATGTTCATCCGGTCTAAAAGCAATTTCAAGCAAAGCAAAACGGTCCTTGCTTTCCTTTTTCAAAGGCTGACGGTCATGCAGCGCCAGCAGCAGCCCCTCCGTTATCGCCTGAGCGGCAGCCGAAGCTGAAGTCGTCCCTTCGCCCAGCCATACCGGCTGAACGGCTACTTCCGCTTTGTTCACGCGGATGCTCTTCAGCGCCTTTGCCGCTGCCGCTGCGGCATGCCGCAATCCATCCGTTCCGGAGCCCGGAACAAAACCGACAAATACAATATACGAAGCCTCATGCAGCCCTAAAGTCGGGATAACCTCCGTTTGTTCAGGCTTGCCTTGAAACAGCCCTTTTTCAAAGCTGCTCCGCAAGAGCGCATCAATTTGTGGATGAATAAATGAAGTGCCGGCATCCTTCAGTTCATGCTCGGCTACAAACCGGATCAGCGCTTCCGCCGCCGGTGCTTCCGCCGCCGGTGCTTCCGCTCGCTTCGCGCCATATGTAAATGATGTTGTCATCGCCTAATCCCTCGCTTTAATGAAAATATAAAAAAAATCGGGGCAATAAACCCCGATTCGATTCTAACCCTTTATTCCGCCAAAGGCAAATAAACGATAAATTCCGTTCCATCTCCTACTTGGCTGTCCACGCGGATCGTTCCGCCATGGTTGCGGATAATGCGGTAACTGACGGATAAGCCAAGCCCCGTTCCCGCCTGCTTCGTCGTAAAAAAAGGATCGAAAAGCTTGCTCATCGTCGCTTTGTCCATCCCTTTTCCGTTATCTCTAATTTTCACCTGTACGTATTGCCCATCGCTGTTCAAAGAGATATCGATTCTGCCTCTGCGCTCCCCTTGCACTTCCTCTACGGCGTCTAAAGAGTTTTTTACGATATTTAAAATAACCTGCTTCACCTGTTTAATATCGATAGCGACCAGCGCTGTTTTATGGTACGACTCTACCGTAATTTCGCAATTGCGCAGCAGCGACTCGCTTTCCGTCAGCATCACAACCTCCCGGATCAGATGATCGATGGCAGCGGACTGCTTCATTGGCGCTGACGGTTTCGAGGAGTTCAAAAACTCGTAAATAATTTCATTCGCGCGGTCGATTTCCGTTAAAATGATTCTCGCATATTCTTCTTTCCCCACTTCAAGCAAATAAGGTCTCAGCAGCTGAATAAACCCTCTTATGCTCGTAAGCGGATTCCGAATTTCATGCGCGATAGCCGCCGCAATTTTGCCCAGCATGGCCAGCTTGTCATTTTGCAAAGCGCTCTGTTCGATCTGCTTGTATTCCGATACATCCTTGACGCTGAACAAAAATTCTCCGTCCAGCTGATCGCCGTAGGTAACAGTTGCCAGAAGATGTTTTCCATCCTTGTACTGAAACTCGAAATAACGGCTCCGCTTCAAAAACATTTCCTTGTAAAGCCTCAAAATCGTCCGCTTCGTGCTGATCGCAAGCTTTGGATGAAGCAGAATTTCCCTCATGTTGCAGCCAACGAGCGTTTTCCTCGGAATGTCGAGGAGCTTGGCCATTTGCACGTTAATAAAAGACAAAATTCCGTCGCTGTCAAACAAGGCGATGCCGCTGTCCATATGTTGCAACACGTTTTCATATTTGTTTTTAACCCGTTCAAACGACCGGTCCGATCGCAGCATCATTTCTCTCATTTCCAGAAGCCTTTGCCCTGTTGCCGACTCAATAATTTCACCCTTCGAATCGATCTCCACTTTAAATCGGAACGCTACCATCAGCTCCATTAAAAAAAGGAAGGATCTGTGATAAAGCTGGATCGCATCCTTTGATTCTACGTTAGCCGCTAGCTCCTGTATGCATTCTTCATGGACAGCGATGATTTCTTCCGGATGAAAGCCGTTAAGCTCTTTGCCTAGCTCGTTAGCATGAATAAGCGATGCTTCCTTACCACCCCGGATATACTCGGCAAGCGCCGGGAAATAACGCTTTCGAATGGCTTGCATCTACTACTCCTCCCCGGCAAAACTATGTATTTCGCACAACTGGATTCACTTACCACCTATCATAGGTTTAGTTTACAAAGACTGTCAATCGGAAATCCTGTCGAAAAACGCCTCGCCTACCGTCGATAACGCTCGTTTTTTGGGGAAGCGCAAATGGACCCGGCTGCTTGGCTGCCAGGACTTTTTTCCTACAAAAACATTTAACTCTATTCTTTTCGATGATCAAAACGCCATCTAATCGTCATCGCCCCGTTCGTCATCGTCTCTCTCCCGATGGCTTCGCTCGTCTTCATCGTCACGGTTTTTTTCTCCTTGTCCCCCTCCGTTTCCATTTTGATGTTGCTCACCTTGTTTGCTTCCCCCTCGTTTATCTCCTTCGTCACGATCATCCCGTTCATCATCATCATCGTCATTTTGATTATTTTTGTTCCGCTCGCCGCTCGGGCTTTTGCCATTACGCCGATCATCGCCCTCGTCATCGCGATCTTCTTCCTTGCCGTGGTTATGCTTGCCGCTATCCTTGCCGCCTTTGCGGTTGCCATTACGGTCATCGTCAACCCCACGATCATGATCGTCGTCCCCGTCATCGCGATCCCTGTCTCCGCCTCTTCCATGGTCATCGTCATCATCATCGTTACGATGGCCGCTTCCTCGGCGGTCGTCATCATCGTCGTCATCGTCATGACGGTCCTTGCTGCCGTTTGGTTTCCATGGCTTTGCAGAAGTTGACGGCTTGAGGGACGGCTTTGAGGACGGTTTGACAGATGGCTTTGGAGTCGGTTTAGCGACAACCGCCTTGCCAGATTCCGAAGACCCAGAAGGTTTAGGCGTCTTGTTTCCCGAACCGGTAGCCGGTTTATTTTCAGAATTGCTCGTTGCTTTAGCTCCGGCACTCTTTTCCTTTTCCAAAAGCTTTTGCAGATTTTCCTTTGTGCCCACAGCCGTTTGACTTGTCATCATCGACTGCAAACCGCCCATCGGCTCCGCCAGCTCCTTGACCGTGCGCTCTTTCAGTTCTGACAGCTCAAGCACATAACCGTTGTCTTTAGCCATCAAATACAGGGCCATCTTTCCGGAGGATACGCCGTTTGCGTCGGCCTCGGTCCTTAATTCTTGCGGAATGGATAATGTCGCAATGCTGACCTTCCCCCCAAGAACAGATCCGTGCTGAACGATCCAATCCTGCAGTCTTTGATCAAGCTTTCCGGTTAGCGCGGATTCAAATCCATCATCCGGCTTCTTTTTCCCATTGAGCAAAAGGCTCGTAATTAAAATCTCTTGATCAGGTAAGTCCAAATAATGGGCGCCGCTCGCTTTGTCCAAAATGGCGGAAGCAACGTCATCCACATGAACTCCCTTATAATGAATCCCTTCTATGATCCTTTTTCCATCATCATTCAGCGCTCTTAGCTTGCGCACCTTCTCTTTGCTGTCCACGCCGATTTCGATGCTCGGATTAATGTCCATAGTCAAATAAGCAACGACGGGATTCGCCTGCTGAATTCCGTAGATCAAACCAGACAAGACGATTAGGCATAAAAGAGCGGCTGCCCCAGCATAACGCTGAATTTGGCGATTCCAGCGAGGACGCCTTGCAATCGTTTCTTCTTCGAATACAATCTCTTCCCCGATTTGCGGCGAGCCATGAAGCGGCGCGCGGACGAACCGGCCGTCGGCCGTCATGACGACCGCATGTTTAGCTTCTATGCTCATAACGATCCCGCGCTTCATCCGCCTACCTCCTCGCCAGTTTTCGCTTCTTCCTTGCCTATCGTCAAATAATCCTTCATATAAGGGTATGTGCCTGATAATACAAGCGCAATCGAAATAATATATTTGCGGTTGCGCTCGACCGTTTTGCGGGAAACGCCGCTTGCATTCATCAACTCTTTGACCGGCAGTCTACCCGTGGCACGCAGTCCCTCCAGCAACGCCTCGTCATTGGCGAGCATGGATGCAATTCCAATCAGCATTTTTCTAGAATCCGCATGCTTGGGCGATTGCTCTACCAGCTCCGCAAATGAAATGCCAAACTCTTCAAGCTCTTGATTCAGTCCGGCAATTTCCGCTTTGCGGTCATTTTCGAATCCTTTAGCCTCATGAGCTGCCATCGCCCTCATCGTATCGAGAGCATTGTAAACGGATCCGTCATCGCCTTCAGAGTCGTAAGCGCTGTACGGCACAACTTGAAGATGTCTTTGTTCTTTTCGCGCATGGTCAATAAGCCGACGTTGAATCACGGTTTTTGCGAAACCGAGAAACGAAGCTCCAGCCGCGCTGTCGTACTGCTCAATCGCTTCGTTAAAAGCGAGCAGCGCCACACTGAATTCATCGTCCACTCCCGGCTCTATATACCGTTTGCAAAATCTGCTTGTTACTTTAGCTATGTATGGATAATACTCGGCGATAAATTGCTCGCGCAGCCTTTCGTCGCCCAGTTTGATTTTCAAAACATATTGTTCCGGTTCCAGTCTCGGCTGGGATGAAGACGCCGTTTTGGAGGGAACCGATTTCCGTAAGAAACGTTTGAACAGGATCAGCAACAATCGCTCCACCTCACTACTAAATCAATTCGTTGCACCGCTCCCGGTTTCCGGGGGTACACATTAAAAAAAGTTAATGTTTATTGCAAATTAGGCATACAAACAGAAAAGCCTCCGCGAGGGAGGCCTTTAATTTCCCAACTTTCATACAGACGAACGTCTTCGCTGAAGCTTATTGCGCCGGTTAGCAAGTACAATAAGCCGTTTTTTCAGCTCCGCCTGCCATTCCTTATCATCAATAGCCTGTGCAAAACTAAGCAAATCAAGCGAATTGTCGATTTGGCTTCTGACGATGTCGATTGGCTCTTCACTTTCATGATTTACACAATTGTTCAACAGTTCGGCACCGTCTTGATCGACATAATCTTCAAAGTCAACCTCCGCGGCGCCGTCGCCATGCGCATACTCGGCAAGAATATCGTATTCCTGCTGAGCCAAGTAATGAACCTCCACCCCATGGCATACTGGGCAAAAGGCAATCGGCACATTATGAATTTGCGTTCGGTTGTGCTTTAAGGTTCCTCTCGTTCCAATCATACTGGCACCACAGCAGAAGCTCATAACGGCACTCTCCTAACTTTGTAAGCCTTCGCTTGTCATTCGCGGATAGCGGGAAAGAGACTTCAACTAAATCGGTTTTATTAATTATGTATTCGTTGTCATTCCTCTAAATTCCTGCCCTAAGCGCAATCATTAATAATTCCTCATATGCCCCGGGAAAAAGCAATGGACATGCTCCCCCATCCGGGATGGAATAAGCATGTCCATTGAAACTTGTCGAAAATTGAATTATTTGGCAGCCAAATGACTTTGCCCGGGTTTCCAGTTCATAGGACAAAGCCCGCCGGATTGAAGAGCCTGCAAAACGCGAAGCGTCTCTTCCACGCTGCGGCCTACATTATTGTGATTCACTACTTGATATTTGATTTCGCCTTCCGGATCAACAATGAACAGCCCTCGAAGAGCGATGCCTTCCTCCTCGATCAATACGCCGTATTCCCGGGCTACGCTTTTTGTAAGATCCGCAGCAAGCGGAAAGTTCAGCGGGCCAAGGCCATTGTCTTTCACGGGCGTATTAATCCATGCACGATGGCTGTGTTTGCTGTCCACGCTAACGCCAAGGATTTCCGTATTCAAATTTTCGAATTCCTTTGCCGCTTCGCTAAGCGCCGTGATCTCAGTTGGACAAACAAATGTAAAATCAAGCGGATAAAAAAACAATACCAGCCATTTGCCTTTGTAATCGGCCAGAGATGCCATGCCAAAATCTTGCCCGTTGCCGGTCGCGGTTTCCATCGTGAAATCAGGAGCGGGGCGGCCTACCAAACGATCTGCCATCTTGTATCCTCCTTGACCTATCCTCTTTTTATGAAAAAAACCCATTTTGTGGAATGGGTTTTCTTGCTTGGATAGTATCATCAGGAAGACAAGCAGTCAAGATTATAGAAAATAGCTATTTGAAATAGATGGCGTTTGGCGTTTATTATTTTTTCATAGCGGCTACAATGAGATCGCCCATTGCGCTTGTTCCAATCGCTTTGCTCTTGTCTACCGCAATGTCGCCCGTACGGTGACCGGCATCCAATACTTCTTTTACCGCGTCTTCGATCGATTTTGCAGCCTCATGGTAGCCGAACGTCAAGCGGAACATAAGCGCTACGGATAAAACAGTTGCAATTGGATTGGAAATGCCTTGTCCTGCAATGTCGGGAGCGGAGCCGTGTACGGGCTCGTACAGTCCGAAGCTTCCTTCACCAAGCGAAGCCGAGGACAACATGCCGATCGAGCCTGTCAGCATAGCCGCTTCGTCGCTCAAAATATCGCCGAACATATTTTCAGTTACAATGACGTCGAAGCTGGACGGACGACGCAGCAATTGCATCGCACAGTTGTCGACGAGTACATGCTCAAGTTCCACTTCTGGATATTCAACTGCTACCCGGTTTACCACTTCGCGCCACAAGCGGGAAGTTTCCAGTACGTTCGCTTTGTCAACGGAAGCCAGACGTTTGTCGCGCGTCATCGCAATGTCAAAGGCTTGGCGGACGATCCGCTCCACTTCTTGCACATTGTAAACGCAAGTGTCAACCGCTTCTTCGCCATGAGCGCCTTCGCGGCGGAATTTCTCGCCGAAGTAGATGCCGCCCGTCAGTTCGCGAACGACGATCAGGTCCGTTCCTTCCAGCACTTCAGGCTTCAGCGTCGATGCTTCTTTCAAGCAGTCGAACACTGTTGCCGGACGAATATTTGAAAATAGGCCCAATGCTTTGCGAATGCCCAGCAAGCCCGTTTCCGGACGAAGCTCCTTGGAATTGTTATCCCATTTCGGGCCGCCTACCGCGCCAAGCAATACAGCGTCAGCCGATTGACATAGCTCCAGCGTTTCCTGAGGAAGCGGAGTGCCTTTTTCGTCAATGGCGATTCCGCCGAACAAACCATGCTCCGTTTCAAATTGATATCCGAACAGCTCTTCTGTTTTTTTCAATACTTTCAAAGCTTCTCCCACAACTTCGGGACCGATGCCGTCTCCGCCTAAAACCGCAATTTTTTTCACTTCTGACATATCGTTTCAACTCTCCTCTATATCATTCTCAGTCTATTATCATTTGTACCATAAATAAGAGATAAAGACTAAGATATAAAATCTATGGGCTTTATAGTATTTAACTATAAGCTTATGCCGCTTTTCAATGACTCGCCTTTTCCTCTTTTTTGCAACTTGTCCCCTTTTATTTTCGTTTAAATTTAATGGTTGCCTGAAACACGTGCTTGATGGGAGGGTTTAAGCTTCGATTCTTACATGACACATTTCAAAAATGTTTTATAGCAAATTAAGGGAGAGGGTAGAGAATGAACCTGAGTGGACTGCTGAGCGAAAGAAATAAAGCCCGACTCCTGTTCGGAGCTTATGCGCTGACCATACTCATTTTCCAAAACAATTATTTCTTTATGGTATTCAACTTGTTTTTAGCTTTTGCCGCGCTTGAAATTTCTTATTTATTGCCTTTATTTCGATCAAAATCGAAAATTGAGCTGCCAGCACAGCTTCTCGTTTACCTCGTCTTTTTGCTCATGTCGCCAAACGTGTTTTACATGGTTACAGATTTGATCCATCTGAATGCCTTCCGCTTCAAGTATTGGAACGGGCTCTACTTAAAAGAATGGCTTAATTTCACTCTTCTCGTCTCAGGTGTCATGATTGCCGTATATTATTACTCCCTTATGATTAAGGGGTTAAAAAGGCTGCTGTCCGGCAGCAAATGGGGCCTTCCCATTTTGCTGTTGTTTATCGTCCTTGGCAGTGTAGGCATTTATATCGGACGGTTTCTCCGGTTTCATTCCGTTCATTTGTTTACCGAACCGTTTTCGCTGATCGAGCAATTTTTTGCTTCCTTGTCAAAGGATGCTTTGTTGTTTATAGGATTCATAACCGTGCTCCAGCTTTTAGTTATTTGGATGTTTGCGAGTCGGGAGAAGGAGGTATAAAGGGGTGGAAGAGATCGGTTTTTATGTTGTGTTTTTTTCCGTCGTCTGTTTAATGATTGCGTCTCAGTTTTATACTGCTTTTGTCATTTATCGCATGGAACGCTCCTCAGCTTGGGCGGCTGTTGCGGCTATTTTGCCTCTTGGTCTCAACGTTCTTTTGTATCAATCGTTGAGGCTGGATGTCAAAGCCGGCTTCGATTATTCTGGCTTATCCCCGGACGAGCGAAACCAGTGGAGAAAAGTTTATCTCTCCTTGCTGCTCCAGTATCTCGTCTTATTTGGCTTCATTGGCTGGGTACTATCGCCTACGTACGAATCGTACGGCCTATTCTAACCGTCTAGAGCCTTGTCTCTCGACGAACTGTTTTGCGTCCGTTTGTTTGTCCGTTTATAAGACTGTTTCAGGTGGACAGTTTGTCCGTTTGTCCTTTTTGTTTGACTGTCCATCTGTTGTCAGGTCGACAGTTTGTCCACTTGCCCGTCTTATTCAACTGTTGTCACTTAGACAATTTCTCCATTTGCCCGTCTTATTCAACTGTTGTCAGTTAGACAATTTCTTCATTTGCCCGTTTTGTTCGACTTTCCATCTGTTTCAGGTGGACAGTTTCTCCTCTTGTCCTTCCATCTTTCCGCCTTTCCATCTTTCCATCTTTCTATCTTTCTATCTTTCTATCTTTCTATCTTTCTATCTCCCCCCTTCTCCCCTGTCCTTCAGTCGTTCTTTCTACGAAGTTTAAAAGAGGCTTATTTTATGGCTAGAAACAAACGGAGCAAGACATATGCCGTAGAAGCGCAGCGTTCGCCTTTGTAACGGGATTCCCCCCTTTAGACATAGTTCAAGGGAATCCCGTTACAACAGCGATCGAAGGCATATGTCTTGTGCAGTTTGTGCATTCAAGAGCCATAAAAAAGCTGCCCTCCAGTTACGGAGTTTAAAAGAGGCTTATTTTATGGCTAGAAACAAGCGGAGCAAGACATATGCCGTAGAAGCGCAGCGTTCGCCTTTGTAACGGGATTCCCCCCCTTTAGACATAGTTCAAGGGAATCCCGTTACAACAGCGATCGAAGGCATATGTCTTGCGCAGTTTGTGCATTCAAGAGCCATAAAAAAAGCTGCCCTCCAGTTACGGAGTTTAAAAGAGGCTTATTTTATGGCTAGAAACAAACGGAGCAAGACATATACCGTAGAAGCGCAGCGTTCGCCTTTGTAGCGGGATTCCCCCCCCTTAGACATAGTTCAAGGGAATCCCGTTACAACAGCGATCGAAGGCATATGTCTTGTGCAGTTTGTGCATTCAAGAGCCATAAAAAAAGCTGCCCCCAGTTACGAAGTTTAAAAGAGGCTTATTTTATGGCTAGAAACAAACGGAGCAAGACATATGCCGTAGAAGCGCAGCGTTCGCCTTTGTAACGGGATTCCCCCCTTTAGACATAGTTCAAGGGAATCCCGTTACAACAGCGATCGAAGGCATATGTCTTGCGCAGTTTGTGCATTCAAGAGCCATAAAAAAGCTGCCCTCCAGTCTATAAGACTAAAGGACAGCTTTTATTAAATGAGGCTCATTTTGTCGCGGCGTCCCGGCGACTTCCGTTTATCGATCAAACGATTGACCGCATCCAAGTAGGCTCTAGCGCTTGCTTCCAAAATGTCAGTGCTAAGTCCGCGGCCTTGGGCGGCAATGTCGTCTTGCTTCAGCACGACATGCACCTCGCCAAGCGCGTCCTTCCCGTGAGAAACCGACTTAATGGAGTAGTCCTCCAGCTCGACTGCTTCTTTCGTCGCAGCGTCAATCGCGTTGTAGATGGCGTCGACGGAACCGTTGCCCTCTGCCTTCTCTACACGAATTCCTCCGTCTACAGTACGGATCCGCACTGTAGCGTTCGGAGTAGACTGGTTGCCGTAGCTGACTTCAATCGTCTCCAGTGTAAACACTTCCGGCGTATCGATCAGCTTCTCTTCCAGCAAGGCACGAATGTCTTCGTCATTTACAGCCTTTTTGCGATCGGCCAAATCCTTGAACTTGGCAAAAGCGGCGTTAACCGCTCCTTCCTCCAGCTCATAGCCAAGATCGATCAGCTTCTCGCGGAAAGCGTGGCGGCCGGAATGTTTACCGAGCACCAGCTTAGATTCTTTGAGACCGATCGCCTCCGGAGAAATAATTTCGTACGTCGTTTTTTCCTTCAGCATGCCGTCTTGGTGAATGCCGGATTCATGCGCGAACGCATTGGCTCCAACAATCGCCTTATTGCCCGGCACTGGCATCCCTGTCAGCTTGCTGACCAGGCGGCTCGTTTTTGCAATTTCTTTCAAGTTCAACGTCGTTTGAGCGCCGAAGAAATCCGGGCGCGTTGCCAGCGCCATCGCTATTTCTTCAATAGCGGTATTGCCGGCACGCTCGCCGATGCCGTTAATCGTGCCTTCGACTTGATCCGCCCCGTTCAAAATAGCGGCCAAGGCGTTCGCCGTAGCGAGTCCAAGGTCGTCATGGCAATGCGCGCTTAGCTGAATGGTTTCGATGTTCGGAACATTCTCTTTTAACGTTTTGAAAATATTTCCGAATTCTTGCGGGCTCAAATAACCGACCGTATCCGGAATATTGACAACCGTAGCTCCCGCTTTGATCGCCATGTCCGTTACTTGGCACAGGAAATCAAGCTCCGTACGTCCGGCATCTTCCGGCGAAAACTCGACTTTGTCAAAATATTGCTTGGCATACCGGATGGCGCGATCCGCCGCTTCCAGCACCTGATCCTTCTCCATCCGAAGCTTATGCTTCCGGTGGATAGGGCTGGTAGCCAGGAACAAGTGAATACATGGGTCCTGAGCTCCTATCAGCGCCTCGCGAACAGCATCGATATCTTGTTCCCGGGAACGGGACAGACCGATCACCGTCGCATTTTTGACCGCTCTGGCAACCGCGTTCACCGCAGCCAAATCGCCGGGTGAAGCAGCCGGAAATCCAGCCTCGATACGGTCAACGCCCAGCTTCTCCAATTGGAGCGCGATTTCGACCTTCTCCTTCGTATTCAGGTTTACGCCGGGTGATTGCTCGCCGTCACGAAGCGTTGTATCGAAAATATAAATTTTTCGCATGATGCCCTGCACCTCCGTGAACAGAATGATCCCGATTGCAAACAATTCGCCTGCAACCGGGATTGGTCGTTCCTCTAAAGCTTAGTATATGGCCTAACAGCCTTAAAGCATGATTATTTCTTGATCCAGTGCATAAGCTCGCGAAGCTGTTTGCCTGTTTGCTCGATTGGATGAGCGGCTTCGTTGCGGCGAGTAGCCGTCAGCATAGCGCGGCCGGATTGGTTTTCCAAGATGAAGTCGCGAGCGAAACGACCGGATTGGATATCTTCCAATACACGTTTCATTTCTTTTTTCGTTTCTTCTGTTACGATGCGAGGACCTGTCACGTAGTCGCCATACTCCGCTGTGTTGGAGATGGAATCGCGCATAGTCGCAAGACCGCCTTCGTACATCAAGTCAACGATCAGCTTAAGCTCATGCAAACACTCGAAGTAAGCCATTTCAGGAGCGTAGCCCGCTTCAACAAGTGTTTCAAAGCCAGCTTTTACAAGCGCGGATGCGCCGCCGCATAGTACGGCTTGCTCGCCGAACAGATCCGTTTCGGTTTCTTCTTTGAAAGTTGTTTCGATTACGCCCGCGCGAGTACAACCGATGCCTTTTGCATAAGCAAGACCGATTGCTTTAGCGTTGCCTGTAGCGTCTTGGTGAATAGCGATCAAGCCAGGAACGCCGAAGCCTTCTTGGTAAGTACGGCGAACCATGTGGCCCGGCGATTTAGGAGCTACCAGGAATACGTCTTTGTCGGCGCTAGGCACGATTTGTCCGTAGTGAATGTTGAAGCCGTGGGAGAACATCAGAGCCGCGCCTTGTTTCAAGTTAGGCTCGATTTCTTCTTTATATACTGTCGCTTGCGTTTCGTCCGGAAGCAAGATTTGAACAACGTCAGCAAGTTTAGTCGCTTCAGCAACCGTCAATACTTCAAAACCGTCTTTTTTAGCTACGTCTGCGGATTTGCCTGGACGAAGTCCGATAACCACTTTAAGGCCGCTGTCACGCAAGTTTTGCGCTTGTGCGTGACCTTGGCTTCCGTAACCGATAACCGCGATTGTTTTGCCTTGCAATACGTTTTGATCCGCGTCTTTTTCATAATACAATGTAACTGCCATAAGTATGATTGCCTCCTTTAAATTAACCCTTTTGAGCGGGTGTTTAAGCGGAGAATCGGAAACCTGCTAGACCTTCCTGGCTTCCCCTCTTAAACTCCCGCTCAAAGCGGGCTGTGAACATGAATGCTAGATTTAAGTTTGAGATAAAACGATAGACCAACTGTTGTTCAAAATTATTGCTTTACGTTACCGCGATTCAGCGCAGTTACACCAGTGCGTGAAAGTTCGCGGATGCCATAAGGCTTCAGAAGCTCGACCATCGCGTCAATCTTCTCCGTATCTCCAACCACCTGCACCATCAGAGAATGGGTGCCGATATCGACTACTGCCGCGCGGAACGTTTCTACCACTCCCAAAATTTCAGGACGACTTGCCGGCTCGGCATGCACCTTAATTAAGGCGAGCTCGCGGGCAACCATGGCGTTTGCGCTTAAATCCACTACTTTAATAACGTCAATCAGCTTGTACAATTGCTTCGTAATTTGCTCTAGCGTATGATCATCGCCGGAAGTGACGATGACCATACGGGAGAGTCCTTGTTCCTCGCTAGTGCCTACCGTGATGCTTTCGATATTGAAGCCGCGGCGTCCGAACAAGCCGGATACGCGTTGCAGAACGCCGGGCTGGTCGTTCACAATAACTGCGATCGTATGCTTCTTCATTCCGCATCCCCCATGATCATTTGATCGATAGTGCTGCCTTGGGCGACCATCGGATAGACGTTCTCATCTCTGCGAACGACGAATTCCACAACCGCAGGCCCCGGATGGCTTAGCGCCTCTTCCCAAGCCGCACGTGCCTCTTCTTTATTGGAAGCACGGAAGCCTTTGACTCCGTATGCCTCAGACAGCTTGACGAAATCCGGGCTGCCCGCCAGATCGATATGGCTGAACCGGTTTTCATGGATAAGCTCCTGCCACTGTCTAACCATACCCAGTACTTGGTTATTCAAAATAACAACCTTTACCGGAATGTTGTTGATGGCGCAAATCGCTAGCTCCTGTGCGCACATTTGCATTCCGCCGTCGCCGTTGATGGAAACGACCACCCGGTCTGGATTCGCCATTTGGGCGCCGATTGCCGAAGGGAAACCAAAGCCCATCGTTCCAAGTCCACCCGAAGTAACCCAAGAACGCGGTTTGTTGAATGTATAGTATTGAGCCGCCCACATTTGGTGCTGGCCTACGTCCGTTGTGACGATTGCGTCGCCATTCGTCGTTTCGTGAATCATCTCCACGACCCATTGAGGCTTAAGCTCCGTGTCGGAGTCGATATATTTAAACGGATACTGAGCTTTCGATTGCTGGATATGCGCTCTCCACTCATCTGCCTTATCTGCGCGAACCGCGATTTTATTCGCAAGCGCAAGCACCGTTTTCACGTCGCCTACGATCGGAATATCCGTTGGCACGTTTTTGCCAATTTCGGCGGGATCGATGTCGATATGAACGATTTTTGCATGTGGTGCGAATCCCGACAGCTTGCCTGTTACCCGGTCGTCGAACCTTGCGCCGATGTTGATGAGGAGGTCGGCCGTCTGCAAGGAAGTGTTCGCCGTGTACGTGCCATGCATGCCCGGCATGCCAAGCCATAGCTCGTTGCCGCTAGGGAAGCCGCCAAGTCCAAGCAAAGTCGTTGTAATTGGAATTTGCGTTTTCGTAACAAACTCAAGCAGCTCTTCGTGAGCCCCGGAGTAAACGACGCCGCCGCCTGCCAAAATAATCGGCTTTTTCGCTTCGGAAATGGCCTTGATCATTTTGTCCACTTGCAGCTTGTTTGGCGAAATGGTTGGATTGTAACCACGAATGCTTACTTCCGTTACCGGTTTGAACAGCGTCTTTGCCGCCGATACGTCTTTCGGAATGTCGATTAGAACCGGACCCTTCCGTCCTGTACCCGCAATATGGAACGCTTCATGGATTACACGAGGCAAATCCTCAACGTCGCGTACCAAATAGCTGTGCTTTGTAATCGGCATTGTAATGCCCGTAATATCCGCTTCTTGGAATGCGTCCGTGCCGATCAGAGTCGACATGACATTGCCCGTAATGACGACAAGCGGTACGGAATCCATATAAGCCGTCGCGATTCCGGTGACCAGATTGGTCGCTCCCGGACCCGATGTTGCGATACATACGCCAACTTTGCCGCTAGCACGCGCATATCCGTCTGCCGCATGAATGGCGCCTTGCTCATGTCTGGTGAGAAGGTGGTTGAAGTCAGGATTTCCATGCATCGCATCGTAAATGTACAATACGGCACCGCCCGGATATCCGAATACGCAATCTACACCTTCCAGTAGTAGACTGCGAAGCAAAATTTCCGATCCGGAAATGACTTCTGGCTTCGACAGCCTCTCCAATAGCTCTTCCTTATCCTTTAACGTTGCACTTGGTGTTGCCATCAGTTTTCCTCCTCTCAAGAAAAAACAAAAAAACCTTTCGATCCCTCAGCTTTAAAAGCTGATAGGGACGAAAGGTTGATCTTCCGTGGTACCACCCAAATTCGTTACATATCTCCCGATATATAACCTCCATAGGTTAGAACGCTGTGCACATTCCGACGTTCTACCATGGCACTGTAACGCTTGCCCTGCGATGCTCCCTAATACGCAACCGAAGTTGCTTTTCAGGAGGATAGCTCCGAGGTGAGCTCGTAGAAAAGGGGTTTTGGCGCCGGTTGCAGCAGTTCCGACCGCTCTCTGTTCAAAAGAGCCCTTAACACTTCGTCCTCATCATTGCCGATTGATATGACTTTTCATTATTATATGCGTATTCTGAAAGTTCGTCAAGAACCAGAACCACCGTATTTTCCCTTCGCAGGTTAGTCGCGTTGCCGCCTCCGCCCACATATAGTAGTGTAGCCCTCGCTAAGTAAATTCATGCAGCGCTCCGCAATATGCGCAGCGCAGGATTGGATGGATGAATATGATACGTGCCCGCAAGTCCCAAACGGATGACGCTGAGCTTGTCCGATTAATCAGATCGGAGCTGATCCCCTTTTCCCATACCGCCCGCCCGCTTGACGCACATATGATCAGTGAGCTCCCGAAAAGGTTCCGTACCGGAATGACATATGTCGCCACAAGAAGCAAATGGGGGCCGCCCGCCGCCTTTGTCCACTTCTACGTACATAGCAATCAACTGTATGTTGATATGCTGGTCACTCATCCGCAATATCGCGGTTATCATTTCGGCACAGCCTTAATGGAGCATGCCGAGGCCTACGGCAAAGCGCATCATTGCCATGTGGCTCGTCTGTTCGTCGATCGTGTAAATACCAGAGCTCATCGCTTTTACCATAAGCTTGGTTATCAGACCGTCCGTTTTATTCCGGAGCTTCAATGTTATGAGCTGCTTAAGCCGTTGACCCTGACACACGCCCCTAACTAAACTCAGTAACCGTTAAAATATCCGCCTCCGCAGTTTCCGCCATTGCATCCTCCGCCATAGCCGCCGCCGTAACCGCCGCCATAGCCTCCTCCATAGCCTCCACCGTAGCCGCCGCCAAAGCCGCAACCGCCTCCGCAGTTTGGTACTCCGCAGCCGCAACCGCCGCCAAAGCCACCGCCGAAGCCCCAGCCGCCGCCCCAAAACGGCAGCGTACCGATGGCAAGCAGATCAAACAGCAAAAGCGGGAACAAAAACCATTTTACTTTTACTTTTTTACCTTTAGAGCCTTTGCTTGACGACAAGATTAGCCGATTGCCATTCAGCCGAAGCAGCTTGCCGGATACAACGGAACCGTCCCTGCGCTTAGCGTAAATGTTTTTGCCTATTAGTTTCCGCACTTGTGCTCTAGAAACATTACCCATATGCCCAAATCCCTCCTTCCCGTTATTCTTTAATGTATTCGGGAAGGGGGTTGCCCGTCTGTATGTTTGTCCGTTTGCTCCATAGCAAAAAGGCCCCGCCTCCGTTTACGATTGCCGTAACGGGGCGGGGCCTCCAAAACGCTTAATACATACTAAGCGTTAATTTTTTGTTTGGCGATGCCAGCCAGGGAGTTGAACGAGCTGATGTCGTTAACAGCCAGGTCAGCAAGCATCTTGCGGTTTACTTCAACGCCCGCAAGCTTCAAGCCGTGCATGAATTTGCTGTAGGAAAGACCGTTTACGCGAGCAGCCGCGTTGATACGAACGATCCACAGTCTGCGAATGTCGCGTTTTTTGTTGCGACGGTCGCGGTATGCATACATAAGGGACTTGCCAACTTGCTCCTTCGCTGTTTTAAACAGACGGTGTTTCGAACCAAAGTAACCTTTAGCGAGCTTTAGAATTCTTTTACGACGACGAGCGCGGACAAAGCCGCCTTTAACTCTTGCCATGAGTGGAAACCTCCTGTAAGTTGATTTTGCTTATTTTAAACGTACTTTATTTCAAGTTGGAAAGGCCTTGTTGCAAACGACGAACGTCGCCTGCCGCCATAAGCGGTTGACCCGCAAGAACGCGTTTTTGACGACCCGATTTGTGCGAAAGCAAGTGGTTTCTGTAAGCTTTGTAACGTTTCACTTTACCAGTACCGGTAATTTTGAAACGGTCTTTCAGACTGCTGTGCGTTTTCATCTTTGGCATGTCAGTTATCCTCCTTAATGGTGTTCCAGCCGTTAGCTGTTGTTTTTTGGTGCCAAAATCATAATCATGCTCCGGCCTTCCAGCTTAGGAGCGCGCTCAACATTGCATATTTCGGCAACCTCTTTGGACAAACGGTCCAGAATTCTTTGTCCAATCGCTGCGTGCGTAATTTCGCGGCCGCGGAAACGAACGGAAGCTTTCACCTTGTCGCCTTCGCCCAAAAACTTAACGACATTGCGGTATTTAACCTGATAGTCATGCTCCTCAATGTTGGCACGGAACCAAACTTCCTTGAGGTCAACAATCTTTTGGTTTTTGCGGGCTTCTTTTTCTTTCTTCTGCTGCTCGTAACGGAATTTGCCGTAGTCCATGATGCGGCATACCGGCGGTTTGGCCGTCGGCGCAACGTTCACCAGATCCAGATTCGCCTCCACTGCAAGCTGCAAAGCGTCGCGAATCGATTTGATGCCGATTTGCTCGCCATCCGCGCCTACTAAACGTACTTCCCTGGCCCGGATCTCATCGTTGATTTGATGTTCTCTGCTAATAACGTGCCACCTCCAAATGGTATCCTTCAAAAAAATAAAAAAATGCGGGCCGCAAGACCCGCATCTCATAAACGTCCATTGAATTTGCATTATCCATCCCATATGTAATGAGACGACAGCTTAACTCTAAGGAACATCGCCAACCGGACAGCGTAAACTGAAAGGTGAGAAGCGGGTGCTTCTTCTTTTGCGTATGTTTCACCAAATACTTAACTACTATATCATAAGCAAATACCCATGTCAACGGAATTGCGATTGCGATCTTATTTGCTCTGTACTTCCTCAATCCGTACAACACGCGTATGCTGCGTATGGCTCCACGTCTTGTTGTTTTGAGTGAAAAATGCATAGAACGTAATCGGCCACCAGGAAATGAGGAAAAACGGAAGCGTCAGCAGATGAGCGTACATTTTCCACGACTTCACTTTCTCCATCATCATCGCCGCAGGGAACTGCAGCACGGTCGCGGCAATCGCGATTCCGACCAGCCACCAAGGAAGGGAGCTGTATACGGAATGAATGACATTGTCCGCAGGAAGCGCCATATCAATCCACATAATAACGGTGAGCAGGAAACCAAGCAGCGTGTTGTACACGGAAATCGTATAAATCGCTGCGTCAAACTTGACTAAATTGCGCTCCTTGATGCTTGCCCAAAGCAGCGGGAAAAAGTAATTCCGCGCCACGTTGAAATGGCCTTGCATCCAGCGCAGCCTCTGACGAGCGGAAGCTCTGAACGAAACCGGCTTCTCGTCGTACACTTTAGCGTCATAGTTCAAGATGGGATAAATTCCGCGCTTCACGCAGCGCATGGAAAACTCCAGATCCTCGACAAGGCTCGTCGCTCCCCATCCCATGTCTTTAAGTAGATTAGACTCGAAGCACATGCCCGTGCCGCCCAAAAAGTTGCTCATTTTCAGGTTTGTACGGGAAAGCTGCCACAATCGATTGCAATACCAATAAGTAATGGCGTAAGCTGCCGTAATCCACGAGTCGTCCGGATTTTTAGTATCCAGATAACCTTGAATGACTTGATGGCCTTCGCACAAGTCGTCGTTCATCAGTTGCAAGAAATCGGGGTTGACCAAATTGTCGGCATCGAACATAACCACAGCGTCGTATTGACGAGGCATGCTCCACAGTTCCTTCAACATCCACTCAATGGCGTAGCCTTTGCCGCGCAAATGATAATTTGTGCGCTCGCAGGCATGCACACCCATACTTCTGGCGATCTCCGCCGTTCCGTCCGTACAGTTGTCGCAAATGACAAAAATGTCGTACAGCTCTTTAGGATAATCCAATTTTTTTAAGTTATCGATCAATGCGCCGACGACCTGCTCTTCATTATGAGCGGCTACAAGGACGGCGAACGATTTGCGGGGCTTGTGACGCTTCCTGCTCTTGTTTTTCATAAAACCGAACAGGGAGAGCGAAAACTGATACACCGCGATCAATGCGAGAACAACCTGAAAAATGATAAACGTTACGGTAAAAAACATACGGTACTGCCCCCTTAAAACCCCTTTTAGTGTACTTGCATCCCTTCTCTGTCTAAGAAGCAAGCATTTCTTTTTTTACATACGAGTTGACAAGCGATTTTGTTACATTTCATTTTCTGGATACTTTTGAGAGTACGCTGCGATATTAGACTTACTGATTTTCCTCCGAAAGCCTCGCTTTGTCAAAATGGGAATTAGCCGTTTTTGCGCTCAATTCGCTCAGAAAAACGCTTGCATCGGCCTCCAGCACTGTCTTCCCCTCGCTTTGCTGCTCTTCCGTCTTATTCTCAACCATTTCCTGCATTTTTAGCACGAACGTCCCGAAATGTTTCAAAGAATTAAATTAAATTAATGTAAGACGAGGAATTCCCCGTTTACGTCATCATTTCGTTCATACCGTTTTATTGTTCCGTTAACGTTCCAATAATAAATAAATGATAAGATGGGAGCGTCCGATTAAGCTCGGATAGTTGAAAGGCCTAGGAGGTAAGCAACAATGGAAAAAATGATGGGCTGGATGAAGGTAAAGGAGCAGAAGCTGCTCATTTGGGCAAATCGGAGAACCGGATCTAGCCGGCTGCATGCGGCAATCGGCCATTGGCTAGGCACGATTACCCATATGGGGGGAGCAACTTTTACGCTAGCTTCCGCTTTGCTCATTGCTTTGCTGGCTCCGGAGCCGTGGAAAACAGCCGGCCTGCAAAGCTTGGCAGCTGTTGTAATCAGCCATCTCCCGGTCGCGCTAATCAAGCGGAAATTTAAGCGCCTCCGCCCCTTTCAAGCTATGCCGGGTGTTCAGACTTGCAGAAATCCGCTCCAGGATTCTTCGTTCCCGTCCGGGCATACGACGGCGATTTTTTCATGGATAATCCCTTTTCTGCTCGCGGACAGCATGTGGACGGCTCCCATCGCTCCCGCTGCACTATTAATCGCCATATCCGTCGCCTGGTCGAGGATGTATTTGGGTTTGCATTATCCGACAGATGTAGCGGCGGGAGCGCTGCTCGGCACCTCCGCCGCATTTGCCGTTCATTATTTTTGGCTCTAGGACGAATTAATCCTCTTGCTCCGTGTCGTCCTCCACCGCCAAAGCCGACTCTTTGCGCGACTTTTCCAGCTTGGAAGCTCTATGCTCCCGGAGAACCTCTTCTCCAATGACAACTTCAACCCGGTGGATTGGTTGTCCTTTTTCCATAAATTTCATTTCGTATTCGGTAAAAACAAGGTCCTCTCGCGGAGCTTCCTTGTGCAGGTGCAACGAAATGTTTCTCATCACCAGTTCCATATCCGCAAAGCTGTTCAAAGAAAATTCAAATAGTGACTGAGAGTCGGTTTTAAAATGAATTTCGCCGCGCTCATTAAGCAGTTCGATATATTTAGATACGAAGCGTTCATGTGTCAATCTGCGGCGGGCATGCTTGCTTTTTGGCCACGGATCGCTGAAATTCAAATAAATGCGCTCAAGCTCGCCTGGCGCGAACATCGTTTCAATCCCTTCAATATTTGCACGCAAAAGAGCAAGGTTCGGAGGGCTGTCCACATTCTCATCCTGCCAAGCGATCCTTGCTTTTTCACTGGCTCTCCGAAGCAGCTCGTCATACATGTCTACTCCTACAAAGTTGATGTTCGGATTGCGGAAGCTTTGCTGGCTAATGAATCTGCCTTTACCCATGCCTAGTTCAACATAGATGGGGTTGTCGTTGCCAAAAAACTCCCGCCATTTGCCCTTATGGGGCGCCGCATCCAGCACGACCAGCTCAGGCTGGCCCTCCAAACTTTCCCGTATTCCTTTTCTCCCTCTCAAACGCATATGCTGTATCTCCTTCAATTCTCATTTCAAATAATAAGGCTGTGTAATGAATCAGTCCTTATTGTGCCCAACATTGCCCTCCTTGTAAAGCGTTTTTCGCCATATTTCATCCCGGTGCGCCCTCCAGCAAAAAAAGGACGGCCGCTCCGGCCGATTCCGGCGTCGCGACAGTCCCTCACTAAATATGTGTATTCGATTAACTAAACAACTCGTCATAAGGAATCGGGGCCCGGTCACGAGACTCCTGCTCCCATGCACCCTGCAAAACCGAATTGATCTTTTTGCGGGCGGAAACCTTTACGTCATGATTGGAATGAAAATGGACGCCGGTGAGCGCCAGCAGTTCTTTTACGGTCAGCTCTACGGTTACCTTTTCGTCGCCGTGTGGAATTTTTGTCAGGTTCATCTCACATCACCTCATCGATTTATTATACAGGATTTCCAATTAATCGACTTTTCATGAGTACGGTTACATTTAGGCTATGTTAGGTATTTTCATTGATTTGTCGCACTTTTAATTTAACATATCATGTAAGGTTTTTCAAGCCTAAATTCATCTAAGCCGATTTCAATTTCCAGTTTTTCCGGTTTCCGAACGTTTAAACAGGCTTGCCTTAGAAAACATGGCTTTTCAGCTCCATTTTCGATAAAATGAAGGGTGAACGTCTTGAAAGAAGGGGTAATCATGATTCAATCGCAAACATCACCGCAGCCCCTGCTGTGGGGAGACAAAAGATTTCATACATGGAACTACGAAATGCGCGAGCAATTTGGAGGCAAAGTGTTCAAGGTTATGCTGGACGCCGGCTTTACTTGCCCCAATCGCGACGGCTCCATCGCTAAAGGCGGCTGCACGTTTTGCAGTGCTAGAGGCTCCGGCGACTTTGCCGGGCGCAGGCGAGACGACTTGGTCACGCAGTTCAATACAATCAGAGACCGCCAGCATCAAAAGTGGCCGGATGCGAATTATATCGGCTATTTCCAGGCGTATACGAACACATACGCTCCAGTTGAGGAGCTTCGGGAATATTACGAGGTGATTTTGCAGCAGCCGGGAGTAGTAGGCTTGTCGATCGCCACCCGTCCCGACTGCTTGCCGGACGATGTTGTCGATTATTTGGCGGAGCTGAACGAAAGAACCTATTTGTGGATCGAAATGGGGCTTCAAACGATTCACGAATCGACGTCTGAGCTGATCAACCGCGCTCACGATACCGCCTGCTATGAGGACGCCGTGCGGCGGCTTCGCGAAAGAGGCATACGGGTATGCGCCCATATTATTTACGGCTTGCCGCAAGAAACGCATGAAATGATGCTGGAAACGGGCCGGGCAGTATCCAAAATGGATGTGCAAGGCATCAAAATTCACCTGCTTCACCTCATGCGCAAAACGCCGATGGTGAAACAATACGAGGCCGGACTGCTCAGGTTTTTAGAGCAAGACGAATACACAAAGCTGATTGTCGATTCGCTGGAGTTTCTTCCGCCGGAGATGATCGTGCACCGGCTGACGGGAGACGCGCCGCGCGACTTGCTGATGGGGCCGATGTGGAGCCTCAAAAAGTGGGAAGTGCTAAACGGCATCGATGCTGAGCTTAAGCGCCGGAATACTTGGCAAGGCCGCCTTTGGCAGCCGGAGGTGTAGAGAGCATGGGTTTTTTATCGGTGCTGAGCACGGCGCACAAATGGATTGCGGAGCGCGCCGGCAGAGGAGATACCGTCATCGACGCTACGGCGGGCACTGGAGTGGACACGCTGGCGCTCGCCGAACTGGTGGGACCAACGGGAACCGTTTACGCATTTGATATTCAGCAGCCTGCGCTAGACCGTACACGCGAGCGACTTGCACCGCTTGAAGCGGAAAGCAAGCTTCCCGAACTGCGGCTCATGCTGCAAAGCCATGCCGAAATGGCGGAGGTCGTAACCCCCTCTTGCAAAGGGAAGGTTGCTGCCATTATGTTTAACCTCGGCTTTCTTCCCGGAGGAGACCCGGCGGTCATTACCAAGCCGAATACAACAATCGAAGCTTTGAATAAGGCGCTTGCGCTTCTGCGTCCGGGCGGAATTGTAACCTGCGTTCTCTATCCCGGCCATTCGGGCGGCGATGAGGAGGCGGCGGCTGTAGAAGCGTGGGCCGCGGAGCTGCCTCAACATGTTGGACAAGCCGTTCTTTACCGTCAGCCTCAGCGCGAGCGGGCGCCTTACCTGATTGCAATCGAGCGGCGGAGCGCCGCACTTGAGTAACGAGAGGAGCATAACCGTTATGGCTGTCAAAAAAATCGAGCATCTCGGCATTATGGTTAAAAATATCGAGCAATCCGTAGACTTCTACACAAACGTGCTTGGAATGACTCACAGATCCACGATTACGCATACAAACGGCGTCATTCGGCTCGCCTTCCTCTCCTTTCCAGACCACGAGGAAACGGATATCGAGCTAATCGAGGGATACAACAGCGGCTTGCCGGCTGAAGGCAAAGTGCATCACGCGGCTTTTACCGTCGACGATATTGAGGCCGAATTCGAACGGATGAAGAACCTTGAACAAGTAATCTTAAAAGATACCGAAATTACAACGCTGCCAAACGGAGCGCGTTACTTTTTCTTTTACGGTCCGGACGGCGAATATTTGGAGCTGTTTCAGCCCGGCCAGCCTGCACAGTAACGAGGAACGGCATGCCATTATTATCGCTTTCTACGAAAAAAAGACCAATCGCTATAAAAGCGGTTGGTCTTTTGTTTCGTCATTCCTTTTCACTAAAATTATTGGCTCTTAAAAGCCAATTCCGGCTGAATCGTCAGCATAAACGGGCGCGGCTTAGGCTTGGAATTGCCTTGATCAAGCGCATAAAGCATAATAAGCAGCGTATGTTTCCCTTTATCCACTGTCCCATCCGCCAAATAAGCGGCAAGGTCAAAAGGCAGCTTTTCAAACACGGCATGTTTTTGCAAATCCCGCTCCTGAAGGCGCAATTCGGCAAACTCGGAGGAGACGGCCTCCGGTGCGTCGGTCAGCTTTTTAAACCAGTAGCCCCATTCCGCTTTCTCCATCGTGGAGTCCCACCATGTTTTGCGCGGCTTGTAGTTATGGTTCAGGAAATAGTCATATTTCATCAACGCTAACGCTATCTCGTGATCCAGCGGAAATTCATCTCCCGCTCCAGGCTCAAGCGTCTGCAAGTAGGACCATAACCGGGAAAACAAATCCTCCAACTGATGGCCGATTTTTTGCCAACCCCGGTTTTCCCAATAATCCCCGAACCGCTGGAAAAAGTCGAATGGCGAAGTAAACACGCCGTCAACCAAATAGAGCAGCGCATGGTCCATCCGGTGCGCGTTCCAATATTTCTCCAGCACATCCTCCACACGCTTAATGCGGACAATGTCGCCAAACGGCATTAAATCGTTGCCGAGCATTTCGTATGGCGCCCGGTCCTGATAAATATAGCCCCATTTTTCTGCATCGCGTCTTAGCCCCGTCCCTCTTAGCATCTTGAGGAAACCGAGCTGAAGCTCCTCCGGACGCAGGGCAAATACATCGTTAAACGTATTACGGAACGTATCGTAATTTTCGAGCGGCAACCCGGCAATTAAGTCCAAGTGCTGATCGATTTTTTTCGAGTCTTTGACCTTTGTCACCGTGCGCACCAGCTTGGACCAGTTTTGGCGGCGCTGAACTTCCAGATTGGTCGGGTCGTTAGTGGACTGCACGCCAATCTCAAAGCGGAAAACACCCGGCGGCGCATGCTCGGCCAAATAATCCAAAACTTCCGGACGCATGATGTCGGCCGTAATTTCAAACTGAAACACGCAGCCGCGATGGTTCTCAATTAGAAATTGGAACATCTCAAGCGCGTAGTCCCTTTTGATGTTAAAGGTTCGATCGACAAATTTAATGAGCTTGGCTCCTTGATCGATCAAATAAATAATGTCCGCTTTCGTTCTATCGATATCAAAATAGCGGACGCCGACTTCAATGCTGGACAAACAAAATTGGCAGCTGAACGGACAACCCCGGCTTGTCTCAAAATAAACGACACGGCTCCCAAGATGAGGAATATCCTCTTTGAACCGATGCGGGGAAGGCAGCTCGTTCAAATTTAGCTTCGGACGAGAAGGAGTGATCAGAATTTCTTCCGCTCTCCCCTCCCGCTTCTTGCGGTAAGCGAGTCCAAACACCATATGAAATTTCTTTGTGCCGTCAAGCTCCGTGAGCAAATGGTGGAATGTCTCTTCCCCTTCTCCTACGACGATAAAATCGACTTCCGGAATTTTTTCCATCCATTGATCGGTATCGTAGCTGACTTCAGGGCCGCCAAGAACGATGCGCAGGTCGGGCTTTATTTTTCTAAGCATATTAATAACCGTGATCGTCTCTTCAATGTTCCAAATGTAACAGGAGAACCCCACGACATCCGGGTTTTTGGAAAAGAGATCCGAAACAATATTCATCGCTGGATCTTTAATCGTATATTCGGCAATTTCAATATCGAATTGATGCTCGCTGTATGCCTTTAAGCAGCGCAAAGCAAGCGAAGTGTGAATGTATTTGGCATTTAAAGTGGACAGCACAACTTTCATAATGGGAATGACCTCTCTAACTTTGGCGGCTCGCGCCTTATGTTTGGCTTCTTAGCTGCGACTCATGCGATTTGCTGGGGACGCCGCCTTCTATTGTACCGAACTTCATTGCAAAAAAGAAGAGGCGCTTGCATCCGCCTAACGCGGCTGCAAGCGCCTTGCTATAATTTCTTTAAGCTCTGGTTTGAATATAAAGCTGATCTGTAAATTGCATTTCAAGCACAGGGTAACGAACGCGCCATTTGCCCTCGCCAAGCGAAGTCACTTCGCCTTGCTTCAGTCCGCGTGGCTGGAACGTGTAATCGCGCTCGAACGAAATAATAACTTGAATGCGCTCATCCGGAAGCATGCGATGGAATTCGTGAGCAAGGTTAGCGCCCCACAGCTTCAGCTCTCCAGCCGTGGACGTTCCATAGTATAGGTAGAAAAGAGGATCGATGTTGGCCGTAAAGACTAACCAGCCTTCAGCATCGCGCTTGACATCCCATTTCTGGAATTCAACTTCCCCTTCGGATGTATCAAAATAAGAAAATTGATCTTCCAACAGCTCTTTAATGTCCGCAAGCGGAGCGCCTTTTAGCGATTCCGGAAGAAGCGGAGGGAAAAACTTCGCATCTTGAATTTTTGCATCGGTTAAGGAATCGATCAAAATGGCGGCATGGTAAGCTTCAATCGCAAAGTTGAGATCCGCCTGCGTTCCAGAAATTCCCGCAAAAGTAACGCCGACAAGCTCGCCGTATTCGTTAAACAGCGCTCCGCCGGAGCTGCCGTGATCGATTTGAGCGTTTGTCTGAATAATGTTGACGCCGCCTTCCAACGCCAGATTGCTGATCAGACCTTCGGAAACCGTATTTTGAATGCCTAGCGGGCTTCCCAATGCAAAGACCCGGTCGCCTTTGCGCGCTTGATACTTGTACCCGATCTCGACCGGAATCAAATCCATCGTTTTGGTTGTGCGGACAATGGCTAGGTCAGCCTTTTCATTGTAAGCAACTACGCCTTTAATATCGTATTCGGTACCATAAATCGTGTTTGCGGTTGCGGAAGTCGCATCTTCAATAACATGATAGTTTGTCAAAACCAAATTATCGCCGATCACAATGCCGCTTCCGGAAGCCGTGTTGGTCATAATCATGACGACACTGCCGTCGTAATGGTCAACGATTTGTTTAGCCGACCATTTCGGCTTGTTTTCGTAGAGTGCGGAGTCATCCTCTTCGTTCTCTTTATATTTCCAGCTCTTCACTTTAACCGTGCTGGTCGTTCCATCCCAAGCGACGGATGCATCAAGCTTTTCTCCTACGTAACGAATCGGCACAAAAACAACATTGTTTTTGAGAACCGCCCCTGCGCTGAGCTTTTCCTTTTTGCCATTTACAAAAGCTTCTTTTTTGCCGATTGCCATCGTAATCGAAACGCCGTCGTCTCTAATAATGATAGAGTTTGTTTTTTTCTCAAATACAAAAGTAGACTTCAGCGCCCCTAGCAATTCGTTTGCAGGAGCCATTAGGACGCCGTTTTCCTTATAAATCGGTGCCGGAATCTTTAAAAAAGCTCCGTCCACCCATAGTCGGATCGTTTCTGTTTTTTGCTGTTGCTGAGCTGCCGCCGCAGCCGTATCGTTCAAAGCCGGAATAGGCGCTAACAATAATCCCGCAACAAGCAAGGGACTAACAAGCGCTTTGAACCATTTTGCCTTCATTTCTGTCTCCCCCATATTCTCCCATTATGACCAAAGAAATTCGTACCAAATCATCCTACCATTTTAATTCTCTCTTTGTCTACGTGAACTATTTTTTAAAATAAAAAAGCCCCTCAATTAAGAGAGTCTTTTTAGCAATCAGAAAATAATTCACCTAATTTATACAATTATTAACTAGTTATAAGAGATTTTTAACCATTCGAGTATATGTACCGCCGCTTATTTGCAAAAGGCCATCCTCTTCAAAACCTAGCTTTGTATAAATGGAGCGTGCCTTATCGTTGTATTCCTCCACAATAAGCGACAACTTAGCAAAGCCGCCAGCTCTTCCCCTGCTTTCAAAGGCGGCTATCAATTCCTTCGCAATCCCGCGTCCTTGAAACCGCTCATCCACCGCTACCGAGTCCAAATAAAAATCTCCCGGCTTGCATTCCGGCACAAGCTGATTCGCCGTATCTTCCCCATATAACGCGGTCAGTCTATCGCGAATTGGACGATCAAGGCCCTCGGCCTCATCTCCCGAGTAGCAGATAAGCATCCCGGCAATCGCTCCTTCTCTCCGGTCGACCAGTACATTGCGGTAGCTTAGTCTATTCCCTTGTTCCGCATAATACCCCGACAATACCCTCCACGTCTCCTCGTCATCCACGCTCCCGGACAACGTATGCGCAATTGATCCTATAGCTGATAAAAGAAGCGGCATCACTTCATTCACGTCTTGAGGAGTAGCTTGTTCAATCATACAATCACCTTTCTAACTACGTTTAGTATAACGTCTAGTTTGCCCGAAAAAAGAAAAAGCCCGCTGACCGGAGGTCATTGGGCTTTGCGCTTTATTCGGCTTCGGGCGAGAACGAACGTCCGGCAAATTCCGCATCCAGCATATAAAATGCGTTGCTGTCCTTATCGATACGCTTCAGCTTGTTAATAATGCTGTCGAACAAAGCTTCCTCTTCTACTTGCTCATCAATAAACCATTTCAAAAAGTTGATCGTTGCATGCTCGCGCTCGTTCATGGCGAGGTCGGACAAATGGTAAAACCGTTTTGTATTTTGCTGCTCGTGCTTATACCCTTGCTCAAAAGCGTGAAGGATGGAATCGTAGTCGTTTTGCGGCTCTCCAAGCGCCTCAAGCGTCGCGCGGCGTCCGCGGTCGTTCAAAAACTTATATATTTTCATGGCGTGGAAACGTTCTTCTTCGGCTTGTACAATAAAGAAATTTGCAAACCCGTCCAAGCTGTCTGCGGAGCAATAAGCCGCCATCGCAAGATACACATGTGCGGAATAAAACTCAAAGTTCATTTGTTCGTTTAGCGCTTTAGCCAATGTATCGTTCATAATTGTGCACCTCACTCTATTTATTTGTAATTATTCTAACATAAAAATAAGAGGCGGCAAATGGCCGCCCCTCCTATATTTCCCAACATTTTTGTTAACCAATCATTTTTTTCAATCGTTTGTAAAGCTGCTCCGGGGATGGCGCGCTAATGCACTTCGATTTCACGACAACAAAACATTCCATTTTGCATGTTTTGCAATTGCCGAGACAATCGCTTTTTTTCCGCTTGATGTCGGGATATTTCTCCTTCATCGTCTTGTAAAGCGGCTTCGCGCCGTTTTTTAAATTGCGTTTGCAATATTTAATTTTGTTCAAGTTGTCACCCCGCGCCGCAACGTTCTGATTGTTATTCTCATTATGATGATAATAATTATCATTCCCGTTGTCAAGAGGGAGACGAGTTTAATTTCCGCGCGGCCGCAGCCGCACTCCTCAATTAAACTCGTCAATTCCTTATTCGTTAATTCCAACGAAGCCTGCTCTGTTTCTAAGAGGCTGACTTCGTCTTCAGCACTTCTATTCCTTTTTGAAGCTGGGTATCTTCCTTGCCCAGTTTTTCGCGGAGCAGCTCAACAAGCCGGTAGCCCGTTTTGTCGTTAAACTCTCCCGTCGTCTCCAATCCTTCGGCGCTTTGGAATTGCTTCAAAGCTTTCTCCGTCGTTTCGTCAAATACGCCTTCCGTTCCCGTAGGGCCATATCCGAGTTCCTTCAGCATCACTTGAAGCGTCACGACATTGTCGCCGTAGCTTCCTCGCTTCATCTTGGAGCCTGTGGCAAGCGGCCTCACGTTTGCGTAGGCAGGAAGCTCAACGACTAAATCAGGGGCAACCCCTTGTTTGTTGATCCATGTTCCTCCGGGTGTTTTCCACTGCGCTTCGGTCAAACTGAGCACCGAGCCGTCCGGGAACGAGCCGAACGCCTGCACGACGCCTTTGCCGAACGTTTTTTCGCCAATGACGACCGCCCCCGCCGATTCCTTCAGCGCCGCAGCCATCACTTCGCTTGCGCTTGCCGATTGGCCGTTGACCAGCACCGTAACGGGAATGGACCAAGCCTCTTTCTGATGCGACACAAAGCTGACCGTACGCCGTTCGTTTTTGTATACGACATCCAATATTTTTTTGCCTTTTGGAATAAGAATGCTCGCTATATCGACCGTTGAATCGAGCATGCCTCCCGGATTGGAGCGAAGGTCCAGCAGCAGCCCCTTGAGCGGGCCTTTCTTTTGCAAATTGGCAAGCTCCGTCTCAAATTCTTCCGCCGTCTTCTCCGCAAATCGGCTAATTGTCACATGGCCAATGCCGCCTTCCAGCATTTCGGACGTAACGGTATGAACAGGAATTGCGGCACGCTTCAGCGTAATATCAAGCGGTTCCTTTTCTCCTGAACGCTGCAGCTTAAGGGTGACCGAGCTCCCTTTTTCGCCGCGAACGAGGCCAAGCAGCTCTTGAAAAGACAATCCTTTCACTTCTTTGCCGTCCACCGCGATAATGGCATCTCCCGTCAGCAAACCGCCCTTCTCGGCGGGCGTATCCTTAATAACGGAAGTAATGACGTAAAGGCCCTCTTCCTGCCTCATGTTCGCTCCAATTCCGTAAAATTCACCTTCATAAGACTGGGTATATTGTTTGCCCGCTTCTCCGATCAAATATTGAGAGTAGGGGTCTTTAAGCGAGGAGACCATCCCTTGCGCAGCTCCATTGATGAGATCCTCGGACTTCGCCCCGTCCAAATAGTCGTTCATAATTTTGGAATAAGCCGTATTAAATTGCTTAAAGGTCGGCTCCTTCATAATCGGATATCTCATGCCCGCAGACATGTACCCGACTGCGTAGCCGACGGCTAAAAGGGCAATGACTCCGATCACATAAATAAAGCCGGAACGCGGCTTTGCTGGTGGCCGTTCAAAGTTGTTGTTCATCCCATAATCTCCTTGTATGTATACTCGAATTTCGCTACAATCAACCTTATTGCCATACCGCAACGGGAGAGGAGCCATAACGCTAGTATGTATAAGCTGATTGCCATTGATGTAGACGATACGCTGCTGAACGATGAACTTGCCGTAACCGAAGGAACAAAACAGGCGCTGGAAGCCGCTATCTCACAAGGCGTAACTGTGACGCTGGCCACGGGCCGCATGTTCGCTTCGGCGCAAAAAATCGCCAGAGGCATTAATCTTAATGTACCTATTATTACGTATCAAGGTGCTCTCGTCAAAACGCTTCTCGAAGGCGAAGTGCTGTACGAGCGCTCCGTACCGACGGATGCAGCGAAGGTGCTGCACCAGTATTGCGAGAAGAACGGGCTTCATCTCCAGCTTTACGTAAACGATGAGCTGTACGGGACCGAAGACAACGAACGAATTCAGGCTTATTCCAAACAATCGAACATCCCATACCAGATCGAACCGGACTTCAGCAAGCTGATTGAACTGCCGATGAACAAGATGCTGATCATCGACGAACCGGACAAGCTGGACGAAGTTGCCATAGAGCTTCGATCGCTAATCGGAGATCACGTCCATATTACAAAATCCAAGGCTCATTACTTGGAAGTGATGCATAAGGAAGGGACGAAGGGTCATGCCCTTCAATTTCTAGCGGGTCATATCGGCTGCACGCTGGAGCAAACGATTGCGATCGGCGATGCATGGAACGACCGCGAAATGATTCAGGCAGCAGGGCTTGGCGTCGCAATGGGCAATGCCGTTCCTTCTTTGAAAGAACTTGCCGATTATGTCACCTTGTCCAACAATGAAGACGGAGTGCGTCATGTCATTGAAAAATTTGTGCTAAACCGCTAAACGAAGCGCCGATCAAAAGATTAATGTAAAGGGAGACGTACATGAGCGACAAATGCCCCCTTTGCGGCGGAAACAACGATTGTATGGCGCTCCGTGCTAACCCTGTGAGCGACTGCTGGTGCTTCCATGCCGCTATCCCCAAAGAACTGCTGGCCCGCATCCCGGAGAAGAAGCGCGGGAAAGCTTGCATATGCAGCCGCTGCGTCCATCATTTTCAGGAAGAGCACAATCCTCTTTCATAAAGGACATACAAAAAAGAGAGCTCCTATACGGAACTCTCTTTTTAAGTTTCGGACAAAATCGCCTGCACTTCAATTTCGACAAGCAATGCCGGGTCGATTAAAGCTTTGACCTCCACCATCGTGGCAACAGGCCTAATATCCCGAAAAAACTCCCCATGCGCCTTGCCGATTTGCTCCCATAACCGGATATCGGTCACGAACATTCGTGTTCGAACGACGTCGGACAGCCGCCCGCCCGCCTTTTCGATCGAATCCTGAATAAGTTCAAGAATATATCGAGTTTGCTCGTAGGCATCGCCCACTCCTACCACTTCGCCATCTTTCATTGCGGTCGTACCGGCCACTTCGATCACATTGCCGATCCGAACCGCCCTGCTGTATCCAACAATCGGTTCCCATGGGGAGCCGGTTGAAATTCGAATTCGTTCGGTCATCGCAACCACTCCTCAGCAAGCCGTCTTATGCTGCTTGATTATGAAACCGCTTTGCAATCCTTTTTGCATTGCTCGCTTTTGCAATTTTGGTATACGCCCGTAAAGTCCAGACGGTGATCCAGCACTTTAAAGCCGTATTCCCGCTCCAGCCGCTCTTCCAGCTCGGTCAGCCAATCTTCTTTAATTTCTTCCAAAGCGCCGCACTTTTGGCATATGAGATGATGATGCATATGCTCATGGTCCTCGCCCCGCAAGTCGAAACGGGCCACTCCGTCGCCAAAATTCATCTTTGCTACAATAAGAAGTTCCGCCAGCAGCTCGAGCGTGCGGTATACCGTCGCCAGACCGATCTCCGGAAACTTTTCTTTCACCAGCATGTATACATCCTCGGCGCTGAGATGATCCTGTTCATTCTCCAGCAAAACGCGTACGATAATTTCGCGCTGCGTCGTTAGTTTATAGCCATTTTCCATCAGATTGCGTTTAATTTTATCAATCTCAACGGACACGTTCATCCTTTGCACCTCCAAATTGGGTTGAAACTTTATCTCTCTATAATAGGCATGTGCCGAAAAAGTTCGTTCCACTTAATTAGAATAATTCTAATCTAATCCTAGACGATTTCTTTATAGAAAGCAACCATCTAATTAGAATCTCCTTACACCAGTATTCGCCCAAAATGTGCTATTCCCTTCTTTTGCTTGAAATCGTCGCATGGAACAGCTGAACAAAACTTGGCGAATTTCACCGGATGCAAAAACAGACCGGCGCAGGACGAATGCCTGAACCGATCTGTTGAATCGTTATGCTGACCCGCCATTTCGGCAAGTTTCGCACTATTTTAAATATCTGCAAGCACCTGATACCATACGCCTTTTTTGGAGTAGAGCCTTTCGCGAACTTCAGCCCATCCGCCCAAATAAGAAATATCGAACAATCCTGCCGGCGTAACGAACTGATCCTTCGACTCCTCCGCTACCTCTTCATGAACCGCTCTGAACCCATGTTTTACGAACAGCCGCTGAGCTGGCTCGCTATGCAGAAATTCGATAAACGCCTCCGACACTTCCCTCGTTCCGTGGCGGTCTACGTTTTTGTCTACAACGGCAGCCGGATTTTCGATCAGAATCGTATCGTCCGGAATAATAATGTCGTAAGGAACGCCGTTCTGAACGCGAGCCCGCAGCTCGTTTTCATAAGTGACGATGACATCGCCTACGCCGTATTCAAAGGCGGCCATCGAAGCGCGTCCGCTTTTGTCCAGCGACTCCACATTGTGATGAATCGATTTCAAAAACTGCTTCGCGTATTCGTGCGAAGGCTCCCCGTTTTCCTTAATCGAACGTTTAAGACCCGCGCCGTAAATCGCATTGATGTCCCACTGCGCGCCTCCCGACGTTTTCGGGTTGGGATACAGCACTTTTACGCCGTCCCGGGCGAGGTCTTCCCAGTCGCGTATGCCAAGCGGATTGCCCGGCCTAGTGCCAAGCGCCACAACGGAACGTGTAATCATGCCGCCGCTGCTAAAGGTTCTCCAGTCGTGCGTAATAAATCCGGCTTTGGCGATTCGGTCGAGATCGCCTTCCATCGCGAGTACGGCAACATCGGCTTCAAAGCCGCCTGCAATCGCTCTGGCCTGAGTGCCGGAAGCTTCGTATGATTCCTGATACGCCACTTTTTGGCCCGTTTTTTCGAACCAGTACGTTTGGAAAAGCGGCAGCAATTCCGCAAAAGCGTCTTTGACGACGGAATAAGCGCCAATGACGAGCGTAACGTCGCCTTCGGGAGCCGCTGGCTTGCCGTCCGCTGGAGCGGCTTTGTTGCCGCTGCAGCCTGCTACGGCAGTGAGGAGCATAGATGCGATCAATAACGGCAGCAATCGCCGGGTCATTAAAGGAATACGTTTCATTAGAACAACACTCTCTCTGCACGGAGCATTTGTTAAATATGAATCGGCATTGGATCTACCTTCAAAGGATTTTCCATAATCCAACTGTCATTGTCGTTGAACAAGTAAGCGCGGTGCACAAGCACGTTGACCGCTTCCCCGGGATGAAGCACTTCTTTTTCCAGCGATCTGTACGTAATCAGCTTCACATCCCCGACTTCCAGCTCCACCATCCATTCGCTTCCCCGGAAGTGAATATGCTTCACAACAGCCGGCATCGAAGCGGATGCGATTTTGATTTCGCCAGGCTTGCCAAGCTCAATATATTCGGGACGGATCAGCGCTTTAGTGCCAGGGTTATCCTGCACGCTTTCGAAACCTTTGAGCGAGGCAATCTTTTCCACAATGGACGATTCCCCGATAAAGCTGGCGACAAACGGCGTTTCCGGGTTTTTGTAAATATCCCACGGACTGCCCTTCTGCTCAAGGCGTCCTTTGCTAATGATCATAATTTCGTCCGCCACCTCAATGGCTTCCTCTTGGTCATGCGTAACGAAAATAGAAGTAATGCCGACACGCTCGATCATCTCTTTCAGCCAAGTGCGAAGCTCCGTTCTAATTTTGGCGTCAATCGCCGCGAACGGCTCGTCAAGCAGCAGCAACTGCGGCTCAGGAGCGAGCGCTCTCGCGAACGCAACCCGCTGCCGCTGTCCGCCCGAGAGCTGATGCGGGTATCGGTGCTCGAAACCTTTGAGCCCGGTCAGCTCCACCAAATACATAACCCGCTCCCGGATTTGTTCTTTCGTCTGCTTCTTCACCTTAAGACCAAAAGCAATGTTGTCGTACACCGTCATATGTTTGAATAGAGCATAGTTTTGAAAAACAAAGCCGATTCCCCGCTCCTGCGGCGGAAGGTCGTTGACGCGTTTGCCGTGGAAGACGATATCGCCGGAAGTCGGCGATTCTAGTCCCGCCAGCATCCGGAGGATGGATGTTTTGCCGCCGCCGCTCGGGCCCAGCAAGCCGATCAGCTTGCCCTTCTCGATATCGAAGCTCACATCTTTAACCGCATGGAAGTCGCCAAAACTTTTGTTCAGATTCCGAACTTCAATATGCATCCTCTAATGCACTTCCTTTCGTTTTTTGGCCCATTCCATTAGCAGCAGCAGTCCGACGGAAAAAATGGCAAGAATAAGTGCAATTCCATTCGCCGCTACTACGTTGAAATTCTCTACGTCCTGATAGACGAGTGTTGTGGCCGTCTGTGTTTTATTCATAATATTGCCCGATACGACGAGCACCGCTCCAAACTCTCCAAGAGAGCGGGCAACCGTCAATACAACTCCGTAAATGACGCCCCAGCGAATGGAAGGCCATGTCACTTTCCAAAAGGTATACCACGAATACGCTCCGAGCGTCGAAGCCGCTTCCTCCTGCTGCGCGCCGATTTCCTGCAAGACAGGCATCACTTCCCGAACCATAATGGGAAACGTCACAAACAGCGTAGCTAAAATCATGCCAGGCAAAGCGTATACCATTTTGAAACCCGCATCCTCAAACAAAGCGCCGATAACCGTATTGGGCCCAAGAATAAGTACAATCATCAGTCCGCCGATAACCGGCGATACGGCAAAGGGCAAATCGACAATGCTGTTAAGCAGCCTCTTCAACTTCGTCCCAAGCCACTGCGCCCTAACCAGATAAAGCGCCAGCATCACTCCAAACAGCGTATTGATTGCTGTAACGACGACAACAATAATTCCTGTCATCATTAGCGCATGCAGCGCTTGAGGCCGCGTCAGAGCGTCTATGAAGCCTTGAACGCCGTCTGCCCAAGCTCCTGTGAAAATTTTGATCAGAGGAATGATCAGCAGCAGCGTAAAAACGATATAAGTGAGCAAAATCCATAGTCTTCTTATGGTCATAGTCCCGACCTCCTTGTCTGCAGGACGCTGACAAACCATAGGATGAGGAACGACAACGTAAGCAATACGACGGATACTGCCGCCGCCGACTGCGGATTGTTGCTTTCGATTTCTCCAAAAATATAAACCGAAGCTACCAACGTTTTGCCCGGAATGTTGCCTGCTACGAGCACGACCGCTCCAAATTCCGCCAGTCCTCTGGAGAAGGCAAGCATGGCACCGCTTAGAATGCCCGGCATCATTGTTGGAAGAATAATTTTAAAAAACGTTTCGGCTCTGGAGGCGCCCAGCGTATAAGCGGCTTCCTCCTCCGATTTGTCCAGCTCCTCCAGCAGAGGCTGAAGAGCCCGGATGACAAACGGAAAGGTAACGAACAGCATCGCAACGACGATGGCCGGTTCATGAAATACAATTTCGATTCCGAGCTTCCCCGCCAGCGAGCCGGCAAGACTGTTCGGACCGAGCAGCAGCAAAATCAGAAGTCCGCCAACGGCGGTTGGCAGTGCAAAGGGCAGGTCGACTAAGCTGTTCAGCAGCCTTCTGCCGGGGAACCGATACCGGATCAACACCCAGCCGATCATGGTGCCAAGGAACATATTAAGCAAAGTCGCGATAACGGCCAGCTTGACGGTGAGAAGAACCGCCTTCCAAGCAAGCGGATCGAGGATACTTTCCCAAAACGGAGACCAGCCAAGTGAAAATGACTGGATATAGATGCCGAATATCGGCAGCACGATCAAACAAACAAAATAAAGCATGATGGCGGTACGAAATCCAAAGCTCCAACCTTTTCCGCGAAATAACGCATTCACTGTCACTTTTACCCCCAGACCATCGGCTCGTGCCGCAGGTATCAAAAACACTTAATAACATAATTCCTATTAACTTACTAGGTATTATAAATGTAGCATTCCCTCAAATAGGAAGTCAATGGTTAAATAACAAATTTTTTAGAGATTTATTTGTTTTTCTTATGGGCTGGACCCATGCCGCAAAAAAAAGAGCCGGGCGCCTAGACTGCCGCTCCAAAGCAGTAGAATGGATCTACCGTCTGGAACGCAGCTTCGCTAGCGCCTCGACTCTTTCTCTTATTCTCCGTCTATATAATACAACTCATCGCCAATGGTTATTTGGGCTTGTCCTTGCGTCAAATCGGTCATCCATACGACAAAAGCGTCCGCATCCGGCACCTCAGGCAAACAAAGCACTTTTACCCGATCCGTAAACTCCGTTCCGCCAAGCCGCGTGCCGCGGCCGTGCAGCTCATTTTCGAGCTTGCCGTACCAAGTATAGTCGACTTCGACAAACACCTCGCGGTGAAGCACGTTGACCATTTCCCCGGCCGCTTCTATGCCCGCTACAGCCCCGTCCGTATAAGCTCGGACAAGACCGCCAGCCCCAAGCATGATGCCGCCAAAATAACGGGTCACCACCACCACAACGTCTTTCAGCCCTTTGTTTTTAATCACTTCCAAAATGGGCTTGCCGGCCGTTCCGCTTGGCTCTCCGTCGTCTGACGCCTTCTGGTGCTGATCTCGCTCGCCTACGATATAGGCGGAACAGTTATGCGTAGCCGTTCGGTGCAGACGTTTGATTTCATCGATAAAAGCGACCGCTTCCGCTTCGGTTTTGACGGGCTTTGCGTAACCGATGAAACGGGATTTTTTGATGACGATTTCCTGGTTCGCTTCCGCTCTTACCGTCCTGTATCTGTCCAGCATCGGGTACTCTTCCGAATCCGCTTAGCTTGGAAAGCACCGACTACAGTCGGGCTTCCAGCTCCGCTTTTTCTTTTTCGAAGCCCGGTTTGCCGAGCAGCGCAAACATGTTCTTTTTGTACGCCTCTACGCCCGGCTGATCGAACGGATTGACGCCAAGCAGGTAGCCGCTAATGCCGCAAGCCTTCTCGAAGAAATAAACGAGATAACCGAACGTATACGGAGTCATATTTGCAATATTGACAATCAAGTTAGGAACTTGGCCGTCCGTATGGGCAAGCAGCGTACCTTCGAACGCTTTTTTGTTGACGAAGTCCATCGTTTTTCCTGTCAAGAAGTTAAGGCCGTCCAAATCATCTGCATCGTGCTGAACCGTTAGATGCTCAGCCACTTCGCCAACCTGAATAACGGTTTCGAAAATATTTCGGTTGCCCTCTTGAATAAATTGGCCCATCGAATGCAGGTCTGTCGAAAAGTCTACAGCAGCCGGATAAATGCCTTTGTAGTCTTTGCCTTCGCTCTCGCCGAACAGCTGCTTCCACCATTCCGATACGAAATGCAGGGAAGGCTCGTAGTTAACGAGAATTTCAGTCGCTTTTCCTTTGCGGTACAGGGCGTTGCGCGCCGCCGCATATTGGTAAGCCTCATTTTCGGCTAGGTTCGGATTAGCGTATTCTTGCGAAGCGTCTGCCGCGCCTTTCATCATCGCATCAACGTCGATGCCCGCTACCGCAATCGGAAGCAAGCCAACCGCCGTCAGAACGGAGTAACGTCCGCCCACGTCGTCCGGAATAATGAATGACTCGTAGCCTTCTTCTGTAGAAAGCTTTTTGAGTGCGCCTTTAGCCGCGTCCGTCGTCGCGTAAATGCGTTTGCGCGCTTCTTCTTTGCCGTATTTTTTCTCCAGCTCGGCGCGGAAAATACGGAAGGCGATAGCCGGCTCCGTCGTCGTGCCGGATTTGGAGATGACGTTGATCGACCAGTCCTTGCCCTCAAGCAACTGCAAAAGATGCGTCACGTAAGTGGAGCTGATGTTGTTGCCTGCAAACAAAACTTGAGGAGTTTTGCGCTGCTCTTTCGAAAGCACGTTGTAGAAGGAATGCGACAACATTTCAATCGCCGCGCGGGCGCCCAAGTAAGAGCCGCCGATTCCGATCACGATCAATACTTCGGAATCTCCTTGAATTTTTTCTGCCGCTTGTTTGATGCGGGCAAACTCTTCTTTATCATAATTGCTCGGCAGGTCGATCCAGCCCAAATAGTCGGAGCCAGCTCCTGTGCCGTTATGTAATTGGTCATGAGCAACGCGCACCTGATCGCTCAAATAATCGATTTCGTGCTGGCCAACGAAGGCTAGCGCTTTGCTGTAGTCAAACTTTACTGTTTTGCTCATATGAACGAATACCTCCTAAAAGATCAAAACGTTTTATTAAGAATATCGGATTCCGCCCCCAAAAACAAGCTTGGCGCAGGTGAATTCTAGATGAAGAGTTGAGCTGAAAGCTAGCTCGGAGTTAGATTAAAACGAGTTCAAAGCTAGCTGCAAAGCTAAATCAAAACTCGTTCAATGCTAAATCAAAGCTAGCTGCAAAGCCAATCGCCGGCATTAGTAATACGGTGAAATCATCAAATAGACGATAACGCCCGTTAAGCTGACATAAAGCCAAATCGGCATCGTCCAGCGGGCAATTTTACGGTGCTTTTCGACTTGACCCGCAAGTCCTCTAACAACCGACATAAGTGCAAGCGGCACAACTACGATAGCCAAAACAATATGCGTCAGCAGTACGAAGAAATAGATGCCGCGCAGAATGCCTTCGCCGCCATAAGGCGTGGACTCCGTCAAATAGTGATAAGTGACATAGGAGACTAGAAAAAGCGTTGTCGAAGTAAATGCCATGCCGATAAATGCGCGATGCATTTTGACGTTCTTTTTCTTAATGGCGAACAAAGCCACTAGCAGCGCAAGAAACGTGAAGCAGTTGAATATGGCGTTTAGAAGCGGCAATAGTTTAACGTCAAATCCGACCTCACCCTCATAGGCGGGCAAAAAGAACAAAATGGCGATAATCGCGACTAGAACCACAGACAGCACGGCCACTAGGGGGGTGTAATTTTTTTCTTTCATCCTGAAGAGCCTCCTTAATGTTGAACAACTTCCTATCGTTATTAACTTTAGCCGATTTGACTCCTCAAGTACAATGCGTGAACGGCTCGGAATGTCACAAAAAACCGACTCTTTAAAAAGCGCCCCGATAAATGGAAAAGGACCGCATCGAAAGCTTCGACGCGGCCCTTCCAAAGGATTTATTCGTAGATATAGGAGCAGCAATAGTCTGTTACTTCGACTACCTGCAGCTTAAATTTGGTGTTAGCGGGCACTTTAAACTCGCCTTCGCCGTTAATGTGCAGCCACTCCGTTTCACCCGGCAGTAGAACTTTCAAATCGCCGCCCAAAATCTCCATGATTTCCAAACAATCCGTACCGAACTCGTAATCGCCAGGAAGCATAATACCCAGCGTTTTTTTCGTGCCGTCCGGGAACAGGACAGCGCGGCTTGTTACTTTGCCGTCAAAATAAACATTGGCTTTTTTGACGACTGTGACATTTTCGAATTGCGACATGGTGAATAAACTCCTTTATATATGGGATAAATGGCGTAATGCCTTACAGCAAAGCTTTTACTTTGCTGACGACATTTTCGACCGTAAAACCATATTCTTTAATGACGCGGTCGCCAGGCGCGGAAGCACCGAAGCGGTCGATCGCCAAAATATCGCCTTGATCGCCTGTGTAACGCTCCCAGCCAAACGGATGAGCCATCTCGATCGCAAGACGAGCTTTCACGTCAGGCAACAGAACGGAGTCCTTGTATTCTTTAGACTGCTTTTCGAACAGATCCCAGCTTGGCATGCTGATGACGCGAA
Source organism: Paenibacillus sp. GCM10027627 (assembly GCF_042675505.1). Taxonomy (NCBI): domain Bacteria; kingdom Bacillati; phylum Bacillota; class Bacilli; order Caryophanales; family Paenibacillaceae; genus Paenibacillus; species Paenibacillus sp. GCM10027627. The sequence continues at coordinate 703,939 of NZ_JBHTHB010000002.1, forward strand.
CCTGAATGCCTTCTTCAGCTAAAGCTTTTTGCGCTGCGACTGCAAGTTGAACCTCGGAGCCTGTCGCCAAAAGCTGTGCTTGCGGCTTGCCGCCTTGTGCATCGGAAACCACGTAAGCGCCTTTGCGAATGTTTTCGCGTACGCCGCTTACCGTGCCTTCGAGGATCGGCAAGTTTTGACGAGTCAACACAAGGGCAACCGGATTCGACTTGTTCTCTACCGCATATGCCCAAGCAGCCGACGTTTCGTTGGCATCCGCAGGACGAATGACAGTAAGGCCAGGAATGATACGGATCGAAGCAAGCTGCTCGATCGGCTCATGCGTAGGTCCGTCTTCGCCAACCGCGATGCTGTCATGCGTAAGCACATAAACAACCGGCTGGTTCATCAGAGCAGCCAAACGGATCGCCGGACGCAAGTAGTCGGTAAATACAAAGAATGTACCGCCGAATACTTTAATGCCGGAATGCAGGCTAATCCCGTTCATAGCCGCAGCCATGCCGAACTCGCGTACGCCGTAATAAATGTTGCGGCCATCGTAGCTGCCCGGTTTAAATTGCGTAAGGCCCTTCAAATGAGTCATCGTGGAGCTTTCAAGGTCAGCTGAACCGCCTGCAAGATGAGGCACGTTTTTCGCCAGACCGTTAAGTGCGTTGCCGGAAGCTACGCGAGTGGATAGAGGCTTGTCTTCTGTTGTGTAAACAGGAAGAGCCGCATCCCAGCCCTCTGGCAAATCGCCGGAAATCGCAACTTCAAATTGTGCCGCAAGCCCAGGGTAAGCCTCTTTGTAAGAAGCAAATCCGGCGTTCCAGTCAGCGTTCAGCTTCTCGCCGTTTGCTTTCACCTGGGCAAAATTAGCGCGAACTTCGTCCGGCACATGGAACTGATGGTCTTCCGACCAGCCGTAGAACTTCTTAGTCAGCTTCGTTTCTTCAGCTCCCAGCGGAGAACCGTGAGTTCCACCATGGCCGCCGATGCCGCCTTTATTCGGGCTGCCGTAGCCGATTACCGTTTTGACTTCGATCAAAGTCGGCTTGGACGTGTCGCCTTGCGCTTCCGCCACCGCTTTGGACAAAGCGGCCAGATCGTTGCCGTCCTCTACGCGAAGCACTTGCCAGCCGTAGCCTTCAAAACGCTTTTGAACCGACTCGGAGTACGAAAGGCTCAGCTCGCCATCCAAAGAAATATCGTTGGAATCATAAAGAACAACCAGCTTGCCCAGCTTGAGGTGTCCAGCCATGGAAGCTGCCTCATGGGAGATGCCCTCCATCAAGTCGCCGTCGCCGCAAATGGAGTATGTGAAGTGGTTGATTACGTCAAAACCTTCTTTGTTGTAAACAGCAGCCATATGAGCTTCTGCCATCGCCATGCCTACCGCCATTGCCACGCCTTGGCCAAGCGGACCTGTAGTAGCATCTACGCCCGCCGTGTGGCCAAACTCTGGATGGCCCGGAGTCAAGGAACCCCATTGGCGGAAGTTTTTAAGTTCTTCCATAGGAAGGTCGTAGCCGGATAGGTGAAGCAGGCTGTAAAGCAGCATCGAACCGTGTCCAGCGGATAGAACAAAGCGGTCGCGGTCGATCCATTGTGGGTTAGATGGGTTGTGCTTCATATTTTTTGCAAACAATTGATAACCCATTGGGGCTGCGCCCATCGGCATTCCAGGATGTCCGGAATTTGCCTTATCGATGGCATCAATTGCAAGCGTACGGATTGTATCGATAGAAAGTTGGTCAATCGACTTTTGAGTTACGGTCATGTTCAAATCCTCCTAAGGGTATCTGCTAAAACCATTTCTGGCTGGTTAAAAGCTCTGCATATTGTATCACTGACGATTAATTGAATACAACCGTCTTATTCTGGTGCACCAGTACGCGATCTTCGATATGCCATTTTACCGCTCTGGCCAAAACGACACGTTCAATTGTCCGTCCGATCCGTTTGAGGTCGTCCACATTGTCTCTGTGGCTAACGCGCTGTACGTCCTGCTCGATAATTGGGCCGCCGTCAAGCTCCTCCGTCACGTAATGCGCAGTAGCGCCAATAATTTTCACCCCGCGCGTATACGCCTGCGCATACGGCTTGCCGCCAACAAAGGCTGGCAGGAAGGAGTGGTGAATGTTGATAATGCGGTTCGGGAACTGCTCAATAAACTTCGGCGAAATGATTTGCATGTAGCGGGCGAGCACGATGAGGTCGGCTTTGTCTGCGACCACTTCCATCTGCTTGCGCTCCGCTTCCGCTTTCGTTTCTGCCGTTACCGGAATATGGTGGTACGGAATACCGAACTGCTCCACCAGTTCCCTCATATCGGGGTGATTGCTGATCACCATGGAAATATCGGCGTCCAGATCGCCCGCCCGCCATTGCCACAGCAGCTCCAGCAAGCAATGATCTTCCTTCGATACAAAGATTGCCAGACGTTTTTTGCGGCTTGCGCGGAACGTATGCCATTTCATTTGGAAGCGGTCGGCCACGCGGGCGAAATCCTCCACTAGAAGGGGCAATTCCTTATCCATATCGTTTAGGTCAAATTCAAAGCGGATAAAAAACATGCCGCCTTCCGGATCCATCGTATATTGATCCGATTGAACAATGTTGGCGCCGTGCTCATACAGGAAATGCGATACCGCCGCAACAATGCCCGGACGATCCGGACAGGAGATGAGCATGCGGGCGCGGCCGCTTTTTCCATTGTCTCCATTTGCAGGCTGTGTTTGATTCGCTTGCGATGACATAAGTTAAAATCTTCCTTTACTATTATAATTTTAATAATTAGCCAATAAGCTTTTGCCAGCAAACCAGGCCGTCAGCCGCTGGTTCACCTGTTCCTCGGTAAGCTCTGCGGACAGTGCCTCTTCTGCAATAATAAAGTCGTACAGTCGTTCCATCGGCTCGCGAGGATCGGCTTTTTTCGCTTTTGCGTCGTTTTTGAGAAGAGACCAAGTGTCGATCACAAAGCCTCTTGGATCGATCTCCTTTTTGCCGAAGAAAGAATGGAGACGATCAACATCCTCTAGGAACGATTCTCCAAAACGCGTTTTCACTTCACCGCGCAGAAGCGCGATTTCGACCTCGTACATTGGACGAACCGTTTTGTCCTCTTTTCCAATCCATGGAGTTTCTAAAATGAATGGACGGCCCTTAAGCCCCTCGTGATGGACAATATTCGAAATCGTCTCTTGCCCAATCCAGCCCGCGCCCAGCGGAGCATGGCGGTCTTTGCCCGCGCCTCTGCCGTTTTTGCTGTCGTTGATATGCACTACCGCAACGCGATCCAGCCCAACAATACGGTCAAACTGCTCCAGCACGCCATCCAAGTCATGAATCAAATCGTAGCCGGCATCATGCATATGGCAAGTATCCATACAAACGGTCAGTCTTTCGTTGTATGTCACTTTATCGATAATCGCAGCAATTTCCTCGAAGCTGCGCCCGATTTCCGTCCCTTTGCCCGCCATCGTTTCCAGTGCGATGTTTACGTTTGTTTCGTTCGTTCCAGCCAGCACTTCGTTTAGCCCTTCCGCGATGCGCGCTATGCCAAACTCCGCATCTTTATCGGTATATGCGCCGGGATGCAACACGATATTCCGAACGCCTATATGATGTGTGCGGCGAATTTCTTCTTGCAGGAAGTTTACCGCCAGCTCAAACGTGTCTTCCTTGTAAGAGCCTAAGTTTACGATATAAGGCGCATGTACGACGATCTCTTCAATCCCCGCTTTTGCCATTAGCGCCTTTCCTTCTTCAATATATAACGATTCAATCGGTTTGCGCCGTGTGTTCTGCGGAGCCCCGGTGTAAATCATAAATGTGCTTGACCCGTAAGTTGTCGCCTCTTTTGTAGCGGTTTGCAAGCCTTTGTCCGAAAATGAAACATGGGAACCTATTTTCAACATACTTATTACGCCCCTTTCGGTTGATCAAACCTTATTTTACAAGGAATGTCGAAATAAATCTAGGAATACGCTATAATTCATTATTGAGGTGACGGACAGTTATGGATGGAACGCCAAGTTGGTTCATGTATTTTATTATTTTTTGGGCCGTAGTCATGGTGCTCGCTATGTCGGTGGGCGGTTTTTTCATGTTCCGCAAGTTTCTGAAAGTATTGCCGATGCGCGACGGCAAGTCTAAGCTGGATTGGCAAAACTATTGGGTAGAGAGAAGCCGCAGTATGTGGAACGATGAATCCAAAGCCTTTTTGGACGAGCTGGTATCACCCGTTCCTACAGCATTCCGGGATATCGCCAAACATTCCATTGCTGCCCGGATCGGCCAAGTTGCCATTGATTACGGAGCGTCTTCGGTTACGCGGGAGCATTGCATTGAAGGATATATTCGCGCAACTCCAAAACGCGATTACCGAAGCTTAGTTACCTTCCTTGACAAGAAAGGGATCGACTATACCCCATATACGCATTTGCTGAACAAATAGACAGAGCCCTCGATATGAGGGCTCTGTCTATCATTATTTGCAACCTGAAAGTACATTATACCGTTTTAGTATACAGGAGGTGCTTCAACTATGAAATTAACAAACAAGAAACGCAGCAAAACCTTGGCAGCCGGAGCGCTGCTAATCGCGGTCATGCTTACAACATCCGCATGCGGTGCCAATGCTACCGAAAAAAGCGGCAACGGGGGCCCTAGCGAGTCTCCTGCACCAACTGTTCAACCAACCGACAATTTGCCTGATGACAACGGTATTGTAGAACCTGGAACCCCTACTAGCGACAATACAAGCGGAGGCCAAGCGACTCCCGATTCGTCGCCTATAAGCGCAGAAGGCGTATATTCGGGCCAAATCGATTCCAGCTCCATTGAAATTACGGTGGATGGCGTAGCCTCCGCTTACCGAATTCCAGAAGAGTTGGGTTCCGTTATTGAGTCCCTGCCATCGGATGCCAAAGTAAAATTCGAATATATTGAAAAAACGGTCGATAGCGAAACGGATGTCAAGCAACTGTTGCTGACAAAAATTGAAGCCGTGCAATAATTGAATCTTATAAACAAGCCATGAGGAGCGAAACCAAATGCGGGTTGCCATTGCCGGAGGGACAGGATTTATTGGAAGGGCGCTGACGAAAGCTTTGTTGAACAGAGGGGACTCCGTGTACATCATAACGCGAAATGACACTCCCCGCGCTTCAGACAATGAACGGCTTCACAGCGTTAGCTGGAGCGAACTGCAAGCCAGACCTGAAATTGGGGAAAGCTTTGATGCCATTGTTAACTTGGCAGGCGAAAGCATCAACCAACGATGGACCCCTGCTGCGAAAGCCCGAGTTCTGCAATCCCGGCAATGGGCTGCTGCCCGCGTCGCTGAATTGGCCAAAGCGCTTAAACACAAAGATTTTGTTGTTATTAACGCTTCCGGCATTTCCGCATATGGCATATCGGCAACAGAGCGATTCGATGAGACTAGCCAGACAGCAGTAACCGATTATTTATCCGAAGTAGTACGCCACTGGGAAGAAGCGGCGGATGCCATTCCTGCCAAACGACTGGTCAAGCTCAGAGTTGGCCTCGTTTTGGATCGCAAGGAAGGTGCTTTCCCACTAATGGCGATGCCTTACCGGCTGTTTGTAGGAGGCCGGGTCGGAAGCGGGAAGCAAGGATTATCGTGGATTCATCTTGAAGACATGGTTGGCCTCATTCTGTTCTGTCTGGATCATCCAGACATAGAAGGGCCCGTTAACGGCTCCGCTCCGGAACCTGTGAGCAACAACGAATTTGGTAAAGCAATCGCCAGAGCTTTCAAAAGGCCGCATTGGTTCCCCGTTCCTGCCGTAATGATGAAGCTGCTTTTCGGCGAAATGTCTACGCTACTGCTCGACGGCCAGCAGGCCATACCTAAAAAAGCGCTCGATTACGGCTACCAATTTCAGTTCCCAACGGTAGACAGCGCTATGAAACAGCTATCGGGTCATTAGACCCGGTAGTTGTTTTTTTATTGTGAGGCATCTAGATAACGTATACGTCTACAACAACTTATATTTAATTCCATTTTTATAACTAATCGGTTTATATCTTATCATAAGCATATGAAGAAGAATTCCCTTTACCTTCAGCATTCTTCTAAAATACCTACATTGTTTCAAACAGCGCCTCTATTTCATGTCAGTCCGATCCAAGCTCGTAAACGGGTCCTTTGTGACCTGCAAGCTGAACCCGGTCTCCTGGGGAAAGCTTATAGCTCTTATAAGGGACCATTAATTTTCCATTCAGCAGGCTGCCGTTTCGCGAACCCAAATCTTTGACGTAAAACTCTCCATTGATCCGTGCTATTTCCAGATGCAGCCGAGAAACGCCCTCCTCAAGCTCCTCATAACTAACTCCTTCGCTCATTCTCCCTATTTTAAAAGAGTCGGCATCGAGGTCAATTTTCTCTTCTTTACCATTCCATACTCGCTTCAGCCATACGTTTGGTTTGCCGAAGCTCAATAATGAAGTAACTTCTTCTGCTCTCATTGCTTTAGCTCCGAGCGCGACGGTCGGGTGCATAGTCTTTTGGATGTCTACATCCTGGTCCCTTCTCGAACGTACATTTGCCGGAATTGAAAAATGACCTAATGAACCCGTCGTGACCTCCATTTCTTCCTCTATAGGCTTCCAAAAAACTTTAGGACGAAGCGCTTCTGATACAGGCTCTAACGAATCCTCAGATTCCCCTTCTGTTTTTTCCGTCAAAAAAACATCCGATCCCGTTCGTCTCCAATAAAGAAAAGCTCCGATCAATAACAATGTAAGTCCAGTGCAAATCAATAGCCGCGAGGTGGAAGGGGATTCCAGATAGATAAATCTCCATATGCAGGCCGCCACGAGCAAACAACCAGCCCCAATTACCCACACAGCCTTGCCTTTTCTGTTTACTTCAATTGAATCATCTATAAAAGGGAGCAGCTCTTCTTTGTTGGCGTCTTCCTCTACAAATGTTCCTTCTCCTTGCAGCGGCGGCCATTTTAAAAGCTCTTCAGCCCGCTGGCGGGAAGACGCTTCATGGAGTAACGGCTGCTGCGCTTTCTCCATATTCCAATCATCGCTATGTTTTATTCCTCCTTGAGCAGCAATCAATTCAAGCAAAGCGTCCCTCAAATCGGGCAACGGCGAAAGGCTATGGCTCAAAAGCTGCAAAATCCGCTTGAGCCCCGTCCCGTCAACCGGTTCGACATAAGAGGTCCATCTAACGACAAGAGAAAGCAAATCGTCCACTTGCCGACTAGGCACTTCACAAGCTCTCTTTATCGGCAAATAAGCCAAAAATATGTTTTCAATACGCTCTCCTGTAAAAATATATTGCTCATGAAGCAAGCATCCTTCAGGTCTTAGCATATATTCTTTGCACTCCATCAGCGCATCGGTCAGCGCTAAAATAAGCGAATAAAATTGATGCATTGTAAGCAATTCATGCTGAAGCCGATGAACTAGCATTTTTTTGCCCGTAATCGTATATCGGAATGAAACGTTGCCATCCACCTCGAGCCAATCGACAGGAAGCAAACAAGGAATGGGCTGAGACCTCAGCATAATGAGCTCCAGCTCGTCCAGCTCGCTTCTCCCTATGCCATGCTCCCTGCCCACGATCATCTCGTGTGCCCGATTCATTGCAAAATCGATTTTTAATGAGTGCATCCTCGTGCTTCCTCCTATCATGAATAAGCTACCATCCACAGGGAAGCGGCCGCTGGTGCGACAGCAAGCATAAATGGAAAGCTTTTTCCCGATTTAGCCCAATCGAACCAATTCCCTTTGCTTCTGAAACCGAAACCGTCAGGAATGATGGCATTCCATAAGGCAAGCGACATTTTTTGGGCAAAAGAGCGGCTAACCGCCAGGACCACAATGCCAATAACACCCGCATATAAAATAGAATACAGCATGAGCTGCACTACTGTCGCTACGCCCATCCACGCCCCAACCGCGCCAAACAGCTTTACGTCACCCGCTCCAATGCCTTTAAGCGCATATAACAATAATAGTGGAAAAAAACCAGCAGAAGCGCCTCCCAAAGCAAATAATAAGCCATGCCAACCTGTCTGCACAAAATGATAGATGACTGCTCCAGAAAACCAAATGACCGTAAGCCAATTTGGTATCGTTTGATTTCGCAAATCGGTAATTAAAGCGATGACCAGTCCAACTGCCGTCACGGCAAAAACGAAGCTCATCCGCTCTCCTCCTTATCAGCTGCTATTTCACCTTTTTTTCAACAGTAAAATGTTTGGACGCGTGCCCTTGCCGACTAATGCCCTTAACCTCAAGGCTCCAAATGCCAGGTGTTGTATTGCCTGACACATGCCAGCTCCACTCCACGAATCCGTTTTGATCTGCTTTCGCTTCTCCCAAATGTTTTGCTTTGCTTTCGCCGCTTTTGTAAACCACGCTTAACGATACGGCCGCGCCGGCTTCCGTCTTCACGATTACTTTCGCCTTTTGCCCCGGCCTAATCGGCGTCGGTTCAATCGTTACAATGGTAATGGGCAAATCAGCGGACGACTCCCCGCTTTTGGGTCCATGGGCGGCCGCCGCATCGCTGATCCATACCCTTTCAACTGCTTGCTCCCTCAAAATAATTGGCTTCTTGTAAAAGGGCAGCCTGACAGGAAATTGGTATTCGAGGACAAGAGCCAAATAAGGCTCCTCTTTATTTTTGATATCGGGCAGCATAATAGAGCTTAGACGAATTTGTTCCTTCTGCAAAAGACGCCCGTCTGCAAATGATTTGACATAAGGCTCTATTACATTTCTTCCAAGCTCCGTAGCGGCCATATTTTGTAACGGCCGCCAGTCTCCGCGAAGGACGGAGGAAATGAGACCACCCGCAGGCTCCGGCAGCCACTCCGCTGCGTCCCCTGCAATTTCTGTCCATTCGGGCAAAGGTATCGGAACAGACGCTGCGGGAATGGACGTCGAGGCTGACGACGACAATTTCCCGCCCGCCAGCTCCACCGGATAAATATGCGCCGCTATTTGGCGAACGCTTTGGGAAGCTGCAGAATGCAACGCCATCTGGGCTGTACAGATCGAAATCATGACCGAGAAGGCAATGAATACAAACAGAAGTGCCGGCATTACGATAGCCGCTTCCAAAACAATGGAGCCTCTTTGCTCTTTCACTTGCCAATGAAATACGCATCTAATAGGACCAACCTGCAATTTCCGTAGTTTCATATCGATGGCCAACGACCCTTCCTTGCAGCAAATCGAATCTCCCCAGCACCTTCATGACACCGGGCAAAAACCATAGATCCATCGAAAGACGAGCCTCCCCGGAAACACCCGAAGGAACAGAGGCCAGTTCCAGTCCCGTATTTTGCTCAATAACGGCGATCATGCGACTTAGTCTGCTTTCAGTCCTTCCTCCATGAATCAACATAAATAACCTTAAATAATCAAGGTAGGACAACTCTGTCCTTACATATTTTGAAAGAGGAGCTGAGCCTTTTTCCGTAAAAGAAATCAAATCCTCTATCGTTTTTTGCAAGCCATATATAATGGCCCCCGACAAAACGAGCAATGGATGTCCAAGCCCCCTGCTTTCAATTAACCCTTCCATCGTTCGTACAGCGAGACGGGCGGCAAACAACTCGCCATATGCCGCAACTAAATTTCCTAACGGATCATGGAAACCGTACAACACATACTCCATTTCCTGATTATGAAAGGACGCAGCCTCCGATACGCCTTCCAAATCTCCGTTTTTCAACAGCAAACTTAGCTGCTGCGGTTCAAAAAACGAGAAGCGGCTTGCCGCATATTCTCCGAAGTAAACATAATCCTGGCTTTTCTGCACCATATCCGACATACCCGCAAACAAGCCGTCCATAAAGGAAACCGCATCTGCCGTTCCTTCGTTTGCATTGCCCGCGCCACTGAATGGCACAACCTCCTCTGCGGCAGCTGCTTTTTCGTTAAACCGTAAGTTTTGCTCAAAACGTCCCCGCACCTGCTGAAAAACTTCGTTATAATCCGGTCGATGCGGTACTGTCGCAAGCCCTCCGAGCATTCGGCCAGCGTCCCTCCATAATGTATTGGCCTGTTCCTTCTGCCGGGAAAGCTGCCCTTTTATAGCGCTATCCAGCACGCTTTCCCTACGCTGCTTCATCGTGAGGCCGGGTACGGAGAAGGAATGTTCATATGCAGCATAACGTTTTGCAATTTCCGCTGGACCAAGGAGCAACGCTGTTTGAAGGGACTGATCCGCCAAATTAGACATCGCTGCGCTCCAACGAGATAAAAGCGTTTCGATTGCGATGGTTGCCGCAGTCGCTTTCATTCCCTGTTCTTCAAGCTCCGCTTCATAATTCAAAAACCATTGTGGACTGCGCAGTATCGTGCTCGCATTCCTCTTCATCTCGGCAATTTCCTGCGAGGCGCTGTTCGGCACGCTATAGGCTTCCGCTCCCGCTGACTTGGCGCCCGCCACCTTGTCATAGCCCTGCCTGGAACTAGAACCATCCGCTTCGAGCATCCGCTTCATTTCGGAATTGATGCTTTCCGCTCCTTCGACCTTTTGCCTGGCTTCCGTCAGAAGCTCGGCATGACGCTTTTCAATTAGGTCTGAGTCCCTTCTCAACTGGAGAATCATATCCGAAATCTGCGCTTCATATTCAGCCACCTGCTCCCGGTCAGCAGGCTGCGCTTCTTCTCCTAAAGCTTCTACCATCTGCTTCTGAGCAACATATAAGCCGTACTCTTCCGCTAAAGCAAGCGCGGTACCCGCCAAGCTTCCCGAAGCGCTACCTGCCGGTACAAGAGACCACGCTCCGTTTCCCATAACGGCTTCTACCGCTCCTTCCTGAAGGCGCAAAGCGCGCTCCAGCAAATCCTCGCGTCTTTCATAAAGCTTCCGAAGCTGTTCCAACGTTTGAACGGTGCTTGAGCTTTCTTTAAGCGCCCCCGCCAGCGGCGCAAACTTTGCGATCAATTCCAAAGTAAATTGGATTGGCGCTTTATATTTCATCTCCTCTAAAACCTGTCTAGCGAATACGTCATGTTGGCCCAAATAAGAAGAAGGACTCAGTTCCGCTTTATTAATTCTCGCAGGCAATACATTCAAAAACGGTTGAGACGCCCTTACATCCCCTTTTCCCATATTGCCTTCCAGCACCTTTTCCAATATGGCCTTTCCGTCCGTACCGCCGCGACCGAAGAGGCCATATCTCTCATAAAGCGATGAATCATAGGCCGACAACACTGATCTTACGCCCGTGCGCATCGCATTCTCGGATTTCAGTTGAAACGCGGCAATTCTTGCATAATCAATTAAGATCGAAAAAAACAATAGCAGCGCCGATAGAACGACAACGGCAAACACGGTAACGGCGCCGTCCTCCTTAAAAAACACATTTGATAATCGAAGATGGCTCACCGAATTTCTCCTCTTTGGCTACTTCTGTTCCCCATATGTAGACAACACCCCGCCAGCCCTTTCTTTAGCGGTAGTTTTGCCCATAGGATGATTAGCCAGCTTGTCTGCAAAATATCTGGCCAGATCAACGCCTCGAATAAATTCAACCGGATCGACAATTCCGCTTTTCACTTCCGCCTTCGGTTCTTTACGGGACCCATTCCCTTCCCAAGGAACCAAAGCGATTGGCTTTTTCAAACGTACCTCAACGTTTCGTACCGCAAGTCCGCCGCTATATTTCATAGTTCCGCTGTAAGGGAGACCGGCGTTTGTCATCCATTGTGCCGCTCCGATAAGCTTGCTTTTAATCAAACCAATTGGACCTTCTCCATTGCCATCTAAACCTCCGGGCATAACGACAGACGTATGCTCATCTTCTTTACCCAGTCCGAAAATACTAGCCAAAACACCGTCTGTACCCATTCTGCGATAAAGGGAGTCATACTCCGCTTTCATTAATATGCCGGTTGCCGATTCGCGCTTGCTGTTGTCCCAACTGAAAGATGCCCGTTCTGCCGTTATGACTGCCGCATAGTAGACAACTGCTTTCTGGTACAGATACATCCCAAGTAGAACAAAAGCTAGAATCATAGCAAAAAGCAAAGGAAAAACCATAACTGCCTCTATCGTGAAGCTGCCTCGCTCGTCTCTGTTCCAACTCCATTCCCTTGAACTACTCAAAAATTTTATCCGCTTCTTTATCCGCTTTGCCAAGCAGCTCCTCCACGAGTGCGATAATCCAATCCTTAAACAGAAGGGCGATTATAATGACAACCGCAACGATCAAAATCACTTCAAGCGTCCCCATTCCCTGTTCATCGTTCCAAAATGACCCCATCCGTTCCATTGCTTTTTCCATTTTTAAATAACTCCTTCACTTAATAGATTTAAGACATGGATAGGACAGCGGGAGCGGCAACAAGCGCCAGCATGGTAAACAAAATAACGGCAAGCGGAAAAACAAGCTTTGAGGAGGCTTCCTCTCCCCTCACACGGGCCAGCCCTTTTCTCTTCTCCCATAAAGAGTAGGACAGCTCTCTGACCGAGAGTATAAATTGGTCGCCTCCTTTTCTGTAGTTAAGCAGCAGCACCGTTGAAAAAAGCGACGCTTCCTGTAAAGCGCAATGTCGATTAAACCGCTCCAATGTTTCGCTGAAAGACTGGCCGTTGCGCAGAGACAAGACGGAAGCCTGCCATTCTTTGTATAGGGGATGCTCACTTCCTTCTTTCCCTGCCAGACAGCGGGCAAACGCCCCTTGTACCGTTTCGCCCGCACCAACCAACAGCATAAGCTGGCTCATCATTTGGGGCAAAACCGCAATGATTTTCCCCCTCCGCTTATTCAATAATTGTCCCGCACGAACAAAACCGCGTGCCCCAAGTCCCGTACAGCCAAGCAAAGCGGCCCCTAGCAACAGCGTTTCACCGCTAAGCCATGACAGCCAGGAGAGGGCCATCCCCGCAAAATAACCATAACCAGCGGAAACGGCCGCTTCCCGTTTCGTTTTTTCAATGGTCCAAGCCATGCCGTTTAGAATAAAAAGTTTCATATGGTACTCGTTTAGATACTGCTGGACAAAATCCCATTTGCAGAAACGCTCCAGTAAAGCAAGAAACGGCGCTTCCAAAAACCTCCTTTCCATGCTGAGCTTTTGCCCTTTTCCTTTTCTGACGGCCAGATTTCTGGATGGTAGAAAGGATGCTGTTCCAATCAAATAAAACCATATACTCGTAAACAGAATGGCCATTACTGCCGCCATCGCTTTCCTCCCCTACAGTTCGATCTTCATCATTCTGTTCATGAGCCAAAAGCAGCCAAGCAAGACGAGAAGCGCAACCGTCAATAGCGCATAACCTCCTCCGCTATACAAGGGCTTCATATAATCCGGCGCCGCAAAGCCGAGAAAGCCTAAAAAAACAAACGGAACCGCCATCATCACTTTAGCTTCAAATCTTTTCTGCGCAAGGAGCACCATAATTTCTTCTTCAACGGCAAGCCTGTCCCCAATGATCGTAGACGTGCGCTTCATCACTTCAAGCAAATCTCCTCCCGAACGTTTGCATGTCGTCAAAGCGTCCGCAAACTGGGTGATCTCATCGATACCAGCCCGATCGGCAAAGTTTCGAAGCGCGCTTTCCAAAGGTTCCGAATTGTCCAATTGATAACAGATGGAGTGGAACTCCTGTAAAATATCCGTTTTGGGATCTCCATATAAAAGCTTCATATCTTCCAGCACGCCCCGGAAAGCATTTTCCGGCGATCTTCCGGCAGCGAGCGATGAGGCCAGCGAAAACAAAGCCTCTTTAAATTGCAGCTTCAGTCTGCTTCTTCGTTTTGCAAGCAAGGTCTTTTTGCTGAATCGGGGCGCAAACAGCCCGCATACGGCAGCGATCAAAGACAACAATACAGAGTGATAAAATAAATACATCGCTAAATAAATGGCGGCGCTCCCTGCCGCGACGGACAACAGCAGCTCTTTTGCATTCAAGCCGTATTCCGTATAAACCGCCAGCCTGCTTTTCCGTTTGGGAGCTAATACTTCCTCCCAGCCCATCCAGCTCCATAAAAGCCAGCTCCGTTTTAGCGTAAATCTCCATGGATTCCATTTATGTCCCATACCCAACTTCCTTTCCCGCCATTCGAAGCTTCTCGGTTTTGCTTAAAGGGCAGCCCGTCCTTTGCAGCATGCCTGAAATTTTTCCCCCGTGCTCTCCCGTCTCGCAATAACGAAATAGAGAAACAAGCTTTACCTCCCCGTTTTCTATCCCCGCTACTTCACAAATTTCGACTACTTTTCTTGAACGATCTCTGAACCTGGAGAGATGAACGATAATATCGAGAGCAGACGCGATTTGTCCCCGGATGACGGAAAGCGGCAGCTCGGCTGCGCTTAATGCCATCGTTTCCAAGCGGCCGACCATATCTCTGCAATTGTTGCCATGCCCGGTGGAGATAGAACCTTCATGTCCCGTATTCATCGCTTGCAGCATATCGAGCGCTTCGAAGCCGCGCACCTCCCCAACAACGATTCGATCCGGGCGCATCCGCAGCGATGCGCGGATAAGATCTTTTATCGTAATTTCTCCCCTCCCTTCCGTATTGGCGTTTCTCGTTTCCAGCTTCACTAGATTTGGCACGGAGCGAATTTGAAGCTCCGCCGAATCCTCAATCGTCACAACCCGCTCATCCCCGGGAATAAATTGCGATAAAGCGTTCAAAAACGTAGTTTTTCCTGTACCCGTACCCCCGCTTATAAAAATGTTGTATTTCGCCTCCACCAGCTCTTTCAAAAAGGATGCCGCTTCCTGCGACAACGAATCGTACTTTACCAAATCGTCCATCGAAATCGGCCTGTCCGGAAACTTCCTGATTGTAAGGCTGGGGCCCTTCAGCGCGACTGGCGGCAAAACGACATGTACACGCGACCCGTCCCTAAGCCTGGCATCCACAATTGGCGAAGCCTCGTTCACCACCCGGTTGACTCCGGCTACAATGGTTTGAATCAAGTCTTCCAGTCGCTCCTTGCTTTCGAATGCGGCTGGCAAATGACTCATGACGCCATCTTTCTCTATAAATACTTCATCGAAGCTGTTGATCATAATTTCGCTGACAGCGGGATCATCCATTAAAGGCTGGAGGACATCGAGTCCGCGAAAAGAATAAAAGATTCTCCGGACTAGACCGATCTTGTCACTTGCGGTCAGCGGCCGCTTTTCGCACCAGCGGAATACGGTCTGCTCCGTTTTGCACATCAGCTCTTCATCCGATAAAGCGCCGCTAAAATCAATTTCGGCCCTTACTTTGCTCCGAAGCTCGTATACGATTTCATCGGGCAGCATAGGCTCGCTCCTCTTCTCCCAATACCCGGTCAAGCAGCCGGCCCGTAGCCGCACGATATAACGAAGAGGACAATAATTGTGGTCGTCCGCCCAAATGCCATTCCCTTACCCTTGGCAGAACAATAGGGGAATACGGGGACGCGAAATGCCCGGCAATGGGTCCGCTTTGATGCCCGTATATCCCGCTGCGAACGACCTCCGATCTGCCAATTAAAAGGCTAAACCGCTCTCCCCACTTTTGGCTGCCGAATGCAAACGCAAGAGACTGTTTCCTAATCGCGGACGGAGAGTCCGTCACCATCCAATAAATATGATCCGAACGATCAAGTAGGTTAAAATTCAGCCCATCCCAGCCATCGTCCATATCCAAAACGATCAAGTCGTAATGCCCGCTTTCCACTACCGCCTCCACGATAGTCTCGGCCTCCTCGGGGGTAAGCGACATACGATCCTCTAAATTTGAAAAACCGTCCAAATAGTCGCACTTTAACAACGGATGATAGTTTCGATAACTGGCAAGCCAACGCTTTGCGCTGTCGCGGTCTGCCTTTAACGAATAAAGCAGTCCGGAAAGCTCGCCCTTTGGGCTGGAATTTTTCATCGTGCCGAAATGGCCCTTTGCTGTCATAGTGTTCATCGCATCAGAATGGTCGGGGTGTCCCCCGTCAAAATCCAGCCAAAGTCCCGCCGTACTCCATCGCTCTAAATTCAAGTAGAGAACCCGCAGGCTGCGGCCGCTTGCCGCATGGGCCAGATGCAGCGACAAAGCCGTCTTCCCGACGCCCCCCGAAGCAGAATGAATGGCGATTAACAACGCCCTGCCGTCCTTTCGCCCAAATGCAGAGCCTTTGCTTTTGTGGCCCAAAGCGTCGCCAATTCGCTCAGCCAATTGGTCGAGCAGAAGCGGCAGCGGCTGGTATCTCAGCACCTCACTTTCCCCTGCCGACTCGCCAAGCTTGTTGACTAGCGCAACTAAAGGGATGTGAGGCAGCTCAAGACTCGCTTCGGAATACCACTCCGGCTCCACGGCGAGCAGATCAATGTCAAATCCTTGTTTTACATACTGCTTGCACGCATCGGGATGGGTAAACGCGCAAATTTCCCAACTCTCTTTAAAACCGCTGCTCCGCACATAGTCTGCCAGTCTTCTTGAATATTCCTTGTCCCTGCTCAAGATCGCCAGGCGTTGTCGCTTCAATGCCCTTCTCCTCCCTTGCGGCTGGCCGAAGCGGCCACCCTCTCCCATTGTGAGCACGCAAAAAAGCACCGTACAAAGCGCATTTGCATGCAGCTTCATACGGTGCTTCCGTCGTTTCATTTTGGCTTGGTATTGAATTTACCATAGCTTTCCTAAATCGTCAACCGCTCATTTTTATTGAAAATACAGGCTAATTTCACGCTCTGCATTTTCATTGGAATCTGATCCGTGGACGATGTTGCTGGCTACATCAATTGCATAGTCTCCACGAATCGTTCCGGCAGTCGCTTCCGAAGGATTAGTCGCTCCGATGAGGGAACGTGCGTTTTGGACGGCATCTTTGCCCTCTAGAACCATGGCGAATACAGGGCCTGAAGTAATGAAGTCTACCAATTCTCCGAAAAAGGATTTTGATTTCAAATGCTCATAATGCTCTTCCGCCAGCTTGCGGTCCAACTGCGTCAGCTTCGCATCGACTAGCGTAAATCCTTTCTCTTCAAATCTCGCGACAATACGGCCTACTAGACCGCGAGCTACTCC
This sequence comes from Paenibacillus sp. GCM10027627, assembly GCF_042675505.1. Lineage (NCBI taxonomy): Bacteria > Bacillati > Bacillota > Bacilli > Caryophanales > Paenibacillaceae > Paenibacillus > Paenibacillus sp. GCM10027627. The sequence goes on from NZ_JBHTHB010000002.1 coordinate 720,930, forward strand.
ATCAGGTTTAACCATTACGAATGTTCTTTCCATGTTGAACCCCTCCATGTCTATAGGTATAGCCAATTATTTGTTAAGCCATTCAATGATGATGCCCGCTGTCTCTTCTATAGCTCGGTTTGTCACGTCAATAACGGGACATTCCAGAGACGCCATTACCGATGCTGCATAGTCTAGTTCTTCTTTTATTCTCTCAGGCGAAGCGTATTGCGCGGAGGAAGGCAATCCTAGCGACTTCAGTCTCTCGGTCCTTATTTCAAGAAGATGGTCGGCTTGCATCGTAAGTCCTACGATCAGCCTGCCCGGCCCTTGTTTCAGCTCCTCCGGCGGATTCACCTCCGGCATTAGCGGCAAGTTCGCCGTCTTAATTCCCTTGTGCGATAAAAATACGCTAAGAGGAGTTTTTGACGTGCGTGAAACGCCGATCAATACCACCTGCGCCTGCACAAGCCCTCTCGCATCTTTGCCATCGTCATATTTGACGGCAAACTCGATCGCTTCAATTCGGCGATGATACGCCTCGTCTATAGAATGCAGAAGTCCGGGCTCCCTTTTAGGGAAGCTCCCGAACGTATCGACAAATGCCTGCATCATTGGCCCCATGACGTCTACGGCTCTAACGCCGTGCTTCATCGCTTCTTCTCTCATCAGCTCGCGCAGCTCCGGCTGCACAAGCGTATAACTGATGAATCCCCCAGTCAGCGATGCTTCTGCGACAATTCGGGCAATCTCGTCTTCCGTCCGCAAATGTCCGTATCTCTTTATCTTTACATTTTCGGATGAAAACTGTCTTAACGTAGCTTTGGCTACCGCTTCAGCCGTTTCTCCCACCGCATCGGAGCATACATAAATCATCTGTTGTGTCATAAGTCAGGTTCCCCCAATTCCCCATCAGTCGCGATATCAGCGATAAGCCGAATGATGTTCGATTTGGATACCCATCCCGCTACCTCGGGACTCTCTCCCGGTTCCTCGGAAGGAACGATAACCGGCAAACAATCGACTTGATGCTGCGACATTTTCCGAATGGCCTCTATCACAGATTCATCCGGCGTCAGCGTCACGATATTAGGATATCGGGTCATGACCATGCTTACGGGAATGGAGGCTGCAGCCGCATTTCCCAACGTAATTTTGAGCAGATCCTTCGGCGTAATGATACCTGCGAACCGTTTGTTTTCATTAACGACCAGCAGCGTATCCGCGTTTTCCATAAACAGTGTAATGACGGCGTCATGCACGGACAGCGTATCCGGAATATTAACCGGAACCCCTTGCACTTCTCTAACCTTCATGCTGTTGTAACGCCGCAGCGGCTCGTTGCTTGCCCGGAACGTATTGCCAAGGAAGTAACCTACCTTAGGCTTTGCGTCCAGCATGCCCAGCATCACGAGCAACGACAAGTCCGAGCGCAGCGTTGGCCGGCTCACACCCAAATATTCCGCAAGTTGCTCTCCCGTCACTGGCGAATGTTTCTTGACCAGCTCTATGAGCTCCAATTGCCTGGAAGTAAGCTGAATGATCGTCCCCTCTTTTCTTATATGAGTCACATTGATTGCATTTATGAAAATAACTCCTTAAATAACATATCATATTCGTAAATAGCGCACAATATTTAAGTTGTTTTTTTCGCAGTTTGTCCATCATTATGCGTTTCAATGATCTTCAATGTACTATATAAAAATAAAAAGAGACCCGCCGACAACGTTCCGGCAGGCCTCCGCACTATCTTTATTTTCCTTCCGTCATTTCCATAAACAGCTTTACATCTTCCTCCGTCAACGCAACCGCTTCCCTCCAGAAGCCAGGCTCCTCTAAATTGACGCCCAAATGCTTCTTCGCCAAATCCTCTACTGTGAGGCTGCCTGTATCCTGAAGCAAGGCGACATATTTTTCCGCGAACCCTTCGCCCTCTTTAATCGCTCTCGCGTATAGACCGGCGCTAAACAAATAGCCGAACGTATACGGGAAATTATAGAATGGCACGCCTGTCAAATAAAAATGCAGCTTCGAAACCCAGAAACGCGGGTGAGCTTCTCCAATAGCGTCCTTATAAGCATCACGCTGGGCTTGCTCCATCAGTTCGTTCAGCTCAGATGCCGGAACCAATCCCGATTTACGGCGCTCGTAGAAACGGGTCTCGAATAACAGACGGGCGTGAATGTTCATAAAAAACGCCACGGACCGCTGTATTTTATCCTCAAGCAAACCTAGCTTTTCATCCTCGTCAGCGGCTGCCTTAAGCGCTCTGTCCGAAACGATCATCTCGGCGAAAGTAGAAGCCGTCTCCGCTACGTTCATCGCATATTCGTGCGCCAGACCGGGAAGCTCGTTCATAACATGCTGGTGATAAGCATGACCTAGCTCATGAGCAAGCGTCGAAATATTGGAAGCCGTCCCCGAATAGGTCATAAAAATACGGGTTTGCTCCGCTTTAGGGAAAGCGGTGCAGAAGCCGCCCGGACGTTTGCCGGAACGATCCTCGGCTTCAATCCAGCCGTCACGGAATGCCATTTCCGAGAAATCGGCCAGCTTCGGGTCAAACGCGCGGAATTGCTCCACAATAAAGGTTGCCGCTTCGTCAAAAGGCACAGTCCGAGTCGCAGAACCGATCGGCGCCTCCACATCGTGCCAGTCGAGCTTATCGATGCCAAGCAGCGCCGCTTTCCGTTCAAAATACGGAAGAAGCGCCTTTTTGCCCTCTTCAATAGCTTCCCACATTGCATTTAGAGTCGCTTCGCTCATCCGGTTAATTTGCAGCGGCTCCTGCAGCACATTGCTCCAGCCGCGGTTTTCATACAGCTTCAAGCGGAAGCCGGCAATACGGTTAAGCGTATCGGCAGCCAAATCCTCCTGCGACGCCCATACCCGCTCCCACTCGGCAAATGCGGAAGTGCGCACGGCTCGGTCGCTGTCCGAAAGACGGTTGGACATTTGCCCAGCCGACAGCAGCTTTGTTTCGCCGCCCGGCTGATGAACTTCGAATTGCGCGCGGGAAACGATCACATTGTACAGATCGCCCCACCCATGGTAACCGTCTACTGCCAAATCGCCGGTCAGCGCTTCCAGCTCAGGCGCCATTTTTCGCTTGGCCAGTTCCCTGCGCTCGGTCAAATTGAAGGCGATAGGGGCCAGATCGTCAAGCTTCATAAGGCCGCTCCATTCCTCATCGCCGATCTCCCTAAGCGCGTTATCGTATTTCGTCATAGCTGCCAAATATTTAGCCGCTAACGTTTTGATCTTGTCGTTTAGGCCGATGGCTGCATGATCCCGCACGTTTTGCGCAATCAAACATTCCACAAACGATTCCGACTGTCTAAGGCTGAGCAAGATCGACTGTACAAGCTCCGTCGTCTCTCTCAATTGCTGCGCGGTATCGCCATCCTTATTAGCCAGCTTAGCGTTTAATGCCGCGATGTCCGCTTCTATGCCGGACAGCTCTTTGGCAAAGGCATTCGACGCAGACCCTCCAGGATAAATCGATTCCAAGTCCCATGTTAACGGATATTTGCTCACTTCAGTCACTCTCCTCTTGAATAGTAGTTGCCGTTTATGTAAAACAGCGAACAAAAACCGAGCAGTATTCGCAAATCATTTGCGAGAAACCCGCTCGGCGGTGTATAACAATATTATATACGGATTGGAGGAACAACACCATGTCAAAACCGCTGCAAATCTCGCCCGAGACCGCAATCAAGCTGTCCGAGCAACTAGGTATTCCTTTGGAGCATCTTATGCATATGCCAAAACATATTTTGCTGCAAAAGCTGGCCGAGCTTGCCAAAAAGGAAGCTGAAACTTCACAGGGGAAACCCGAGGCATGATGCATCCTTTCCAAAACGCATGGCCCTACGAAAAAATTATGAACGACTTGTACGTATCGGCCTGTCCGTTCTGCGATGCGGAAAACATTCTGATTCCGCTTAAACCTGCTGAGCTTCAATCCATTCAAGACGGCAAAAAGAGGATTCTCGTGTTCCCTTGCTGTCATGGAAAAGCGACTTTGGTCGATGCCGACGGGGACTATCTGCTAACGGACGCTCCACTAAGCAAAAGAATGCGGTAAACCGCATTCCGCTTTAGGCGCTGCTTGCCTGCGAATCGGGAGAGGACAAGCCGAGGCGCTTCAGCTCCGCTTCCTCCCGAATCAGCTGCCATTGCTCCCGGCTTGCCCGGATCATGGCCGCGTCCATAATTTTTTTGTCATTGACGACGCGCGAAAACCATTTGACGGCTTCCCCCATCTCGTCTACTCTTCGGTTCAGCTCTCCAATAAGAAACATCAGCTTGGCGTTGTTTAAAGAAACGCCCTCCGTCTCAAACACCTTTATGTAAGCCTCCAGCGCAAACCGGAGAAACCTTTTTTCTTCTGTTTCGTTGTTTTCATAGCGGTAAAGCCATGCGATATGATGCAAAATGCCGGCAATAACCCGATCCTTAGCTCCGGTAGCCTGCGCCGTCAGCAAAGCCAGCTTATAACAGGCCATCGCTTGCTCGGCCCCTCGTTCTCCGCCGTAATGCTGCCCTCGCCAATTAATGCCGATTCGCTCATAGTAGCTTTTCTTTTGCTTGTCGCTCAGCTTATCGAAACCGTTTTCTGTGGAAGCGAAGCCGCAATTCGGGCAAACGCGCACGACATAAAAATCGGGATTAATACCGTTTGTATAGTGACCGCAAAAATCGGAATCCACCGCAGATGCTTTTTTGAAACTTGGACGCACTCTCGTTGTCTGAAATATCGTCTCGCAGCAGATGCACTCGATTTTGGACTCGTACAGCGGCTCCATAACCTCACGTCTCCTTATTCGGTCGTATTCACGAAATGATACGCAGGTCCACTCAATCGATTCAGCACGATCTCCCTCAGCTCAGGTTCAATTCCGACTTCTTCCAAAGCTCTTCTCATGCAATCCAGCCAAGCGGCCGCCCGCTCGGGCGTAATCGGGAATGGCAGATGCCGGGCTCTCATCATGGGATGTCCGTGCAGATCCGAATATAGGGTGGGACCTCCAAAAAATTGGGTAAGAAATTGATGCTGCCTCTCGATGACGGGATCTATATCTTCCGGGAACAACGGGCCAAGTAGCGGATGCTCCTTCACTTTCGGATAAAAAGACTCGACTATAGACCTAATTCCTTGTTCCTCTCCAACCGCCTCGTAGATGCTTATATTCCTATTCATCGTCATTTACAACTCCAATTTGTAGGTATTTAGAATTATATCATGTTTTTTATAAAGATGAAGCCGCTTACCGGTAAAAAAAAGAGCCCGTATGCAAGGACACGGGCGTCGTCGGTTCGAACCGTAGCTTAAACTTCGTATTCTTCTTCGTTGGGCGCTGCGATGGACTCTCTGATGACGTAAACAAAAGCGCAGACCAATAAGCCGGCGATCATACTCATGATCATCACTCCAACCGTGTCAGGATGATTCTATTGTACCATAAAACATATGGAAAGCGACCATTTTTGCAAGCGTTTTCTTTATAAAAAAATTGGATCGGCGGTATTATTTTCGGTGATGGATGTCCCCCTATACACATATGTATAGGGAGGAGTCCGTACAAGCTTTAATAGAGGAGGCACTATATGCTTAGAGCGCTTGCTCATCCGCTGTCCGCTACCGCTCTGGCCGCCTTGCTCATCACGATGCTGATGGCCGTTTTCCCTACGGAAACGTTGCAGGCGGCGTTGCGCGGCCTTTCGATTTGGTGGGAAGTATTGTTTCCCGCCCTCTTTCCGTTTTTTGTTATTTCCGAGCTGCTGCTTGGATTTGGCATCGTCCATTTTTTCGGTAAGCTGCTAGACCCGTTTATGCGCCCGCTCTTCCGTCTTCCGGGCATTGGCGGATTCGTCGTTGCGATGGGCTACATGTCCGGTTATCCAGTGGGCGCGAGGCTCACATCCCAGCTCTGGGCCCAGCGGCTGATCACTCGGGCGGAGGGTGAGCGGCTAGTCGCCTTTACGACGACCTCCGACCCGATTTTTCTGATCGGAGCCGTCTCCGTCGGTTTTTTTCAAAATGTCGCCGTCGCCCCGATTCTCGCTGCCGCTCATTACGGCGGGGGACTTCTGATCGGTTTGCTGATGAGATTTCACGACAAAAATGAGCCAGGTTCTCCATCCCGAAGCGGAGAAGAGCTTGCGCGTGAAGGGCGGCAGACCGGGCCCGCTCAGCCTCGCCGCCTCTCAAGCAGCCGAATCGCGCTGGCGCTAAAGGCGATGCATGAAGCCCGTCTTTTGGATAGCCGCGGAATGGGCCAGCTGCTTCAAGATTCCATCCAATCCGCGCTTAAGCTGATGATCGTAGTAGGCGGCCTCGTTGTCTTTTTTTCCGTTGTAATGGAAATGCTCACACTTGTCGGCCTCGTTGAAGCTTTGGCGGAGGCGCTGCGCGTTTTGTTCGGCTGGATCGGGCTGCCCGCTCCGCTCGCGGATGCCGGCATCTTCGGTTTGTTTGAAGTAACGCTCGGCGCCAGGGCGGCAGGTACGACCGGGACGGGCCTCATGCATCAAGTGGCGATTGCCGCTTGGGTGCTGTCTTGGGGCGGTCTTTCCGTTCACGCGCAAATCGCCAGTCTGCTAAGCCGGACTAATTTGCGATACCGCCCTCTTTTTCTGGCAAGGCTGCTGCACGGGTTTATCGCCATGGGTCTTGTCTATCTATTATGGGGCTGGCTTTCCCCCGGATAGCCGAATGCTGTCGATTCATTGAATTTATACGGAATATCCTATATCATCAAAGATACAGGACAGATAGCTCGGAAGGAGAATACCGAACTTGAAATATGCCGTTATCGACAGAGGCGACACGCGTTCCAAATCGCTAGTAGAGCAATTTCATGCATTAGCCGCAGAGCGCGGATTTGCTTTGAACGAATCTCGGCCCGATATCGTCATTTCCATCGGCGGTGACGGAACGCTGTTGCAAGCTTTCCACAAATATGTGGATTGTATCGCTGAAGTGGGATTTGTCGGCATTCATACGGGCCATTTGGGCTTTTACGCGGATTGGAATGCGGATGAGCTGGAGGAGCTTGTCCGGCTGATGGCCGAAGAGACTCCGCGTATGGTCAGATATCCTCTGGCGCAAATCGAAGTGGAGACAAGCACGGAAACCCTTCATTACTTGGCGCTGAACGAATTTACTTTGAAGGGCGTCGACGGGACGCTAGTTGCGCAAATCAACATTAACGATGAAATGTTCGAAATGTTCCGGGGGGACGGCATCGTCATCTCTACCCCATCGGGCAGCACAGCCTACAACAAAAGTTTGGGTGGCGCCATTGTTCACCCTTCCATCGAATCGCTGCAAATTGCGGAAATCGCCTCGATCAACAATCGGGTTTTCCGTACCCTTGGCTCGTCGGTACTTTTGCCCAAACATCACCACTGTGATATTGTTTCCAAAAAGGAGCAGCGAATTCAGCTCAGCATCGACCATGTGAATATTACGCACAGCGACATCCGCTCCATCCGCTGCAGCGTAGCCACACGCAAGGTTAGTTTCCCCCGCTACCGTCCATTTCCATTCTGGAGCCGGGTACGCGAAGCCTTTATCGATATAGAAACTCGTTAAAAAAAACGCCGGGCCGCTCTATGATGAGCGACCGGCGTCTTTTTGATTTGGATTTGCTTGGCGCGACTGCTCGGATGCAGCCGCAGTTTCGTTTGCCGCCACTTTCACCGGCTTTTTGCCGCGATAGTCGTGGCCCCCTCGATTGCTTTTGCCACGGTAGTTTTGATCTTTGCGGCGTCCCTGGCCTTGGCCCCCTTGGCCTTCGGCTTCATGGCTGACGTTTGCGCTTCCGTTCCCTGCTGCGCTGCCCGCTTGCCCGTTTCCGCCGCCGCCCTTGCCGGATTGACGATTCCCGCCATCTCCCCGGTTCGTATGGCGATGGCGATTCTGCTGCTGCTGGACAGGCGCCGCAGACTCCTTGGCGGAATGCCGGGGCTGCTCTGCCGCTGTTGCCGTCTCCTCCGAAGCGGAGGCCGCCGCTGATTCGATACCGGCCCGAATGTCGAAGCCTTCCAGCCGCACGACATCTTCTCCGTACTCCGCATCGAGATCGGTATCTTCCTCGCTTGGCTCCCTTTTGGCGCCTTGTTTTTTCTCAAGCACAAAGTAGGCGCAGCCAAAATTGCAATATTCGTTAATGTAATCGGAAATGGTGGAAAATGTGCTGTCTCTGGTCGCCTTTTGGTGATTGTCCCGGAAGAAACCTTTTAGACGCAGCTGATTGTAACCCCAATCTCCGATAATGTAATCGTATCTCTCCAGCACCTCGCTGTAGCGGTTGCGAAAGGCTTCTGGATTCCAGCCCGTTCTATTTTCATAAATAAGCTCGTACGATTTGCCGCCAATATGAATCAAAGCCATGGATAGATACACCTCACTTCAGCGTCGGTCAACCTTTAATTTACGCTCGCTCCCGCGCTTGCGCAAGAACCTGAAGACGCGGATTCCAGATTGTACCCTGGGCTCAACGTTTCCGACTCCATAGCCGCGTAAGCGGAATCTGTTTGCTCATGCGCATGATAAGAGCTGCGGACAAGCGGACCGGATTCCACGTGGCGGAAGCCGCGTTTTTTTCCTTCTTCTTTTAGTTTAGCAAATTCGTCGGGATGTACGTAGCGTACGATCGGCATATGTTTAGGTGTCGGCTGCAAATATTGCCCGAGCGTCAAAATATTGCAGTCCACAGCGCGCAAATCGTCCATCGCCTCAAGGATTTCATCCCACTCTTCCCCAACGCCAAGCATAATGCTCGATTTGGTCGGGATTTTCGGTTTCATTTCTTTGGCGCGTTTCAGAAGCTCAAGCGAACGGTCATATTTCGCCTTGGCGCGAACGCGGTTGGACATGCGAGATACCGTCTCGATGTTGTGGTTCAAAATGTCCGGATTCGCATCCATGACAACTTGCAGAGCGTCCCAGTTGCCCATAAAGTCAGGAATGAGAACTTCAACGCGGCAGAATGGCAGCCGTTTGCGGATCGCTTTGATCGTTGCGGCAAAAATGGATGCTCCGCCATCCTTCAAATCGTCGCGGGCAACGGAGGTGACCACGCAATGCTGCAAGCCCATTTGCTCGGCTGCCTCGGCAACGCGTTCAGGCTCAGCTGTGTCGAGCTCCGTCGGCATACCCGTTTTGACCGCGCAGAAGCGGCAAGCCCGCGTACAAATATCGCCCAAAATCATAAACGTTGCGGTGCGGTTCGACCAGCACTCATAAATATTCGGACAACGCGCTTCTTCGCAAACGGTGTGCAAAGTTTTGCCGCGCATCATCTCTTTAATTTCGGCATAATTGCCTTCAGTTGTAAGTTTTATGCGAAGCCAGTCCGGCTTTTGAAGCTTCTCGCGCTGTTTCATGTCTGATTCCCTGCTTTCACGTTCAGTTATAAGTTTACGGCATTGTTAGCATTATAACATGCTTTGGACAGAAAAAATATGACGCGGCCCCGGCCGATAAACGATTATCTATAGTTTGTTGGAATATGATCCATCGCGGATTGAGATTAGTTTGGGTTGGATTGTTTCAAATAGATGCGGCAGAATAAACTATGATCGTTTTTACTTTGCCATCGTAAAATGTTATTTTCAGAAGCTTCTCGGTTAGCCTAATTCCTTCCTTATCATTTCCCCAAATGGTTGATACTTGACTAATTATAAAAAAATCCACAATATTATGTAGCTCTAGGTATTTACACTGCAATGTCTATTGTACAAAACAAAACACCCCTCCATTAAGCTAAGGAGTAGGTGTTAGGTTTATCTAGTCAAATTAACAAGATACAATGAGGCCTTACAGATTATCACTTTGGCGCAAACCAATGATCAGGGGCTATTATTTTCCATTCGCCCTTTTCTTTTACTAAATCTATACTCTCAGTGTTTTCTCCTACTATAGGTGCTTCGACAGTATAGGTCACGGTCGATTTTTCATTTGTCTGCTTCGTTACTTGAACATCTTTTATAATGGGTTTAACGAAAGGCTGTTCAAGCTTCTCTAATCCGTCAATCACCTCCTGTTTGCTATACCCCTTTGATTCATACGATTCACTGGACAGCAGTTCAACTGCTTCTGCAAAATTCCCATCAACAATAAAATATTGGTACCAACCTTTAACAATTTCATCAGGCGTTTTTGAATGCTGCACTGAGCATGCGGATAAAATAATACAAGTGAAAATAATAAAAATACAAGAACTACTTTTCAATAATATGCTCCTTTTGTTAATGCTGCTTCTAGGGAGACTCAATTAAAGGACTTCCCGAGAAGATGCCAAGATGCCTAGCTCACATGCTTTGTTCTACGATGATCTTTCCATTACGATCATAAGTGCACGATTGATCTTGGATCATTCGCCCTGTTTGTTTTTGCTTTCCACATCCGTAATTTCATTATCTTTGTAATAACAAATCAAATACAACAAAATGTCATAATAAATAATTTAAAACTTCAATTAATAAAGATTAAGAAATATATGTCCTCAAATTTTCCTCAACCTCCTTAAAACTAACACCAAAATGATTTTTTGGATAAAATCCTCTCCATTGCAAAACATACCTGTATAACCGTCATGCTTTTGAAAGGGTGAGACGATGAAGGTATGGATAAAGGGGACGGCCGCCGCTGCGGCGTTGTCTCTCCTGCTCTCTCCGGCTAACGCAAATGCCCGCGCCGCGGAGCACAAGCCATTTTTTTATCAATCCGCAATGGCCGAAGAACAAGCTCCAGAAAACCCATTCGACACCCGCAGGGAGCTCTACGATAAGCTGAGCGCCGTTACGGATGTGGAATGGTATTGGATTGCGGCCGTCGATCAATACGAACGAACAATATCGAAAGCAAGGCCGAAGGCGCGGCCGCAGCTTGGGCCAACGGTCGGCGTATTTATCGAGCAGGAGCGCTGGGTTGGGGAGCTTAATCCCGATATCGATGACCATTCCCCATTGTCCATCAAATGGTTTAATGGCATCGGCCGCGACGGCGACGGAAATGGGGCGGCAGACCGCAGCAGCGACTTTGATTTGCTTTATTCACTTGTCCAGCACGCAGCGGCTCAAGGTACGACGGATGTGCGGTTCCCGATTGGACTGTGGGATTATTACCGCAACAGCCGCTCCGTACAGCGGATCGAGCAGTTTGCTTCCATTTACAAAAAGTACGGAAAGCTCGATCTGTTCGAGCACGCCTTCCCTCTTCCGATCGGCTCCATCTATTCCTACAGGGATACATGGGGCGCCAAACGGGGCTGGGGAGGAAGACGAACCCATGAAGGCACAGATTTGTTCGCCGGTCATGGCACACCCGTTCGCAGCACGTGCTACGGCGTAATTGAGATTAAAGGCTGGAACAAATTTGGCGGCTGGAGAATCGGCATTCGCGATTTGAACAATCATTATCACTATTACGCGCATCTGTCCGGCTTTGATAAAAAGGTCGCCGTCGGCGATATCGTCGAACCCGGCCAAGTGGTAGGCTGGGTCGGAAGCTCCGGCTACGGCAAGCCCGGCACTTCGGGCAAGTTTCCTCCGCACTTGCATTACGGCATCTACTCCGATCGCGGAATGCTGGAGTGGGCGTTCGATCCTTATCCCATGCTGCGCAGATGGGAGCAAGGCGAATACAGACGTCTTCGCAACTAATCGGTATCGCAAAAAAATCCCGCAAAGCAAAGCCCCTGCGCTTCGCCTTGCGGGATTTTTGTTACCTTGGATAGCCGGAATTTGTTACCTAGATTTTTGTTGTGGCGATTTTTGTTGTCGCGATTTTCGTTTCCGGAGTTTTCGTTTCCGGGATTTTCGTTGTCGTAATTTTTGTTACATGGATTTTCGTTTATGGCTCCGTCTTCATTTCAAACACGCTGTCCTGCCCAGAGGCGGCCTCGCCGTCTCCCGTCCCTCCGCCTTCCGCTTCCGTTGCATTCGGATTGACCGTTACTCCGCCGCCCGATTCCGGCGAAAGCGGAACCGATATGTTGGGCGCTTGCGGGGCGGAATCGCCGACTGGCTTGCCTGTGCTGTCGTAATAATACATGGGCACGTCGCCAACGACGAGCAAATACGAAATCGGAATTTCGGTTTCTACAATTTCAGGGTCGGTATCAAACGGAATAATGATGGATACTTCGGCGACGACTTTAATATAAACCTCCACCAGCACCATGTTGATAGCGGCATTCCTCTCCCGGGTGCTCAGCTCCACCTTTACCGCTCCAACCGGTTCAAACTTGACCGGAACTCTTGGACCAAATGAAGAGATGATTGCGCTGTTCATCGCGTGGCCGATCGGGATATGCTCCGGGATGTCTTTTATCTCCTTCAAAGTGTTCTGAACCGTTTCGATCGTCTGCGAAGTAATGCTCATATGTTCCCCGTAATTGAGCATAAATCCGGATATTTTGCCGTTGCCGTTCATTTTCCAATCGATTAGCTTTTCGGACTCCGACTTCCGGGCGACCTGCTCCGTGATCGCCTTGTTGATCGCCTGCGTGGCGACCTGCTTCACTCTTATTTTAGCAATATTCATAAGAGGCGGCCGTAAATTCCGCTCAATAAAAATAAACGAAGGCACAGTCATCAATAAAATAAACACTAAAAACATAAGCAGCATTTTTCCTATTCTAAACCGTTTGGGCGGACGGACATCTCTCGATTTCGTTCCCCATGCCGTTTGCCGCGGCCCTCCTCCTCCAAACTTAAACGAGAACAAAGGCTGCTTGCTCCTCCAGCCCCCGCTTTGATTCGAAGCCTGCGGTTTGGACCTCCATTTCACATTTGAAGAGCGGGACGATGCCGGTTTTGCAAACTTTCCGCCGCCCCAGCTCACCGTTTTTACTTTTCGAAATGTCAGCCAGCCCCCTGTCCTGAAGCTTCGCGGCGACCGAAACCTCCACCCGCGCTTTCCCCATTTGGCCATTGCCGCTGCCTCCTCGCCACCTTTGTCCCTCATGCTCTTACCATGCTTATGCGAGGGAACGAGCTTATAGAAGACAGCGCTCCAATCGCTTGCAAGGTTGTTCATTGCATGCGAATGCGCTAGACTAATCTAATACTATATTTGTGCGATGGCATAGAGGAGGCTGCAATGTCCGTTATCCGCAAACTGGCGACAGATGCCGACTTTGAAGAAGCGTTGGAAAAAGGAACCCGCATCCGCGTCTTTCAACATAATCATATTATCGATGCCGCTTCGCTTATCGTTAGATTCGACGATGCCACCGTCGTCACCCAATCCGGCGTCGGCGACTTTATGTATCACAAGCGCGAGGAATGCGAATTTTTTGAGTTAAAAAAACGTTGAGCAGCAAAAAAGCCGTTACCGGTTCTGAAGGTAGAGTACAGAAACCGTTACGGCTTTTTTGATATAAAAATTGCAGCATTCAAACGCTTATATATGGTGCTTTTAGCTGTCTACAGCCCTGCTGTTGTCATTGGATCTGGCGCACTCTTTCTTGCCCGTTTCCGAGCGTACGCAACCGCGCATCCGGAGTGAACAAAAGAGGATGGAACAGCATACTAAGCAGCATGCTCACAATGGCCGCCGAACCCGCATGGGAAAACAAAATCAACAGCTGATAGCGGACCGCCTCCACAGGATCGGCCCCCGCAATGATCATGCCGGTCATCATGCCGGGAAGCTGGACAAGCCCGACCGTCTTCAGCCCGTCAATCGTAGGAATCATGCTGAATTTGACAGCTCTCTTCATCGAGGGCTGCATCGCTTGCCCCGCAGTCGCTCCAAGCGCAAGTAGCGTCTCAATCTCATCCTTCGATACTTCGATCTCCCGCTTGATCCCGGTTGCAAACAGCCCGGCTACTATCATCGCATTGCCGATCGTCATGCCGCTAAGCGGGATAATATATTGCGCCGTCGGCTCAATGATTCCAAGACCGATAAGAAACAGCATCATAAACGCTTCTACCGCCGTTATCGCGAGCGCAATTCGCCAGAAGACGCCTTTTAGCCCAGCGCCTCTTTTGGCCGCGTTCCAGGAAGCGACCGCAATCATTATACTTATTATAAGGACAAGGAACATCGGATGCTCTGTCTCAAACACATAATGAAGCACATATCCAATAGCCAAAAGCTGAACGGCCGCCCGTATGCTGCCGATAGCCATCCCTTTTTCCAAATCGAGCTTCTTCCAATAAGAAACAAACATCGTAATAAAAACAAAAATAAGCGTGCAGCTTAGAGCAAGCAAAGTCATCGCACTTCCACCCTCTTCGGCGTCTCTTTCGCTTCACCAGTATCCGGGTCAAGGTCAAAACCTTCTTCATCGCTGGGACTGCCCATCCCCCATACGCCGCTCGAAAGCTTCCATGACAACGAGGCCACGCGATTGGCCTGCACCTTATCATGCGTGACCCAAACTAACGTTGTCCCATGCTCGTAGTGCCAATCCAGCAGCAGCTCCTCAATTCTCTTGCTGTTGTCCTCGTCAAGCGAAGCTGTAATTTCATCCAAAAGCAACACGTCCGATCGCAGCATAAGCGAGCGAATTAATGCGACTCTTTGCTTTTCTCCGCCTGACAGGTCCGAAGACGATTGGTCCAAAGGAATATGGCCAAGCCCGGCCCGCTCGACGAGCAAAGCCGCAAGCCGTTTGTCATAAGTTGTTCCGTGAAGCCTGCTCGCCGTCCGCCAGTTGTCCTCTACGCTTCCCGGCAGCATAACGGCATGCTGGGCTACGTAACAAACCTTCTTTCTCCAGTGCACGGGGTCCGTTTCTCGATACGATTTGCCGTGAAGCCGCATATCGCCATGGTCCGGCACATCCAAACAGGCAAGCATACGGAGCAGCGTGCTTTTCCCTTGTCCCGAAGGTCCGGTCACTGCTATCACTTCAGGCTGTTTAATTGAAGCGGTAAGGCCCGACCATAAATAAGGCTCCGATTTCCCGCTGCTAACATTTCGTTTTGCCAAATCTGCTATTTCCAATATTGCATTCAAAGCCTTCCCCTGCTTTCCATACTGGCTTTTGCTCTCCTTACTCCGATAAAAACCGGAATATCTCCTCATGAACGGCTTCAGGCTGCTCATGATTAATGCCATGGCCAGCCCCCGGCACTACTTTATATCGGTAGCCTCCCTGCTCCAGCACATCCATCGTATCTTGCTTCACGACACGGCGATGATCGCCAAGCAGAAAATATAATTTGTCCTTGACCGCGCCTCCGGCGGCTGCGCTATATTTTTCAATTGGATGTGGAAACATCGCGTTTTGCTTATGGGACTTCATCAATAAAATAAGATGCTCCGCAAGCAAAGGATGCTTCTCAAACATATCGGTGGCGGGAGAGCTCATTTTTTTGAGAACTTTAAGCAAGTTGCGGTCTGTTGGAATCAATATTTCCGGGAACATCAGGAGCAGCGTGGAAATCATCGTTTTAACCGGATTGAGGACAATTCCGCCTTCCAGGCAAACAGCCTTCCGAACCTTCTCCGGATGTACAGTCGTATATTGAAAAACCATATAAGCACCGTTGGAGACACCCGCCATATAAGCGCTATCCAGCTCAAAATAGGCGAGCAGCTCGTTTATCCATACCGTTTGGCTAAAGTCCGGCTTCTTGTAAGCCCCGTTCGGCACACTTTTGCCCGGGCCGCCAAGCGTATCGACCGCTATGCAATAATAACGCTGCGATAGTACCTTCATATTGAGCATCCACATGACCGCGGAATTGTCGCCTACGCCATGAAACAGCATAAGCGGCGGATTGGCGCTGTCGCCCGCCGTCATACAATGCGTCACTCCGTACCTTGTCTCGGCAAAATGGGATTCCGCTCTCACTCCCCATAACTCAACCAGTCGATCATAAGACGCAAGTACTTTTTCCTCCGCCTCATTGCTTTTGAAAACGGCAATCGCCACGCGGATTTCCCCTTCCCCGTTTGCAAGCTGTTAATTCTACCACTCTACTTTTTAAGAAATCGAAGAATGACATGAGCGTCGGGGAACGGCAGCGGTCCTGTTGTCTGCACTTTTGAAATGCCAAGTCCCTGAATAAACGAAAAGTAAGTAATCGCCAGCATTAAAGGGTCTCCCTCTACCAGCTCTCCAAGCTTCTGTCCTTCGACGATTAGTGGAATTAAGGCGTGGATCGGCTCGCCCTGCTTCGCCTTTATAATCGCTTTGGCCTCTGCGGGAATCGCTTCGGATGTAGCGGTCTGGAGCAAAATCAGCCTCCAATGCTGCATCGCCAAGCTGTCCGCCGCCAAAAAGGCTTCCGTCAGCCAAACGATCCTCTGATAGGGCGAACCGTCTAGACTTGCCGCCTGACGAACGGCTTTTCCCGAGCCATCCGCCGCCAGCTCCACAATTCGGGTAAAGATATCGTCCTTTGACTTAAAATAGGTATACACATACCCTTGGCTAAATCCGGCGCTTTGCGCAATATCTTTAATTTTGGCGCCCGAAAAGCCTTTGCGGGAAAATACGTCTATCGCATGAAGCAAAATTTGCTCCATCGCCGCTCCTCCCGCCGCTTGTTCAAAATCCTCAGAGAAGGCTTGCTCTAGCGATTTGCTTTGTTCCGATGTTTTCATTGCGATTCACCTGTCATGAGAGTAATTTAAATGAATTTGAATGAACGTTCATTCAAATTATAAAAGATATCGCTTGTTTTGGCAACAAAAAAAGGAAAAAGAGAGCGAGACTTCCTTTTCCCTTCCATGTGAACTAAATTTCAACCCCGTAGCCGTGGGACGGAGGTCGACTCTCTTACGATAAGCTCCGGCTGCAGCTTCAGCGGCTCGTATCGCTGCTGCTTCGGCTCAGCATTGCCAATCCGCTTTAAAAGCAACTCAATCGCTTCTGTTCCTATCCGGCCGACAGGCTGGCTGACCGTCGTTAACCGCGGACGAAACTGCGCGGAGAACAATTGATCGTCGTAGCCGACAACCGATACGTCGTCTGGAATTCGCAATCCGCCGTTTTTCAGCGCATCCATAACGCCAAATGCCATCATGTCGTCCGCCGCAAATATGGCTGTAGGCAGTTCTCCTTCCTTAATCCAATTCTCTGCTATTTCAGATCCCGACGGGATATCAAAGTTCCCTTGCTCAATACGAGGCGCGAGCCCCGCTTCTTCCATTGCGGCCAAATAGCCGCGCACCCGTTCCTTGCTGCTCAAAAACGGCGCAGGCCCGCTAATATGGGCAATCTCCCGATGCCCCAAATCAATCAAATGTTTAGTAGCATCATAACCGCCTCGAAAGTTATCCACTTGAACGGAAGGAGCTTCCGAGCTTTCCAGCTGATTGTCGATGAACACATAAGGAATATCTTTGCGGGTCAGTTCCTCCGCGTATCGCGTCTCGTTCGCCGGTGACAACACGATCATCCCGTCTACCCTGTCCTCTTGAAATATGGCGTTGCGAAGATCGCTTTCATCCTCTTGTGAAATAAAAAGGGCAAGCAAATAGCGATGGGCAGCCAGCTTATCGTTGATTTCTTTTACAACCGCATCGAGAAAAGAGTCGTTGAGCGTCATAATCGTAAGACCAATAACACCCGTTTTTCCTAGTGCCAGACTTCTAGCGGCAGCGCTGGGATGATAGCCCAGCTCCTTCATCGCTTCAAGCACTTTTGTTCTATTTTTTTCCCGGACCGTATCCGCATTATTAATGACTCTGGATACCGTCACGACCGAAAGCCCCGATTTGCGGGCTACATCAAAAATATTGACTTTCATAGTTCCTTCGCTCCCTGCGATCAAAAGGCATATGGATCTAACATACCATAATTTCTTCTAAGTTGGCAGCCCGGCAAGGAATTTTTAGGAAAAACAGAAAAAAGAAGGGACTTATTCGTCCCTTCTTCTATATGTGGCACATGTTAAAAGCAGCGTATTTATTCAAACGATCTAAAAGAGGAAGCGGAACCTTTGCCCGTCGGTGAACTAAGCCCGCCTTCAATCGACTTTCGTCTCAGAAACAGAAGGGTAACGCTGAACAGCGCCGTTAAAATCAGACCGCTCAAAAACGCTTTGCCCATCGACTGCGCGACATCTTCTTCGCCCTGCTTTTGAATCGATAGCCGAATTTCAGCCACTTTCCCTTCCACCGCTATCATTTCGGCTTCTAATTTGGCCAGCAATTCCTTCTGCTTCTCCGGAGGAAGCTTCGTGCCAGCCGGCAATGCCGCCATCGCTTCGCTCATTTTTTGCTCAATTAGCTCCTGCTTCTGTCCATCAGAGAGTTGAAAATCTGCAGGCGGGGCATTGAAGTCGAAAAAGTCGTCCCGTCGCTCTTCCAAACGGGCAATCGCCTGATCCTGCACGACAGCGGGAAGTCCGGCTTCCTTGAACTTTGCGATTCCGTCATCCACAATAGCGGATGATTGATTGTTCAGGCTGGTCAGCGTAATGGAAACAAACAAGGCTACGCCAATTGCTCCCCCCAGATTGCGCATCATAGCAAATATGCCCGATGCAAGCGACACCTGTTCCTGGCTGACCACAGACGTGCTGACCGTTACGCTCGTAACCATAATGATGCCAATACCGACGCCCGCCACCGCGATATAAGCGACTAAGCGGCCGATCGACATATCGGCATGAACCGTCGACAGTAGAATATAGCCGGCTAGCGTAAATAGATAGCCCAGCGTCATCGGCCATGCATACCCGACTTTATCGATTAACCGGCCGACAATCGGAGCGACCACAAGCATAACCGCCGATAAAGGCGTAATGGCGAACGCCGCCTCAAGCGTGTCGAAGCCCTTTACTTTCGTAAGGAAAAGAGGCAGTAAAATCATCGTCCCCATCAAAATAATGCCGCTAAGCAGGTTCGAGGCAATACCGGATACAAAAGCGCGATTTCGCAAAATGGCAAAGTCGAGCAGCGGATCTTTCACCTTCTTTTCAATCACGATAAAAGCGGCTATCCCTATTACGCTGATGGCAAATCCGGCGATAATTTTCCAATCCGACCACCCAAACTCTTGCCCTTGCAAAATAGAATAGGTTAAAAAGAATAACGTAGTGCTTAAAGCCAGCGTCCCCCACAGGTCGATGCGGAACGGCTTGCGCGTCTCTTTAGTCCCTCTAAATACGAGCCAAGTAAGCGGCAATCCGATAAAGATAACCGGCACATTAATATAAAATACCCAGCGCCAGTTGATTTGCTCCGTAATGACGCCGCCAAGGCTCGGGCCAATCGCGACGGCAAGCGCTCCTACCGCTCCCCAGATGCCCATTGCCAGCCCCGCTTTTTCAGGCGGAACGGCAGACCGCACCAGCATCATGCTCGTCGGAATAACCATCGCTCCGCTTATGCCTTGCAAAATACGATAAATAATAAGGCTTTCTTCACTTGGTGCCGCTCCGCACAGGAAGGAACTGATCATGAACAGAAACAGTCCGATAAGAAAAAACCTTGCCCTGCCGAATAAATCGGCGAGCTTGCCCATCGTGACGAGCAGCACCGCCAGCGTAATTACGAACGAATTAATGATCCAGGACGCTTCACTAAGCCCAATTCCGTAATCCGCAATAATATCAGGCAAAGCAATGTTGACGATCGTACTGTCGATAAAAACGATGAAAAGCCCCAAACTAACCGCAAAAACTTGCTTTAGCCCTCCGTATGTCGGTTGCGCGCGTTCCAAATCAAGCAGCTCCTTTCAAACCTATACCGTATTTTGTTGCCGTTAGCTCAGCTTGGCGGGTACGTCCAGCAATGTCCGCCCAATAAGTTCCTTCAGCACCTCTGGAGTCGGCCCCATAATGGTGCCCGCCTTGCTGTCGCGAATAAGTCTCTCCAGCGGGGAATGCGACGAATAAGCAAAGCCGCCGCATACATTCAAGCTGTATTCCGCCATCCTCATCACCGCTTCGCAAGCCATCACTTTCACTTCAAGCGTGGACACCATATCGATGCTTCCTTGCTCCATCATGCGGCAGACGGTTTGAAGCGACTTTTCCGCTTGGTCGTAAAGAACCTTCATTTTACCCACCGTCTGCTGGACGCTTTGGAATGAGGAAAGGCCCGCGTCAAGATGGGAATAATGGCGCTTCTTAACATATGCGACCGACTGTTCGAAAATCGCTTTGGCGATTCCCAAGTTTAACGACGAGATGCCGATCTGCCCCATTGGAAGCAAAGAGCGCTGAACGATTTTGAAGCCTTCGCCTTCCGTGCCGATAAGCGACTCGCGGTGAACGACGCAGTCCTTCACCGTCATTGGAGCGCTGCAATTGCCGCGCAGCCCCATTCCTTCCCATACGCCGCCGAGAGTAAAACCTTCCGTTTCCCGCTCTAATATAAAGAAGTCGCTTTGCATAGAGTTGGTTGCAAAAGTAGAACGGGTAGACACGACATAAATATCGGCCTCCCCGGCGCTCGTAACCATCGTCTTTTTTGTGTTCAGCACAAAATGGTCGTCGCCCGAACTCTTCGCCTGGCTGACCGGCAGGAAGAAGTAGCAGCCCGATTCCGCTTCGCTGAACGCGATCGTCGCGAGGCATTTGCCCTCCACAATTTGACGCAGCCGCTGCTGAACATAAGGCTGATGCGCCCCATACAGCATGACGGCCGTTGCGGACGTATGCTGAACAAATACTAGAGCGGTAGAAGCGCATGCGCCCGCCAGACGGGTGA
The DNA here is from genome assembly GCF_042675505.1 of Paenibacillus sp. GCM10027627. Lineage (NCBI taxonomy): Bacteria > Bacillati > Bacillota > Bacilli > Caryophanales > Paenibacillaceae > Paenibacillus > Paenibacillus sp. GCM10027627. The sequence goes on from NZ_JBHTHB010000002.1 coordinate 741,550, forward strand.
CGATTTCTTTGTAAAGCGATGGCGTCCCGCCAAGTCCGCCGAGCTCGCGAGGAATCATTAGCCCCAGCAGTCCGGCTTCCGCAAGAGCGGTCATATTTTCACGAGGGAATGAACCTTCCTCGTCGATCCCCTTGGCGTTTGGAGTTAAATAATCGCATATTAAGTCCTCTACCGACTCCAAAATCGCCTCCACATTCGGTACTGTGCCCGTTAGCATGGTTCAACCTCCCAAAAAATAGAAGTAGCGGAGAACCGGGCGTCTATGCACAACACATCAATGTCATAGCCGATTTGAGCCGGTTCTTCTAATTTCCGTACAATTGTATTTCCGAAAACATGCAGGCGGCCTAGCGCGTCGCGGCTTGGTTTGGCGATACGGATGAGCGAATCGTCAAACCGGTTCCATCTTTGCTTGGGCTCAAGCAAAATCGGCTCCTCGCATAGATGCTGGCATTGCCCCCGCGTCCCTTTAAAATGCCGCAGCGCATGGCAAGTTCTGGAGGTGGAAGCGAGCGGAGCTTCGGTGAAACCGTTGACTTGGAATCCTTCGCCGCGCAGCCGGGCAAGTGAAGCTTCCAGTTCAGGCGATAAGTCGACATCGACGGCGCTTACGCCGTAACGTCTCATCGCTTCGGCCATCGCCTCATTGTCGAGATTCAGCTCCCCCCACTGCTGACGAATCAGCTCCGTCTCCTCCGATAACAAATCTTCATGCCATGGACAATTGTAAAAGCTGTAAGCGAGATTTCTGCCAAGCGTCAGCTTCCGATCAAGGCCAAGCGGCATTTGGGAGACGACGCTCAGCGTCCCCCAGTCGTGAATAACTAAGCCGACGGGATACTGGAGCCAAGCCTCTATTTTTTCCATCCATTCGTCAAAATGCGTTTCGAACAAAAGGGGGATTTCCAGATGGACCTCCTTGCCCCAACGCAGCGCCCCTTCAATGGATGCCTCCGACAAGCCCGCCATCTTATGCACGCAGCTCGGATGGCCGACGCCAAGCGAGTCGTAGCCGTCCAAATCACTTTCCCGGAGGCGAGAAAGCTGAGAAGGGTACAGCCTAAGTTCCTTTTTCCCTATTCTCATATCCTGTGGCTTCCTTTCCCGCTAAACGTAACTGCTCGTGACCGGAGTTTCCAAATAGGTACAGCGCTGCTTGTCGCAAAACCGCGGGACCCATTTCATGGTCCACATTAGAAGCTCCCTTTCCATCACTTCAATCTTGGCGCTAACCGGCTTCCGCTCTTCCTCCATATCGAGCCATTGTCTGAATAAGTCAATGACGACGGCCAAAGTGGAAGGGTTCGGCGCTTCCCTGCCGATCAGCTTGATATAGCCAATGCCAGCCCGTTCAAGCTCGCCCAAATTGCATAAGCTGCAATCTGTAGCGGAATCGAGCCAAGCCGTTTGCTCCATCGTATCCCCGCCCGGCAAGGTGGCCCGATAGACGGTTCGAGTACCATCGCCCATTTCCCGATTGTTGGGAGATTCCCACAACCGGCATAGACCGGGCAAGCTGCCGCTGCCGAAGTTGCCCGTCACTTGAAGCTCCAGCCCCTCCGCCTTCCACTTTTGCAGTTCTGGAATCGTAATGGCGTGAGGCACGGTCGCTCGCTGAAACCCCCATTCCCGCAGCAGCCCCAGCATCCCTCGGTTTAACACGGAAAAGCCGGAGCCGGCAATAAACGGAAGGCGAATGCCGGCCGTTTGCAGCAGCTTCGCCCCTTGCAGGGATGAGAGAGCGACATGATCCGCCCCCATCTCCGCCGCAATGGCTACATGCCTGACAAACTCCTCTTCGCAATCTCTCGGCAGCAAAACGGGGTTTGCCATAAACGTAACTTTTACCCCTTGGCGATGGGCTTGCTTGATCATATTGTCCAGCGTATCCTCATCCGGGACATGACCGGGATAGTCGGCTACGGTCTGAAATCTGCCATCCAGTGAAAGCTGGCGGAGCCCCCTTGGCTTTAGGCCGACATAAATTTCGTTTGCGCCAGCCTCTATCATTTCTTTCAACATAAAAGGCGATCTTGCAGGGGCTACAATTTGAATTGCGTTCGCCCCCTATTCAATGCCAACCGGCAGCATTAAGCGCAGGCTCGCGACCCGTTCTTTCACCGCTTCAGCTAGAAACCGGACATCTTCCTCCGTTGTTTCCGGGCCAAAGCTGATCCGAACCGAAGATTTAATTTGATCTTCCGACAGGCCGATGGCGCGCAGCACATGGGAAAGCTTCGTTTCTTTGTTTGCGCTGCAAGCGGAGCCTACCGAAATGGCGATTCCGTACAGCATGCTAAGCTGAGCTGCCAGCGCTTCGCCGCGAACGTCATGAAAGCAAACGTTAACCGTATTGGCGAGCGTGCGGCTCGGATCGGTCGATCCGTTTAAAGAGCAGTTTGTGAGCTCAGACAGCTCCCGAATTAACAATCCTTTAAGGCGCCTGCTTTTTTCGTTTGCTTCATACAGCTTTTCGGACAATACATCAAACGCTTTGCCCATCCCAACAACGGATACGACGTTTTCCGTACCGCTGCGGGCGCCGCCCTCCTGTCCGCCGCCATGGATTAGAGGCTCGAGCTCTATGCCGCTGCGGATAAATAAACCGCCAACCCCTTTTGGTCCGTTAAACTTATGCGCGGAAAAGGAGAGTGCGTCCACTCCTAGCTCGCGTAGGGAAATAGGAACTTTCCCTACAGCCTGCACCGCATCGGAATGGAAAAACAGATGCCGCCGCTTCGCCTCCTCCGCCATTTCCCGGATCGGCTGGATCGTGCCAAGCTCATTGTTGGCAAACATAACGGTAGCGAGCTGCGTATCCGGACGCAAAGCTTTTCTAAAGTCCTCGACCGATACGAACCCTTCCTTGTTCACAGGAAGATAGGTCGCCGAAAAGCCGTGACGCCGCTCCAAATGCTGCACAACTTGCAGGACGGACGGATGCTCCATGCATGTCGTGACAATATGGCCGGGGCGGCCGAAAAACTGGCTCAGCCATCCCTTAATGGCATAATTGTTGGATTCGGAGCCGCCCGATGTAATAACAATTTCCTCCGGCAGTGCAGAAAGCGCGCGCGCTGCGGACGAACGGGCACTGACAACCGCCCCCTTCGCCTTTTCGCCGTACGTATGCTTGCTTGATGGATTTCCGAACAGTTCCAAATGCTCGATCATCCACTTTGCCGTCTCCCGATCAATTGGCGTTGTCGCGTTATAATCGAAATATCGTTCAGCCATTTTACCCTCCTAGGCGGCGGCCCCGTCGAAATGCGAGAATAACTGCGTTAAAATGTCGAGGCAATGACGCTGGGACGGATCTAGCTCCCCCAACATTTCGCTGCGCGCCGAAGCTTCGGTTGCGCAAATATCCCCGATCGATTTCCCTGTAATATATTCGGAAAAAATGCTTGCCGTCGCGATCGACGTCGCGCAGCCGTACGCCTTAAATTTGACATCCGTAATTTTGTCCCCATCGCGCTTCATATGCAGATGAATGGTGTCCCCGCATACGGAATTGCCGATGCTGATCTCATCGTCCCGATCCGCCAGCTCTCCGATATTGCGAGGCGCCGTAAAATGATCCACAATGATGGCATTATACATAACGACTCTCCTCCCGCATCCCGTTTTTTTGGACTAAACGCCGCATGTCAGCCCCTCTTCCGCCTCATCCATGTGCTTCTCCAGATTAATAGCGCAACAGCCGACCTCCGCTCCGGCAACGCGGGAGATGTAAGTCACCTTCTGCCCCGTGCGTCCGCAGCCGCATTCGTTTTCTTTCTCCAAATAAACCAGGTCCTCGGTTTGAATAAATCCAGGGTAGGACAGTGAGATCGGGTCCATAATCGCCAGCACGCCGCGGCGCCCTTGAGGCACCTCTTGCGATAAATCTTTTACGTCGCGGACGGAGAAATAAACCCATGGCGGCACATGCTTGGAATGCTCTTCACACTCAACTGCAAGAATATTCGACTCCACAAGGCCGTACATATCTCTTACTCCGCTCTCTGGAATGCCCAAGTATTCCGCGATTTCGCGGTTGTATTGCTCCCGTGGAATTTCCATGCCGCAAAACCGTTTCCAGCCGCCAAGGTTGATCACCTTAGTCGATTTATCCAGCTTGAGACGGATGTCGTTTTCTTTTAAGTAATTGATCAGCTTATACACAAGGAACGGAGGTCCAACAATGTGGCGGGTATGGACGCCTTCCCAGTTTTGCAGTGTCTCGATCGCTTCCTTCGGTTTAAAAGAAGCCCGTTTGACCAAACATTTGGTAGCGTCGAACAGACCGCTTAACATATTGAGCACCTTCACCATGCCCATTTCAGGCATCTCTTCCGGGGAAGGAAACAAAAAGAGGCCAGCACCTTTGGAAAATTGGAACAGCTCGCGATACATAGCGTAGATGCCAAATGCTGCCCGGCTGACAGATTGCGAATCTCTGCGCGAAACGGAAGGAATGCCGCTCGTGCCCGTACTGCGCATCTCGAACTCCACTTCGCTGAGCGGCTTCGTCATCAGCAAATGAGAATCCGCCTGCTTAAAATTGGCTACTGGAATAAGGGGAATTTTGTTGATGTCGGCAAAGCCTTGAACCTGCTCCGGCGAAACGCCTTTTTCATCGCAAATTTTGCGGTAAAATGTGTTGTTTTCATAGTGATATTTGAAGTTGTCCGCCATCAAATACCCTGTCAGCTCCTCAGCGTCGCTCCGTTCCCATTGGAACATTTCTCGCGTCGAAGCGGCCACCATGCTTACCGGATCCAGGTTCAAATCTTTCATGTTTTGAAATAACTCTTTCATTTTCGACATCATACGACCTCCCAAATAATAGCATTAATAGATCACGTTTCTAAGATTACCATACGATTTACAGCCCCTTCTATCCGTATCCTACGCATCTTTTGGCGGGTACTCCCACCCTCGAAATTGCGCGATCACGCAAATTGTAAGACTTTTCCTAAAGCCTGCATGTTTACCTGTACGGCCCGATAATCCCCCTCTGAATGCCCTGTACGACGGCGCCAACGCGAGAATCAACGCCTAGCTTGGCGAGAATGCTGGTGATGTGGTTTTCGACCGTTCTTTTGCTCACGTCCAAATATTCGGCAATCTGCACATTCGTCCACTCCTTGGCGATCAGCCCTAGCACCTTCACCTCGACAACGGACAATCTTTCTTTTCGCCCCGCAAGATGATAGCTTTCCGGGATGAGCATATGGCCAAACATGCTTTGCCTAATCGCGTTTACAATATGTCCATACGGGGATTCCTTGCTTATAAAAGCGTACACGCCAAGCTCAAACGCCGTTTTCATATATTCTTCGTAATAATATCCTGTAAGCATAATCATCTTAATTTCACTGCCGTATCTGGCCCGCACCGTTCTGGCGAGATCGAATCCGCTTGTTGTTTTCATACACACGTCTGTGACAATCAGGTCGGGCCAAACCCCTTTTTGCAGCTGCTCCAGCACAGCTTCCCCATCTTGGAAAACGCCGAGCACCCGAATATCCTGCTCCTGCTCCAAGCAGCCCTGCAATCCCTTGGTGACCATCGGATGATCGTCCACTAAATAGACGCTTGTTATCCCCACCTTACGCTCCCCCTTCCAGCAGCGGAATTTGAAACGTCACCTTCGTTCCTTCGCCCAATTTGGACAAGATATTCATCGTCCCTCCCATGCCGTGAATTCGTTTTAATGCCGTCATCAGTCCAAAATGATTGCCTCTCATCGTTTCCTTCATTCTTCTTGGCACATCAAATCCGACTCCGTTGTCCCTGATTTCGCATACAAGCATTTGTCCGGAAGGCTCAATTCGGATAAACATCCGGCTTGCTCCGGCATGCTTAAGCGCATTGGTCACTAGCTCTTTTAAAATGCGGAACAGACTCACTTTAACCTCATAGGGCAATCGTTCTTCCTCTACCTGCCCAAATTCCCATTCTATCGCGACGTTATGCCGGCTTTTCGTTTCCCTGACCAGCCAATTCATAGCCGATTTCAAACCAAGATCCTCAATCATCGACGGATAAAGATCCGAACAAAGCTCCCTCACGTCATAAATAGCGTCTTTCATCGATTCCAGCAAAACGTTTGGTCCAGCAGCGGCAGACTTTCCGAAGTCGCCCGCTTTTTCCAAATCGCGCAGCATAAAAATAAGATTTTGTAAAATTTGATCATGCAAATGAGAGGATACGCGCTGTTTTTCCTGCTCCTGCGCCCGAATCAGCAATTGGCACGCGAGCGAAGGATCAAGCCATTCTTTGTCCGTGTGATGACCTCGCCCCGAAGGGCAGTTCCCTTCCGTCCCCTGTCCCAGCATCTCTCTCATATGGACGTCAATATTCAGCTCGCTTCGCTTGGCAATTGCGTATAAAAAGATCAGCGGCAGCACCAAATAAGAAAACATACTGACCTCAAGCATCAAAATCGGTTTTTCGTTCAGCTCTTCCGGCAAAAAAGTAAACAGAAGCGGCACAAACAAAGCAAGACAAGTGCCTGCCAGAAGAATAACGGACATTGCCCGATTAGCGGCAATTGTCATTTTCGCCATGTTGCGGACCGCAATGCCTATTCCGATCAGAAACGACAGCCCGATGCAGAGCGGCAAGCCATACCGGAAAAAAGCAATCATCGCGGACGATGAAAAATCAGCCGATACATATAAAAGTATTGCAGCCGTGTAAAGAAATCCAACTGCCAAACCAAATGTTCTGGCCGCAGCCAATAGAGGCGATTTGGACGGCACGGGAAATCTGCTTAATAAAGCGAGCAGCAGCGAAGGAATCCATGCCGCCGAAACAATATGCGCCACCTTGGCCAGCCAAATCCCGCTGCTTGCCGGGAAAGCCGTTAATACAACAAGGGCCGATACTTGATTCAGCGCCAAAAAGATTTCAAATATTTTCGAAGGCGACTGCTTGCATTTATAAAGCGCATAGTTGCCTACCATCCAAATAAACAGCGCCAAAACCACATAAGGCAGCGCCCCATGCACGGACTGCGGCTTCAGCCAGTCGTTGATGATGATGCGTACAATCTCGCCTTCCGGCTTCAGGAATGAGGCGTGTTTAAACCCTTCTGCAATATGCCATCTGCTCACGTTATCGTTAAGGCTCGGGTCTCTCCCATTGATCTGCAGCAAAATATCGCCCTTTTCGATGCCGTAGTGTGCACTGACTCCGCATTCCTTATCCACTTTGGACACAACCCAGTAGTTGCCGCGATTTTCGATATAAATGCCCATAAACGGATGTGCGTGCATCTGGACGCAAACATAAATCAACAACGCCGGAAATAAAGCATGGATAAACCAAAGAGCCTTCATTAAAATCGGTTTTTTCGAAAAAACACGGAATCGCATAGACCTCACCTTACAAAAGGAAGTGGTTATTGCATAAATCATGCTTTTCTATACGCCGTTCGCAAAAGAATACTGCCTGCCTTGCCTGTGGAGGAACGGTTTTTTGACTACCCTTCATTCAACTCCTTTGCTCTGAAAATAGAAACTTCATGATCTGGTTGGCTATTGTTCACCCTTTCTTAATAAACTCCCGAAACATATGAATGATTACTCATATGTGCATTTAATATCATATTAACCATTTCTATTACTGGTGTCAATTGGCAAAAACAAAAGAGATTGGACTCGTTTCCCTCTTCTTGAGGAGGGGCAAGCCAATCTCTTTTTTTGCGCGAAAAGCACTCTCTGCTAAGTTTATATAGTAGGATGGGAAAACAATTCAAGCTCCTCATAGTCATACCACATTTTCCCATGCTGTGGAAACTTTCCATTCGTTAACCCTTTGCCAACTTTGTAGGTAGGTCGCCCATCAATTATTTTCAGCACTTTTTTTATCCGCTGCGCGTAAAGTTCCTTTACTTGTTCTTTTACTTGTTCCTCTAGCTTCTGCTCCTCATTTTTAGAAGACTTTTTAACTCCAAGACTTGGATATCCACCCCATGCGAGGATGATTTTATCCGTATTGGTCAATGAATCAACAATGGTTTCAATCTCTTTGTCATTTCGGGAATACTCTCCTGATTTCCCCGTTAATTGCTTAATATTATTTTTAAAATCAATGTTCTTAAATGTTGATCCATATATAGGAAAGAGGTTAAGAATGATAAGCTTTGAAAATTTCTCTTGTCTTTTAAAAATGTAATCACAGACGTGATAGATTGTATCGTCAGACAATAACTTTTTGTTTGTTTCATCAATAATGCCCGCTTTACTTGGATTTTTCATAATAACTACAGCCGTTGGACCAGCGACTTTCCTCTTAAAGAAAATAGTTAAGGAATACCTATACTCATCATTGTTATGAATCGTCTTAGGATTTGTTGCAATTTTTTTATCATCAACAAATGAAGAAAAATAAACACTTTTATTCATTTTTTTGTTCCTTTCACATTTTTATTCATCACTTTTAATATATCACTTGAAAAAGAAAAAAGAGAGCTGGGCGTTATCCCACTCTCTTTTCAATGTTTATGTTTGGCTAATCAAACGCTGCCGCTGAGCCTCAAAAAGCAAAACCGTCGTTGCCATCGCTACATTCAGCGATTCGGAACTGCCCGACATCGGAATGATGACCGATTCGTCTACCAGCTTTCTTATATCCTCGGAAAGGCCTTCCGATTCACCACCCATAATGAGCCAAGTTGGCTGCAACCAGTCATAGCTGTAACAGCTATGCTCCGCTTGCAAGCTGGTCCCGATCGCTTTTGAACCTTCCAGCTTAGCTTTTGGGAGCAGTTCCTGCAAATCCCCCTGTACAATTGGCAAATGGAATAAAGAACCCATTGTCGAACGAACCGTTTTGGGATTGTAGAGATCAACGCATCCTTTGCCCAAAACAACCGCATCGGCTCCTGCCGCATCCGCGCTGCGGATAATGGTGCCCACATTTCCGGGATCGCGTACTCCGTCTAATGCAACGACCAAACGCTTGCTTTTAAACAGCGTTTCTTCTTTGACCTCAATTTTTCGTAAAACGGCAAAAATAGGCGGCGGTGTATCCGTTCCCGTACATTTCCCTATAACCGTTCGGGACGCTGCAATCCAGTTCGCAGGAAAATCGCTATATGGCGCTCCGTCCAGTTGTTGCGGAATTCCCTTTTCGTCATCGTATATGATTGTTTCGACACCAGCGCCCGCTTGAATGGCATCCTGAATAAGATGAACTCCCTCAATGATAAAAAGACCAGTGCGATCCCGATTTTTTTTGTCTAATAAGGATGCCCATAGCTTCACTTTTTCATTCTGTGGCGAACCAATAAATAAATGGTTGTTGTCATACATTCCGTTTTCACCTTGCCCCATTCCGCTTGTTTTCTAATGTCCAGTATAGCATAATCCGTCAGCTTAAGCGGCGGATGGCCATTCTCTACAGCGGGTATAATAACGAAGCACTATTTCTACATTCCGCGGGAGGTAATGTCCATTGCAAAACATCGATCTTCGCCAAGCCATTATTAACCGTGTTCAGGACAATTCTAAAGAGCAATTAACGGAAGTAATTGAAGGCTCCGTCGATCATGACGAGCGGACGCTGCCCGGCCTTGGTGTCTTATTCGAAATGATTTGGAAACAATCGAACGAAACGGAGCAAACTCATTTGGTTGAATCGCTTTACGAACATTTGCATCCTAACGATGCCGGAGCTAACCCTTCGTAATCCAATGAGTTGGCTGGCTGGTTCATTAGAATCGGCCAGCTTTTCCTGTCAGAAACCACTAGACCACCCGACACGCATCCTTTCGAGCAATTAGTTGGGTCAGAAACCACTAGACGCTCGAAATCGGTGAGCGAGCATCGCCAAATAAAACGACCGCAGGATCATTCCTGCGGTCGTTTGGTCATTTCATATTAGAGCAACTATCAGTTCTTCTTCAAAGCGCCCAAAATAGAAATCGCTTCAGCTCTTGTAAGTCCAGCATCCCCATTAAACGGTTTATCTTTTGCTTTGAACCATTCAACGCCTGCTTCTCCCAGAGCTTTGACGGACGGCTTCGCCCAGGCCGGAATGGAAGCATCGTCGGAGAATGGCGTGCCGCCTTCGGAACCTTTAAGCTTCATTGCCGCAGCAAGCACTACGGATGCTTCCGCTCTTGTCAGCTTGTTTTTCGGCTGGAAGCCAAGCTCCGTCAGCCCGTTCCAAAGTCCTTCGTGAGAGGTTAGTTGTACGGATCGCTTGGCCCAAAGAGCGATTCCGTTAGCATCAGGGAACGCGACTTCTGGGGCATCGCCGTCCAGCTTCAAGGCCTTAGCAAGCATAACCGCAAATTCGGAGCGGGATACGACTTCGTTCGGTTTGAAGCTGCCGTTCGGATATCCGTTTACAATTCCTTCAGACAAAGCTTGTTTAATCTCTTTTTCCGCCGGGTGGCCAGAAATGTCGGTCGATGCCATACCCGTTGGCGACCACCAGTTGCCGGATACGACGATCATGCTGAGCAATCGGATGGAGTTACCGTAGTAGTAACGCCATTCTGCACTTGTCGGGTTAACGGCATCCGTATGATAATCCCACAGCTGGTTCAGCCATTGCTGATTGTCCTTATGAATAATAGCGCTCACCATAAACGGAGCAGTATAATCCAACCCGCCATCCCATTCGCTCAGTTTTGTTTTGCCGTCAAGCGTATAGCCGGACCAAATTTGAGAGGGAGTATCATGATTTTTTTGCAAAAATTTATTGATGGAAGACAGCTGATCATAAGCTCTCTTGTCGCCGGTGAGCAAGAAATCGGATGTAATGCGCCATGGTGTACGGCATGAGTTGTAATTGTAAGCGCCGTCGAATTCCGACTCCAAGAAATGGCCGCTTTCCGTTTCCCATTTAAACTCGTTGACCGGCTTATATTTTCCATCCGCAGGATCTCTATAGGCGAAGTCAGGCAGCAAGCCTGTTTTCGGGCTATAATTTTTGTACAAATCGTTTACGATCCCGTAAGTGTTGTCAATGACTTTAAGCCAGCGCTCGTCGCCCGTAGCTTTATAAAATTCCTTCAAATGTTGAAGCATAAAATCAGAAGGACGTGTAGCCGGTTTAAAGCTAGGCTCGCTATCGGAGGTACTCACCCAATCTCCTAACTGCAAATGGAAGTTTTCCGGATGAACCTCGCTCTGCATAATCGCGTTGATTACTTTAATGGCCTCCCCGCGATAGTCGATTGCCCCGTCGCTTCCCCATTGTTTGTCCGCCAAAAGCAAAGCGTAAGCAATATCCATATCGCCGTCGATCGCGGAGTCCGTACCATTTACATCGATAATTTTCCCGTCGCGATCAGCTTGCTGCCAAGCCATCAGATCAGGGTTAATATGGCTAGGATGCGCACGGAAGTAGCTATGCATGCCGTCAAATATTTTTTTGGCATCACGATCGTATCCCGCCATAATCGCCGTAATCATCATTCCGTAGCCATGCGCTTCGGAAACGGTAATGGCATCGCCGTTCCAGCCGCCGTCATTGTACCAAACATAGTACTGGCTTTTGTCATAAGGATTGGCTCTCACATATTTCTTTTTCCATTCATCGTATAGAAGGCCAACTTCCGCATCCATCCCCTTTTGAGTAACGTGGCTCGGTTTAATGGAGCCTTCCGCATAGGTCATGTGCTGAGGATACGGTCTATTCGGCTGGTCTTTTTTAGCGGTTGTTGTCCCGGAGGCGGCATAGCTTATCGGAATAAACAATAGAGATAAAACGAGCGAAACGACCAACACCATTACCGTAATAATAAGGGCTGGAGGGTAAGGCTTATAAGTATCGCGAATCTTCATGTTAGACACTGCCTTTCGCTTTAGTATGGAAATCTAGAAGTTTATACGCTTAAACTTCATTGACGCAATGAGTCTTTTACTTTCTGGAATGTCCATTCCTCCTTTTTGAAAGCGCTTATAAAGTTATTGTAAAATCATGTTAATTGAATGTCAATACAAAAATTAAAGCGTTTAAACTTTAATGTTCTTAACCTCTTATTTCTTGCTTCCTAACCTCAAGCCAGGCCATCCATTCCATCCGTTAAAATAACAAACGCAGACGAAAAAAAGCTGCCGAGCGAACTCGACAGCTTGGTAGCAGCTTAAGCAACTGCAATCATCTTATGTTAAAATGGATATTTCATTAGGCTGCTTTAACCGCAGCTCCTGCTGCTTCCCCTTGGGCCTGCTGCAAAAGGGCCGCGTAAATTTGATCGATCGGGGTAGTAAGCGATGTGTACAGGATAGCGGCCAGCTCTTCGCGAGTGAGCGCCTTTTTCGACTGGTAGTCAGTTGCGCCATCTTTCGAAATTTTCACTTCTGGACCATGATAGCCGAACGCAACCATCATTTGAACGGCCGGCACGGCCCATTTATCGGTTTTACCTGCCAATTTAATTCCTTGGAATGCTTCCGGCTCATATTGCCCGGCCAGCAATCTCCACATCATAACGGCAGCCTCTTGACGGGTAATCACTTTGTTCGGGTGGAATTTCCCTTTTCCATTGCCATTTACCATACCAAGCTCGTATGCCTGTTGAATAAATGCAGCGGCAGCATGTCCCTCTAAGTCAGTGAAAGCCAGCTCTTCGGTTTCACTGCCTTCTAACCCAATAAATCCAAGCAACTGCTGCACGTACTCCGCTCTTGTTACGTTTTGCTGAGGCTTAAAGCTGATGGCAGCATCATTAGGGTAGTAGCCAAGAGATTGCAGTGTATGGATCATATTAGCGTAAGGAGAGTCCGCTTTCACATCGGCAAATCCTGCTGCTGTCGCGCCTTTCTGCGCGTAGCCCAGCGGATTCAAATACGGCTCTTTCATATACTGCACTTTTCCGTTCTTATCCAGCTGGAATGCGGTAAATTGTTTCGTTAAAGTGTCGATAAACAAATTATCGTCCACTTGCTTAAGCGCGCGCGGCCCCAAAATAGAGTCCGAAATAATCAAATCGCCTACTCCGTCCGGATCAACGGAAGAGATGAGCAGTTGAAGACGAAGATCGGAATAAAAGCCTTTGAATTCCGCCAGTTGCTTCTCGTTCGGCTCAAACGCTTCAAATAAAGCCGCCGAAGCGTATTGCGGGAAAAACGTCGAAATGAACTGCGGGTAGAACAAATTGCGCAAAATGCCTGTTTGGTTGTACGTTATAAACACGCCCGTATTTTGTTCAGGGATAAGGAATAAATAAGAGCTGTTTCCGGGCAAATCCCCGGCTTTTGTAATCACTTTTTTGCTGCTTCCGGCTTCAGGCAACTGCATGGCCGCTTCAAAGCCATAAGTTGTATTAGGCAAAAGCGAGTGAATTTCCGAACGGTATTCTTCCATCGATGCAACTGTCTTTTCCGACAAAATGCGGTTTGCGCCAGTCGCCCCGCCGTTCAAAAAGGCAATCATATATTTGCCGATATCTTCGGCTGTGCTAAGCATGCCGCCATGCGGCATAACGGTTGGCGTTACCGTGTAAGGCTCTATCGGCTGATGATCGGCTGTGTAGCCAACAGCCACTTGGCTTTTCAGCTTGCCGTGATTGAGGAAATCGCTGTTGTTCATGCCTAGCGGCTTAAACACGTTTTGCTCCATATATTGCTCGAACGGCTGACCGCTCACATTTTGGACAATAAGGCCAACGAGCATGGAGGCAAAGTTGTCATACATATAAGAGGCTCCCGGTTCGCGAACGACAGGAGGCATATTTTCTCTTACGTAATCGTCAATATCGACGACCTTTTCAAAATCGTTATGTATGTCCCCCGGCTTTGGATCGCGAATCTCAAATCCCGTTGTATGAGTCAGCAAATGCTCAATCGTAACCGGTTTGCCGAACGGGTTGCTGAATTTCAAATCCTTCACATATTTCGTAAAATCGTCCTGCAACCCCACTTTGCCCTGTTCGACTAGCTGCATCATAGCCGTTGCCGCAAACGTTTTGGATACCGAAGCGACGCGGAAGACGGTCGAAGCCGGATCTACGGGCTTCTTTTTCTCTTGATCGGCATAGCCATAACCTTTTTGGGCAAGCACTTTTCCGTCTTTGACCACAACAACGGATGCGCCTACATAATTTTGCTTTGCCATTTCGCTAGAGAAAAATTGATCCAGAAAAGTAGTCGCGCTCGTGGAATCGAGTTCTTTCCCTCTCGCGGCATCCGCTGCGGCAGATGCACCGATCGCCGGAACCATAAGGCTGAGCGACAATACTGCCGCCGTTACCGTTTTGACTAAACGGTTGGGCTTTTGCAATACAAATAGCTTCCTCACTTCTGACTCACTCCATTTCTATAATTTCATCCCTATTCTATTACGTAAAAAATGACATCACGTTTCATAGATTATGACAATAGAAGAAGCTAGCCCCAATATAATGATAGGACTAGCTTCTTTTATAAACCTATTAAATTCCAGCTTTACCTATCAAAAGAATTCATTAAATGTAGAAATCAATTAATAGGTTACCCCTGCAATTTTTGCGGTAGCATCTTTGAGCAGCAAGTATGCGTCGCCGTTTGTCAGCTTTGTTTTATCTTTAATAAGTGCCAGCGTCTCTTCTTTAATGACGCCATCTGCGATCAGACGCTCCAAAGCGCCTTCCCGCTTCGCTCCCTCGTTCATGGAAAGAGAAATCGTATAGGCCGCTTGCTCAAGAGTGAGCACTACTTTGGCCGGGTCTGCGACATCCTTAACCGCGGCATCCACAGATACTGGGAATGCTGTCGCATGGACTTTCGCCACACCCTTCATATTTTGCATAAAACGTTGAGCGTTTGACTCCGCATCCAGTTGGAAGTCATTTGCGTATGCGCCTTGCGCGATTCCCATCATAGCCGCCGCTTTAAGTCCTTCGTAAGCAGGATGGCTAATAAAGGCATATGGTTTCAATTCCGGCACTTCAAGGTTCATCCCTTGCTCCGTCAGACGCTTCTGTAGCATGTCCACCAAAGACTCCGATGCAGCAAGCTCTCTCAATGTAACATTCGATTCAATAGCTACTTTAACAGCGGCTCCTGCCGCTTGAGCTGTCGCCATGCCTAGAGGGACAACGCGGGCACTGCCATGCGGCAGCGTATCGAAGCTGGATGTTCGGCCAACAACAAGCAAGCCGTCGACTGTCTGTGGCACAAGGGCACGGAACGGCACCCCGTAAAATCTAGGAGCCATAACGACTGTTCCACGATCCGTCTTGGCCGCAGAAGTACTTTGAATATCAATTGGATAAGAACCAAAAGCAATATCATCGTGATGCGTTTTTTGTTCCAGCAAATCTACCATGTTAAGCCTGTACATACCTTCTAAATGTCGGGTTTCACGAATATACAGCTCGGGTGCCATTTCCCCGATTTCGACGTCTTTGAACTCTGGGTACAGCTTTTTCATATGGGCAAGCATGAGCGGAAGCTCTTTGCGGGCAATTTCGTACGCTTCTTCTCTCGATTTTGGATCAAAAGGATCAATGCCGAAAATTTGAATGGAATTGGACAACATCGTTCCATCGTTTTGACGTCCCAAATTGAGGCCGCGGGAACGGATACGCTCCGGGTTGGACGACGGATAATCCCACATTTCGATATAGCCCCAAGCGCTTTGCTCGTTTGCGCCCGTTCCTGCATATTCGTCTCCGTTCAGTCTAGCTTTCACTTTACCCCATACTTCCGGAGTAATATTCGTCAGTTTAAAAACAGGAGTAACCGCCATCAGCAGCTTGGTATCTCCGATATCCTCGCGGCCATAAGTAAACTTTGCGCCTGCTGCTGCCGCGATATCCGCATCCTGTGTAGCATCAATAACGGCTTTTGCTACGATAACTAGCTCGTTGTCTTCAGCCGTTTTCACTTTCACTCCAGTCACTACGGAATCTCCGTTTGCCGATTTCTCGACGACGGGCTCAATTGACTTGGCTCCAAGTCTTACATCAATGTTGCTCTCTTTTTCAACTAGGCTGTGAAAAGCATTCGTTGCCGTCGTAATATCAAACGAGTCGCCTTCGACTTGATCGAACCATTCTTTAAATATACCTTTATTAAAATAGTCGTCTCCGCCCGGCTTCGTCCGGTTCATGTCGAGGCTGTTCAGCCATCCAAGCGTAAACAGACCGCCAAGCACTTTCCGGTCCTTTCCGTCTACCAGCAAAGTTTTCAGTCCATTGCGGGATGCGGATACAGCAGCAGCCACGCCTTCGGGATCAGTACCAACCACGACAACATCATATTGCTCTTTCGGCGCCTCGACTTGAGGCAGCTTCGTAATGGAGGTTGGCGACGGAGTCGGCTTGCTGGTCGTATCCTTCACCTTTTTATTTTGCGTAACAGCTACAACAACAGCGATCGCCGCGATTACCGCAATTCCTGCGATCAATAGAATCTTCCATTTGTTATTTTTCATAATGTTGCTACCCTACACTCCTCTTCCAAATTTCATAGTAGTCTTCTCTAGGTCTCTACTAGTCTACCAAAAAAGTCGACATTTTTCGTTAATATTTTCTTACGATCTTTTAAACAAAAGCAAAAAAATCCTTCCAAAAGGATCAAGTGATCCTTAAGGAAGGATTTTTCGAAAAGGTTTCCTTTATGGCGCCGTCTCCAAAAACTTGGAGGTCGGATTTTTGTCTATGGCCGTTCTCATCGCATATTCGTTTTCAAACAAGGCAACATAATTGCCTTTTTTGTCTTTTACGAGCGTGGAGTTGATCCGGAATTTAGAAGGGTCGATCTTCTCGTCCACTATCCATCTTGCGAATTGGAATGACATCCGGTGCAGTTGAATGTCGACTCCGTATTCCGCGCGCATCCGGTGCTCGAACACCTCAAATTGCAGATGGCCAACTACACCCAAAATCGTTTCGTCGAAGTTGCCGGTAGAATAGAACACTTGAATCGTGCCTTCCTCCGTCAACTGGTCTAGCCCCTTTTGATACTGCTTATGCTTCAGGGCGTTTTTGACCGTTACTTTTGAAAAGATTTCAGGAGAGAAAGTTGGAAGCTCATCGAACTCCACCTCCATACCTTGCGACAAGGAGTCGCCGATACGGAATATGCCCGGATCGAATAGACCGATAATGTCGCCTGGATAAGCTGTTTCGACAATATCCCGGTCCTGAGCCAAAAACTGCTGAGGCTGCGACAGCTTGATCTCTTTTTTGTTGCGTACATGCTTGACGCTCATGCCCCGCTCGAAGCGGCCCGAGCAAATCCGAAGGAAAGCAATCCGGTCACGGTGGGCAGGATTCATATTGGCTTGAATTTTAAATACATAGCCGCTGAACTTCTCGTTCGTCGGTTCAATAGTTCCTTGCACGCTGTTGCGCGAAGTTGGCTTGGGAGCAAGCTCAAGGAAATTTTCCAAAAACGTCTGCACGCCAAAGTTGTTAACCGCACTTCCGAAAAAGATTGGCGTCAGCTCTCCGGCCCGAACTTTTTCGAAATCGAAAGGATCGCCCGCAACATCGAGCAACTCCAGTTCCGAAACAAGCTGATCCGTCAAATAGTCGCCCGCCATCTCGCGAATAACGGGATCGTTATAGTCGGTTACTTTGCGTACTTCAATCGTGGAATGATCGTTTCCTTGAAACAGTTCCACTTGCGATTTCATCCGGTCATAAACGCCGCTCAGCTCACGGCCCATACCGATCGGCCAGTTCATCGGAACAGAGCGAATGCCAAGCACCTGCTCAAGCTCTTCCATTAGCTCAAACGGGCTTTTCCCTTCGCGGTCCAGCTTGTTAATGAACGTAAAGATCGGAATACCGCGCTTGCGGCATACTTGGAACAGCTTAATCGTTTGCGCCTCGACGCCTTTTGCGACGTCAATAAGCATGACTGCGCTGTCCGCAGCGGTTAAGGTCCGGTAAGTATCCTCGGAGAAATCTTGGTGACCCGGTGTATCGAGAATATTGACCCGATGGCCTAAATAGTCGAATTGCATAACGGAAGACGTTACGGAAATACCCCGTTGCTTCTCGATTTCCATCCAGTCGGATGTAGCATGCCGGCTAGCTTTACGCGCTTTAACCGACCCTGCAAGCCGAATAGCTCCCCCAAATAGGAGGAGCTTCTCGGTTAACGTTGTTTTACCTGCGTCAGGGTGGGAAATGATCGCAAACGTGCGTCTTTTGTCCACTTCCTGCGTTATTTCATCTATTATAGATTGACTCATGCTTGACTTCCTTTCACATTCAACGGAACTGTTCACTGCGGCCGGCGGTGTTCTTCCGCCTTATTTGCCGCTGTTCGTTACCCAAATGACGTTGTCTTCTTCCTGGCCGTTGACCGGCCACCAGTGGAAGCCCTCTTCGTCCAGCAATCGATTCGCCGCTTCCGGTCCCCAAGTTCCGGCCGGATAGAAGGCAAGATCGCTTTTTTCCTCGCGCCATGCCTGCGCAATTCGATCCACGAAAGCCCATGCGTGGGATACTTCGTCCCAACGAGTGAAATAAGTGGAATCGCCGCGCGCCGCATCATGAATAAGACGCTCATAAGCTTCCGGCGTATTAATGCCGACCATACAGCTTTGGCAAAACTCCATCGATACGGGCTGAACGTCATTGTCCGCTCCCGGCTTTTTGGCGTTGATTTTAATATAGATGCCTTCCATCGGATTGACCCGAATGACGAGCAAGTTAGGCGCAAGGTCGTGACGCTGTGCAAACAAGACGTTTTGCGGCATCGACTTGAACTCTACAACGACCTCTGTCGTCTTCACCGGAAGACGTTTGCCCGTACGAATATAGAAAGGCACGCCTGCCCAGCGGAAGTTGTCGACAAACACCTTCGCTGCAAAATACGTCTCCGTCGTCGACTCCGCATCCACGGAATCTTCTTGACGGTAGCCCGGCAACGGCTTGCTGCCAAAGCTGCCTTCCGTATATTGCCCGCGTACGACATTGTTGCGGACGTCGTCGCTCGAAGTGTAGCCTCGAAGGGAACGAAGCACCTTTACCTTCTCGTCGCGGATGTCCTCGCCATGCAAACGGCTTGGCGGTTCCATCGCAATCATCGTCAGCATTTGCAGCATATGGTTCTGACCCATGTCGCGGAGCGCTCCGGACTTGTCGTAATAACCGCCCCGCTCCTCAACTCCTACCGTTTCCGAAAGAGTAATCTGTACATTCGCAATATGGTTATTGTTCCACAATGGCTCAAAAAATGCATTGGCAAAACGAATCACTTGAATGTTTTGCACCATTTCCTTGCCCAAGTAATGATCGATGCGGAAAATTTCTTCTTCCTTGAACACTTGGTTCAATTGTTCATTGAGCTTCTCTGCGGAAGGCAGGTCGTAGCCAAACGGCTTCTCAATGACCAACCGGTGCCAGCCTTGCGATTCCAGCAGGCCTCCGTCGCGCAAGTTAAATGAAACCGGCCCGAACAGCGATGGCGCCAGCGCCAAATAGAACAGGCGGTTGCCAGGAATATTGAATTTTTGGTCCAGCTTCGTCGAAAGCTTTTGCAGCTCGCGGAAACCGTCCACATTATTTATGTCAAGCGACATGTAGACGAAATGCTCCGTGAATCGGTTCCAGAGTTCCAGATCATCCGCTTTGTAGCGGCAGAACTCATTGATAGAATCGTACAAGTCGGAGCGGAACTGCTCGTCTGTGCGAGGTCGGCGCGCAAGTCCGACGACCGCAAAGTTTTCAGACAGCTTGCCTTCTTTATATAAGCTAAACAACGCCGGAAAGAGCTTGCGCCGGGCTAAATCGCCTGTCGCACCGAATAAGTAATAAACGGCGCCCTCTGGGGAAATGGATTCTACAGGAGTGTTGTACGTCATATGCCTCATTCTTTCTATTGAATTTTTATACGAAATACATGAAAACCATGTAATGTAGTTTAGCATATTCAACCCTAATCCGCCATTCAACCATCCATAAAAAATACTGATGAGTAGTGCAAATTCTTCTGATCAAATCGAAGGAAGAAGATTTTGCAAACGACAAATGTGCTGATTAAAAATAAGGAGAAGACGAATGGGCATACGTCCATTTAAGCAAAACAAGCCCACCGGGCAAGGAAAAGCGGACAATCGTGTCGTATACATTTGCTCAAGCAACCAAGGAAAAACGCTGGAAAGCGCTCATTTTCGGCCGTCAAAAGCCAAAAAGCATTTTAATAATTCGTTAAGTTTTATGTGCGCAGATGAACAATATTAATCAAACATAGTACAAAATAATGACGTAGTTAATAAAAATATGTTCAAAATGATTAGCTTTTTGATTAGAAATTGATAAAAATCTTTTAAAGCAAAAATTTTCACCCCTTATTAACCACCTTATTAACCCTTAAGGGTTATCGCCAATAGATCCGAATTCCCCAGTCAATAACGGGACCCCGAGCGTAAGCTCTATCCCTTTGCGTTCCGTGTTTTCATGAGCGGATATTTGTACATTTGCGGTTTTTCGGGGGGATAGCTTCTCGCTCAAAAACAACAAATCCGAGCCCAGCGTAGCTACTTGGGTTCCTCCGTCCCGATAGTCATCCAGCAGCTTGCCTTGCGACAGCCTTTGAATTTCTTTGACGGCGTCCTTTTTATCGGTAAAGGCATACGCCTTTATGCTTGACGTAAACTTCGGCTGATGAGCCCCCACCACTCTAGATATTTCCGCAGCAGCCCGCTCCAGTTCCTCCTCACTGCCGCCTTTTGCGCCACCCGACTCTAGGGTTATAAAATACGAGCCCCGCGTCTCCGACCGTTCCGTGAAATGAATAGACACTACCCCTCCAAGTCTGGAAACGTCGCCGCGCATCGTTGCTCCGTCTGTTGTAATTGTTTTGTCCGTTGCTTGGCCTTCCGAATCATAATAAATGGCTTCATCAATAGAATCCAGCATCTGTGCCTCTACATCTTCCGCATTCCATCTAATCTGCCAATCGGCTGTGGCGGAGCCGCCTTCAAACACTTCGTCTCCCCATTTCCAAAGTGTACCCAAATCATAAAGCAATTCATGCTCCGCTTTAACGCTCTTATTGGATTCGGTAAGCGACATAGCGGGTATGATGAGCAAAGGCAGCAAAATCAAGGCAGAGGCAAGCGCCCCTAGCTTTTTATTTGGCGGCTTTTTTCGGCTCTCATTCGGCGCTCCATCCAAATGCGGCTTATTTGTCATTCGATTTGGCATATACATGCTTGTCAGCCCCCTTGTCACAAATAGCTTACACACATCCGCCTACTCCCTGAATACACTGGTTGCAACAAGATGAAAGCAAGGGAGAGAAGCGGAAATGGAACCGATTTATCCGTTAAAACAAGAAGTCATCTCGAATTACTGCGGCCTGCCTGTATGCGCAATACTGAAATCCGGCATCCGATACGTCGGGGTATTGAAACTATGCCGAAACGAACATTTATATATGACGCAAAACCTTTATGGGGGCGGCTGGACGAACGCGCATGAGCCAGATTCGGTGGAAATTCAAAGGCAAGAGGAACCCCCTCAGAATGGGGCTGCTTCTAAAAAAGGCGGTAAACACAAAAAAGCGTCAGCCGCTTCATCCAAACTTTCTACCAGAAAAAGTAAACCATCTCCTAGTAAATACGCTGCTTCAACGCATAATCCTTCATTGGAAAAGGAACCTGTTTTCAACGAGCCGGCGATTAAGCTTCATTTGGATGAGATTCAATTTCTGCTGCCGATCGACTAATCGACATACACGGCCAAAAGCTGAATATTGAACGGGTTGCAGGGACGTATTTCGCCAGGAATCGATAGATATCGCCCCTGCCGTTCGCCAGTCTTTGCAATCTCGTTCCTTTATGCTGGCAGTATCTTGTTGTAGGAGGAAATTAAATAAAATGTCCGGCTACATTCGTTCCATTCGCAACATTGAACAATCGAAACAATATATCATGATCCAGCCGTCGCTACGATCTGCAGCTTATCGTTTGCAGTCATCCGAAATGAACGGGAACGTCCGGTCTTTTGAAGAGCAAGAGGGATACCACAAGGCGGCAGCCAGCGTTGCTTCATGGCTGAATGAGGTAGGCCGAGCTAGTAAAAACATAGATGATCTTTTACAGAAGCTTGGCAGAAACGGGGGGATAGAAGACCGAGCTGTACTGGAATCAAGTCTTGCTCAAATAAAGGGGATAATCCTGCAGTTGGGACAAGTATACCGCTCCCATCAAACTTGGCTTAAGCCCGAAATTTGGGAAGCGATGGAGCTCGCCCTGCGCCATCCTGCCGTTTCGGCGTTTAATCTGAAGGATGAGAAGAGCACGCCCAGCTTCTCGCCCTCGAAGGGGCAAAATAGCGAGCGCGGGAATAGAGAGTCAACTTTTCATCGCACATCCCTTCAAAAGAGGGAACAAATGCTTGATCAATGGGGCAGTCGAGAGTTCGAGCAACAGAGTAATCAAGGGCTCGAGCAATGGAATAATCAAGAGTTCGAGCAATGGAACAATCGAGGACTAGATCAATGGAACAATCAAGGGCTAGAGCAATGGAACAATCAAGGGCTAGAGCAATGGAACAATCAATTGCCAAGTTATAGTTCAGTTCATTCTAAGAGTAGTGCGGATCATTCTAAGAGTCGTGCAGATCATGCGAAGAATAGTGCGGCAAATCAACCTGTAGAAGCTGCGCGAAGATTGTTGTTAGGAGCGGATGGATGGCTTAACGAGCTTAAACACGCGCTGTCGTATTCCGAGCGGTTTAAGCCTGTTGAGCTGCTTCGCCAACCTTTTTTCTCTGCCTACCCGTACGCAATGTACTATGGCTCCGCGCAAGCCTACTTCCCACTTCCAATTCGCGGCGCTGTATTGAATAAATACGTTTAACGGGCAAACACAGGACGACTTCCACCAGGTCCCACGCATCTGCGCCTTGCGAGCTTGTAGTGAACAAATGCATTTATCGGGGTAGCAGAACAACTTCCACCAGGTCCCCCACGTCTACGCCTCGTGAGCTTGTAGTGAACAAATGCATTTATCGGGGCACCAGAACAACTTCCACCAGGTTCCCCACGTCTACGCCTAGTGAGCTTGTAGTGAACAAATGCATTTATCGGGGTAACAGAACAACTTCCACCAGGTCCCCCGCCTCTGCTCCTCGTGAGCCAGAAGGAATGAGAGCCAGCCCATCCGCCTCTGAAATAGATGCCGTCATGCTGGACTTGCCAAATGTCAGCGGCGCGATTGCCAGCCTGCCGTCCTCTCCATAGCGGATTTTAGCTCTTACATAGCGGACATGAGGGCTGCCTTTTCCAATATCGGCAGATAACACGGCTTTAATAACCGGCGGCAATGGTTCGTTGTCTCCCTGAAGCAAGCGAATGACAGGCGCTGCGAACAATTGGAATCCAACAAAGCAGGCTCCCGGATTGCCAGAGAGTGCAATGATGGGCAGCCCATCAATTAGAGCTGCGGAGGTAGGACTGCCTGGCCGCATGGCGACACGATTGAACAGCAGCCTGCCAGATTTGTCCGGATAGCCAGGCTCGCTATCGATCTCCATTTTGCGGAACAGCTCCGCCATTGCATCAAAATCGCCAACGGATACTCCTCCAGTGGTAACAATGAGGTCCACGCCCTGTCTAATGGCTGCAAATGCCGAAGCGATAGCTTCCGCTTCGTCGGGCAAAGTGCCGCAGAGGAGCGGCTCTCCTCCGCATTGCCGGATCATAGCCGCGACCATGGCGCTGTTGCTGTCGCGAATCCTCCCCGGCGAGAGCTCCGCCTCGACCGGGAGCAGCTCGCTGCCCGTGGCGTATACCGCCACACGGGGGCGCGAGTAGACCGGCACGGCGGCATAGCCGAACGTGCCGAGCAAAGCGATATGACCCGGCCGCAACAACGTGCCGGGCTCGACAACGGGGCTCCCGAGGCGGAACTCCTCGCCTCGGGGCGCCACATGCTGGCCGGGAGAGGCGGCGGCTTTCACCAGCACCGCCTCCTCGCCTCCGGCCAGCATGGCTTCTGCGGTCTGCTCCAGCATGACGACCGCATCCGCCCCTTCAGGCACAGCCGCGCCCGTCATAATGCGCGCGGCTGTGCCCGGCTCCACGGCCGCAAGGGCGAGCCCGCCCGCCGCGACCGTTCCTATGACGCGCAGCGCCGCCGGGCTCTCCGGCGACGCTAGCGTTGTATCTGCCGCGCGCACGGCATAGCCGTCTAGCCCCGAGCGCGCGAAGGGCGGCCAGTCGCATGTCGCGCGCAGCGGCTCAGCGAGACGGCGGCCGCCGCATTCCGCCAGCGGCACCCGCTCGCTGGCGGCAAGCTTCTCCTTAGCTGCGGCAAGCAGCAGCCGCTGCGCCTCCTCCACTTTTACCGTCCGGCGGCGAAACCGGCCGTCCCCTTTTGTTTCATTCCGAACCGAATGATCCATCCCGATTCTCCCCCGCCAACGTTATCCGACCCATGAATACTTCCACTCCATATTGTACCACAGCTTATTTCCACTTACAGATTAAACAAGTCTGAGCGCAAGCTCACTAAACCAGCAACCGCTAGTATGATACACTTGTCCATATCGAAAGAATTTCTGTATCAAAATGTGCTTTGGACGGATAACAAAGCTCCCACATCCAAACCATCAACCATCTACCGGCAAGGAGGCTTGAAACTTGAGTCAACCAACTGAAAAGCAGCGCCCCCGCATCCTTCAAATCGTCGGATACAAAAATACCGGCAAAACCACATTGGTTTGCCGGCTAACGGAATTTTACAAGGAAAAAGGATATCGGGTAGGAACGATCAAACATGACGGACATGAATTTCATATGGATCAGCCGGGTACGGATACATGGCGTCATCAGGCGGCAGGTGCTGATATTACCGCCATCTCGTCCTCCAGCCATACCGCCATACTTAAAAAGGGCGGCGACACTTTAGACGATCTTGTCAGCGCAATGGAAGGCGCCGTTGATCTTATTTTGGTGGAGGGGTTCAAAAACGCTCCCTATCCCAAAATCATTCTCCTTCGTGAAATCGCCCACCTAGCCTTGGCGGAACAGCTTGTCGCTCCTATCGCACTTGCCTTGTGGCCTGAAGTCCGGTCCGCAATAACAAGCCATGCCGGTGCCATTAACGATCAGCTGTCTACAATTCCCCAATTCGACCTCAACGACTATAACGAAATGATTAACCAGATTTCAAAAACGATAAACTAATCCGCAATTCCTTGTTTATGCGCGTAGATGGCCGCCTGTGTGCGGTCGTCGACTTGCAGCTTGTTGAAAATGTTCGTCACATGGAACTTCACCGTTTTGACGCCAATAAACAGCTCATCGGCAATTTCCTGATTCGATTTGCCTTGAGCAACTCGTTTCAGCACGTCCATTTCCCGTTCAGTCAAATCATCATGAAGCGGAGCCTGCTCCTGCTGCTTCGGCGCGCGGAATCGGTTCATCATTTTGGCGGCTACTTGCGACTCCAGTACGGATTGGCCTCTGGCCGCCGCGCGGATCGCCTCGGCAATTTCGCTTGCCCTAGACGTTTTGAGCAAATAACTGAACGCCCCCGCCTCAATGACAGGATATATTTTGCTGTCGTCAATAAAGCTCGTGAGCACGATCACTTTGCATTCGGGATGTGTTTCCAGCAGCTTTGCCGTTGTTTCAATGCCGTCCATTCCCTCCATCACCAAATCCATTAGCACAACGTCCGGTTTATAGGACTGCGCAAGCCGAATGCCGTCTATGCCGTTGCTGGCTTCTCCGACAACCTCAATGCCTTCTTCCGTATCCAGAACGGCCGCCAGCCCGATTCTCACCATTTCATGATCGTCTACCAAAAGCACTTTAATCGCTTGTTCCACAAATTCCTCTCCTCTCTGTTATTCGCTTTAGCCGTTCGGAGCATTTTTTTCTATTGGCACCCACAGATGAATGGTTGTCCCCTCGCCTGGCTGCGACAGCATTTGCAGCGCGCCTCCTAGCTCGTTGACCCTCTCTTCCATCGTTAGAAGTCCGTAGGATGTCTGTTTTTTCGCCTCCAGATCAAATCCTACTCCGCTGTCCTGCATCGTCATATGAACCCGATTATCAATTCTAAGCAGTCTAATTCTCATACTGTTCGCTTTCGAGTGGCGAAGAGTATTGGATAGGGCTTCTTGAGCAATACGGAACAAATGATCTTCGGCTTGCGGCAGTAAGGCAATCGACTCATCGACTTCCAAAACAATATCCATCGGCACCTTTTGCTTCAGTTCATCGACAAGTGCGGACAACGCTTGCCCCAAATTTTTGCCTTCCAAATGAACGGGCCTAAGATGGAGCAGCAGCGCTCTCATTTCCGATTGGGCAACAGCTGCCATCTCTTCGATGAGCTGCACCTGGCGCTTTGCGCGCTCCCAGTCTCGTTCGATGGTTCGGCTAACCGCGGTCGCGGTCATCGAAATTGCGAACAACTGCTGGCTAACCGCATCATGCAATTCTCTTGCTAGCCGCTGACGCTCTTCGATAACGGCAGTGAACCTCACCTTTTCTTTCCATTTCGGATCGCTGGCGTGACCCTCCGCTTCTTCGTCATGCTCATCATCGGAACGGTTAAGCGTAACTGCATAAGGCCGTTTCAGCTGCTGTTCGCTCAATCTTTTGATAGCCGCCTTCAGCTTGGAGTTTTGCAAATAGCCGTTCAGTGCGGCGGCGGCAAGACCGACGCCTACTATACTAAGGCCGACAACAGCCCACTTCCCTTTCAAAAGAAAAAGCTCAAATACATCCAGTCCAGCAAGCACAATAACAACAAGGCTAAAAATGATAAGGAGCCACAAAATGCTCTCCACCGTATTGCGTCTTCTTGCATTTACTTGCTCCCGACTCTCTTGCTCTTGCCTATTGTGCATACTTTATAGCTCCTTATGTAGCTTTCTCCGCCCTCTCCTCTCCAGCGCGGATCATGCGGCTTACATTCATTTTACCCCATAAATGCAAGAAAGAGCAGGCCGGATTACCGACCCGCCGCTTTCTTTGGCTTAAATATGGGTTATTTCGTTTCTGGAGCGTTTGTGCCAGCAGGTGCATTTGCACCGTTTAATTTACTTTTCAGAGCTTCTAGCTGCTCGTCGACTTTAATCCGCTTCTCAAGGTCAACCGTGCTAACCGGTTGGGAAGAGCTGCCGCTATAGGAGTACGGAGTGCGCAGTACGTCGGCTTCCGCTTCCAATTGCATAATTTTCTCTTCCATGCGGTGGAAACCGCGCGACGCTGTACCGCTGTCGATTGTGTGGTTGGATGTCAATTGAGCCATTTGCTTTTGTGCTTTTGCCACTTGAGCGCGGGAAACCAATTCGTTGCGCTTGTTGCGAAGCTGGTAAAACTCTTCTTTCATGCCATGGAGCTGTTGCAGAAGCTCTTCCGCTTGACTCTTCGTTTGAGCGTGCAAATCGATGTATTCCGTCACCTTTTGGTCAAAGTACAGCTTTTCTTCCAGCAGCTTGCGAGTCAAGTCTTCTTGTCCTGCGCGAAGTGCCGCTTCCGCTTTCGACTCGCGCTCTGCCGCGTTGCGTACGGAGTCCTCCAGACGCTGCTTCATGCGGCGCTCGTTCGCCATCTGTTTCGCAACCGTGACTTCAGCTTGATGAATTTCAAGCTCCATATCGCGCAAGTATTGATTCAACATAACAACCGGATCTTCCAGTTTGTCGAGTACCTCGTTCAAAGATGCTTTTGTCATATCCTTCATACGTTTAAAGATTCCCATATTGTTATTCTCCCTTCTCGTATTTCGCTAGTTTGGCTTTCAGTTCTTCGATTTCGCGACGCAATGCCTTTTTCTCCAAATCATCCATCATGCTATCAAATTGGGAGTTCGATGCCGGCTCTTCTTTGCCATACGGCGCGCCCCAATTTGGAGCGGATGAATGAGGTCCCGGTTGGTTGAATGGGCCGGCAGGACCGTTTTGCGGGCCGAAACTGCCGCCAAAGCCGCCGTTTCCACCGAATCCGCCATTTCCACCAAAACCGCCGTTAAATCCCCCGGCTTGGCCGTATCCATTGCCTTGAGGGCCGTACCCGCCGTAGACCGGCGGTTCTTTAGGGACGACCAAGCCAGCAATGAGATAGATAACAATGACTACGCCGCTTGTAATCAGCGTAATGATGATCAGCAGAATACGGATAAGCGTCGCATCCACATTCAACGTCTCGCTAAGCCCGCCGCATAGGCCAAGAATTTTTTTGTCACGTCTGGATCGATAAAATTTACTCAAGCCCAGCCCTCCTTCTCCAATTTGCGCTTCAGATCCTCAAGCTCACGTTCAATGACCGATTTAACCGTATGGCCGAGCCCGTCCTGTTGAAACTCTTGTCCCATTCTGCGAACGTCGCGCAAACTTTTTGCTTCTTGCTCCATATCGTTAATGCGATCTTCCATCTGGCGGAACATGGATCCCGGCTGTGCGCCGCCTCCGCCGTTCAATCTGCTGTTCATGCGCTGCTGAAGGCGAATCGACTCCATGCGAGCCGCATAGTATTCACGCTTATCGTATACCGTTTGATATTCACTGCGCATCTCGCGCAATTGTTCTTCCAGATCAAGCGTATTTTGTTTGCTTTGCTCATAAAGCTCTCTATATTGAGCAGCCCTCTCTTCGCAGCTTGCCTTCTCGTGCAAGGCGATTCGGGCCATATTTTCTTCTCCAGCCTTCAGAGCTGTCATCGCTTGCTGTTCACGGCGTTCCTTTTGAGCCTCTGCTTGCAGCCATTGCGCTCTTAAGTGATTGCTATGTGCGGCATATTGCTGATGCAGCTTTTCCGCTTGAATAATCTCTTCCCTCGTTGACCATAGGAATTGATCGATCATCCGAACTGGATCTTCCGCTTTCTCCAATCTCTCGTTCAAAGTAGCGACTGTGATATCACGAATGCGTCTCGCAATGCTCATTATATGTCCTCCCGATCCAGTATTCTCTATTAATAAGATTTCCTTTTATTCGACTTGAATAAGGAAACTCCGCCTGCAATCAATCCCACGGCCAGCAGCAGCATTAGCCATCCGCCTAGTTTACCCAATAGCACAACGGCGCCGATGACAATCAAGATTCCGCCAACCGTCTTCTTATTGTTCATCCATCCG
This sequence comes from Paenibacillus sp. GCM10027627, assembly GCF_042675505.1. NCBI lineage: Bacteria > Bacillati > Bacillota > Bacilli > Caryophanales > Paenibacillaceae > Paenibacillus > Paenibacillus sp. GCM10027627. The sequence goes on from NZ_JBHTHB010000002.1 coordinate 770,545, forward strand.
ACGATGCCGAATCCAATCAAGATAAACGGAAGCAGGAAGCTGATGATCCCTCCGAGATTCAGGTCGAAGAAGTTCAATACGGCAAGCGCGCCTACAACAATAAGCATTACACCCAATGCGCTTTTTCCATTCATGACCAAAATTCACTCCTTTCTTCTATTAGAATTTCTTCATAATCGTTCATGCGTTATGTGTTGCTGCTCTTGCTTATGTACTTAGTATAGATGGATCAAACCCTTTATAAAACAGACTTTCGACGGTTTCTGAACTAGACCTTGGTCGAGTCACACCTCGGACTTTGGAGGCCGAATTGGGTGAAGTACCAGTTTTTACAGCTTAAAACGCTTGCAAAGCCTATGTTACGGTATAGCTACCAACCAGGAGGTGCACTTATGAAACCAACTTTATTCAAAAAAACAATTGTCGCCGGAATCGTAACTGCCGCATTGCTTACGACAGGCGTAACTCAATATTCTGTAAGTGAACACGCTTACGCTGCTTCGGCTTCCAGTTCATCCAAAGTCGAGGCTGCAATCAAACTCGGCGGAAAGTACTTGGGTACGCCTTATGAATTCGGATCCAACCGCAACACAACGAAGACATTCGATTGCTCCGATTTCGTAAAGCATATCTTCAAGCAAGCGGCAGGTAAAACTCTGCCAGGCTCATCCGCAACACAAGCAGCATATGTGAAAAAGAATTCAACGGTTAAAACAAGCTGGTCCAGCTTAAAGCGCGGCGACTTGGTGTTCTTTATGTCCTATAAAGGTTCTTCTGCTTCCAGCTACTCCAAACTAAATAAGTCGAAACAAAAGGTAACTCATGTTGGCGTTTATTTAGGTAACGGCAAAGTGATGCATACGTATTCCAAACAAAGCGGCGGCGTTCGTGTCGACTCCATCAAAGGCACACAGTGGGAACACCGGATGATCTTTGGCGGCAGCGCTCTGTAGTCTGACTCTGTATACGCTGAAAAAACGAAATCGCCGAAGGAACATCGCGTTCCTTCGGCGATTATCATTTTATTGCCTAAACTCCTTCATTTAAGCCTCTTTATTGTCGCTGTATGCTTGCCGGCATCTCCTGCTTCACCAGAGGTTAATTCTTTTTCGGCTCTCGCTACCAGCTTAATGCCGGAATAAATATCTGTTTCGCTTAAATTGGCGTAGCCTAGTAAAAAAGTGGCGTTGGACGGTTTGTTTTTTATGTAGTAGCCAGATGCCGGATAAACTTTGACGCCGTATCCTTTGGCACGTTCCGCAATATCCCCTTCACTTGCTCTCGTATCCATTTCAATTAGCATATGCAAGCCTGCCTCATCTCCAAAACAGCGCGCCCGTCCGCCAAAATGTTTCTCCAAAGCGGATACAAGACTTTTTCTGCGCGACGCGTACAGCTTTCCCATCGTATGAACGTGCTTGGCAAATTGCCCGCCCCGAATAAACTCCGCCAATGCCTCCTGCTCGATGGTTGGGGTCATTCGATCGGTAATACATTTGATGGCAAGGAAAGGCTCGATAAGAGCAGGCGGCAAAATCGCGTACCCTATTCGGAGCGCAGGAAACAACGTTTTGCTGAAGCTGCCGACATAGATGACTCTTCCGGCGGAATCCAAACCCGCAAGCGCGGAAACCTTTTGCCCTACATAACGATATTCGCTGTCATAGTCGTCTTCAATAATAATCGCCCCTGTTTGCCTCGCCCAGCCCAGCAGCTCTACTCTGCGCTTTAATGACATAGTCTCTCCTAATGGAAACTGATGAGATGGGGTAACATAAACCAGCTTCGGAGTTTTATGCTTAGTCGACGACTTGCCTTTTTTCCGATATTCGCTGAGCTGTTTTACGCAAAATCCTTCTTGGTCCACTTGCACCGGGATCACTTCTGCGCCTGAGTAAGCGAATATTTCACGCAGTACAGGATGTGTCGGGTCTTCTACCAGCACTTGCTCCCCTTTTGTTAAAAACATTCGGGCCAATATATCAAGCGCTTGAGTAGCGCCGGTCGTAATAACGATTTGCTCCGGCATAGCCGGAATGGATCTCGTCGCGCGAACGAGTCTCGCAATTTCTTCAAGCAACGCCTGTGAACCGGCAGCTGAACCATACGATAGCGTCTCCGGAGTTGCCATGTGGCATGCTTCCATTAAAGCTTTTTTCCACTTGTCCATAGGGAAGGTGCCCCAAGCCGGAATGCCATGGCGGAAGTCGATGATCGTCTGCTGCGATCTCTCGTCTTGATCTTCTATTGGAAAATGTACATTGTCCGCAATGGTCGGAATGCGAGTAAAGTCGTCATAACTGATTTCGGTTTCGATCGCTGCCGCAACGTCCGGGCCTCCATGGTGCTCAAAAGGATTTGTCACGAAGGTCCCCGCTCCCCGCTTCATCGTCAAAAATCCTTCCGCTTGCAACTGCTCGTAGGCTTGCAGAACAACGGTACGGGATATATCAAGCTGCTCCGCCAATAAACGGGAGGAAGGAATCGCGTCTCCCGTGCCGATCATCTCTTTTGAAATGATGAGCTTAATGGCTTCGCTGACTTGTACATGAAGTGGAATATTCGAATATTTATCTACTGAAATCCATAATTCACGCATGCCTTCACCCCCTGTAAGATGGATTAGCCCCCGGTTCAAAAAGCAACCGGAGGCGCGTATAGAGTAACGCTATTCAACTTATGATAAATAGTGCAGCTTTATCTGTTTTTAAGAAGATCGAACACTTGCGCCACGTCTTTGTCTCCGCGTCCAGATATCGAAACAATGATGCTTTGATCGCTATCCATCGCCCCTGCCGCTTTGATGGCGTATGCAACTGCATGGGCGCTTTCCAAAGCAGGGATGATTCCTTCCGTTTTGGACAGCTTCAAAAATGCGGACAAAGCCTCTTCATCGGTTACGGCGACATAGTTGGCTCGCCCCGTATATTTATAATAGCTATGTTCCGGGCCAACGCCGGGGTAATCCAGACCTGCCGCAATGGAATGGCATTTCTCCTCGTCGTCCATGACGTAACATTTGAAACCGTGAATGACTTTAGGCTTCCCTGTACTGAGAGGAGCAGCGTGAATCCCCGTTTCGAGCCCCTGTCCTCCAGGCTCTACCCCTACGATGGCGACTTCCGCATGTTCAACAAACGGATGGAACAAGCCGATCGCGTTCGATCCACCGCCTACGCAAGCCATAATGAGGTCAGGAAGACGGCCTTCCTTCTCTAAAAACTGCTCTTTGGCCTCGCGTCCTATTATGGATTGAAAGTGCCGGACCATAAGCGGAAAAGGATGAGGCCCTACAGCCGACCCCAATAAATAAAAGGTATGCTCGTAACTGGTCGAAAAGTCGATTAGCGCTTCGTCCACCGCTTCTTTAAGCGTGCGATTGCCCAATTTGGCCGGTACGACTTTTGCGCCAAGCATCTCCATGCGGAACACATTGAGCTGCTGTCGCAACATATCGACCTCGCCCATATAGATTGTACATGGGATGTTCAGCAATGCGCACACCGTTGCAGTTGCGACTCCATGCTGCCCCGCCCCCGTTTCGGCGATAATCCGCTTAGCCCCCATCCTTTTGGCTAAGAGAGCTTGTCCTATTGTATTGTTGATTTTATGGGAACCGGTATGATTTAAATCTTCCCGCTTCAAATAGATTTTGGCTCCGCCCAATTCCTTGGTCAGCCGCTCTGCCAAATAAAGCGGACTTGGCCTGCCGACATACTCCTTCAAATAATATTGAAATTCCCTTTCGAACTCGGGATCATCCTTATATTGATTAAATGCTCTATCCAGCTTGTCCAGTGCAGATTTCAACTCGTCTGGAACATAACTTCCGCCAAAAAACTCGTGTTCGTCTCCAAAAATTCCGTCACTGGTTACCTGTACCACGCTCATCTTACAACACCCCTCAACAAAGTTTAGATTGGACTAAAGCTTGTACGCCGAAACTGATGTTTCCACTGGTAAGGAACGGTGCAATCGAAAACCGCTTTTGAAGTCATGCCAGGCATTTTGATGGAACTAGACATTCCGGGCATTTGCGAAGGATCTAGCGGAAATCCTTGCATTCCCGGCAAGACAATCAGATCGGAATCCGCCTGAAACCTTGTCGCCATCGCCCACCATGCCTCTTCTTCGCTGAATAGATTTACGTCTTCGTCTACCATTACAACCTGCTTAATCATGCGGAATGTACTGATAAGAGCAATTCCGGCTTGTCTCGCTATCACGTCGTCCTGTTCATTGCGTTTGTTCACCTGCACAAAAGCAAGAAGCTGTCCGCCACCGGAAGAGCTACAATACGCATTTAGAATAGGGGTCGGAAAGTGTTGGCGCAAAAAATGTAAAATAGAAGCCTCCATCCCGACAGCCAGCAAATTCGACTGTTCATATCCCGGTCCGATAACGGTTTGAAAAATGGCGTCTCGCCTTTCTCTAATGCCCGTAATTTTGATAATAGGCAAATAGGGATGGGCTTTGCCCGTGTAGCCTAAAAATTCGGGCATCGAATAGCCGCCTGCGTCGCCCTCCGCACAATATTCGTGCGTAATTTCCCCTTCCAGCACATATTCAGCATTCGCTATGTAATGTCCGGAATTGCTGCGGCAGGGGGATAGTTTGACTGGACGCTTTCTTATGCCGCCCGCAATGGAGAGCTCATTGCAGCCATAGGGCGCAATCGCCCCGGTACAACTTGCCGCAATATAGACGGCGGGATCAAGCCCGATATTAATCGTGATAGGCAGATTTGTCCCAAGCCCCTTCGCGGCATGGTGAAATCGCTCCAAATCTCGGCCAGGCACCATCCAGATCGTCAGCTCATTGCCGCTTTTGACCCACAGACGATGGATGGATACATTGGCTTCGCCCGTAACGGGGTGTTTCGCAACTACGACTCCTAGCGTAATATACGGTCCCGCATCATCAGGCGTCATGGTAGGTATTGGAAGTTTATTTAAGTCTACTCCCTCCCGGTAACTAGCGTCAATGCCCCATTCTTCTCTTACTTCGGGCTCAATTGGATAACGGATGGCTGATAGCACAATATCCGACATCCTCTCCTCCTCCGTGCCGAGCAAAATGGCGCATCTTTTGCGAGTACCGAACAGCCCGGCAAGAACGCTTTTTTCGGCTGGCGTTACCTTCTCATAATAGACGGACGGCCCTTTGCCGGTAGGAGCTGCTACCGGCGTTCCGCCGTACATGGAATAATGCGAGGCAAGTTCATATCGAGCCCGAACCGGAGTACTGATCATTAGAGGGGGATCGTCGTGCCTCGTAAGCCAATCGATCGCAGACCTCAGGTCGTAAACCTCCATTTTAATCGTTTGCGACCCCGGCAATCCCTTGGCGGCTGCGCAAATGCTCAAGCTGCATTTCCGTTAATACTTTAATCAACGTCTGATAGACGGGAACAACAATATGCGGTTCGAGGCCGTTTGCTTCCGCAATATGACTTACCTTGTCCAGCACTTGCTGTACGCGGTCGCAAGATTTGACGGACTCTTCGTCCGTTTTTAAAACCATCAGTTTTTTGACGATTGCCGTTCTTTGTGCCAGCAGCTTAATAATGTCATGATCGATTTCGTCAATTTGTTGGCGGTAGCCGGCAAGCTCCTCTTGATTTTCCTGATTCATCTAAAGTTCCCCCTATACTGTTTGAGAGTTAAGTTTGGAGCGGCAATAGCGCTCAGCAAAATTTAAAAACATGGCCAAACCATGTTCCGTATATACGCTTTCCGGATGAAATTGTACGGACTCGATTGGAAAATGCTTATGGCGCAATCCCATAATGTAGCCGTCATCCGACGACCATGCCGTAATTATGAAGCAGTCGGGCAGGGAATCCCTGCTTACAATTAACGAATGATACCTAGTCGCACGTAGCGGTTCCTCCAAAGATTGAAAGCAGCCTGCTCCGTCATGGTGAATCTCGCTAGTTTTGCCGTGCATCAAGTTGTCTGCTTGAATGATTTTACCCCCAAAAGCAAGCCCGATCGCTTGATGTCCCAAGCAAACTCCCAAAATCGGGATAGAACCCGCGTAACGTTTAATCAGCTCTACATATTGAGCATCGGCAGGATGTCCCGGACCTGGGCCGAGCACAATAAAATCGGGATTTATAAGCTCGATTTGTCCACGCTGGAGCTGGTCGTTCCGTACAACCTCGACTTCTATTCCGGCTTTCATTAAATATTGACAAATGATATATACAAAGCTGTCATATGCATCAAGAACCAACGCTTTCATAAACAACCTCCTTGCCCGTAACAGCCCAATAGGTAGCGGCTAATTTATGAAATGTTTCTCTCCACTCCATTTCCGGCTTGGAGTCTGCGACGACGCCCGCCGACGCCCGCAAATAATATTCTTGTTTCGATGCGTTGTGTATCGTCGTTCGAATGCAAAGAGCCATATTCACAAATCCGCTAAAGTCAATAAAGCCGAGTGCGCCGGCATAGGGACCGCGGCGAGTCGTCTCCAACTCCTCGATAATTTCCATCGCCCTAACTTTGGGAGCGCCCGTCATCGTGCCAGCGGGAAATGTAGCGGCAATGATGGCGTAAGCGTCCATCTTGCGTTCTTTAACGCCTGTCACACTGGATACTAAATGGTTGACATGCGAATATTGCTCAATCGTCATCAAATCATCAACTTCCAATGTTCCCGGGCTGCATACTCGGCCGATATCGTTTCTGCACAAGTCAACAAGCATAATATGTTCGGCGATTTCTTTTTCATCTGTTTTTAACTTCAATACTAAGTAATCGTCTTCCATTGGCGTTTTGCCGCGTGGACAAGTTCCCGCAATTGGCCTCATCGTAATGAGATCGTCCTGCACTTTCACGAACAGCTCCGGACTAGCGCCGATTAGCGTGATCTCTCCAAATGGAGCCAAATACATATATGGAGAAGGATTTCTTAATCGCAATCGTTTATAAACCTCGATGGGATCGACCTTGCTTTTGACATGAATTTGATGGCCGATTTGAACTTGGTAAATGTCTCCTTTTGCGATATAAGAAAGAGCTTTTTTGACATTCTCTTCGTACTGCTGTTGTTCAATGGTAAAATCGACTTGATCCGGCTCCACTACGCCATCCTCTTCAAATCCTCTGACCGAAATAGAATCAAACACAATGGTTTCAATTTCTTTTCGATCAATGGACTCCCAATGCAGCGGTGCTTGGTTGAGAATTAGCCTAGTTGTACCTTCTATTAAATTGTAATCGATCAACCCTTGATATATGGTTAAGCTTACGTCAGGAACGCTCTCATCCCCGGCAATGATACGCGGTAGCTGCTCAATATAACTAGCCGTATCATAGCCAAAGTATCCGAAATATCCGAATGTAAACGAATTTCCATCCCCTTCCGCTGAAGCAGCAAATCTAGCTTGAATAAACCGCAATAAATTCCACAAATCCTCTTTGTCCACAAGAGAGATTTCTTCCTTATTTTTTGATAAAAGGTGAAGTTCGATGGCATCCCTTACAATTGATTCGGATAGACCAGGATTGCCGCTCAGTTGAACCTTCCGATCCCAAACATTAAGGGTAAGCAGCGGTTTGAAACCGAGAATCGTACTCTGCGCATCCTTAGCCGGACCGGACAAAGATTCCAGCAGAAACACTTCGCTTTGGCCAAAATAAGACTTAAGCTTCAAGTAAGCTTGAAACGAATCGTGAGCAGGCATAGCGTAGGTTTCAGTCACAACTCCAATAGTATCCAACAACTTGTACTCACATCCCGTTTTTGGATTTTTATTTATAGCCTAGCTAGCTTCGTCAATAACAAAAACGACAGTGGGCCCTTCCAACATTCCTTGAGAGCGATGAGGATCGCCGTCCGGGATGACAAAGCCCATGCCAGGGCTGCAGGCCACTTGCCGGTCGCTGTAATGAATAGTAAACTCGCCTTGCAGCACATAGCCTATATGACCCTTCGAACACCAGTTTTCTTCATTAAATCCCGGTGGAAGCTCCAGCAGCCTCAACCTTTTATTGCCGACAAAACACATTTTCACTCTGCCGTTTGCACCCGGCTTCTCCCAAGTCGTCCATTCCATATTAGGAAAATCGATTCCGCACAAATCTTTTATGTTTTGTTCCATAACGCTTCATCACCTTTATCGAGTTTTCATTAAACGATTTCCACATACCGCATAAGCTCTTCTTGGATCATCCTCTCATTCGGCTCGTCGTTTCTCAGAAAAGGCTGGTTCGTAAGTACGGTGTAGTGCTTCATCATTTGAATCATATCGATCATCCGATGTACCGTCCGTCTAACCGAATCCATCCCTTCCAAATCCTTGAACACATCGCTTGGTTTGCCGCCATGGAGAAAAGCAGGAAAGCCGCTTCCCGTAATAATCATCCTGTTGAGCAAAAAGTTGCTTATTAGCTGCGAATACACTTGATTGTGGTTGTATCTACGGCCAGTTATAATCGCGCTAGCCACCTTATTGGTCAAAGGACGATCAAACCTTAAATAACAGACTCCCGCACGCTCGATAAAATTTTGCATTAATTGCGACATACCGAATCCATGTACTGGTACGGCATATATCAGACCGTCCGCCGCAATCATTCGTTCAATAATATAGGGCATATCATCCTTATACTCGCAGGGCCCTTCACTGCTATTACAGTCTCCATGCAAGCCGCTTGTGCCAATTCGATAATCCCTCAAATTCAAAATCGAAAAATGAACTCCTCGCGAACGGGCCAATTCCGCGCAATATTGCAAGGCTTGATCAGTGTTTCCTCCGGCGCGGGTGGACCCGCATATCGCCAACATTGTTACAGGATAGGAAGAAGGCATCTTCTAAAGTTTCACTCCTTTTCACTGCTAGATCAGCTGTTTTACAAAATAAGCGGCAGCAACTGAAACGGCAATAATGACGACGAGCGGAACTTTTTTTAACAAAACAAGTCCGACCGCCACAATGCCGGCCGTCAGCCCAACCCACGGCGTTGTTTCGTCGACTTGGAATATGCCCGGGACAACCAATGCCGATAAGACGGCCAGCGGCAGATTGTCCACAAACCAATGACTTTTAACCTTTTTATTTTCTGCGTCGACTTTTTCCACAAGCAGGAGTGGAGTAAATCGAAGCAGAAACGTAATAAGTCCCATGGCAAAGACAATCCACACCAATGCCTATCACCCCCCTTCAGCGCGTTTTTGATTGAATAAGCTTCCGGCCCATGTCCCCGCCAGCATCGCTGCCAAAACGGTGGCATGGCCGAGATAAGGCGATAGCAGCCATGAAGTTAAAGCGGCAACTATAACGATGACAACATTTTTTCGGCTGCCCCTTATCATCGGTACGATTAAGGCAATCAACAACACATATAAAGATGTATTAAGCGCCGGCAAAATACTCTCCGGTATATATTCCGCCAACACTATGCCTGCCCACGTCGAAAGTAAAGTAATCAGATATGGAGGCAGCTCAAGCCCTAGCAAATATGGAAACGTCACTTTGGTTTGATAGCCTCCGCCCTCGAGACTTGGCATCATACTGACGGCGTAAACCTCCTCTGTCAATCCAAATGCCGTTATGGCCCTCTTCCAAGGGCGGTCAAACCGCGAATTTTTTTGAAGAAAAGATAGGCTTATAAAAAAGTACCTTAAGTTAATGACAAAGGTTAACAAAAGAATAAGAGGAGGAGCGACGCTAGTTGCCAGCAGCTTTGCTCCGATAAATTGGCTTGCCCCGGCATATACAACTGCAGACAACAAAAAAATTTCCCAGTTGCTTAGAGACAATGCCTTGCCATATAAACCAAACGTAATACATGCGGGAATATAGCCCATTAATATAGGGATAGAGTCTAGAGCGCCTCTTCTAAAAGGGATAGCGGACTCCTGGAGTCTAGCCATTGTTAATTGGCTCCTCGCTCTTGAAAGTGATATTCAAAGGTGGGAGTTTCCGCCGAGATAAACCCGAAAGCGATCTTACTGGGGCCTGAGGAAAAGGGATGAAGCAGATCGAACAATAGGTTGGTGGTGGCCTCAACCAAAACTTTGGCCTCTTTATGAACAGCTTCTACTGTAAAAAGCATAGATGAAGATTCGCGGGTTACTTTCACAGAATCGCTTTGCCGCCAATTCCAGCGCCTCGAATGCGCACGTCCGAATTCATCGGCATAAATGATTTCGCCCTCTGAAGCCATTTCTGGCTCCTCCGGCTTGCCGATTGGCAAATAGGGCTCCGAGCCGGTCGCTTTCCTAATCGTAAGTTCTTGTATGCCTTGAATGTCGCAAGCTGCAATCGGTGTACGAGACTTTAAGGCAATAGCATTGCAAAGATCAACTATGGTATGTACCCGCGGCAAAGAACCATGTTCAATAACCCGTTTAAGCAGCGATTCTGCGGCACAAGGATATTTCGCGGGCTTGGCACCAAACTGGCTGTACACTTGACGCCATGCAGCTATGCTGGGCAGCTGACTAATGGTGCTCTTCTCCAGCCCGGATTCCGTAATTTCACGTTCCATATGTTTAAGCAGCCCTTGAACTTCATCATCGCGATCCGTATTTGCCACTTGGGGCACTACAATGAGACCTACAGCCAAATCAGGCGCAATTTCAAAAACGTCGCCCGTAAACGAAACTTTAATTTTATGGTTTGCGTGCTGTGCTTGGTATTCTATATAATCTTGAGCACCCATTATATTCCCCCTCAGTTATTGTGAACTGAGTTCAAGCATACCTCAGGAGCAAAAGCTTCGTTAATAACCAATTTATAAATAATAATGCATACCAATTCCATTTGGTTGCACTTTCGGTTCGTAAATGGAAATCTATTTGGGGAGGACGATTAAGGTATGTAGACTTCGATGTAGACACATAATCAAGTGCATCGTCACTATAATGGTAGGATTGATCTATAACTCTATTCATTAATTATTGTAAGAATTGTTAGGCTTTGATAAGCTGAACATATTGCTGAAAGCCAGCAAATTCAACTTATTTCTCATCGTCGTATTAATTAGATGTGCCTTGGAGGAAATCAGATAATGAAAAGTTCAGCTTTAAAGCACATTCGAAACTTGGACTACGCCGTATATGGGAATTTAATTGTACCTTTTCTGATGTTTGATGCTGAGGTTATGTTTCAAATTCATGATGATCATGATTATGGAAAATGCCGGATCGTTAGTAAGCCACGAAAACGTAATTATAAATGAATGGACTATAATCGAATGGAGAGCCGCCTAATGCACTGGCTAAATATTGATATCCCTTTAAAAACCGCTACGATTCATATTACTTCATGCCGTCATATGAGTGATCACAAAAAACGTCCATCCGACGGTGGATGGACGAAGCATGATACTTTGAAAAGCACAATAGAATCTGCTGAGATGGACAAAAGGTTTACAGGTAAATTATGCGGACATTGTATGCACAAATAAATAAGATAGGGGGGCTTTGCGTTATTATAGCCTTATAAAATAAAAAAACACTGACGATTGATATACAGTCAGTGTCTAATGTGCATTTGTGGTGCCGGTGAGAGGACTCGAACCTCCACGGTTTCCCTCACGATTTTGAGTCGCGCTGCGAAAGGCTTCTCGTCATCGTTCGTTGATACTACGCCGTTCCTCGTACTAAATCGCAGATACGATTTGATCCCCTGTTCACTATTCGGACAGTCAACGTCATATCATTTCGTAATCGTGCGATATATCCAAATTATAGGCGGAAATTAGCGTAGTGTCAAACGTGTTTCTTCTATTATAATATATACTCCCCGAGTTATTTTTATTGTGCGCAAATTCTGAGCGCCTAATGCAGCAAAATTAGCATCCCCCTTGGGGGTACTCGTTCGCACGACTCAACCGCGCATGACTTCTAGTCTTACGAGCTGCCTCCGCTTATCAAAAAACGCCGAAAACCCGCATGGTTACGCCATTTCTCCGTAATTATCCTAATAGCATATACGGCCGATCCCGGTCCAATTTGCATTATTTTACGTATTAGGCCGTAAATATGCGGTCATATCGTCGCGACCCCGTGAGTTTTCGAAGGGCTTCCGGCCGGAGCCTCGCTGCAAGAAAATCGGCCGTTTGTAAACCGGTGTAAACCCGATTTATCCCGCATATGTATCCTCGCGTAACCACCTCGTATCCTCCCGTAACATCTTTGTTAATCGTAATATCTACGTTTTACTCTACGTAGCTTTGATTTACGTGAATTATACGGCAGGATTCGTTAAAAATAAGTGGGCCTTACATTAATACCTACGTAGTTTTACATTGGCGCTCCTTCAACGCCTCGATCCGTGCCCGTAACGCATCAATATCTACGCTCGATTCGCCGCTATGTCTCGCTTCTATATCAACCTTATCCGTCAACATTGCGTTAGCCTGCAATACCAACTTAGCGGATGCGGCCGACTGTTGCTCGATTGCACTACGGATCATCGCGTCCATGACATCGCCTAGTCTATCAGCCGAATAGCGTCGAACCTCCGCTCTTAGCTCCGCTTGGAAATCGTCTGACCGGCGCCAATTATGAAGCGTCATACGTGATACACCGCATAGCTCCGCGATTTCTTCTAACGTCTTACCGCCGTGCTTCGGTTGAACTAACCATTCAATAGCGGTATACTGTTCCTGTTTTAGCATCGTTATTCCTCCTATTGATGAATTAAACCTATTAAGTAACAATTCGTACATAACGCAAAAAGGCTCCGCCGTAATGACGGAGCTTATTTGATTTTTAATCTATACCGCTTCTAAAGCGGCTATCCTCGATTCTAGTCCTTGGACATATGATAAATTCGCCTTTTCATTTAACGCTTGCTGTAATGTTTGGCCTCCGGAGGTTGTGCTATATAATCGAACCCAAGATGGTACAGTAACTCGGCCGCCCATTGTCGAAGGTTCAAGTTGAATATCCCCTGCAGTAGTTAGAAGCAAGTTATTAGTTCCAAAAACGCGCATCGTATTATTAAGACTGGATAGTTGGCCTCTGACAGTCCCGCCTTGTACCACGTTTATAACCGGAGAGCCCGCATAATTCGCATTTACTTGAATGTAATCGTCTGCGCTTCTGAGAACCGTAAACGCTTTATCGCTTGCCTTCATTTCAGCACGTGGGTACGCATCCATGGACGTAGAGATATGCGCTCCTGTAATCGTTCCGCCGCTTATAATCCCGCCAATCAACGTTCCCGCGTTAATCACTCCGCCATTAATCGTAGACCCGTTAATCACCGCAGCCTGTAACGTTCCCGAAAAATACGCGTTCCCCGTCGCCGAATCTTGCCATATCGTACGCACGCCGGATTTGTTAAACAACGCTAGTCCATATTCGCCCGGCGCCGTCTGCCCTAGCCGTACCATCGTCCGGTTTTGATCGTCGGCGACCCGCATACCGAATCCGTCGACGAGCGTAATAGAATCGTCGTATTTAACGCCTTTCAACACGGCGTTTTCCGACGTATAAACCATCGCTCGCTTGCTACCGACGGTCGCCTGCCAAATGTAATCGGCCGCGGATAATTGACGGAAATTCGCCAGCACGACACGGCCTCGCTTCGGTTCAAACGGATACCGCTCATAGTCCGTTACCCGCGCATCGAACCGGTATCCCATCGATTCATCAATCACCGTAATCGTATCGCCGACGCTGCGGATTGCCTCGCCGCGGAAGTCTGCGGAAACTTTTTCGAGCTCAACGAAGTCGATTTCGTAGGATACTTTCGGCAACTCGACGGTCGCTAGATGCTTTTGCATGGCGGCGAGCAAGCGGCCTTGATCGTCAATCTCCGGAAAGTCAACGGAACCTTCGAATAGATGGCCGGGGTCGGCGTACTGCGAATCGATATATTTCGTAGCCCGGCCGCCGTAGCCTTCAATTGTAAGCCCGTTTTTACCGTATCCATAAAGCCGCGTGATTCGTTCCATTGACTGGGATTTCCGTACAATACCGGTTAGATTCTTCTTGTAACGGATTTCAACGCCATAGTTGCCACCCTTACGTGTTGTTAGCGTGATATTCGTGTTATCGAACGAAAGCTCACCGTTATAGAGCGATCGGACTTCGGTCAGAAGCTCGTATTTCCGTTTCTCTCCGAATTCGAATACGTCCTGGTTCGTAAAGGTACCTTCCACGGCCATTGTATACGGCGTGCCATTTCCGATCATACTGAGTAGCGTTTCTGGCGGCTGGGCGGCTGCAAAGTCGATATAATTGTCGAGAAAGTAATGTCCGAGGTTGAACGCCACATGGTGCGCTTCGACCTGTTTATAGATTCGGAGCCCGCGTCTTTCTTCGTGTACACTCTTGATAACGAAGTGTTGGCCGCGCTCAACTCCATTGGGGAACCGGACTTCGTTCTCTTCAACGAGTGCGTCGTACCGGTCCTTATCGTCCGGCAATCGTGGGTAACTAAAGGTGACATAATACTGGCCGTTTAAATTCTCCCGGACACAAACGTCAGAAGCAGCGGCAAGTATTTGTTTCGCGGGCTGCCCATTAATAACGGAGTGGACTTCGAGCCTGCTTCGGAATTTATCCGTCAATTAAGCCCCTCCCTTGAACAGTTTACGTAGCATTTCGTCGCGGAATCGTTCCTCGTCGGTCCTTTCGTCTTCCCAAGTTGTTGGGAACTCTTCTTCCGGTAAAACTTCGTTCTCTTTTTCGTTTAGCATGCGTATCCCCCTTAAATAAAAAAGAAGCCAACGGATTGTAGATCGCTGGCCTCTCGCTATGATTACGTGTTACTCTGTTAGTTGTGCGTCATAAGCACGTTTAATTTGCGTATATAGCACTCGCATATCAACTGTACTATTTTGCCGTGCGAGCTTGTACGCTACATTTACGTCCGCTTTACGGACTTTACCGCCGTTTGAAACTAATTCGGATAGCTTCGTTCTTGTTTCAAGCCAGTCACGCGCCCTATAATGTATATCCTCTACGTGGTATGTCCGATTGTCGCGAAGGATTTGTGCGCGTCTAATATCACGAGCGTCGCCGGATTGCTTTGCGCGTGCCTCCATCTCTTCCACATATGATTCAGCAGGAAGCTCGGCGTACTCATTACCTTCATCCTCGCGGAAAAGGTCTTGTATTTCTGCGTACCATGCCTCACGTGCCGCCTTATATTCTGCGATCTTGCTGGGGTTCCCACCGCATAGTGATTTCATTTCTTCAAGTTTGGATAATGTCATTACTTTGCACTCCTTTTAACATATTGGACACTTCGTGGCATTATCTCTTTACCAAGCCAACGTAAGTCACCATCTTTAATGTAATGTAAATCGGTTTCTTCCGTCCGCTGAAAATCGCAGTCCGAGAAGCTATACGTATACGCGCCTCGTCCATCTGTAGGATGGAGCGTCCATACTACGGCTATTTGTTCTGCTTTCAAGTCGTTTATGACACCGCGATAATTAAAATAGGCGTCAATATACGCCATCTTAGCGTCAAGAAGCGCTTTTGCAGCAGGATCGGCGATTTTCTCTTTATAATCCGGAAGGTAGTCGTCTTTCCACGCTTTTACTAGATCATCCGGAGTCAGACCGGATCGGCGTCCCATAGCGGTAATTTCGTACTCACGATCCTTACGCCTGAAAATCCGCTCTGCCGCATCGATCTTGTCGGACAACGTGTCCAATTTGGCACTATCATCTACGCCTGTAGCCACGGACTGGTGTAGTTTGTATTCATATTCGGCCTTTAGCTCCTTCAACTCGGTAAACGCTGCTTCTCTTTTCGTGTATGCCTCACCTACTGTTGCTGCATGTCTTGCCGCTTGTTCTTTGTACTCTCTCAATGTTTCAAATTTCATAGTCATAATCCCCTTTAATATAAAGTTTGACCTTGCTAATTGCCCGATAGAGCCACGTACGCCATACTGGCGCTTTCTTGCGCGGCTCTAACGTCTCAATTTTGTATAACTCACGTAGGATTTCCGCGTTCTGCTCGATATGCCGCCGGGTTTCGCGTGTATCAGACGGATGCTTTATCGTAGCCATGACGCCGGGCCTCGATAACGTCTCCATATAGAGCGCTCGATTAGACGTCCACATTTCCGGTACACTGATCGCGTGCGCTTCCGTTAGTTTCCGAATAACAAATAACATTGTATGAACGTCGCTTTCGGCGGCAGTCAGAAACGTCATACCGTCGACCATACGGCCTTCAGGATTATAAAGCAGCGCGACAACAAAAGGTGAAGCTTCGACGTACTCGACGTTAATTACGATTAGATGTCGCATATTTTCTCCCTCCGCTACAGCTTTACGGACAACGTGCGCCCGCGCCGTATAGCATCATTCGCGAGCAGCAACGTGTTCTGCCCGTACCTCCGTATAAATTGTTGATACGGCACATATCCGACTTTAATCGTCATTGGCCAATACAGACGAACCGCTGTTTCGATCGCTGTTGACCGTTGGAACGCGCGGTTAAAACTCCGGAAGATGACCGTATCGTGCGCTTGATCAACGCAAATAAGCACCTCCGCAAGAATGGTCGGAATCGCTTGTTTAACGGACGGCGTTTTTAGATCGCCTGCCCACGATATAACATGATACGACTCAATACCGTCCGGCCCCAATGTTTTTAACTCAACGCCTGCATAAATCCGACTACCTTCGCTGATAATCGCAACGTCGGCATACGTAATCTTAGACATTGACGAGCTGAATATCGACCGCCTTTTCGCGGCCGTTCCGTTTATCTACGCCTTCTTCGTAAGCCAACGTTACTCCTTCGCGGATAAATGCTTTGTTCCCATCAATAACATCGGACACGTGGAAAAATACGTGTTTATTAATCTTTCCGAAACCCTTATCTACGCTGAAGTACGTCACCTTACCGATATGCTTCGAGGGGCATACAGGCAGGAACTCCGGTTCCGGCCGCTTATTCTTAGCCCTTCGTGGACTGGTGGCGATAGACGGGCCAACCCGGTCGTATACCTCCGCCATATCTACGCCTTTAATTCCATCCCACGTTTTTTGTTCTACGAACATTTGAATTCCCCCGTTTTGGTAGTTTCGTTCTAACAAGGCTCGGCGCCATTAATCGGATAATCCGATCGCTAACGCTATCCCCATAGTGCAATATGCCTGCTATGTCGCCGGTCATCGAATCGACGACGGTTACGCGTTTAATGTACGGCTTTCCCGGTTCTTCTTCGATTGCGGAAACGAATAACATTGGCGATTACCTCCGTTTTAAGATGTGAGATTCGAAATAACGGCATTGCGCTGGCTGCTCCCGCCAATACTTGCATCTCGGATCGGATTCCGTCGCCAGTGCCGCCATAATTGCGCATGTCCGGTCCGGCTGGATAAACTCGCAATAGCTTCGTGCTTGCTTGGCGCGATCGCTATTCATCGTGCTTCACGTCCCAACTAATACTCACATTACCGATTCGCCCGGCATGCATCTCTTCGATTCCGCGGATTACGTCCGATAACTTGTCTTTTGCGATGTGCGTAAACGCCATATCGTAAAGTACCTCGCCGCTGTCCGCATCGACATATCGTACATCGACACCCTTGCTACCTTGGCGAACGTAGATAACGATCTTATCATCCATTCTGCATCGTCCTTACTGCGGCCGCCTGCGTATGCGTCCGACTTCGTTTGTTACCGCTGCCTACATAGGCCCGTTCCGTTTTGCGTCCGGTCGTAAGACGTGTACGTTTTGTTACTTAATAGGTTTAATTCTCCGAAGTAGCAAGGAACTACGAAGACAAGAGACTAGAATACTGCCTGCGTGGTAATATCCGCCGTAGCTCCGCTTCAGTGTAATAGTATCTAATACAATCACTAAGACGTCCGCCTCCCTCCGCAAATGAAAAAAGACCTTCACTGTCGCCGCCGTCGCTATCAATTGATAACGTTATGCGGTACATGTTCGGTCTTTTAATGAATGTTCCGGATTGTTTCCGGTTTCGATCTACAATTTCAACCACGCCCATTTGCTCGAGTACGTTAACCTGACGCTTCGCCGTCATTTCCACTAATCCGGCTGTCTCCGCCATCTGTTTATACGTCATATAAAACGTACCAGTCGGCCCCGCCCACCGCTTAGAGTGAATCAACATTGCGTACGCCAGCGCCTTATGATTCTTTTGCGGGCAGTATCGGATAATGGCGTCAATCTCGGCCATCGATACCGTTAAATTCCGTTGCTCAATCGTAAGCGTTAAGTCGTTGTCATAAACGTACGCTACACAATCCCTCAAGTCCTTTGCGCAACAGTCGGAATCTGATGAGTAAAACCGCACATCCTGCCATGTCAGCCATTCCGCTATCCGTTCCTCGGCTTCCGTACTTTCGATCCCGTGGTGATTCATAAACCGCGCGAGCAGCAAGAACGACTTGTGTCGCTGACCCGGACCGGTTAATCCTGTTTCGTAGCGGTCAGCCGCCAGACTTAATGTGTAGCTCTCGGACTGGTCGTACGTATTCAACGGCTTATATCGGGCGACTGCGTTCTCCATTTCGTCCGCCTGCTTCGTTTCGTACGCGTGTGAATACTCCGTTATTAATTCATGAACGACTTCGTGATTGGTCTTCTCCAACGACAGAAAATATTCTTCAGATTCTTTCTTGTCCATTACGGTGAGCCCGTCTTCAACCTTACAGAACCCGCAGTATCTTCCATTCCCTTGATGAACGCCAAGCGGTAACTTAATTCCTTGTGCAGCCGCCGGACGAAACTCGACCATTCCGCCATCGATTCCCATAACATCCGCAGCTTTCATAATAAACTCGAAGAATCGCAATGCTGCGTCATTACCGATTGCTTTGTCGAGAAATACGTCGACGTGGTATCCTTTGTTGCCGGAGAAGGATATTGCGTGACCTATACCGTTTCGGTCCAGCTCGGCCGCTAACTTGTACGTTACCCATCGAGCCATATCGTTATCGCGGAAATCTACGTCAAACGCTATGAACTTTGTAAGGTAACCGCTCGCGAACGTGCCTACCGTTGTCTTACCGCTTAGATGATTCTCGAGCATGTATCGACGTAGCGGTTTGTCTCGGTTATCCATCGTAATGTAATGCCCACCAGACAACTGAAGGAGATAATGATAACTTTGGATAAGATACAAGTCGAACAATTTGTCTATTACTTTGGAATTTTGACTGGTCAACCGTTAGCCCCCTTTAATTTGTCTGTTAGTTGGCTGTTCTGTATTCTGTCAATCTTGCTCGAAGCCCTTCGGATTCCTCAAAATAGAATACGTGTAGTGTTGGTCGCTTTCTGTTAGGCTCAATGCGTTGTAACGGATAGCCGCCCATCATGAGAAAACCCGCCAACCGTTGCGAAAATACTGGAATCTCTTTCATCTTCGCCGCCCCTTTTTTAGAATTTTGGCTTTGTACGCTTTGTTACTTAATAGGTTTAATTCATAGCAGTTAGTTCATAAGTATCAAGGTAGTACGCCAGTTTATCCGGAGTTAAGCCCATATTCCGAATAACATTGTGTCGCACTCGGTCGGTTACGTTCCTACTACCGGATTCAATCCGATTAATAAATGACTCAGTGACGCCGCAAATTTTACCCATTTCCGCTTGTGATAATCTGCGAACCCTCCTCAACTTGTACAGTGTATCGGCCGAAATAATCATCGCTGGGCCCTCCTTTTAATGGTCAATTTTTCTTGACTAGTAGACAAAATAAAAACACCGCCGACCGGCCGAGTCAGCAGCGTATTTTTTCCTTCACAACGTATAGGTAACTAAAGCAATAAAATATATGGATAGAAATTGTGAGCTGATCCAAACCGCTAGGCATCCGGAATGAAGAGCCTCTATAACGTAAGGGTAACTAACCGGCATAAATGGTATGGTGACTAAAAAAAATATTTTACGGGCCTTCATTATATAAGGGTAACTAAGCGGACAAAAAACAGGTATGTTCGAAAATTATTTACGCTACCCCATTCATACCCGTCAATTTGACGGACATAGCCTCGATCGAAACTAATGTGCGGTCTTTATCGACCATAACCGCTTGTTCCCCGGTTGTAACGTAAGGATAACTAAGCACTTAAAAGTAAAGTTTGAACGTTCACAATTTTAGGTGTTGTCGGTTTTTCTACTCATCTATAGGTGAATGTCGCCAGCTAAATCCGTTTCCGCCCACCTAGCGATTCCGCCCGTTGTTTAGCCGCCATAATCTGCGCCAGCTTGTCCGGATCGCGGGGCCGCTCGTAACTCCAAGCACGAGATAGCATCGACTTTTCTGTCAGCCAGTACGGATATTCTAACCACCACGTATATACTGTCGGCTGAACCGAGCGTTGGGCGGACTTCCGCGCTGTCTTACATGAACGTTGACTACAAACACGAGCATTGTTCGGCTTCGTCTTATCGCGGAAATAGTAACCGCACGTTTCGCACTGTTTAACGCGCGGATCGGCGGGCGGCTCTGTAAATAAATGACGAATAATCGACGCCGCTTCCTCTCGTGATAGTCCGGTCGTAAGTAATGTAACGTATTCGATTGCGCCCTCTCCCGGTTCCATAGCGACACGCTCCTTCATACCGTAGTTATCGTCAATTAGACGAAGTTTCGCAATTACAAAAAATCTCTAAATAATCCGAAACCAAGAACATATGTTCTCGTATTATATCACATGAAACAACGAAGACGCCCGACATAAACGGTGCCTAATCCGTTTACTAGTCGTCGGACGCCTCCGAACTCCAGATAGCCACGCGCACCAAGACGGATAACGGTTGCCGGTTGCCGCCGGTAATTCTCCGTTATTGCCGAACCGCCCAGCAGCCAAACTGCCCCGCGTAGTCATCCTTTATATGTGAACCGGTGCCAGCCGGTAACACGCGATCGGCCGGGACGGTTGCAGCCATCCCGACGGTAAAGCACGAACATATTCCGGTAATACTGGTCCGCATGGCGACCCTACCGATTGCAGTCGGTAAGTACGGACTTCCTTTCGATACTGAGCATGGCGCGCGGAATAACACGGAATGAACTCATTTAAAATGAAGGCTTCCCTCGCTAGAATTGTTGGCGCAATTAAAGCGGCTATCCGCGACAAGGGTATTGACAGTACATACACCCTTGTTTCGTCCGATACCGCATCGAACTCGTCAGGCGGTAAACTTCGGCGGACCATCCGGGAACATTTCGATGTCCGCGCAACGCAGTAGATACTTCAAAATAAACTCAATCGCCGTCAGCTCCGACAAGATACGAAATACGGCCGCAATATCGTTCGTCTGTTCCGTGAGGACAAGTCCAATGTCGCTCATGTACGTATTCGGTAGATTAGGTACCGGCTTAACCTCGTCAATCCACATTTGGTCGTACTTAACGCTGTAATACATAGCGCAGCCGGGCGCAACGAGATAACCCGACTCGAAATCGTAGTCCTCATCATTATCGTATGGGCCATGCATAACCGTGACAGGCTTCATACGGCCGCACGCCCCTTCCACAGCAAGATAAACCCGAGTTGTCGCAAGTAAGCGTACCGGACCGGTATATATCCGCAGACGGGGTCGGCTCCGGTCGGTAATATAAAACGCATAAGCTCCGGACTGACAAACACCGTCTGCTTCGGATAATACAATCCCGGAACCGCCAACGTCACTTCGTATTTGCCACCGCGGCGACGGGATCGGTAGTATCCGACAGGTAGCAGCCCGAGCGAGATAGTACCATCGAAGTCGCCGGTTGCAAAGTTGAAAATTCGAATATTGAACGCAGTCATCGTGCGCCACCGATCCACGCGCCGAACGCAGCACGGAGGAATTCAGCGGCTAAAGCGCCAAGTATGCGAGCTATTAGACGGCCGCGCGGCGTACGGGAGACGGAGCTAATTCGAGTATTAGGCGAGCTGGCAAGAACGAGCATCATACGAATGCACCCCCTTCATAGCAGGCATTCCCGTTAATGATGCGAGTTGATCGGCGGTTACATGGACGGTACCGAGAACCTTGCGGCTGCCGATACCGGTTACGGCGCGGAAGAACGGCGATTGTGCGATAAAACATGTCCAGCGGACAGAATCGAGAATAGTGACGCGGAAAAGTCCGTTGATAAGGACGTAGCGAAGACGGATATTGCGTGCGATTACGTTTGGCATAGCGAGAAACCTCCTATTAATATTATTGTAAGATGTGTGACGGTTTGATAAACTGTTCATATGATTAGAATAGTAAACATATACACTTGTCAACTAGATGACTTCTTGACTAGGTTGAGTATATGCCTTTTCTACCTTCTTGTCAACTAGTTGACTAAATTATACTGGAGGAATTTTTGTGATCAGATTTACGTTGGATAAGCTTATGAAGGAACGTGGACTTTCGCAAAAAGAAATTGAGGAAATAACCGGAATAAGTCGTAATACGGTAAAGGCACTCGTAGCAAATGCGAACACAAGAATCGACTTTCCGACATTAGATGCGTTGTGCAGTAAATTGAACGTGTTGCCTCGCGATTTAATTGAATATGTATCGGATTTTGGAAGTGAGGGTAATCATGAGCGTATTCAAAAGTAAAAAAGAGTCTCCTAAATCGTGTTCGCAATGCGGTAATCAGCCGATGTATCAGTTCCAAGGGCATTTACTATGTCTATCCTGTTACGAAAGAGTTCATCAAATAGAGCAGGAGAATTTACACAATTTATTTATAATGCACAATAGGGCTGCTGCCAGCATGGAAAACGCTCTGGGTATGACAGGAATGGTGGCTCGATATAATGTCCCTACCCCTAACGTATTTAGCGGTAATATCAACGATATTAAGATTAGCAATAGTACTGTAGGTTCTGTAAATACGGGACGAATTGAGAACCTAAACAATACAATGAATAACATTAATGTTCCAAATTCTGAAGAATTTTTAAATCGTATTAAGGAGTTTGTTGAAGCGGTTCTTTCAAGTGAAATGACTGATACTGCTAAGAATGAGATTGTAGAGCAAGTAGATACGATTTTAGCCGAAGTGAACTCTCCATCTGAGAAGAAAAAACCTGGCGTTATTAGAGTTCTAGTCGATAACATCAAAGATTCACTAACTGTTGGAAATGGACTGTACACCATGTGGGATAACATTCAAAAAATAATAGGTTCTCTACTTTAAAACAGAGGAGCCTTTGTATGTACTGGAAGAATGTCCATATCCCAACGAAATCCTCTACGATTCATACCGCGACTTGCCGCCATATGGGCGACCATAACAATCGATCGGCGACGGTAGCTGGGCGAAATTTGATTCGTTGAAAGCCGCTAAAGAGGCTGCGGAGATTCCCGAAAGATATACGGTGAAGGAATGCGGACTTTGTATGCGCCTGTAGCTAATCGAAGAGTGCTAATTCGATCCTTAAGTAAACGAGTTTTGGAGAAAATGCAAAGGCTTACCGGGGATTCCGAGAGGAATACGAATTAAGCTGTCAAATCCATCGAGATTAGACGGTCTTTTATAAGCAAAAAAAACGCAAAATAACGGCCGTTACCGCCTCCCCTTCCGATACCATTACGGACGAGTTAACGCAGCTCTAAACGGATTTTACACAGCTCAAAACAAGTGAAGCCCACTAACCAGTAATGGTCGGCGGGCTAATTTGCATTACTATTTTTCTTAGAATTCAAGAATTTTTGTTTGTACTTTGAACATAGATAGCTGTATACTGTAGATAACAGTTGTAACCTGTAGGTAACAGTTTTGTATACAGCACAGTACAAATCATGTTCAATGATACTAAGATTGTATACAAAAACTGAAGCACCGAAGGTTTTAGTATTTACCGAGAGAGTAGCCCGTCCATCCGCCAAGATTTCGGGCTATTTTCTATTTATCTGCTAATTCAATAATCGCAACGACAAGAGCTAGTAGCATTACTATAAACGTGCCAAAACTAAGCAACAACTTAGCTGTCTCATTTGATTTCACTTGCACGACCTTTCTCTCCGGCGCTTCAGGTCTACCACGTATTATAGCAGAATACGGATGAACTGTCTTGTTATTACGCGGGGGTTTTTTCCAAGCTCATCACTTCAACACTCCCCTATCGGACTAACCATTTATGCTGTTCCGTGATCGGCTCTGGACTGAGCTGCACATATTTCCTCGTCGTTTTAAAACCGCATGTCCTATAAGTTTTTGCAAATGAAAAACGCCCATCCGATGATAGATGGATGAAGTTTGGTACGTTAGAAAACGTACACTTACTAAATGTCTAAATGCCACAAAAGTAAACGAAGAGTACGCGTTTAGAGAATGCGGGCTTTGTATGTTAAGAAAATAAACGAGACGCAGCCGCCAGTCCAGCCGGATTAGGCGGTTTTTCCTGCTTTTATTTATAGTCAGTTTGACAATAGGGTGGTAAAATTGTCCTATAAAGGAAGAAGAATTGCTCGTAGAACAAATTATTAGGAGAAGGTCGTGTTGAGTGGTATGACTACTGCCGAAAAAATTACACTTCTAGGCATTGGAATTACATTTTTAATTGGGATTATTAATCTAGTATTACTATTTAGAAACACAAAGAAAACTCTTTTTATTAATACCATTACTAGCCAACGGATTAAATGGATTGGTGAACTACGAAGTTTAGTATCACAGTATGTATCGACTGTCTCACTACATGAGCATAAAAATGTTGAGAAAGATGGAGACAGGGGGAAGTACTTGGATAATATATTACTTTTAGAGTCTCAAATTAAACTCCACTTAAACTTTCAAGGAAGGCGTGACAAAGCAATTATTCAACTTGTCGAGAGAATTCGTAGTAACATTTTTAGTATCTACGATTTTGTTACTCTATTAGAATTAAAACCTGAGGAGCGGGAAAAAAAGTTCATTGATCAAAACTTTGAAGACATGAAAAAAATGATAGAAAATAAAGTAGATGAAAACTTTTTAAAATCAATACCTAAAGACACTTCTTTAGAAGAAGTGATTCGTTTGCTTTATAATGATGTTTATAATAATGAAGTTACTAAGTACAATGCCGAATTCAAGCATAAATTTAAAAAGCATAGGGAAGGTATTAAGGAAGATGTAGCAGAGCTAGTACTTAAAACACAAATTTATCTCAAGAGTGAATGGGATAGAGTTAAAAGAGAATCTGTAGGGGATAATTAAATTATTAATACGTATATTAACCCCGTACTAAACCGACATTTATCACTCGCACTGTACGGGGCTTTTTAACGCGTCTATTACGCTACCAGATGCGTGTAATGTTATTGAGCGAGTTAACCATACATATCCTGATTTATTCGAGATTATTGCGTAGGTAACGTAGACCGTGGTACGTACCAAGCATTAGGGCTCTGTGCACTATACGAAATCGCAACGCTACTACCCGAAGTGCGCGATAAAAACCGCACAAGATTCAGTCAACTGGTGTAATAAAATGGTAAACGAGATGACCGTCCGTGAGCTGCGCGAAGTAATAGCAGACGTTCAAAATAGATCCAAATGCGTACGTCATTGATAACGCTAACTATAGAAACACAGCAAATGACTTAATGTAGACATTCGATCATCATTATTGGTAAATCTGCCTTTAAATCTAAATTTTAGCTGGTATAATATAAAGTAGAATATGAAAAATCAGGAGTGATTACGATCTCTAGTATGAATAATCAATTAAACTCCGAAGCTTGTTCAGCTATACTAGACACTGCAAAATCGATTTACTATGAAGAGATCGACCGCTTTAAGCAAGCTGAGACTAAAATAGGAATCGCTATCGCCTTTACAGGGGTCATATTCGGGGCTTTCCTTACTTTTGTTAACCTCAATTCAATTAACCAAACCTCTTTAGGCTTTGGTTTAACTCTCTATAGCAGTCTTTTTAAATTAATTATACTCGCTTTATTAGTTTCTTCATTTTATCAATTTTTTAAAGCTATGCAGATAGACGATTTTCAGCAAATCGACATAGACTCTATCGTTGACAGCGAATTCGCAAAGTATGAGAGTCAAGCCCGAGTCAAATTTGATATTGCAGTAACCTATAAAAAAGCAATTGTTCAAAATGAGGAAAAAATTGCAAATAAGTTGAACCGTTATAACAATGGACTGCGGTTTGTAGCTTATGCATTTGCAATGTTTGTAACTCACTATGTCGTAGAGGGGATAATTAAGTATGGAACGTAGGAATGATCAAGGAACGTTTGGTGGACAAAGGAATAATGGTAACGAACCTGAATATGGACGAGGCACTAAGCCTGTTAAGAGGGACCAGTTTACTGATAATTCAACCACAAAGCCCCAAAATAATCCAAATCTAGATCCTAAAAGACCTCGTAGGTAGATTAAAAATATGACGACAACCGACGGTAATACCCGCTGGTTGTCGTCATATTTTTTTATGAACCTTCATCAAAAAAAATCTGTTATGACTATTTTATGCTATTGTAACCCTTCCAGCGGCGAGAATTTGCGATGCTGTGCGGTTACTTCGTGACTAAATAGGTTTACGTATGTCCGGACCATCTCGAGGCTTGCATGGCCTAAGACGGACTGAAGCGCGAATACGTCAGCTCCATTCTGCACGCTCATCTTTGCAAACGTATGACGCGCCGTGTGAGGACTACAACGTACACCGGTAATCCCCGCTGCCCTCCCGTACGCTTGCATCTGTTCTTGGACAGTTCGAATTTTTAATGGTTTGTTATCGACGTTGACGAAAAGCGCTTCGTGGTCGAGTTCGCCGCGCAATTTCACGTATTTCTGTAATTGCTTCTTCATTGTGATCTGGATCGGAACATGACGTTGCTTATACCCTTTACCGTCAATTTTAATAACGCCGTCCTGCCACATTATATCAGATAGTTTAATGTCAACAAGCTCCCGGACTCGAACGCCGGTTTCTATGAGTAACATTAAAAACGTAGCATCGCGAACGCCAACAAATGTATACGGATCAGGCTGCCGTAATAGCGCGCGCATCTGATCGCGGCTAAACGTTTGAATAATCGTTCGCTTCTGTTTGACAAGCGTCATATCACGCATTGGTGAGCGTAAGATGTACGACTCTTTAACGAGGAAATTGAACAACGTACGGACGGCTCTAAGTGTACAATTTATCGTCGTTTCTTTGCGGCCGAGCTCCATCATACGAAGGATTATGTTCTCCTTAATGATCTCCGATGTAATTTTTTCCGGAGCCGTTGGTATGTCCTGCGATTCTAATAACCGCATAAACTTAATCAATTCCGTGCGGTAGAACGTAATAGTGTGAGCGCTAATGTTTCGAATCTTACAGTCGCGGAGAAACAGGTGCATAGCTGACTCAAAATCATCAACTACATAAAGCGGTTTGTGTCCTGGGGATAGTTCAGCGGGAGTTAAACGGTTGTTACGGCGTGCCATAGAAACGCCCCTCTCTACGATTATAATCGTACGAGGTAACGGTGTAAATTGCGTGTAGACGCGCTATACATTCACACGATAATAGCGGGCTATAAAAAGCAAAAACGCCGTCTGTACTAGCGTACAGTCAGCGTCATATCAACGATTTGTGGTGCCGGTGAGAGGACTCGAACCTCCACGGTTTCCCTCACGATTTTGAGTCGCGCGCGTCTGCCATTCCGCCACACCGGCAAGTTTTAAAAATTTGAAGAAAATGGCGCGGCCTAAGAGATTCGAACTCCTGACCTTTTGATTCGTAGTCAAACGCTCTATCCAGCTGAGCTAAGGCCGCACACTATGTTTTTTTGTGGAGGCGCCACCCAGACTCGAACTGGGGGTAAAGCTTTTGCAGAGCTCTGCCTTACCACTTGGCTATGGCGCCAATGTTTAAATGGAGCGGAAGACGGGAATCGAACCCGCGACCCTCGCCTTGGCAAGGCGATGCTCTACCGCTGAGCCACTTCCGCACATAATGGCTGGGGATCAAGGATTCGAACCTTGGAGTGACGGAGTCAAAGTCCGTTGCCTTACCGCTTGGCTAATCCCCAACATTTGTTTTGTTTTTTTAGATGAGTTATGGGGCGATCGATGGGACTTGAACCCACGAATGCCGGAGCCACAGACCGGTGCGTTAACCCCTTCGCCACGACCGCCATATTACTACATCTTATTCAGTTGGCAGGGGCAGCAGGAATTGAACCCACACCAAAGGTTTTGGAGACCTTTGTTCTACCTTTAAACTATGCCCCTAGGTAAACTGGTGGAGGATGATGGATTCGAACCACCGAACCCGAAGGAAGAGATTTACAGTCTCCCGCGTTTGGCCACTTCGCTAATCCTCCATGTGGTGCCGCCGAGAGGACTTGAACCCCCAACCTACTGATTACAAGTCAGTTGCTCTACCAGTTGAGCTACAGCGGCATATTCAATTACTACTTACTTAAATGGTGGCTCGGGACGGAATCGAACCGCCGACACGAGGATTTTCAGTCCTCTGCTCTACCGACTGAGCTACCGAGCCAGATGATGTTATAATGGCGGAGCTGACGGGATTCGAACCCGCGGTCTCCTGCGTGACAGGCAGGCATGTTAGGCCTCTACACCACAGCTCCACATCATATTCTCGGATATCTCCGAAGGTAATTGGTTGCGGGGGCAGGATTTGAACCTGCGGCCTTCGGGTTATGAGCCCGACGAGCTACCGGGCTGCTCCACCCCGCGTCGTAAAAAATTATGGTGGAGGATGACGGGATCGAACCGCCGACCCTCTGCTTGTAAGGCAGATGCTCTCCCAGCTGAGCTAATCCTCCATGAGCGACTTTTATATCATATCATATTGTTATGTATGATTGCAAGTCTTTTTAAAAACTTTTTAAAGAAGTTGGTGACCCGTAGGGGATTCGAACCCCTGTTACCTCCGTGAAAGGGAGGTGTCTTAACCCCTTGACCAACGGGCCGCATTATGGCAGAGAGGAAGGGATTCGAACCCTCGAGACCCGGTTAGAGCCTACACGATTTCCAATCGTGCTCCTTCGACCACTCGGACACCTCTCTATAATGGCTCCCCGAACAGGACTCGAACCTGTGACAACTCGATTAACAGTCGAGTGCTCTACCAACTGAGCTATCAGGGAATAATGCGTCAGAAAAGAC